>JBGVPZ010000001.1:0-12593 GCA_045127275.1 Alistipes sp.
TCGGGTTAAGCAGGGCCCTCTGCCCGAGGCTGCGGCGGTGGACTTTGTGCGGCAGGTGGCCGAGGCGTTGGGCTATCTGCACAGCCGCAAGATGAACCACCTCGACGTCAAGCCGGGCAATATCCTGCTCGACGAGGAGCAGCGGGCCGTGCTGATCGACTTCGGCCTCTCGAAACGCTACGACGAGGCGGGGCATCAGACCTCGACCACCCCGGTGGGCATTTCGCACGGCTACGCTCCGATGGAGCAATACAATATAGGCGGCGTCAGCCTCTTCAGCCCCGAGACCGACATCTATGCCCTCGGTGCTACCCTCTATAAACTCCTCTCGGGCGAGACGCCGATCGAAGCCCCGAAACTGATCAACGAGGGGCTGCACTTCCCGCCGACCATCCCGGCACATTTAGTTGCCCCGATTCGCCGTGCCATGTCGCCCGCCAAGCGCGACCGCTACAGCTCGGTGGCGGACTTTTTGCAGGCTTTGGAGACCCCAGCCGCCTCGGCGGAGGAGCCGGAGACCTTATACGATGATCCTGCGGTCGAGGCCACGATCTTGGACGATACTCCGAAATCGGCTCCTAAACCCAAACCGCAGCCCAAACCGCAACCTGCCCCTGTGCCTGCGCCGCCGAAAAAGCGGGGAGGCAAAAAGTGGCTGTGGACGGTGGTGATATTGCTGTTGGTAGCCGGTGGTTTCTGGGGCGGGCGCACCGCCATGACCCACCTCCGCGAACAACAAGCCATCGCTGATAGTATTGCTCTGGCAGAGGCCGAACGTGCCGCCTTTGTTCAGGATAGCACCGAAAAAGCCAATGCCGCGGCTCAAAAGGCTGAAAAGGATCGGTTGGCAAAAGAGAAAGCGGCCGAGGAAAAACGTTTAGCCGAGGAGAAAGCTGCCAAAGAGAAGGCCGAAAAGGAGCGTCGTGAGCGCGAAGCGCGTGAAGCTGCCGAAAAGGCGGAACGCGAACGATTGGCTCGCGAGGAGGCAGCACGACAAGCAGCCTCAAGAGGCACAATCAATGGCCACGAGTGGATTGATTTGGGCCTGAGTGTCAAATGGGCCACCTGCAATGTGGGGGCATCGACCCCCGCGGAGTATGGCAATTACTACGCCTGGGGAGAAACGCGTACCAAATCGGAATACGATGAAGAGAATAGCAAGACCTATCATAACAAATCCATGGGCGATATCGCAGGCAGTTCCCAATACGATGCCGCTCGCGCCAACTGGGGCGGTAGTTGGCGACTGCCGACCAACGCGGAGTTCCAAGAGTTACTCAAGAATTGCTCTTGGACTTGGACTTCGCAAGGTGGTCACAAGGGTTATAAAATAACCGGAAAAAACGGCAACAGTATTTTCCTTCCCGCTGCCGGTTGTCGCGTCGGGCGGTTGCTCCACAGCGACGGAGTGACCGGCGGCTGTTGGGGTTCTACGCCTGACGAGAGTGATTCGCGGTTCGCGCGCATGCTGTTCTTCGGCAGTGGTAACCGCAAAGTGAGTTGGTGCAGCCGCTACTACGGTCACACGGTGCGCCCCGTTACAGAATAAAAGCGAAGCGCATTCCTTTTTCAGCGCGACCTTTCGGGGGCGCGCTGTTTTTTTGAGGGGAGAAGAGGCAAAGGCTTTTCGGCGCTGTTTTTGCAGGGGTAGGCCATCAGCGAAACTGATACCTACATCAAATAAGATAATCAAAAAACTATTGCAAATTTCGATTTGTGTTGTATCTTTGCATAGGGAGAAGAAGATAATCCCACAAACAGAAATTACAAACACACTAAAAACAATACAACTATGTTAAGCCAGAAATTACACGCTGCTATCAATGAGCAGATCAACGCCGAGCTGTGGTCGGCCTATCTCTATCTTTCGATGTCGATGGACGCCGAGGCGAAAGGCTATAAGGGTGTCGCCAACTGGTTCTTCGTGCAGTGGCAGGAGGAGCAGGATCACGCCCGCATCTTGATGAATTACCTCAACGCGCGCGACTGCAAGGTCGAGCTGAAGCCCATTGCCGAGGTGCGTACCGAGTGGGCCTCGGTACTCGAGATGTTCCAGGAGACGCTCAAGCACGAGAAGATCGTGACGGGGCTGATCAACAACCTGGCCGCCATCGCAGCCGAGGATCGTGACTTTGCATCGTCGAACATGCTCGTATGGTTCATCGACGAGCAGATCGAGGAGGAGGAGTCGGCACGCGACATGATCTTCGCCGCCGAGGCCGTCGAGAGCGACAAATATGGCATGTATCAGCTCGACAAGGAGCTGGCCGCCCGCGTCTATACGCAGGCTTCGCCCCTGGCAGCGTCGGCCGAGTAACGGCACAAGCTCCACACCACACAAAAAAAGGGCCTCCGAGCAATTCGGAGGCCCTTTTGATATCCATTCGGCCGATTACTTACCTAACTGCATCTTGTCAATCAGTGCCTGCGTGGCCGGCTTATGACCGCGGAAGGCCTCGTAGAGCTTCATCGGATGCTCCGAGCCACCCTTCGAGAGGATATTTTCGCGGAACTTGGTAGCCACCTCGCGGTTGAAGATGCCCTGCTCCTTGAACATCGAGAAGGCATCGGCCTCCAGCACCTCGGCCCACTTATAGCCATAGTAGCCGGCGGCATAACCACCCGAGAAGATGTGCGTAAAGGCGGGATTCATCGCCGTGCCCTCCACAACGGGCAGCACCTGCGTCGAGGCCATCGAAGCCTGCTCAAAGGCCACCACATCGCCCTCGAAAGGCTCGGTGAGCGAGTGCCATGCCATGTCGGTCATACCAAACGAGAGCTGGCGCACGTTGGCATAGGCCGCCAGGTAGTTCTGGGCAGCAACGATGCGGTTGATCAGCTCCTCGGGCATCTTCTCGCCCGTCTGATAGTGTACGGCCCAGAGGTCCAGATACTCCTTCTCGGTGGCCCAATTCTCCATGATCTGCGAAGGTAGCTCCACAAAGTCGCGGAAGACCGACGTACCGGTCTGCGACTCAAACTCACCCTCACCCAGGATGCCGTGCAGGCCGTGGCCAAACTCATGCAGGAAGGTCTCCACCTCGTCGTAGGTCAGCAGCGAAGGCTTCGTCTCGGTCGGTTTTGAGAAGTTCATCACGAGCGAAACAAGCGGACGGGTCTCTACCCCATCGACGATCTTCGAGCCGCGGAACTCGGTCATCCATGCACCGGCACGCTTCGTGGCGCGGGGATGGAAGTCGAGGTAGAGGACAGCCATAAAGCGGCCATCGGCATCGGTCACCTCATAGACCGTAGTCTCGGGGTGGTAGCCCTCGATCTCCGTGTTCTCCGTGAAGTTCAGGCCATAGAGCTTGTTAGCCAGCATAAAGACAGCCTGCTTGACATTCTCGAGCTTGAAATAGGGTTTCACCATCTCGTCCGAGAGGGCATATTTCTCGTTCTTGTACTTCTCGTTGTAGTAGGCCCAATCCCAGGGCATCAGCTCACCCTCGAAGCCGAGCGAGGCGGCATACTCCGAGATGGTGCGATAGTCGGCATCGGCATACTCCTTCGTAGCGGTCAGCAGTTCGTCGAGGAAGTTCTCCACCGTCTCGGCCGACTCGGCCATGCGCTGCTCCAGCACATAGTCGGCATAGGTCTCATAGCCGAGCAGGTTGGCGATCTGCAGACGCAGATTGACGATCTTCTTGATCACCTCCGTGTTATCAAACTCGCCACCCAGCGCGCGCGAATTGTAGGCGCGGTAGAGCTGCTCCTTGAGTGTACGATTCGACGAGTAGGTCAGGAAGGGGATGTAGCTCGGAGCCTGCAGCGTCACCGTCCAGCCCTTCTGGCCACGTGCAGCCGCCTCGGCAGCCATCGCCTCCTTCACGAAGTCGGGCAACTCGGCCACCTGCTTGGCGTCGGTGATGTTCAGCGCAAAGGCATTCGTAGCATGCAGCGCATTCTGACCAAAGAGCAGGGTCTGTGCGCCCAGCTCCTTCGAGTAGGTGCGATAGAGCTCCTTATCCTCGTCCGAGAGGGCGGCACCACTACGGGCAAAGCCCAGGTAGGTATCCTCGAGGAGCTTCTTCTCGGCATCCGACAGGCACCAATCGGGATCCTCATAGACAGCCTTCACGCGGGCAAAGAGCTCGGCATTGAGCGAAATGTCGTTCGAAAGCTCCGACAATTTGGGCTGGATGCGCTGGGCGATAGCCTGCATCTCGGGGGTCGATTCAGTGCCCATCAGGTTGTAGAAGACACCCGAAACGCGACCCAGCAACTCACCATTGCGCTCCAGAGCAAGGATCGTATTCGTGAAGGTCGGCTCGGCCGGATTGTTCACAATCGCCTCGATCTCGGCACGCGAGCAGGCAATAGCGGCGTCGATAGCCGGCTCGAAGTGCTCGGGCTTGATCTTCGAGAAGGGAGGGGTCTGGTACGGGGTATCCCACGTTGCCAGCAACGGGTTGGTCAGATCCAACTCGGGATATTGTGCCTGCGGGATCGTGTTGTCACCGCACGCTACAGCCATAAAAGAGAGGGCCATAATCATCAGTTTTTTCATAGAAACGTCTATTTTGAGTTAGTTATTGCAAGTCGTGTTTCTCCGCTACAGCGCGTTTTTCAAGCTGACGGTCCGGCAGGGCCTTCAGAGCGGTCACCCGCGGCTCGGCAAGAGGTTCGGCAAGGGACTCGGCAAGGGGTTCCACGGCCAACGAATCAGCCGGCTCACCTGCCGCCTTGTCCGTTTCGGGTTCCTCGACAGGCGGCTCCATCAGGCCGCGACCGACGAGCATCGGCACCTTATCGGGATCCTTGCCACGGAAGGCGCGATAGAGCGACATACCATCCTTCGAGCCGCCACTCTCGAGCAGCACACGCAGGCGGGCTGCCGTTTCGCGATCGAACAGATCGCCCGTCTCGCGGAAGGCCTCGAAGGCATCCTTGTCGAGCACCTCGGCCCATGTATAGAAATAATAGCCGGCCGAGTAACCGCCATCGAAGATGTGGCTGAAATAGGGATAACGATAGCGCGGCTCGATCTCCGGCATCAGTCCGCGACGCTCATTGAGGGCATTTTTCTCGAAGGCATTCACGTCGATCGGCTCATAGGAGGTGATGGCATGCAGATCCAGATCCGAGAGCGAGGCGGCAATCAGCTCCGTAGTCATAAAACCCTGGTTGAAGAGTTCGCTGCGGCGCATCTTCTCGATCAGATAAGCCGGGATCACCTCACCCGAACGATAGTGCACAGCGTAATGCTTGAGCAGTTCGGGCTGGAAGGCCCAATTCTCCATCACCTGCGAGGGAAGCTCGACAAAGTCACCCTCCACCTCCGAAAGACCGCGATATTTCACATCGTGGAAGAGGAAGTGGAGCGCATGGCCAAACTCATGGAAGAGTGTCTCGGTCTCATCGAGGGTCAGCAGGGCCGGCGAAGTAGCTGTCGGGCGGGTGAAGTTGCAGACGATGGCCACGACCGGAGCAATGCGCTCACCATCGCGGTAACGCTGCTCGACATAGTTGCCACACCAAGCACCCTGCCCCTTACCGGCACGCGGATGGAAGTCGAAATAGAGCACGCCGAGGTGCGAATTATCGGTATCGAGCACCTCATAGGCCGAGACCTCGGGGTGATAGACCGGCACCGAAATCGGGCGGAAGGTGATGCCATAGAGGCGATTAGCCAAGAAGAAGATGCCACCGCGCACATTCTCCAACGAGAAATAGGGGCGCAACATCTCCTCGTCGATGGCATAGTCGCGTTTGCGCACCTTCTCGGCATAATACCACCAATCCCACGAAGCAAAGCTCTCCTCCGGATGGTCCTCAGCAAACAGCTCGCGCATCTTCTCCAGCTCCTTGGTGGCACTCTCAAGCGCGGGGGTCCAGATCTCGTTGAGCAGGTCATAGACCGCTTTGGTCGTGCCGGCCATCTCATTCGAGATCACATAGTCGGCATAGGAGTCGAAGCCCAACAGATGAGCCTTTTCGGTACGCAGACGAACGAAATCGTTGATCAGCTGTTTGTTGTCGTATTCATTGCCCTGATTGCAACGGTTCAGATAGGCCGTGTAGAGCTGTTCACGCAGATCGCGCCGCGAAGCGTAGGTCAGAAAGGGGATCAGGCTCGGCTTATGGAGCGTAAAGACATAGCCCTTCACGCCCATCTCCTTACCCTTCTCGGATGCCAGATCGCGCACCGAACTGGGCACACCGTCCAGGTCCTTGGCTGTCAGCTCGATCGAGAAGGCATTATTCTCAGCCAGCAGATTCTGTCCATAGCGCACCGAGACATTCGAGAGCTCCTCGTTGATGGCACGCAAACGCTCCCGAGCAGCACCCTCCAGCAGGGCTCCCGAGCGCACGAAACCGTCGTAGATCTTCTTAAGCAGACGCTGCTGCTCGGCATCGAGTGCCAAGCCGCGACGTGCATCATAGACCGCCTTGATGCGTGCAAAGAGTGCCTCATCGAGGGCTATGCGGTCATCGTGTGCTGCCAGCAGCGGCATCACCTCGGCCTCGATCTGTTGCAGCTGCTCGTTGGTCTCGGCAGCGGCCAGCATGCCAAAGACCAGGGCCACCTGCTCCAATCGCTGTCCCGAGTTGTCGTAGGCCAAAATTGTATTCTCGAAGGTCGGCTCTTCGATCGCCGAGGTGATCAGCTCGATCTCGGCCAGATGTTCGGCCATCGCCTGCTCGAAGGCGGGCAGGAAGTGTTCGGGGCGAATCTGATCGAATGGCGGAACACCATAGGGGGTCTTCCACTCCGCCAGCAGTGGATTCTGTTGCGAAGCCTTTTGGGAGGTACAAGCAAATTGTGTCATAGCAAGCAAAATGAGCGATATTGCAAGGATCCGTTTCATTTGAGGTCTATATTTGGCGTTTATTTGCGGTTTTTAACTACCTTTGCCTATGTAAAGTTATAATAAGCAAGCAAAGATACGTAAAATTTCGCTATGCAACTATTCTACGCCCCCGAAATTACACCTCCCGACTACACTTTGAGCGAAGAGGAGTCGAAACATTGCATTCGCGTGTTGCGTTTGGGCCTCGGCGATTCGATCCATCTGACCGACGGACGCGGTGCACTCTACTGCGCCCGCATCACGGACGACCACCCCAAACGGTGCACCGTACACATCGAGCAGACGATCGCCCCCTTTGAGCCGCTCCCCTATCGTCTGACGATGGCCGTAGCCCCGACGAAAAACAACGATCGCTACGAATGGTTCCTGGAGAAGGCGACCGAGATCGGTGTCAGTCGGATCGTTCCGCTCGAGAGCGAACATAGCGAGCGTCGTGTCTTCAAATCGGATCGCAGCGAGAAGGTAATCACGGCTGCCATGAAGCAGTCGTTGAAGGCTTTTCGTCCCGAGTTGGCGCCCCTGACCTCCTTCAAGGAGCTACTCGCCATCCCCTGCTCCGGCCGTAAGCTGATTGCCCATTGCGACGAGCCGCAAAGCCCGACCGGCAAGCACTACCTGGCCTCGATTCTCCAACCCGACGAGGAGGTATTGATCTTGATCGGTCCGGAAGGGGATTTCTCGAAGGAGGAGGTGGCGCAAGCCATCGAGGCGGGCTTCGAGGAGATCACACTCGGAAGCCAACGCCTACGCACGGAGACAGCAGCCGTCGTTGCCGTAACGATGGTCTCGGTGGTCAATAACCTCACCAAAAAATAGACACCCCAAGAAGATGTGCTGGCGTCTCTTTCTCACGTTCCTGAAAATCGGAGCCTTCACCTTTGGTGGCGGCTATGCCATGATCTCGATCATCGAACACGAGGTCATCAACCGTCGTGGTTGGATCGCCCGACATGATTTTCTCGACCTCCTGACGCTGGCGCAATCGGCTCCCGGGCCCATATCGCTCAACACAGCAGTCTTTATCGGCTATCGCCTACGCGGCCTACGAGGGGCTCTCTCGGCTATTTTGGGGGCTGTCATCCCCTCGTTTGTCATCATCCTCTGCATTGCCATCCTCTTTACCGACGTGCGCCACAATCCGTGGGTGGATGCCGCGTTTCGGGGGATGCGACCGGCTGTGGTTGCCCTGATCGTTGCCCCCATCTTGTCGCTCTCGCGTGGCATGCATGCAGCACTCTACCTGGTCATCGTTGCCTCGGCCGTATCGGTCTGGTGGTTGGGATGGTCGCCTATCTATATTTTAATGGCTGCGGCCGCCGGAGGCATCGGCTGGCAGTTGTGGATCAGTAAACGGTGTAAGCGATGATCTTCTGGCAACTCTTTGTTTCGTATCTCAAGATCGGATTCTTCGGATTCGGTGGTGGCTATGCCATGCTCTCGCTTATTCAGAATGAGGTGGTTGTGCAACACGAGTGGATGACCAACAGCGAGTTTGCCGACATCGTTGCCGTCTCGCAGATCACCCCCGGCCCGATTGCCATCAACTCAGCCACCTATGTCGGCTATACGGTGGGCGTGCAGGAGGGTTCGGTCTGGTTCGGGGTGTTGGGGGCAGTGATTGCCACCATTGCAGTCTGCCTGCCGGCACTGACCCTGATGCTGCTACTGACCCATTTCTTCTTAAAATTGAAAGGAAACCGGTTGATCGAAGGGGCGATGCAAGGTATGCGACCGGCCATGATCGGCATGATCGCCGCTGCAGCCCTGCTCTTGATTTTTCCCCATACGTCGGCTCCCGGCGAGCAGAACTTCGTGGACGGCTGGAGCTGGGTACTTTTCGGCGGCGTACTCCTCGGTCAGTGGCGCAAGGTGAACCCAATCCTGCTGATTGCCCTCTCGGCCCTGGCCGGCCTACTTATCTATTGGCCCTAAGCCGATGGCCCAACGCGGCAGTCCGCTGAGGTAGATGCCAATAAACAACCTCCCACAAAGCCACAAAAAAACGTATAGCAAGAGCTATTTTGAAGCTGCTCGATGGATGAAAAACCGCAGTTTACTTCGGTAAATGAGGATTTTTCAGCCGAGGCAGATGCCACCCCCCCCCTCAAAGCCACAAAAAAAACGTATAGCAAGCGGAATTTCAAGGCTTGCGCAGGTTGGCAATGCGGAGCATACTTTGCGTATGTGAGCAATTGCCAAACAAGCGTAACGAAGAAATTACCTTGCTATACGTTTTTTTTACAGTTGGTGGGTCTGCCTAAAATACTTCTCCAACACCAACAAGGAGATTAGCTTCTCGCGCCGACGATCACGGAACTGCTCGATCCATTCGTGAGCATGACGCACAATGGCCTCAGCCTCCTCGGGATGGTCGATGTAGTACTGCAGTCGCTCCTCCAGATCGGAATAGTCAGCCTTGATGGCTACATAGTGATAGTTGGGAATGAGGGCCGCCTCCATAAACCAGGTCTCATAACGCGGGGGTGGCATGACGGCCAACGAATTGCTCGACATGACCCATTTGAGGTTGGTTGCCACGTCGATACCCTCCAGACACATCACAAACTTGTAGTCCATGTGGTCATACTCCGAGATGTAGGGACGATTCCACTCCTCTTTGACCACGGCGTTGCGATTGCTCACCCCGATATCGCACATCGGATGGCCGTAATATTGCTCGACAAAGCGCAGACGGGTCTCGTAATTGGGATAGGGATAGTTGATGTTGCAACGGAAGATGGCCAAATTCCGCTTCGCCCGAAAGGGAATCTCATCCTTCAAGAAGAGGAAATGGCGGTGTTTATCGAGATTCAACACCACCGAATTGGCCAAATTGCCCTCCGTCGGGCGGCTCTTGACCACCGAGGGCAGGGCGGGGACCGTCGTCACATCACCCGGCTCGATCTTCCACCGCAGGTGATCGGCAAAGAAGCGGGTATATTCGTGCGAATCAAAGAAATAGGCCGACTGAATCGTACCCACCCGGTGTTCGGCGAGCGGCTTCAGCCCTTCGGGTGTAGCAGCCATCGGCTCCAAGCGGTTGTAGTAGTCCACACGGCTACGAATATACTCCCAATCGGGACGTGCCTGAGCCTCCTTCAGCAGCCTCTTCAGACGGCGCTGCGTCCACCAGCGGGGAGTATAATAGCGCAGGAAGCCGCGCAAAAAGTAGAGCGGCTTCCACGCTTTATAGTGGAATATACGATTCCAAAAATTGGGTTTCATGACAACTCGGCTTATGCGTTCTTCTCGGCCAGCGCAGCGCGCAACTTCGAGGGGAAATCGCCCTTGATGTCACGCTCCATGGCGCAGATCATGCTGCAGATAGCACGAGCCGACGAACCTCCGTGACCGATCATCACCGGTGCATTGATACCGATGACCTGCGTGCCACCGATATTCTCGCCATTCATCGCCTCCCAGAAATCCTGCTGATAGTAGAGCTTCGGGATGATGCGACCCAGCACCGGACGCAGGAAATTCATCACACGCGGCTTGCCACCACCGAGCTTGAAGTTGATGCGATAGAGCGCCTCGGCCATCTTGAGCACCGTATTGCCGACAAAGGCCTCGGCTACGACCACATCGGGGTCGGGACCGCCGTAGCTGCCTGCAAAAATATAGGAGGACTCGACATTGCCGACAAAGTTGATGCGCTCGTCCGCCTTCAACAGATCGTAGGTAGCCTTGGCTTGGGCATTACCCTTACCCTCCTCCTCGCCGATATTGAGCAACGCAACACGCGGATTCTCAATACCGAGCACCGATTTGGCATAGATCGAGCCCAAGAAGCCATACTGGGCCAACACCTCGGGCTTGGCATCCACATTCAGACCCACGTCGAGCAGCAGACCGCGACGACCGATGAGCTTCGGAATCAGAGTCGAGATCACCGGACGAATCACACCTTCGACGGGTTTGATGACCTGCATCGAGCCAACCAGCATCGCACCGGTCGATCCGGCACTGGCGAAGCCATGGATCTTACCCTCGGCCAACTGATTGAAACCTACGACGATGCTCGAATCTTTCTTTGCCACGAAGGCCTTGGCCGGATGGTCACCCATCTCGATCACCTCCGAGCAGTGCACCAGGTCGAAATGATCGGCCGAGCAGTTATGCTTCTTCAAGAGTTCGCGGATACGCGGCTCGTCACCAAAGAGGACGATACGGTTCTCCTTGTCGATTTTAGCCAATGCCATGACGGCACCCTCGACAGCCACCTCAGGGGCGAAGTCGCCACCCATGGCATCAATACCAATTTTCAGCATAGAGACAGTTTCTTATTTGATAAAAAAATGAGCTGCCAAGCGCACTGCGCTGACAGCTCGTCTTATCGAGGTAGTACACCTCGCAGAAATCACCCGTCAGGCGAAATCTGGGTGACGAATTACTCCGCCTTCTTCTCGATTGCCAGCTTACCACGGTAGAAGCCACACTCGGGGCATACACGGTGGTAGAGGACTGCGCTACCGCAGTTCGAGCAGGTTACAACCGTCGGAACGACAGCCTTGTAGTTCGTTCTTCTCTTGTCACGACGCGTCGACGAGACTTTGTGTTTAGGATGTGCCATTTTTCAATGTACTTTTATTAGTTTAACGTATATCTGTTCTATTCAATTATTTGGGTTGGAGATACCCTGCTAATCTTCTTGTTCCATTTGTGCCTTCAGCGCAGCGAGCTTCTCCCAAGCCTCCCCTTTGACGGCCTGTTGTTCCTCTTCGCGTGCCGCCTCTGCCTCGATGGCCGAGAATTCGCCCTGGCTCACGATGCTGAAACGCTCCAGCATCTCGGGGTTGCACTCCCCTTTAGCGTGTACACGCTGGTAGGGCAGCGAGAGGATCACGCTCTCATAGATGTACTGCGCCAGATCCAACTCCGGCTCGCCCGGGAAGAGCCACAGCACCTCACCGTCGTACTCCTGCTCCTCATCCGAGAATTTGACAACCAGCTGTCCCTCATAGTCGATAGGCAGGGTGCAATCCTCCAAGCAGCGATCGCACGCCACAACTACCTCGCCCTCGATCTGCACGTCGGCGATCAACTGCGCCGCTCCACGCTGCAACTGCACCGTAGCACGGCAATCGGCACCGAGGATCTCGCTATTCTCAAAGGCCTCAAACAAAGCTCCATCGACCTCGAACGTGAAGTCGTGAACCCCTTCAGAAAGCCCCTTATAGGCGATTTTGTAGTTATTCATCGTTGCAATCAATTGATGCTTATGCACAATTAGTCCGCAAATTTACGACAAAAAACGCGAAACTGCAAACTTTCTTAACGAGTTTTCATCTTTAAGCACTATCTTTGTCCCTATGAAAACGTGCAATCCCTACGAAATTGAGCTTCGATGCGACCATCCGGAGCGATGGCGATACAATATTGAGTTGCTTTGCGTCACCTTCGACGAGCAGGGCGAGCAGGTGAGTTATGCGACCACCTCTTCGCGCGTTGCCGAGCCGGGAGCCGCACTTCGCTGTGCTCCCACAGGGGTTGAGATCGCTACACGGCTTATTCTCACCGCCCCGGCGGCAGCCTCGGCCGAGGTGTTGCTCTATGCCATCCCCCACTCGTTGCCCCAAGATCGCACGATCGACCATACAAAACCGCAACTCTGGACGCTGACGATCCGCCAAGGAGATCGTCAGATAGCCTGCGAATCGGTCACGGTCAATCCCTGGGGTGGCGCATCGGTGCGCCTCGCCGTAAAAGCTTAAAACCAGGAGGACGTTCCACCGCGGTTGAACGTCCTCCTTTCGTTGTTTTACTTGCTCATTTTTA
>JBGVPZ010000002.1:0-7866 GCA_045127275.1 Alistipes sp.
GACACCGACCTAAGCCGTTTGTTATCCAAGCTCAGGCAGTTCAGAGACACCACCCACGACATGGCCATACGTCAGGCCTGCGACACCATCATCGACCACATCACGTACCGACTCCAGCAGACCGACCGAACCAACCCACGCAACCGCAGCGATATCGACGCGCTCCAGCTGGTTATGAAATGGCGCACATCAGGCGTTGAACTGGATGCGGCACAACTCATTAAGGAAGCTCGCGAACTCATGAAAATTCGCCACGACATCCTGCCACTCTGACGGCCAGCAAAAGGCCGTACAGTAGTACGGCCGTCGGATTTCCATCCGCAATCGACCAAAAGCCCAGTAACTAAAGGCAATCCCAGCGGTTTCACTCATGCGACGCACACGCACGCAGGCACACGCGCCCGACGACGACACTATTTGGATATTACAAAACTAATTCGTAACTTTGCACCCATGGAACAATTACTCTACGCAATCATCGCAATCGTATCAGGACTGGTACTGCACCAGTTCACCCGACACCACAAACGCTGACAAACGCGGGGGCTCCCCTGCCCCCGCACCCCCGCGGCTGCCGCATCTAACGTCCAAGCCCCGCGCCCCCGCCCGCACTAACTCGCGGGCGGCCTGCGCGGGGTTCGGTCTCCCATCGCCATCTAACGTCCAACGCACAAACGCGGGGGCTCCCCCGCCCCCGCACCCCCGCGCGCCCGCGGCCGCCGCCCCCTTGCTGGCGTCGGTCTGCGGTCGGGCTGCGCACCCCCGTCCGTCACCAACGTGCGCGGAGTGCGACCAACGCGATTCGGTCGGTGTCGCGCGTGCCCGCGCTCGACGAACGCTGGTTTGGTCGTGCCTTTCCGCGCTGCCGCGCGTTTTATTAGCTTAAGCGCGTGGGGACTTCGGTTGCCCATCGCCCGTCTGACGTCCGACGCCCGCCGCGTGGGCTGGGTCGGCGGGCCCCCCCGCCGCCCCGCGTCCGCAAGGCGTCCGCTGCGTCGCGCAAAGCGCGCCGCGCCCCCGCGGCTGTTCGGCGTTCATCGCCCTTTTGACATTACTCCGGCGGCGGCGGGGGCCTTCACGTTAAACCACGGTGTTACGCCGTCCCGCGCCCGACCCCCGCGGACGTCGTTTTAACGTGAACCTTCCCCCGCCGCCGATTCCCAACCAGCTTATATGGGGGTCGGGGCTGGGGCCTCCTCCCGCTCCCTGCGGCTTGTGGGGCTTATATGGCGGCTGGGCCGCCATGCAATTTGCGCGTATCTACCCCCTCGTCCGCGTTAAACTTTCATAAACTTTTCTAAACTTTGCCCTATGGTCAAAGTGACCTTTGTCAAATTTTTGTCAGTTAATCCGTACCAACTCCAGCCCTCCTCCGATGTTCCTCCGATGTTGCTCCGATTCGGAAAAATTTGTATCTTTGCGGACGTTAAACTATATCACTATGCGTGCGGGCGCATTCCCGCGAACATTTAATTTCTATCTCTACTATGTCAAAAGGTAATATGTTACTGGGTCAGGCTCGCGGAAAGGTGGGCTCCCTGGTTTTCAGCCGTCAGAACGGCAAGCAGGTGACCCGCGCAAAGGCTGAGTCAGTCCGCAACCCGCAGACCGAAAAACAAATCGTTCAGCGTATCATCTTGAACACCATCTCGCAGGCTTACTCCCGCATGTCGGCCATCACCGACCACTCTTTCGAGGGTAAAGCCAACCCAAGCGAGAACATGGCTGCGTTCATGAAACGCAACATGAACGACCTCCGCACGAAGATTTCCAACGCTGTTGCTCAGGGCGACACGTTCGACGACATCTTCAACTTTGCACCTATTGGCTCAGCCAATTTCGTGTACAACCCCCTCGTTATCTCCATGGGTGCCCTTCCTAAGGTACCGGTTGTCGGCGTAACATCGGGTACCGGTGCTAAGACTGGTGCCGTAGCTGCCAACACCTATCAGGGCGTCATCGACGCGTTCAATCTCCAGCGTGGCGACCAGCTCACATTCGTCAACATCTGTGAGGATGCACTCGGCAACAAGTATTTCTACTACAACCGCGTCATCCTGAATCCAGTTGACGAAAACGGTGTAAACCTGCCCCTCAGCACTGCATTCATCACTGGTGGCGAAATCGTAAGCCCCAGCCCCAAGAACGAGGGCACTTTCGCAGCTCTCGAGTACTCGGCTCAGGGTATCACCTTCGCTATTGGCAACACTGACGTAAAGGCCGCTGCCGTTATCGTCAGCCGTGAGAAGGGCGACGGTTCGTGGGCTCGTTCTGAATCTACCCTGATTCTCGACCCGCAGGCTATCGAGGAGAGTGTGGACGCTTGCACCCTGCAGGCTGCCATCGACGATTTCACAGAAAACAGCGTTGGTCTCGACAACGCCAAGTACCTGAACAACGCGTCTTTTAAGGGCGGCTCCAACGCTCAGGAGCCAGTAGGCGAGAAGGTGACAATATCAGTTAGCTGCAACCCGTCGGAGGGTTCGGTTAGTGGTGGTGGGCGTAAGGTGGTAGGCACCTCGGTCACGGTAGTGGCCACACCAGCTGAAGGGTACAATTTCGACGGATGGTATGAGAACAACGTTCTCGTTTCCAGTAACGCCAGTTACACGTTCACCGCGTCCGTAGCCCGCACCCTTGTTGCACGGTTCTCAGAGTCGCACGACGTCGTGATTACACTTTCCACAAATGTACCCGACCAAACGTCGGTGACTGGTGGTGGTACGTATCAGGCTGGTGACTCAGTTACAATCGTAGCTGAACGTCAGCAAGGTGCACAGTTGCAGTTCCAAGGATGGTTTGAAAACGGCTCAAAGGTGTCTGACTTGAGCACATACACCTTCACCGCTGAAACCAGCCGCACGCTGCAGGCTCGTTGGCAGGATGCAGGCTAAAGAACTTAATTCGGATTCGCTATGAAGGCCGAAAAGGTTATCTCTCATGCTTGTGCAGTGTTGCTCATATCGAGCAGCATTGCACTTGCTTTTATTCAGGTCTTAGATATCAAGGATATCGCATCTGGAACCCTGATGTACGTCGCTCAGGCTTTCCTACTGGCTGGGTCTATCTTTGGGCTTGAATACTATATTCAGAAACTTACAAGCATAATTCGACATGAAAAAGATTAACTGGTGGAACGTCGTACTTGAGATGGTACGCGTTATTGTTGCTGCCCTTTCAGGTGCAGGAGCCGCCACAATGATGTAATTAAGTCCTATGAAACATCGGCTATTTATCGCCCTTTTTCTGATATCGTTCGCGATATCGGGAAACTCTCAAATAGTAACGCTCAGAACTACGCAGTTCCTGAGCGTTTACAACCTTCAAACCATCTGCCCTCAGCTGGTCAGCTGGACACTACATCGGTCTGATATCGGACATACACAACGAGAACCAAGCTGGCGTTTTACCAATACCCTACTGGGAACTATGGCAGTGGCCACACATGCCGACTTTAGCAGGTCGGGATATGATAGGGGGCACATGTGCCCCGCGGCTGACCGCTCTCGTAATCTGCGCGCAATGCGCAGCACTTTCGAGCTGGTCAACGTCGCTCCGCAGGCTCCGCGACTCAACCGCGGGGCATGGAAACGTACTGAATCTTTTTGCCGCTCAGCGGCTCTATTATATGACTCTATCCAGGTACTGGCCATGCCAGTTTACTTGGATAGAGATACAACCCTCATCGGTGACCATCGACTGGCAGTGCCTCACGCCTTTTTTAAGGCTGCGTGGATTGCTGGCACCGACAGTATTATAGGCGTATGGTTCTTTTTCAATAAATAGTATGGCAAAAATCACTCCACGCGGAATCCGCAACAACAATCCCCTGAACATCAGGATAGGAAACACATGGTTAGGCGAACGTCAGAACCCAACTGACCCAGCGTTCGAGGAGTTCGTAACGATGGAATACGGGCTCAGGGCTGCATTCTGCATCCTCAGGAGATACATACGACGATATCACAAAAACACCGTTCCCGATATCGTCAGTACTTGGGCTCCCGCATCCGAAAACAACACACAACGATACATCGATATCGTGTGCCAGCGTTCAGGTATTACCCCAACCCAGCCAATCCAGTTCGAGGATGCAACCACCATGTGCAAGCTGGTAGAAGCAATGGCGTTTGTGGAGTGCGGACAGTCAATCGAAGGTAAGAAGATTGAGCAAGGATACAAAATGGCTTAGCGTGGCCAGTATATTGTTCATACACTTTGAGGTATAGAATTTCGTTTTGCTGAGCTGGGCGCAGGGATGCGCTCAGTTTTTGTTTTTATGGGGGTCGGGGCTGGGGCTCCCTCCCGCGCCCTGCGGCTCCTTTGGCGTTTATGCAGGCGTGCGTCGCACCCTGCATCTATTAGTTTTGAAACGTCGATAAAAAACGCCTGAACGTCGATTTGGCTTGCATTACTCATATATATTTCGTAACTTTGTGGTGTCTTAGGATAAGTGGCAACGCTGAGGAGCGACCACCGAACGTAAAGACAACGCTCAGGCAAGGGCGACCGTACGGAGTAATCCTCACGGCCGCTTTTTTGTTTACCATAATATCGCAGTCGCGAACATTCAATTTAGCATACTGCCTATTATTTGAGCGTTTTACGTAGGTCTCCTCGATGGTACTAATTTAATAACTGAGCGTTATGACAAAAAAACAATTTCGTGGGCTGGTCGACAATCTTGCCAACGTCTGCCATTTCAACACCACAAACTCTTACTCACTATCCCTGCAGGAGAGTGTGTTCGAAGAGTTCTACCATGCAAACCTTTTGGTTTTTACTATGAATCCCCGCGGGGTTTTCACCTCATGCGATGTCGCATTGCTCCTTAGTTTGGCTTCGGCTTTTAATGTCAGTGTCTATTTCGAAACCGTCAACGGTGTCACCGTTGCTAAATATCTCTAAATATGAAGGCTACTATTTTTCTAACCTATCGTGATGGCTCTGAGGTCTGTTTTACCTATGAGTGTGAGGAGGAAGAAAGCCATGCTTTGGCAACCCTCATGATGGTCTGCCGTGGTACTCTGATGGCAAGCTCTGCCATCAAGATTATTGCGTATGATGATGAAGGTTTTGATATTTGTAATTATATAAAATGACCCACTACTATCTTTACATCGCAGCTGGGCTAACTATCGACTCCAATACCCGCTTTTATAAGGTGGGTATTGGTGAGTCTGAAGCCCAGAACAAGAAACGTGCTTGGCTCGAATCCTACGCGTTCGAGCACGGACATTTCTTTGTGCGCTGGTCACGTGATGCAGTAGAGTTCTGCATCAAGTGCCAGCAGTCCATCGGCCGTCAGTACCCTGACGTGCTATCGGTCATGGCCAACGACCTTTGCAGAATCCTCGACGGTACTGGCGAGGAGCCTGCCCACTATCAAGCGGCACTCAATCGACATCACCTATTGATGCAGATTGACCCGAACTACTACACATGCCACATGCTCCAGTCTAAGAAAGTCGGGCTGGGCTGATGGCGATATCTATGCGGGTTTTGGTTGTGTAGTACAATTCAGTACCGAAGGCCTGCAGAAAGTAATACTAATTCACCTGGTAAACTATGCAAAATTTGAAACTTATCTCCGTAAGGATTGACCCGCAGACACTCAAAAAGGTGGATGCACTTGTGGCGAAACACCCCTACTGGAAACGTAATGCCATAATTAATGGCCTACTCACTGCCGTCGTGGATGCGATGGATGATGGCACCCTTTACGATATGGTCCGATACTCGCGCCACTATCATACAAAACCCAAGGGCTCATTCTATCTGCCTGAACATCATCCTATCAATCAGGCGACTGACTCGCGCAGCGAGTAATACATCTTGCCTAGCAGATATCACGTTATAAACCTAAGTCCTGAGCATATGACGAAACTATTCAAACGCATCCTTATCCTTTGGGAGGTGGTTGCTTGGCTGGTTATCATCCAGCAGTTATTTTTGATTTGAGTTTGTTTAAAGTTATTTCACAATTTTTTTTTCACTAAAATTTCAAGTTATGTTAATCGCAACATTAATCGGAAACCTTGGCGCAAATGCCGAGATTAAGACCGCAGACGGTCGGGAGTTTGTATCATTTCGTGTCGCACACAATGACAGCTACAAAGGTGCCGATGGTACCCGAGTCGAATCGTCGATGTGGGTCGACTGCACCATGTCGTGTGCCAGTGGTCGGCCTGCAGTGCTGCCGTATCTCACTAAGGGTACGGCCGTGTGTGTCGTTGGTCAGGTTAGTACACGTGTCTATTCCAGCGAGAAAGATAGATGTATGAAAGCTGGGCTTAAGATACACGTGCAACGCGTGGAACTTATTGGCGCAGCGGGCGACAATTGTCCGCGTCGTCTATACACAAAGGACGGTGTCATGGTTGATATCCTGAAATACTATCACGCGGAGACTAAGGAAAAGACGTTATTCGACCAGCGCGGCAATGCCTATGAGATTGCAAAGGGCGGCTGGGTTGTCCCACCAACAACGCAGAACGATGAACAAGGCGAGGGTAAATGAACGTATGATATTCGACTACGAGGAGCGACGTAACGCGCTCCTCGCGGACGGATATCGGCTCAGGCATGAAACAATCCTGCCTGATGGTGTCCTTTGCCGTCTGCATCACATGGCCAACGGTAACGACATCATCCTATCAGCCCGCGCGAACCAGCTCCAGCAGAAGACAAACAATGTCGTCGTTCACACTCAGAACTATGACGCAGCAAACTCGGTGCATCAATCTTGATTGGCTCGAGGTCTGTGTGCTGGAGCCACTCAACGAGCCACGCGACCCTGAATATTTTCAGTCGCGTGGCATTGTTGTGCATCAGCGCGACTACGGTACCAAAGTGTGGGGCGAGATGTTCACATTACTGGATGATGACCACCTCGGCTGGATGGAGGTACGGCGCGCACCAAAGTCCGATATCATTGCACCCAACATCGCGCACATCAGGTTGACGAATCGCGCTTGCTACTTTCCTGATGCAGCCGACGCCATGCAGGCGTTCATCGACCAACACCGCTATGAGTTCCACCACATCGTTCGCGTAGACATCTGCTTGGATTTAGAGCGTTTCGACTATGGCGACAAACCGCGCGACTTTATGCGTCGGTACATGACGGATAAGTATGCCAAAATCAACCAAGCTGATATCAGCCCACACGGAAAGGAACGATGGGAGGGCAAGGTATGGAACTCCATCTCATGGGGCAGCCCATCATCGGACATCGGCACCAAGTTCTACAACAAGACCCTCGAGCTTTACGACCCTACCACACGCCAGTACGGAAAGCCATACATAAGACAATCGTGGGAAGCTAACGGACTCGTTGATAACGCCACGACAGTCACACGGATTGACGAAAGCGGGCGACAGTACACCCCTGAGATTTGGCGCATCGAGTTTTCCATTCGTTCCAGCGTGCGCAAATGGTTCCTCATCAAGCTAGACGGGAACGAATCCAAACGACAGTCCATCAGGAACACCCTCGACATGTACAACACTCCTGATAAGCTCCTCATCATGTTCGCAGCACTCCAGCGGCACTACTTTCATTTTAAATACCTTGTTAAACGCTACAAGTTTTACGAGGAAGGCCACACGGACGGTTACGCAGTCCGCAAAGACCGCTGCCCCGACAAACTACTATTCAACTGGAAGGGCACCAGCGTCACATACAAGGTTGAGAAACTCTACGTCACCACGTCCGAGAAACCCGACACCGACCTAAGCCGTTTGTTATCCAAGCTCAGGCAGTTCAGAGACACCACCCACGACATGGCCATACGTCAGGCCTGCGACACCATCATCGACCACATCACGTACCGACTCCAGCAGACCGACCGAACCAACCCACGC
>JBGVPZ010000003.1:0-288335 GCA_045127275.1 Alistipes sp.
GCACACAAAACGCAGCAGTTGCAAGAAGAACAAGATACAATACGCACTTGTTTTTAGACTTCTTTGGCTAAAAAATAATGTAGCAATTAAAAAAATGTTGATTTCAACCCATATCCCAGTAGGTAGCAATCCATTAAAACATAAGGCAGGTCTTCTGACTTATCCCATTTATCACGCCTTCCCGATTTCAATCAGTGGCAAAGAGTGCGATAAACAAACTCCTGACGGAGTGGGATTTACAGCAACTGGTATTGTCCCAGATTCACACTGGATTCCCTTTTCACCTTTCGTAACGCGTAGTCCGTAAAGGCTCCTTATGTAGTGCAAAGATAGTAATTTATTTTTATTGGATGCACACAATAGCCGAAAAAATCGCAACTTGGCCAACCCACCCCATCGCATCCTTCCCATTTATCACTCCAATCCCCATCCCCTTCTCAGAGGATTTTTCGAGGATTGGACGGTATTTCGCCCGATTTTTCACAGTTTTTGATTGGGGGCGAATCGCCCTAACTGCTTCAGAATGAATAAAAAAATAAAGGAGTGCGATTGGCACTCCTTATATTTTCATTATAGGTACACAAAGAATGAGATGTAAGAGACTGATAATCAGCAGTTTGAGTCGCTTTTTCTTTTTCCATTAACCAAAAAATCACCCAAAAATAGGAACACCTGCAAGTTCCGGTGGTGTTGTAAAAAAAAGCGAGGTCGCATATACGCCCCGCTTTACATGTTTTCACAACGGAATAATCCTTATTGTGATTTGCTTTTGAATTTGTAAAGGCAAATATACTCTACAATTCGCAACATTCCAAACTTTTTCGTAAATTTGTAATATACTTATAAATTTTAGCGAATATGAAACGAGTGCTTGGTTTGGATTTAGGTTCATCGAGTGTTGGTTGGGCCATAATCGAGGAGAACAGCCAAGAGGTTATATCGGAAGGCACCTCTTCACCGCAGGATAAAATTGTTGCCATCGGAAGCCGAATTATCCCGTTGAGTGTGGATGAAAGCACCCAATTTTCCAAAGGTCAGGCACTAACAAAAAATGCTGACCGAACAGCCAAAAGGACCCAACGCAAGGGCTATGATCGCTACCAATTGCGTCGGGCTCTATTATTAGAGAAACTGACACGATTGGGCATGTACAACGGTTCAACGCTGAAATGTTCGACCCTCGAATTATGGGGTCTGCGCGCAAAGGCGGTAACCGAGAAAATCTCCTTGCTCGAATTGGGCCGTGTGCTGTGCCACATCAATCAAAAGCGAGGTTATCGCACTGCAAAATCCGATTATGGGGACAAGAAGCAGGGGGAATATGTACAGAAAGTCGAGGAGCGTCATCGCGAACTACACGAACAATCTGTGACTGTCGGCCAATTCCTCTATAATGGTCTTAAAGCTGATGCCGCCTTCCGATGTAAAGAGCGCGTCTACCCGCGTGATGCTTATATAGAAGAGTATGATGCAATCATGCGAAATCAGCAAAGCCACTATCCCGACCTGCTTACGGCCGAGGTGGTCGCCCATATCCGCGACTACATTATCTTCCACCAGCGACCATTGAAATCGTGCAAACATCTTGTCGGTAAATGTGAGTTGGAGCGACACGATGTTAAGCGCGGTGAGCGCATCGTGAATTGTGGTCCAAAGGTCGCACCGCGCAGCTCGCCGCTCTTTCAGGTCTGCAAAATCTGGGAAAGCATCAATAATTTGGCGGTCCGGAATCGAGAGAATGATTTGCTTTATATCTCCGTGGAGCAGAAAAAACAGCTTTTTGTCTATCTGAATACCCATGACAAGTTGAAGGCTACGCAGTTAAAAACCCTCCTCGGTGTTAAAACCAAGGAGTGGCTGTTTCAGCAAGCAGTTGAAGGGGGTTTGCAGGGTAATACGACCTATTGTGCTATCGAAAAGGCTCTTGGCAACTATCCGCAAAAGGAGGAATTGCTGCGCTTTGACCTATGTGTGACAGATGGCAATTTGGTCAATACCGAGACCGGCGAGGTGTCGAAGGTAATCGATGCGTCGTTTGAGCAACAACCCCTCTATCGCCTTTGGCACACATTGTATTCGATTTCCAATAGGGAAGAGTTGCAGCGCGTGTTGCAAACTCAATTTGCCATTGATGACGAAGCGGTCGTGGAGGCTTTGTGCCAAATCGATTTCGTAAAGGCGGGCTACGGCAATAAATCTTCGCGTGCCATGCGCAAGATTCTGCCCTATATGATGGAGGGCATGCAATATTACGATGCTAAGTTAGCGGCCGGTTATGACGACATACCTCTTACCAAAGCACAAAACGAAGCACGCGAATTGGCCGAAAAGTTAATGCCGATTCAAAAGGGAGCATTGCGCCAGCCTGTCGTAGAGAAGATTCTCAATCAGTTGGTCAATTTGGTCAATGCCCTGATGGAGGAGCACGGCCGCTTTGATGAGATTCGCGTGGAGTTAGCTCGTGAATTGAAGCAGAGTCGCGAAGAGCGCGAACAAGCTACAGACGCAATAAATAAAAATAACAAAAAGAATGAGCGAGCTGCACAAGAAATTAAAAATTACGGACTAACACCAACACGCTCTCGCATTCAGAAATATCGTCTATGGGACGAATCCAAGAAGACGTGTATTTATTGTAACTCAGTTGTAGATGTTAAAGAGTTTTTATTAGGTTTTGGAGTAGAAATCGAACATATTATACCGAAGTCTATTTTGTTTGATGACAGTTTCTCAAACAAAGTTTGTTCATGTCGTAAATGTAACCAAGAAAAAGGGAATCATACAGCTTACGATTACATGAAAGGTAAAGGGGAGGAAGAATTTGAGGCATATATTGAAAGAGTGAACAAACTAGCCGACGATTATAATCCCAAAATGCCAATGGATGTGGGTATATCCAAAGCAAAACGAAACAAGCTTCTTATGCCCGCAAGTGAGTTACCCTCCGATTTCATCAATCGTCAGTTGCGCGAGAGTCAATATATCGCCAAGAAGGCCAAGGAGATGTTGCAGGCCGTTTGCCGAAATGTCTATGCGACAAGTGGTAGCATTACCGATTTCATCCGCCACCTTTGGGGTTGGGACGAGGTGTTGCATACGCTCAATTTTGAGCGTTACCAAGCGGCAGGCCTTACCGAGTTGGTGGAGCGCGAGGTGGATGGCCGAAAGGTTAAGGTAGAACGCATCAAGGATTGGTCGAAGCGCATGGATCATCGCCACCACGCAGTCGATGCGCTCACGATTGCCTGCACCAAGCAGGGGTATATCCAGCGCATCAACAACCTCAACTCGCTCAAAGAGGTGGCCTTTGCCTCTTTGGCCAATGATACGCAAGGTGCTGAAACACGCCAACGCCTCACGCGCCTCGAGCGCTATATCCAACAACAACCCCACTTCTCCACGGCCGAGGTTGCCGAGGCGGTGTCGGGTATTGCCGTGTCGTTCAAGAGTGGTAAACGAGCTGCAAGTGTGGGCAAGCGTTATATCCACAAGGGAGGCAAACGCATTTGCGCACAAAAGGGCATCATCATCCCCCGTGGCGCATTGAGCGAGGAGAGCGTCTATGGCCGTATCCGCAACAGCGAAACGGGCAAGGAGGATTACGTTATTAAATATAAGGTGGGTGCGATCGCCCTAAAAGATGTCGATTATGTGGTGGATAAGCGCATCCGCGAGATTTTGCGCGAGCGATTGGAGCAATTCGGAGGCAAACCCGAAAAGGCCTTTGCCGAACCGGTACTCGACCACCAGGGGCGTGAGATACGGAGTGTGCGCTGCTACACGGGCTTAAATGCGACCGTCCCCGTGCGTTACAACGAGCAGGGCGAAGCTATCGCCTTTGTCAAGCCCGGGAACAACCATCATGTCGCAATCTATGAGGACGAAAAGGGGAAGTGGCAGGAGCATATCGTGACCTTCTGGCACGCCGTTGAGCGCAAGAAATACGGTATTCCGACCATTATTACCAACCCGGGCGAGGTTTGGGAAAAGATTACCGAACAGATGCCCGAATCGTTCCAGGAGCAACTCCCCAAATCGGCCACCTGGCAATTTAAGTTCTCGATGCAGCAAAACGAGATGTTTATCCTCGGTATGGAGGAGGAACTCTATCAGGATGCCATACGCCGTGAGGATTACGCCTTGTTAAGCAGGTTTTTGTATCGGGTGCAGAAATTATCCAAAGGTATTTATTATTTTAGACATCATTTAGAAACGACTGTGGATGATAAATATAGTGGGGTAAAAAATGAAGCGCTATCAATTGGTATGAAGAAAATGATTCGAGTGCAAAGTCTCAAATCCTTACAATCGCAAAAACCTCACAAAGTCCTCGTCAGCGTCACCGGCAAAATTACAGAGCTATGATTAAGCGCACGCTCTATTTTGGCAATCCGACCTACCTGAATGTGCGGCTGGCGCAGTTGGAGATTCGCCTGCCCGAGGTGGAGAAGAACGAATCGTTGCCGGCAACCTTTAAGGAGACGGTTGTTAAACGCATCCCGATTGAGGATATTGGCGTAGTGGTGTTGGATAACAAGCAAATCACCATTACGCAGGGGGCGTTGGGGGCATTGCTTGACAACAATGTGGCAGTAGTGACCTGTGACGAACACCGCATGCCTTCGGGGTTGCTATTGCCGTTGGAGGGGAATACAACCCAATCGGAGCGATTTCGCGACCAGATTGAAGCCTCGTTACCCCTTAAAAAGCAGTTGTGGCAACAGACCATTCAGGCTAAGATTCTCAACCAATCATCGGTGCTGTATCGCCAACGTGGCTTAGATTGTGGCAATATGGAGGCATGGGCCAAACAGGTTAAAAGTGGTGACGCGGATAATCTCGAAGGGCGTGCAGCTGCCTTTTATTGGCAAAATCTTTTTGGCGAGATAAAAGGTTTCCGACGTGATAGGGAGGGTGTTCCGCCCAACAACTTATTGAATTACGGATATGCCATCTTGCGTGCTGTGGTAGCTCGTTCGTTAGTGGGTAGCGGTCTGCTCCCCACGTTGGGTATCCATCACCACAATCGTTACAATGCCTACTGTCTGGCTGACGACATTATGGAGCCATATCGCCCCTATGTGGACAAATTGGTCGCCGAAATCGTGGATAGCGGAGTCGATATATCCCACTTGACGACTGAATTAAAGGGAAAATTACTCGCAATTCCCGTCCTCGATGTAGTCATCAATGGCCGTCGCAGCCCATTGATGGTTGGTGTGGGTATGACCACGGCCTCTTTGTATAAATGTTATAGCGGAGAGATTCGCAAAATAGCCTATCCGATGATGGAATGATCGACCGATTTAGTGAATACCAAATCATGTGGATTTTTGTCTTTTTCGATCTGCCTACCGAGACAAAAAGTGAGCGCAAGAAATATGCAGAGTTTCGCAAACAACTCTTGCGCGATGGATTCACTATGTTTCAATTTTCGATCTATCTGCGCCATTGTCCGAGCCGTGAAAATGCCGAAGTGCATATCAAACGCGTGAAGCAAATACTACCCAAAGAGGGTTATGTCGGAATTTTGACCATCACCGATAAGCAATTTGGCCAAATGGAATTGTTCCGAGGTTGCCAACGGATTAAGCAAGATCAACCCGTTCAACAATTGGAGATGTTCTAAAACAGAAAAAGGATTTGCGCCCTTGTGACGCAAATCCTTTTATCAAACACCGTGATTTTTAATTTCTAAATACCTCACCAAACGACTGATACACATTCTTTTACAAGGATTGTGGTGTGTTTGATATGTCAAAGATACAAATTCAAAAGCAAATCACAACTATTTGTGCAACCCTTTAACATTTGTAATTGGTGTGTTTGATATGTCAAAGATACAAATTCAAAAGCAAATCACAACTGTCTTCGAGGTCTTTCCCTTATTCGACTTGGGTGTGTTTGATATGTCAAAGATACAAATTCAAAAGCAAATCACAACTGATCGTGCAGGTTTTATCTCAGAAAACCGGTGTGTTTGATATGTCAAAGATACAAATTCAAAAGCAAATCACAACGGTGGCCTTTCAGATTCCGGTGGCGAGTCTGGTGTGTTTGATATGTCAAAGATACAAATTCAAAAGCAAATCACAACGAGCCTTTGATGTGGGAGTGGCGCGGTCGTGGTGTGTTTGATATGTCAAAGATACAAATTCAAAAGCAAATCACAACGGTCTGTTCCCGAGTGCCAAAAACTACTAAGGTGTGTTTGATATGTCAAAGATACAAATTCAAAAAAACAATAATCCAAAGAGCTCAATACATGTTGGATGGCCCAAAGGAACTATTAGAATACGCAGGATAAGGATGTGCGAATCTGATTATCAGATCCTTGACACGAAAAAAAGAAGGAAGAGAAAAATCTCCTCCTTCTTTGAGCCGAAACCGAGATTTGAACTCGGGACCCCTTCATTACGAGTGAAGTGCTCTACCGCTGAGCTATTTCGGCCTTTCGGGTGCTTGTTGTCCCGTTTCGGAGTGCAAATATCAGAAAAAAATTTAATTCTCGCAACTATTTTGCAAAAAAAAGCACATTTCTTTGTATCTTCGCATAAAATTGCCACCAAATGATCACTTTTAGCTGTTGTTTAGTCCTGCTTGTGGCCGCCTATTTTACCTATGGCCGCTATCTGGAACGTCAAGCCGGCATCGATGCTTCGGCGAAAACACCGTGCCATCGGCTCTATGATGGTGTCGATTATGTGCCGCTGCCGCGCTGGCGCATCTTTCTGATCCAGCTGCTCAATATTGCCGGTACGGGACCGATCTTCGGTGCAGTGCTGGGTGCTTGCTTTGGGCCTGTAGCCTTCTTGTGGATTACGTTCGGAGGTATCTTGATGGGTGCTATGCACGATTTCCTGTCGGGTGTGATGCTGGTGCGCCATGATGGTTTGAGTATTCCGGAGGTGGCAGGACACTATCTGGGTGGTGGCATGCGCCAATTTATGCGTCTATTCTCCATCGTGCTACTGATTTTGGTGGGTGCCGTCTTCCTCTTGAGTCCGGCACAGCTCTTGGCCGGTATGACCGATTCAATCTCCTTGCCGAATTGGGGGTGGCTCGCCTCGATGGATCTGTCGGGCGAATTTGCCATTTCGGCCTCGACGTGGGTGTGGATCATTCTGGCTTACTACTTTTTAGCCACGTTGCTGCCTGTGGATAAGATTATCGGTAAGATCTATCCCTTGTTTGGTATTGCTTTGGTCGCTATGGCGGTGGGGCTATTGGGCGCATTACTCGTTGGCGATTACACGATTCCGGAGCTTACCTCGCTGCAGAACGAACATTACCAGGCCTCCGGCTTGCCGATTGTCCCGACGCTTTTTATCACGATCGCTTGTGGCGCTATTTCGGGCTTCCATGCCACGCAGTCGCCCTTGATGGCCCGCTGTGTGGGTAACGAGAAGGAGTGCCGTTCGGTCTTCTATGGCACGATGATCGCGGAGAGCATCATTGCCCTGATCTGGGCTGCTGCAGCGATGGCCTTCTTTGGTGGTTCCGACGGTTTGGGTGTGGCCTTGAGTGACCATGGCGGCAGTGCCGCATGGGCCGTAGATGCTGTCTCGAATGGCATGTTGGGGACGATCGGTGGCGTGTTGGCCCTGCTGGGTGTGGTTGCCGCTCCGATCACGTCGGGCGATACGGCCTTCCGTTCGGCGCGTCTGATCGTGGCCGACATCCTTAAACTCGATCAACGCCCCTATCTGAAACGACTCTTGATCTGTATCCCGCTCTTTATGATCGGATATTGGATCACAACGGTCGAGTTTGATATTGTTTGGCGTTATTTTGCCTGGTCGAACCAGACGCTTGCTATGGTTGTGTTGTGGGCCATTACGGTCTTTCTGGTTCGTCGCAAAGCTAACTATTGGATTGCCCTCCTGCCGGCACTCTTCATGACCTACATCTGTGCGTCGTTCCTTTTTATTTCAAATCAGTTCTTGGGGATGGAGAATCGCCCGCTGGCCTATCTGTTGGGAGGTGTTTTGACCCTGCTGATTGCCTTTATCATGATTTTCAAATTGCGTAAAGATGCAACCATTCGAGCTTAAACCCACTGCCGATCAGACCTTTGAACTGATCGGACGAGGCCCTTATGATTTTGTCCGCGTGTTGCGCGATGCACAAGCCAGCCAACAGCAAGGTCTTGTTGAACAGGCTTGTAACCTGCGTTTTCAGGCTTTTCAACGCTTGATGGAGGCCCTGCCGGAGGATGAAGAGGTGATTTTGGAGTGGAATCATCCCAATTCACGGGCAGCAATTGAGGTGTTGCATACCTCGGCCATCGACCATTTTCTGATTAGTGACTTTGAGATGTCGGCGGCGTTGTTAGAGTTGCAGTTAGAGCTCGATCCGGAGGACCATTTGGAGGGCTCGACCCTCTTGGCCTTCGATTACCAGGCGATGGACGAACAGGAACTGTTCGATGAGGTGATTAACGATGTCTCGGATAAACAGCCGGAACGGGTCCTGCTGATGCTTTGGGCCGGATTTCGTCGTGATGGGGCCTTGCCGGTCGGGGAGTTGAAGCGCTTTAAGGAGCGTTTTGCCCCCTATTATGAAGAGTTTGTTGCCGACCACCATCCAGCTGATGAGGCCTATTTGCAGGCTATCGAGTCGGAGCGTCCTACCCGAGAGGCTGAGGCGCGTGAGTTGTGGCTGCGCACGGAACCGTTGTGGCAACACTTCCCGGAGTTTATTGAGGCGCTTCGTCGCGCCTAAAAGCCGATTACAACGACTTAAAATCAAAGAGGCTGCCTACGGCGTAACGTTAGACAGCCTCTCTTTTTTGTGAGATAGGAGCTGATTTTTTAAGCCAATTGAGCCATGACGCGCTCCATCTTCTGTCGAATCTGCTCGGTGCAGAGGTTGCCGATACTTCCCTCGTGGGTGTGGTTCACCGAACGGGTGGGGCGATACTCGCCACGCTGCACCTGCATGCCGATCTCACGATAGGCCTCGCGGAAGGGTACACCGCTCAGAGCTAGCCGATTGACATCCTCGACCGTGAAGAGATAGTCGTACTTCGGATCTTCGATGATCTGCTCATTGATCTGCAGATTGGAGAGCATGAAGTCGGCCATCTCGAGCGTCTGACGCAGCTCGGTGGTTGCCGGGAAGAGGATATCCTTCAAGAGCTGCATTTCGCGGTGGTAGCCTACGGGCAGGTTGGTCAGCATCAGGGCCATCTCGTTGGGGAGGGCCTGCAGACGGTTGCACTTGCCGCGCATGATCTCGAAGACATCGGGATTCTTTTTGTGGGGCATGATCGACGAGCCGGTCGTCAGGTTGTCAGGCAGTTTGACGAATCCGAAATTCTGGCTCATAAAGAGACACAGATCCATCGCCATGCGTCCTACGGTGGCTGCTACGGCGGCCATGGCATTGGCTGCGGCTCGTTCGCTCTTGCCGCGGCTCATCTGGGCTGCTACGACGTTGTAATGCAGGGTCTCGAAGCCCAAGAGTTGCGTGGTCATGGTGCGGTTGAGCGGGAACGACGATCCGTAGCCGGCCGCAGATCCGAGCGGATTCTGGTTGGCAATGTCGTAGGCCGCTACGATCAGCCGCATGTCGTCGATCAGCGTCTCGGCATAGGCCCCAAACCAAAGACCGAACGACGAGGGCATGGCCACCTGCAGGTGGGTGTAGCCGGGCATCAGCACCGCCTTGTGCCGCTCCGAGAGCTCCTGCAAACGGTCAAAGAGCATGCGTACGGCGTCGGCCAATTGACGCATTTCGTCGCGCAGGAAGAGCTTCAGATCGACCAGCACCTGATCGTTGCGCGAGCGTCCCGAGTGGATCTTTTTGCCCACATCGCCCAATCGACGAGTCAAGAGCAGCTCGACCTGCGAGTGAATATCCTCCGACTCGGGCTCGATGCGGAACTCCCCGCGCTCGATCTCTTCGGCGATCTGTTGCAGCCCCTCGAGCAGGATGGCCAACTCTTCGGCCGTCAGCAAACCGATTGTCTCCAACATGCGGATATGGGCCATCGACCCCTCGACATCGTAGCGAGCCAGACGCATATCCAACTCCTGGTCGCGTCCGACCGTGTAATTCTCTACCAGGGCGTTCGTGTCGAAGCCCTTATCCCAAAGTTTAGTTGCCATATAGCTTTGCTAAATTTTCAATGATTTTTACATAGGTTGCGATTCCCTGCTCGATCTCCTCGATCAGGATATACTCATCGGCCGTATGCGAACGTGCCGAATCTCCCGGGCCGATCTTGAGGGCAGGGAAGGGCATCAGCGTACGGTCCGACGTGGTGGTTGATACGAAGGGTTTGGCCCCAGCTTTTATCGCTGCCCGAACGAGTGGATGCTGTTTGTCGATGACCGAGGCATGGATACGGGTCGAGCGGGGTGTTGCCTCGCTTTGAAGAGCTGTGCGGATGATCTCGACGGTCTGCTCATTGGTATAGGCGTCGGTCGTGCGTACATCGACTACAAAACGGCATGTATCGGGCACCACGTTGTGTTGTGTGCCACAGTTGATCATCGTTGTCGTGAGGCGTATCGGCCCCAAGGTGGGCGAGACCCGATTGAATTGGGCATGGCGCAACTTCTGGATGTCGTCGAGTGCTATGTAGAGGGCATTGACCCCCTCGCCCCGGGCGGCGTGGCCACTTTTTCCCTTTGCCTCACAATCCAAGACCACCAAACCGGGCTCGGCAATGGCGGCCTGCATCGAGGTCGGCTCACCGACGATGGCCATCTCCACATCTCCCAGGTGGTCGTAGCAGGCGCGAATGCCATGCTCGCCCCCACACTCCTCCTCGGCCGAGAGGAGCAACATGATATCGAAGGGAAGGGCAGCAGCCTCTGTGTCCCAACTTCCTGTACGATTGACCAACCGCAAAAAGGTAGCCAACAGAGCTACTGCCGAGGCTCCGGCATCATTTGCCCCGAGTCCATAGAGCCGCCCATTTTCAATCGTGGGGGCATAGGGATCGCGCGTATAGCTTGCAGCGGGGCGCACGGTGTCGATGTGCGAGTTGAGGAGCAGGCGAGGGCGCCCGATCGTGTGATTTCCATGAAGTATGAGGTTGTTGTGCAACCGCTCGTGTTTGATACCGTTCGTATCGAAGAAACGGCACAGTAGATCGGCTACCGCCCCCTCATCACGCGAGTGTGACGGGGTGGCAATGAGCTGCTGCAACAACTCGACAAAGGGTTCGGTGCTCCAATAGTTAAACATGCCTTCTGATTATTGATTTTCAATGGTGGTGCCTGCCTCGCTGAGCAAATCGTCCGCGTGTTTGATCCGCACAGAACGTACACCTTGTACCACCGCCTTCAGCGCATTTTCGATCTTCGGGATCATGCCTCCTTTGACAGCCCCTTCGGCCTTCAAGGCGGTATAGTTTGCGGCCGTGATGCGCTCAATGACCGAACTTTCGTCGTCAGCATCCCGCAGTACCCCGCGTTTCTCAAAGCAGAAGATGAGGTCGGTTGGAGCAACCACTGCCGCTCCGAGAGCAACGGCCGTAGCTACACTGTCGGCATTGCAGTTTAGCAGCGACCCTTCGCCATCGTGCATGATGGCCGAAAAGACAGGTGTCAGCCCTTGCTCGAGCAACGAGGCCAACAGGCGGCTATCCACGCCATCAATGTCGCCTACGTAGCCATAATCGATCGGGGTGGCCGGGCGACGGTGGGCACGGACGATGTTGCCGTCGGCACCCGACAATCCGATGGCGTTACATCCGGCTGCTTGCAGGGCGGCAACGATCTGTTTATTGACCAATCCGGCATAGACCATCGTCACGATATCGAGCGTCGGACGATCGGTGATGCGACGACCCTCGATCATCTTCACTTCGACCTGCATCTGCTCGGCCAAACGGGTCGCCAACTTACCCCCTCCGTGGATGAGGATCTTGGGCCCTTCGAGGGCAGCAAAACGCTCCACGAAGCGGGCCAGCGCCTCGGCATTGTCGATCACGTTGCCGCCGATCTTGATGACGGTTATCTGTTCCATCTTTTTTGGCGTGTTTTAGAGGTTCTCCAGCAAGCGTTTGAGGACTACCTGGGCCGAGATCTCTCGGTTGGCGGCCTCGGGAATCACGAGCGAACGCTCCGACTCGATCACCTCGTCCGTCACGATCATGTTGCGACGCACGGGCAGACAGTGCATGAAGTAGGCGTTGTTCGTGAGAGCCATCTTCTCGCTATCGACCGTCCAGCTGCGATCCTTCGAGAGCACCTCACCATAGTGCGGGTCGGCATAGGCGGCCCAATTCTTGGCATAGATGAAGTCGGCCCCTTCGAAGGCTTTGCGCTGGTCATACTCGACGCGTGCTGAGCCGACAAATTGCGGATCCAGCTCATAACCCTCGGGATGGGTGATCACAAAGTCATAGTCGGTGGCATTCATCCACTCGGCAAACGAGTTGGGTACAGCCTGCGGCAGGGCCTTGGGGTGGGGTGCCCAGGTCAGCACCACCTTTGGACGGGCCGTGGTCTTGTGCTCCTCGATTGTGATCAGGTCGGCAAAACTCTGCAACGGGTGGCGTGTAGCGGCCTCCATCGAGAATACGGGACGACCCGAGTAACGGATGAACTGCTCCAAGATACGCTCCTCGTAATCCTCGGCCTTGTCGCGAAATTGGGCAAACGAACGGATACCGATAATGTCGCAATAGGAGCCCATGACGGGGATTGCCTCCAACAGATGCTCGGGCTTATCGCCATCCATGATGACACCACGTTCGGTCTCAAGTTTCCAAGCTCCTTGATTTACATCGAGCACCATGACATTCATGCCCAGGTTCATAGCCGCCTTCTGGGTCGAGAGGCGGGTGCGAAGGCTCGAATTGAAGAAGAGCATGAGCAGCGTTTTGTTCTTCCCCAAGTGGGTATAGGCAAAACGGTCGCGCTTGACCTCTAGGGCCTCGGCCACCGCGGCGTCGAGGTTGCCAATGTCGGCTACACAGGTAAATTTTTTCATCGTGATCTATTTTTTTAATTTGTTATTTCTTGGCTTTCAATAGATAGGTGGCTCGGCATAACTCCCCCTCGTCGGTAATACCTTCGAGCACCACCTGATAGTCGTGGGGGCGGTCAGCCGTCCAAAAGGTGAGCGATGCTGCCCCCTCGGCATTACTCTGCAGATTCGGTTCCCAGGCGATCGTTGTACGCAAATCTTTGCGCTCCGTTTGGGGGGCAATGTCGTAATGCGGGGCGTAGAACTCGGCTGGTTTGGCATATCCTCCGATCAACACCTCGGCAAACGATTCGTTGGTGATGTTGATGCGACGATTGCTGTTGCGAACCTCCATGACGATCATGCCGTTGTGCGTGAATCCGCCCAATCCTGCCGCCTCTCGGGCGTCTATATAGGCAAGTCGCGTAATGTCCTCCATCGGATAGGTGTCCAGCTCGCTGATGTCGGCCGTAACGCCGTTGATCAGCACATCGGGCGTGCGATCTTGATCGTCAAACAGATCGACCGCGAACTCCTCGTCGCTCTGCTCCATCGACATACCCGGTGTGGCGGGATCCTTGCGCACACGCACCTCGGTGCCGATGACCTCGAGTTGACGGAATCGTTGCAACGCATCATAGACCGAGGCGTAGTGAGCCAACTCCTCGCCCAGCGAGTTGAAACCGTCGATGAGCGTCGAATAGGAGTAGGAGGGTTCGCGTTTGGCGGTGATCACTACCGCGTCAATGTCGATAACACGCATGCCACCCTCGGTGTAGTATCTCTCTTTTGCCCCCATCAACATCTCCTCCGTTATGGCGGGTTTGTAGGCCTGAAAATGTGGTCTCGGGAGCGGGATGTGGGTCGAAGGGAAGGTCTCGGGGTCGATGCGCAGGGTGACCGTGCGGGAGCTTCCTTTGCGGTTGAGGGCCTGAATGTAGTAGTAGGCCGTGTCGGGCATGTCGATGCCCGAGATCTTAAAACGATTGCTGGTCGTGAGCGGGAATACACCAAGCATCTCGCCCCCCTTTTGGAAGATGGCAAGACTCGGGCTCTTGGCTTTGCCCAACAATCCCGAGACTTTGCCCTTAATGTATTGCGACTTCTCGATCTCGTGTAGTATCTTCGGATGGTCGCCTTGGAAAATTTTGCTTACATCGTAGCGTCGCCAACCATTGGTGAGCATGATCAGATCGAGAAATTCTCTCCGTCCAACCCCCTGTCGGAGGAAATAGGCTCCCGGTCGCTCGATCGGCCCATGCAGATCGGAGCTGAGCAGTAGATAGCTGAAGATTGTTTCGCTCTCAGGGTCTATGGTGACCGCCTCGGCATCCGTGACCGAAACGGCAAAGCGACCCGATGCCGGAAGCCCTCGGCTGTTGCGAATGCGGAGGTCTAACGCGATCTTTTCGCGGGGTGCGAAGGTCTGCTTGTCGGCTAGGATCTCGGCCGAGGCGAAGTCCTTGTTGTCGACAAAAACTAGTCGCTCGGCGACAATCTGCCGATGCTCTTTGTCTACGATCGAGATCAGCGCGATGCCGCTCTCCATATTCTTGGTGTCGATGCGTTTGAGTCGGGAGAGATCTTCGATGACGGCCTCGATCGCTCCGCGCGATTGTACGACGGCCGCCAACCGCTCGATGGGTAGATCGGGTGTTGTTGCTACCTTCATAAAGAGGACATTCCCGGCATTGCGTTTGATCTGTAAGGCGCAGCCCGATGTGCGCACGGCGGGCAACTCGAAGGTGCGCTTCAGCCCCTTTTGCGAGGTGAGTGTTGCCGTATAGCGGGTATTTGATTCGGTCGTCAGCAGGCATACGCCCATGCCATTGTGGAGCGAGCGAAGGTCGCATAGCGTATCGCGCTTGTCGTTGCAGATGAAACCCTCGACCTCGACCGCCTTGCCGTCGATGCCTATGGCTTTGAAGGCCACCGTTTGGGTCATGCCGGCTATCAAATCGCCTCCTTCGGGAAAAAATTGCACTGCAAAATCATCCGAGAAGGAGGGCAGTTGCATCGTCCTCTCGAGCTGGCGACTGTTGGCCGAAATCTTCAGCCGCAGACAATCATCCGGTGTGTTCGAGGGGCGAAATTTGATCGTGACAACGCCCTGTTCGTCGCTTTTGGTGCGATAGGTTTTAGTCTTGCCGCGCAAGTTGAGCGTGTATTGCAACTCCTGATGAGCGAGCCGCTTTCGCTGATGATCCATCAGGGTGATACGAGCCAAAACGGACTGATCGTCTAATAGACTGTAGGTGATCGGCGTCTGGATGGCATCGTCAATGTAGTTGCCGATCTCGATCTCTTTGCGGAAGAGAAACTGCTCGTCGAAGTTACTCATCCATTTCGTGTAGGCGCGCAACGTATAGCGTCCGGCATCGAGTTTGGTCGAGAGAGGCATGGCATTCGAGAAGCGTCCTTGTTCGCCCATGACCTTCATGCGGGAGATCAATCGCCCATCGGCACTGATTAACTCGACATAGAGAAACGAAGACTCGACAGCCGGCGTGAAACGCATCGGATGGAGCAGAAAAGCACTGAAATAGATGCTCTCGCCCGCACTGTAGTAGGGTTTGTCGGTCACCACATAGAGTTTCTCTTGCAGCCCAACCTTTTGGTAGTAATCGAGAAACGTACGCTCGGTCAGCGCACGAAAGTCCCCCTCTGTGCTCTGCGCAAAGGTCGCAGACCACAGCATCGATAGGCAGCAAGCCCAAAACAGCTGGTTCTTACGCATCGCTGGTGAGAATTTCGGTGGCTGACAAGGCGCTTTTTACAACAACTTTTTCAAGGCCTGAACGAATCGCTCAGCCTGCTCTCGGCTGACTGATAGGGCCGGCAACAGACGTACAGTGGTTGCACCGGCTCCGCCCGTAAAGATATGCTCCTCGAAGAGCAACTTTTTACGCAACTCCGAGGCTGAACCCTCGATCTCCATGCCGATCATCAAGCCGCGTCCACGCACCTCTTTGAGTTGCGGTATCTTCTTCAACTCCTCGATTAGGTACTCGCCTACTTGGGCGGCATTTTCGATCAGTTGCTCCTCACGCATCACATCCAACACGGCCATGGCTGCGGCGCAGGCTAGGTGGTTACCACCGAAGGTCGTGCCGAGCATGCCTGTCCAGGTCTCGAAGTGCGGAGCGACGAGCACACCACCGATCGGGAATCCGTTACCCATGCCCTTGGCCATGGTGATCAGATCGGGACGAATGCCACTGTATTGGTGGGCAAAGAAACGGCCCGAACGGCCATAGCCGGACTGAATTTCGTCCAGGATGAGCTGTGTGCCGGTCTCGGTGCAGAGGGCACGAACGCCTTGCAGGAATTCGTCGCTGGGCAGGTGGATACCAGCTACACCCTGAATACCCTCGATGATCAAGGCGGCAAATTGGCGGGTGGCGAGACGCTCCCGTACCGCCTCCAGATCGTTAAGCGGAGCAAATTCCACCTTCTCGGTACGATTGAACGGGGCGACGATCTTTGGGTTGTCGGTCGCAGCTACTGCTCCCGATGTGCGCCCGTGGAAGGCACGGCTGATGGCCAGCACCTTCTCGCGTCCGGTCTGGAATGAGGCAATCTTGAGGGCGTTCTCGTTGGCCTCGGCTCCCGAATTGCAGAGAAAGAGGCGATAATCGTCATAGCCCGACAGAGCCCCCAGCCGATCGGCCAGTTGCTGTTGCAGGCTGTTCTCGACCGAGTTGGAGTAGAAACCGAGCAGGCCAACCTGTTGGCTGATGCGCTCCACATAGTGCGGATGTGCGTGGCCGATCGAGATGACGGCATGACCGCCATACAGATCGAGATACTCCTGACCATCGGCCGTATAGACATAGCTTCCCCGACCGCGTACCGGCTCAATCGGGTAGAGTGCATAGACATTCAAAAGTTCCATAGGCTTAAAATGCGCTTGCCTTGAGCTTCAATCCGGTTTTAGGATCGAGCCCGAAGATGCGGTTCATATTCTCTACGGCCTGCCCCGAAGCACCTTTCAGCAGGTTGTCGATGGCGGTCGTGATGTGTACTTTCGAGCCATATTTGGCCACGTGCACCAACGCCTTGTTGGTGTTGACGACCTGTTTGAGGTCGATCGGACGCGTGGCCACATGGGTAAAGGTGGCCTCAGCATAGTAATTGGCATAGAGTTGTCGTACCTCCTCTTCTGATGCGGCACACTCGGTATAGACGCTGGCCAAAATACCGCGCGTAAAGTCACCACGCATCGGAACGAAGTTGATCTCCCCTTCAAACGAGGGTTGCAGTAGACGCAAGTTGCGCCCAATCTCGTTCAAGTGTTGGTGCGTAAAGGCTTTATAGACCGAGATATTTGAATCTCGCCAACTAAAGTGGGTCGTAGCCGAGGGCTTAACACCCGCACCGGTCGATCCGGTGATGGCCGTGACGTGTACCTCGTCGGTCAGCAGTCCGGCAGCTGCCAGCGGTAGTAGAGCCAACTGAATTGCCGTGGCAAAACAGCCCGGATTGGCAATCTTCTCGGCCGAGGCAATCTTCTCGGCTTGCCACTCAGCCAATCCATAGACAAATCCGTCGTGCTCGTCGCGGAAGTCTTGGGCTAGATCGACCACCTTGACCCCCTCGGGCAGCGGATGCTCCTCGAGCCACACGGAGCTTTGCCCGTGTGCCGAGCAGAGGAAGAGCACATCCACCTCGTCGAGCCGAGCCTCCGAGGCGAAGCAAAGCTCCGTATCTCCCTCCAGACCGCCATGCACGGCCGTGAGCGGATTGCCGGCGTTCGAGGTGCTGTGCACCCAACGCAGCTCCACTTCGGGGTGGTTCAGCAGCAGACGAATCAGCTCCCCGGCCGTATAACCGGCTCCTCCGATAATACCGGCACGAATCATCGCTTGTTGCGTTTTTGTACGTTGTGGTAGATCTTGATCTGGTTGCCGAGGATCTTCGTGAAGCCCTTCACATCGTCCGCTGTCCACGCCTTGTTCACCTCACCATACTCGCCAAAGTCCGTCTTCATCAGGTCGAACGACGAATCAATACCCACCAACGTGTAACTCAGCGGACGCAACGTGAGCTCGACCGTACCGGTTACGTTGCGCTGCGAGGAGAGCAACATAGCCTCGATGTCGCGCATGACAGGCTCCAGGTATTGTGCCTCGTGTAGGAACATGCCGTACCACGTAGCCACCTGCTCCTTCCAATAGAGCTGCCACTTCGTGAGTGTATGTTTCTCGAGCATCCTGTGGGCAGCAATGATCAGCATCGGGGCTGCAGCCTCGAAACCTACACGGCCCTTGATGCCGATGATCGTGTCACCGATATGCATATCGCGGCCGATACCAAAAGCACCGCCAATAGCCTCGACGGCACGGATGGCCTCCACCTTGTCGGTGTACTCCTGGCCATTTACGCCGGTCAGCTCACCCTCGGTGAAGGTCAGGCGCAGGGTCTCCTCCTGCTCCTTGACCACCTGGCTCGGATAGGCCTCCTCGGGCAATGTCTGCTCCGAGTGAAGCGTCTCCTTACCACCGATCGAGGTGCCCCAAAGGCCCTTGTTGATCGAATACTCCATCTTGCGGAAGTCGGCCTCGAAGCCGTGCTCCTTGAGGTAGTTGATCTCGTACTCGCGCGTGAGGGTCATATCGCGGGTCGGCGTGATGATCTCGATCTCCGGTGCGAGAGTCTGGAATGTAAGGTCGAAACGAACCTGGTCGTTGCCGGCACCCGTCGAACCGTGTGCTACGGCATCAGCGCCGATCGACTTGGCATACTCAATGATAGCGATGGCCTGGAAGATGCGCTCCGAGCTGACCGAAATGGGGTAGGTGCCGTTGCGCAGCACGTTGCCATAGACCATGTAGCGGATCGACTTCTCGTAATACTCCTGCTCGATGTTGAGCGTTGCGTGCTCGACGGCACCTAACTCGATGGCGCGCGCCTCGATCTTCTGTAACTCCTCGGCCGAGAAGCCGCCCGTATTGGCAATAGCCGTATAAACATCGTATCCCTGTTCCTCGCTCAAATATTTCACACAGAACGAGGTGTCCAAACCGCCGCTAAAGGCGAGTACTACTTTCTTTTTCATGGTTTTATTGTTTTTTTGATTATTTCAAATGGAAAATCTTTTTGAAGACATTCTTCAGATACATGGCATAGGGCTTCAAGCGCGAGTGCTTGGGTTCCTCCTTAGCTGGGTCGTAGAGCATACCCGTGCAGAGGCACATGCGACGGTTGTTGCGTTGCAGAATATCGTAGTTGCAACACCCCTCACATCCCTTCCAAAATTCGTCATCCTCGGTGATCTCCGAGAAGGTGACCGGCATATAACCCATACGCGAATTGAGCTTCATGACAGCCAATGAGGTGGTGATCGAGAAGAGCTTCGCGTACGGGAATCGTCGTCGGGCTAACTCGAAGGTTCGTCGTTTGATTTGCTCGGCAAGTCCCATGTGGCGGTACTCGGGATCGACAATCAGACCGGAGGTGGCGACAAAATCGCCATGCTCCCAACACTCGATGTAGCTGAATCCGACCAGCTTTTCTCCCTCCAACGCCACGACGGCCTTGCCGCCTGTGATCTTTGCTGCAATGTACTCGGGGCTACGCTTGGCGATACCCGTGCCACGCTGCAATGCCGACTCGTAGATTAACGTACAGATGCGTTCGGCATGCTGTGCGTGTTCTGGCTCGGCAAAAATGACGTTGATCGTTTTGTTACTCATCTCAGTAATGAAAAAAGAGGATTAGTGATGTATAATGTTTTTCTTGTTTAAGGTAATGTGCAGAATCTTGCGGTGCGCAACTTTTGTTAGTTTAATCGGTAAGCTCGTTGTACACCTTTGATGCGCAGTATGTTGTGTATTAACGCATCAGCTGCTGTTGCCGAGGGAACCTCCACGGCAATCGTACCCGATACGATGCCGCCCTGCCCCAATTCGAAATTCAGAGCACGGATGTTGAGCTTCAGCTCGCGACTGATCACCTCCGTGATGTGGTTGGCCATACCCGTCGTGTCGGCGGCTACGATGCGGATCGTGACTCGGAAGGCCCCCTCGCTGTTTTGTCGCCAACGGGCGTCAATGATGCGATAGGGATAGTTCTCGTGCATGCGCTTGGCATTGGGGCAGTCAGTGCGGTGGATCGTGATACCCGAATTGATCGTGATGAATCCGAAGACTTCATCGCCCTTGATCGGGTTGCAACACTTGGCCAATTTGTATTGGATCTTCGAGATGTCGTCGTCGATGACCAACGCATCGGTCGAGCGATGATCCTGCTTCTCAGCCTGCCGCTCGGCATAGGCTGCCTGCTTCTGACGCTCCTGCTCGGCGGCTGCAGCACGACGCTCCTCCTCGGCCTCGCCCGAGAGGTGTCGCGTGAGCACCTCTTTGATGGTCTGGAAGTCGAGCTTGTTAGTGGCGATCAAGGCATAGACCTCCGTGCCGAGGCGCAATTTGTATTGCTTCGAGAGGTAATTGACCGCCTCATCGACCGTGAGCGAGAGCTTCCAATTTTTGAGCTTGCGCTCTAGCTCCTCGCGGCCCATGCGCGTATGCTTGGCCTGCTCCTCGCGCAAGAAGGCTTTGATCTTGTTCTTGGCCTTCGACGTGACAACACAAGCCAACCAGTCGGCTTTCGGTGTCTGGTTCTTTTGGGTTAAGATCTCGACAATATCACCATTGCGCAATACCTCGCGAATCGGAACGGGACGGTTGTTGACCTTTCCTCCGGCACAGATGGCTCCCAGGTTGGAGTGGATGTCGAAGGCAAAGTCGAGCACCGTGGCCCCTTCGGGCAGTTTGCGCAGGTCGCCATTGGGCGTAAAGACAAAGATCTCACCCGAGGCCGGCTTGGCATCGAAACGCTGTGCCAACGAGTGGGTGGTCTCTTCGAGGGCTGCACGCAGTCGGCTGAGCCACTGTTCGGAGGTCTGTGCCCCCTGCTGCACCCCCTTGTATCGCCAGTGGGCGGCAATACCACGTTCAGCCACCTCGTCCATACGCTCGGTGCGGATCTGCACCTCGACCCAGCGACCCTCGGCCGAAACCGTGGCGTGCAACGACTCGTAGCCGTTCGACTTGGGGATCGAGATCCAGTCGCGCATGCGATTCGGATTGGGGGTATAGAAGTCGGTGACTACCGAGAAGGTGGTCCAACATTGAGCCTTCTCGAGCTCCTTCGGGCAGTCGATGATGATGCGCAGGGCGAAGATATCATAGACACCCTCGAACGGCACACGCTGCTTGCGCATCTTGTTCCAGATCGAATAGACCGACTTGGTGCGGCTCTTGATGTGGTAACGGATGCCCAAAGCCTGCAACTTCTCCTCGATCGGAACGAGGAATTTGGCAATGAAGGCACGACGCTCCTCGGCACTCTCCTCAAGTTTGGTGGTGATGTGCTCAAAATCTTTCGGTTCGAGGTATTTCAAGGCCAGATCCTCCAGCTCGCTCTTGATGGCATACAGACCCAGCTTGTGGGCAATCTGGGCGTAGAGGTTCATCGCCTCCCAGCTCTTCTTGCGACGCTTCTCAGGTGGGAAAATAGCCAGCGAACGCATCACCTCCAGGCGGTCGGCCAATTTGATGAGGATCACACGCGGGTCTTCGGAGTAGCTGACAATCAGATCGCGAAAATTCTCGGCCTGCTCTTTGGCCACTTTGAGTTTCAGATCCGAGATGTTGGCCAGTCCGATGGTGATACCGACCACCTCTTTGCCGAATTGTTCGCGTAACTCCTCGGTAAGCGTAAAAAAGGCCTCGGTCGAGAGCTGTTTGTGGCCCAGGCGCACCACATCGTGGAGGATGGCGGCAATGGTCGAGTTGCGACCCAGACCCACCTCCTGTATGACGATCTGTGCTACGGCTACGGCATGATCGAGCATCGGACGTCCATCGTAGCGACGCTCGTCTGACAAATGTAACAGAGCATAGCGCAACGCCTCATCGACCATCTCGGCCGTCTTTGCCGAAAAGGTGCTTCGTACCAGCGTGCGCAATTTTTCATACCTAACCAACTCCATCTTCCTTTTGTTTTTAGTTTGTAAGCTACAAAGGTACGAATTTGGTTTGGATTTTTGACACTTTTTGGGGGTTTATTTATGTATTACATAAATATGATCCTCGGGAAGGGCAAAACGTATGCGCTCCTCGGCGGTCAGGCGGTCAGCATAATTCAGATCTTCGACCTTGAATCCAACTTGACGCAAGCGGTCGGCGAAGTCGTTACCGTAGAGACGACGATGGTCGTATTGGCCGAAGATGCGGGTGCGTTCTGCCGGGTCGGTGATCGAGTCATCCTCGAAGGTCTCAGTTCGATTCAGATCGACCGGCGAGAGCAGGACGCCCCACCCGCCGGGGCGTAGTATGCGGTACAATTCACGCATAGCCTGCAAGTCGTCCTCTACATGCTCCATCAGGTGGTTACAGATCACTACGTCAAATTGCTCATCCTGGATTGGAATCTGCTGAATATCAAAATGTAAGTCCGCCAGCGGGCTCTCCAGATCGGCGGTCGTGTAGTGGGCTTTGTTGTGCCGATAGTGCGGCTTGAGATGGCGCATCAGACAGACCTCGGGTGCGATGTGCAACAAGTGCGGCAGCGTCGTCAGCAGATCGGTTTCGCGTTGCAGATAGAGCCACAGCAGTCGGTGTCGTTCGAGCGAAAGGCAGTGGGGGCAGAGTGCGTTTTTGCGTGAGGTGACATAGCCGTAAGGCAGTAACTTACGGAACTGTTTACCACAGAGCGGACATGCAAATTTCCGGCCGCGATAGAAGAGCCCGATCACGGGCAACATCCATCCGGCAAGTCGCTGAATGAGCGGTCGGGGCAGGTGGTTCAACACCCATTTGATGATCCCTTTCATGCCTCTCCGAGCGTCTTTGCAATCTCCTGTTCGGCCTTCAGCAGTCGTTCGCGACAGGCTTGGATCAGCTGCGAGGCGCGCTTTACCTCTTCGGCCAATTGATCGACGTCCATCTCTTCGGTGCGGAATCGCTCGAGAATCTGCTCGATCTCGTGCATGGACTCGGTGTAGTTGAAATTCTTTTTTGTCATAGGACTATCTTCGTTTTATTGCTTCGAGGTTTCATTTTTCGGACCATAGAGCAGGTCGATCCACCGCTCGGTTAGCTCTTTCCAAAGCTCTGTGCCGGCCGGTTGTGTTTCGAGTGAGATGGCGTGTCCTCCTTCGGGGAAGATATGCAACGAGGCCACGACGCCTTGTGCACGCAACGCCTCATACATGCGGATCGAATTTTCACACGGCACCGAGCGGTCGTTGTGGGCATGGAACAGCAGGGTCGGAGGGGTCTTTGCTGTGACCTGCTCGTCGATCGAAAAGCGATGCAGTTGCTCCTCGGTAGGGTGGTCGCCCAGCAAGGCGGCACGGCTGCCACGGTGGGTGTAGGGGTCACGCAGCGTGATGACGGGCGAGACTAACACCATGAAATTGGGGTGGTATGGCTTGTGGCTGATGGCATCGCTGCAGGGGTAGAGTAGTTCCGTTGCCACCCCGGCCGTAGCTGCCAAATGACCTCCTGCCGAAGAACCCTCGACGCCGATTTTTTCGGGGTCAATGCCCCACTCCGAGGCGTGCGAGCGGATAAGTTGCAAGGCGCGCTGAAGATCTTGTGTCCCAATCAATTCGGGTGTCACGGTGTCGGGCGAAAGGGGTAATCGGGCCGTCAGAATAAAGCCTGTAATTCCCTCCTTGGCCAGCCAACGGGCGATGTCCCACCCGGCCACCTCCCAGGCGTAACGTTGGTAGCCACCTCCGGGGCAAATCACCATGGCTATGCCCCGATTGTTTTCGGGTGCTGGAGCCACACGATAGAGAGCCGGTCGCCCCACCTTGTACACGCGGTGGTTGGCAATGCTGTCAGCCACCTCCACACCCCGCGAATTGGGCATCGGTGTCCCTTCCCAGAGGTCGATACGCTCCTGTGCCGAAGCGGTTGCAAGGCTGAAAAAGAGGAGCATGAGGGTATAAAAACGAATCATGATCGTGTGCATTATCATCTGTTTTAGACTATTTTGAACGGCCGCATTTGAGCGGTCTAATCTCCCGCTTTCCATCACTTACTTCGATGGTGATTTGGTCCGCAAGGTCGATCTCTTCGACGCGCTTGAGGGCTCGCCCCTCGCTGCGCACGATGGCGAATCCGAGCCGCATGAGTTGTTCTGGCGAATGGCTCGCGACCACTTCGGCTGCCAGATCGAGTCGTTGGTGGGCATGTGTAAGCAACAGTGTGATACGCTCGGGTAGTTGCCTGCTGGCCAGCTCGATAGTAGTACGTTCGCGGAGCAGTCGCTCACGGCTTTCTTGACGGAGACTACTTTGTAGATTTTGCAATCGTAGTTCTTCGTTATGCATACGTGTTCGCGTGAGATCGCGTAATAACAGAGTTGCTTCGGTCAACCATCCGGTGGTTTGCTGCATGCAATCAATGAGCCAAGTCGCTGTTGCTGTGGGCGTTTTGAGGGATGTGTGAGCTACTAAATCGGCTACTGATTGATCTTTGTCGTGTCCGATACCCGTGATGACGGGAAGCGGGAATTGGGCGATGTGGTTGCAGAGGTTGTAGCTGTTGAAACAGTTCAGATCGCTCGTTGCACCTCCGCCACGGATGAGTACCACTACGTCGAAATCCTCCTCGCGGTCGGCTACCTCTCCCAAGGCGGCAATGAGCGAATCTTCGGCCGTTGAACCCTGCATCGAAGCCTCGAAAAGGGTGGTCTCGAAGCGGTAGGCAGATGCTCCGAGCTCTTTCATAAAGTCTTGATAGCCGGCAGCTTGTGCGCTTGAAATGATGGCAATACGTTGTACAACAGCGGGTAGTTCGACCTCTTGGTTCATCGTCATCACCCCCTCCTCTTCTAATCGCAGGATCGTTTCGCGGCGTTGCCGCTCCATGTCACCCAGCGTGAAGGAGGCGTCCAATGCGATGATCTCTAACGAGAAACCGTAGAGCTCGTGGTAGGTGACTATGACCGAAGCCATGATCTGCAGACCAACGGCAAGACGTTGTCCGGTCTCTTGTTCAAAGTAGCTGCTTAAGGTTGGATAGTGTGATCGCCAGATGACGGCTCGGGCTTGTGCCTTCGGAACTCCCTCGCGAACCCCCTTCTCAACCAGATTCAGGTAGCAGTGGCCACTGGCATGGCTCTTGAGTTCAGCAATCTCAGCCACGACCCATACCGGGTCGGGGTATTGATCGCAGAGGGTCTGTTTGATGTGTCGTTGCAGTTGATGCAGCGTGAAGGCTTGAGTAGCTGCCATGGCTTGAGTGTTAACGGATTACGAGCTCAATTTGGCGCGGCATGCGACGCCCGATTGGAAGTTGCAACCGCAGCGTTCCCTCCATAGCAACCGGTTGCCCGGCTTTGGTGGCTGGCTCCCAGCGGGGTGATTCGGCCAGGGCCTTTAAGACACGACGGCGGAGTCGTTTGTCGGTTGATTCCAATTCGCGTACGATAGTCAGTCGTCCGTCTTGTTCAATGCGATAGCGCAGAATAATGCGAGCCGTAGGGTCGGTTTCACCCCATTCGATGCGTTGGGCTAGGTAGTCGGCAAAGGCGAGCGTGTCGGCCGTAAAACGAGCCGGCGTGTCGTATTTGAGGGTGATCAACACCACGCCATTGGCCGCTTCAGGACCATATTGGGCAATTGTGAACTCGTCGGCCGGCAACTCCTCGATGTGTTCGATCACCTCCGGGTCAATCTCTGCTGTAGTCCGATAACGTTCGCCATTGACAATATAGAGCGGTTGTTGGGCTGCTGCTGTGACCATTCCGAAAAATAGTCCAGCCCAAAGACCCAACATCCTCAAAATACTCGATGTTGAATGGCTACTCTTCAAAATCGAATGAAATGGTGAATACGAAGTTTGAATCTGTTTACAACTCGCTCTCCTTCAGTCGCTCGGCATTCTCGGCAACGATCAGGTGGTCGATGCAGTCCTGGATGTCGCCATCCATGAAGGCCGAGAGGTTGTAGATCGTGTAGTTGATGCGGTGGTCGGTGATGCGTCCCTGCGGATAGTTGTAGGTGCGGATCTTGGCCGAACGGTCGCCGGTCGAAACCATCGTCTTTCGCTTCGAGGCGATCTCGTCGAGGTACTTCGAGTACTCGAGGTTGAAGACACGCGTACGCAACTCCTCGAAGGCCTTATCGAAGTTCTTGAGCTGCGATTTCTGATCCTGGCACTGTACGACAATACCCGTCGGAATGTGGGTCAGACGGATAGCCGAGTAGGTCGTATTGACCGATTGTCCACCCGGACCCGAGGCACAGAAGATATCCTTGCGGATGTCGTTCATCGAGATCTCGACATCGAACTCTTCGGCTTCGGGCAACACGGCTACCGAGGCTGCCGAGGTGTGTACACGACCCTGTGTCTCGGTCTGCGGCACGCGCTGCACGCGGTGTACGCCTGATTCGTATTTGAGCGTACCATAGACATTCGATCCTGTGACCTTCAGGACCACCTCTTTGAAGCCGCCTACAGCACCTTCGCTTGACGAGGTGACCTCGTAACGCCACCCCTTAGACTCGATGTATTTGGTGTACATGCGCAACAAATCGCCGGCAAAGATGGCCGCCTCGTCGCCACCCGTACCACCACGAATCTCGACAATCGCATTTTTCGAGTCCTGCGGATCTTTCGGGATGAGTAGCAGCTTGATCTCCTCCTCCAATCGTTCGATCTCCGGCTCAAGCTCGGAGACCATCTCGCGGGCCATCTCGCGCATCTCCTCATCCTTGTCGTTGAGCAATGTATCTTTGGCTTCAGCGAGGTTGGCAATGGCGGTGCGGAAACGGTCGGAGGTCTCGATGATCGGCTCCAACTCTTTATACTCTTTGGTGAGTTGGATGAACTGCTTGACATCGGCAATCACCTCAGGGTCGGTCAATTTCTGGCCAATCTCCTCGTATTTGAGTTTCAGACCGTCCAGACGAATCAAAATGCTGTTATCTGCCATAGAAAAAAGTGTATCTTGCTTTATTTTCGGCAAAGATACACTTTTTCCCTGCAAAATTCAAAATTCGGTATTCAAATTCCGATGTTGATTGCTCGTTTTAGCGGATTTGGATCGTGATGTTAAGGTTTATTGAATAGTCTTTTCGATCCAGTCGAGCATTAGCGGCATCCACGACGGTTTGTAATGGAACGAGTCGCGCATGCCGAATCCGTGACCGCCGTAGGGGTAGATGTGCAGCGAGGCTTTAATCCCTTTGGCCTTGAGCGCCATGTAGTAGAGTGGACCGTTGATCGAGGGAACTGTGCGATCATCGTCGGCAAAGAGGATGAAGGCGGGCGGAGTCTGCTCCGTTACACGGTTCTGCAACGAGTAGTATTCGCTCTGCTCTGCGGAACGATCCTTGCCCAGTAGGTTGTCGAACGATCCCTTATGTTGGCGATTATCGCCGGCCGAGATCACGGGGTAGAAGAGCAGCGTGAAGTCGGGGCGTTCGTCGCCCATGGTCGAGGTCATAGCAGCCAGATGGCCACCAGCCGATGAGCCGACGATGCCGACCGTTGCAACCTGCCACTCGGCCGGAATACCCTCGACCTTACCACGCAGTAGGCGGATTGCCTGACAGGCATCTTCGAGCGGTACTTCGGGGTGCGCATTGGGCATGCGGTAGTGCAGAACGGCTGCAACATAGCCGTTAGCAGCAAACCATTCGGCCATGCGTGCCCCTTCGTTTTCCATCGAGAGGTGCTGGTAACCGCCACCCGGGCAGATCACCACGCCGCGACCATTCTTCGCCCCTTTGGGGGTGTAGAGATAGAGTTTCGTCTCGATCGTGAAGGAGGGTCGTCCGTTGCGTGTCTGGCCGGCCTGCGCCAGCTCGTTCGAGTGCGGGGCCGTTTGATTATCCCACACGTTGAGCGTCAGTTTTACGTCGCCCATCTCCTGGGCCGAGGCCGAAAAGGCCAAAAAGCTCAAAAGGATCAGCAGGTGTCTCATACTCGATAGCTTCAAAAAGTTCGTTTTATGTTGAATTTCAATGTCGTTAGATCACGATATTGATAATCTTGCCTTTGACCACGATAATCTTCTTCGGGGCCTTACCCTCGATCCACTTCTGCGCCTCGGGCAGCGTCACGACATCCGCCTGAATGGCCGCGGGATCCATCGACAGGTCGTAAGCGTGCTTGAAGCGTAGTTTGCCGTTGATTGATACGGGGTACTCGAAGCTGCTGAGCGTCAGGTGTTTCTCCTCGAAGATGGGGTAGGCGGCGTTGCAGATCGAATCCTCGTGACCGAGCGTTGCCCACAACTCCTCGCAGATATGCGGTGCAAAGGGCGCGAGCAGGATTGTCAGCGGCTCCAGAATGGCGCGCTTCGAGCAATCACCCAGCTCATTCAGACAGATCATGAAGGCTGCTACCGAGGTATTGAACGAGAAATTCTCGATGTCCTCGCTTACCTTCTTGATCGTCTTGTGCAGCGTGCGCAGCTCCTGCTCGGTGGGAGCCTCGTTCGTGAGTAGCAACTTGCCGTCGCGGTCGTAGAAGAGGCGCCACAGACGCTTCAAGAACTTATGTACACCGTCGATGCCGTTCGTATCCCAAGGCTTGGACTGCTCCAGCGGACCGAGGAACATCTCGTACATACGCAGCGTGTCGGCACCATAATTCTCGACGATGTAGTCCGGATTGACGACGTTAAACATCGACTTCGACATCTTCTCGATGGCCCAGCCGCAGATGTATTTGCCATCCTCGAGGATAAACTCGGCGTTGGCAAAGTCGGGCATCCAGCGCTTGAAGGCCTCCGTGTCGAGAATGTCGTTCTTGACGATATTGACATCGACATGGATCTCCTGCGTCTCGTATTGATCCTTCAACCCCAACGAGACAAACTTGTTGGTGCCTACGACGCGATAGACGAAGTTCGAGCGACCTTGGATCATACCTTGGTTCACCAACTTGCGGAAGGGCTCCTGCTCGCAGACATATCCTAAGTCGAAGAGGAACATGTTCCAGAAACGGGAGTACATCAAGTGGCCCGTAGCATGCTCGATACCACCGACATAGAGATCGACCTGACGCCAGTAACTGTTCACTTCACGATCGACCAACGCCTCATTGTTGTGCGGATCCATGTAGCGCAGGTAGTAGGCCGACGAACCGGCAAAGCCCGGCATGGTCGAGAGCTCGAACGGCTCTCCGGCCTCCGTGCACCACTTCTCGGCGCGTGCCAAAGGAGGCTCACCCTGCTCCGTGGGACCGAAGTTGGCAATCGGCGGCAACTCCAAGGGAAGCTGGTCGGCCGAGAGCGGATAGGCCGTGTCGTTCTTGTAATAGATCGGGAAGGGCTCGCCCCAATAACGCTGGCGCGAGAAGATGGCATCGCGCAGGCGGTAGTTCACCAGTCGCTTGCCCAGCTTGCGGACCTCGACCTCCTTGAACATGAGTCGAATCGCATCCTTCACATCAAGACCCGTAAGGATACCCGAATTGATCATGCGACCCTCTTTGGCATCGTACGAAGCCTGCTCAACATCACCACCCTCGACCACGGGGATGATCTCCAGGCCGAAGTGGCGGGCAAAGGCCCAGTCGCGCGAATCGTGTGCCGGTACGGCCATGATGGCTCCCGTACCATAGCCTGAAAGGACATAATCCGAGGCGAAGATCGGAATCTGTCGCCCCGAGAAGGGGTTGATGGCATACGAACCGGTGAAGACACCGCTGACGCGCTTCGTCTCGGTCATGCGCTCGCGCTCCGAACGCTTCTTCGTAGCGGCTACGTAGGCCTCTACCTCGGCGCGTTGTGCCTCGGTGGTCAGCTCCTCCAGACGCTCATGCTCGGGGGCAATGACCATGAAGGTGACACCATAGATCGTATCGGGACGCGTGGTGAAGATCTCTAATTTCTCGGCGGCTCCGACCACCTCGAAGAAGACTTGTGCACCCTCCGAACGGCCGATCCAGTTGCGCTGAATCTCCTTGAGCGAGTCACTCCACTCCAAACGCTCCAACCCATCGAGCATACGCTGTGCATAGGCCGAAACGCGCAGCAACCATTGCTTCATGCGACGCTGCTCCACGGGGTGACCACCACGCACCGAGAGTCCGTCACGCACCTCGTCGTTGGCCAATACCGTACCCAACTTGGGACACCAATTGACCATCGTGTCGGCGCGGAAGGCCAGGCGATAGTTCTGCAATACGCGCTCTTGCTCCTGCTCGTTCATGGCCGCCCATTGCTCGGCCGTGAGGTTCAGTTCTTGCGTTTCAGCAGCCTGTAACCCAGCAGTGCCCTGTGCAGCCAGATGAGCCTTCAGTTCCTCGATCGGGCGGGCGCATTGCTCCTGCTGGTCGTACCAGTGGTCAAACATCTGCAGGAAGGCCCACTGCGTCCATTTGTAATAGGAGGGGTCGGAGGTGCGTACCTCACGTTCCCAGTCGAACGAGAAGCCGATCTTGTCCAACTGCTCACGGTAGCGGGCGATGTTCTTTTCGGTCGTTACAGCAGGGTGCTGTCCCGTCTGGATGGCATACTGCTCGGCCGGCAGACCGAAGGCGTCGTATCCCATCGGGTGGAGGACATTAAAGCCCTTCAGACGCTTGTAGCGTGAGTAGATATCCGAGGCGATGTAGCCCAGCGGGTGACCCACATGCAGACCCGCTCCCGAAGGGTAGGGGAACATGTCGAGTACATAGAATTTGGGTCGAGTGTTGTCCACCGCTACGCGGTAGGTCTTTTGGTCGCGCCAGTATTGTTGCCAACGCTCCTCAATGGCTTTGAAATTGTATTCCATGGTGTGTTGAAATTTCCTTTTAAGCGGCAAAGATAGCTAAAAAATGGTAAATAGATGTCGAGTTGCTCCAAAATCACTGACTTACTGTGATTAATTTTCGCGATCTGCACAATCTAGAAGGTAGAAAGAGTCTCCTATTTGTGCTCGGAGATTAGCTGATTTGTGTAGTCTGATCGGGTCTAATCAAGGGGTGTTTTTTTGCGATAAATATTTTTGTAAAGTGGTGCTTTGTGGTCAAAAAAAAGCGTGTGGGCAGCTTGGTTTTTTGGGGCTTGCGCAAGCGATCGGCAAACCTCTCTTGGTAGGCGCTCCTGTATCGAATTTTGGCGAATGTAGATACCCCTCCACGTATATCTATAAATAGGCGTTAACTGGCTGTTTTGCAACTGGCAATAGGGCCTTTGCCGTTTTGCTTTCTGCCTTTTCTTTTTTGATTTTTGCTAGAAGGAGAGTTGGTGGCTTTTGTGTTTTTGCGACTTGAGAATCTTTGTCTGTGGTGAAAATGCAAACAACAGAAAATCAGTGTTTTGTTGAATTTTATATAAATAAATCAAAATGAGATTGAAAATCCTATAAGAAAAAAGAATAAATAAGGGGTTGAAAATGGCCGAAAAACGCTGAAAAAGATGCCATATATATTGTAATTTCAAAAAAAATGCGTACCTTTGCAGTCCATTTTGGACAATGGAGATAGAAAATTAACAATTTAAAAGGACAACAAAATGCCTACTATTCAACAGTTAGTACGTAACGGCCGAGTAGCAATGGAGGACAAATCGAAGTCGCCTGCACTCGCCGCGTGTCCGCAGCGCCGTGGCGTTTGTACCCGTGTGTACACGACGACCCCGAAGAAGCCTAACTCGGCTATGCGTAAAGTGGCACGTGTAAGATTGACCAATGGCAAGGAGGTCAACGCCTACATCCCTGGTGAAGGTCACAACTTGCAGGAGCACTCGATTGTGCTTGTCCGTGGTGGTCGTGTGAAGGACCTCCCGGGTGTTCGTTATCACCTCGTTCGCGGTGCGCTTGATTCGGCCGGTGTAGATGGTCGTCGTCAGCGTCGTTCGAAGTATGGTGCAAAGCGTCCCAAGGCCGCTAAGAAGTAATCTAACTAACAATTAAGAGTTTTTAATAGCAATGAGAAAAGCTAAGCCAAGAAAGCGAATTCTACTTCCGGATCCGAAGTTCGGTGACGTGGCAGTGACCCGTTTCGTGAACAACCTTATGCTGGATGGTAAGAAGAGTATTGCCTACACGATCTTCTATGATGCGTTGGAGCTTGTAGGTAAGAAGATGAAGGATGCTGATAAATCTCCGCTGGAAATCTGGAAACAGGCCCTCGAGAACGTCACGCCCCAAGTCGAAGTGAAGTCGAAGCGTATCGGTGGTGCAACCTTCCAGGTACCTATGGAGGTTCGTCCGGAGCGCAAGATTTCTATTTCCATGAAGAACCTTGTCCTGTTCTCGCGTAAGCGCGCCGGTAAGACGATGGCAGAGAAGCTTTCCGCTGAGATCGTTGATGCCTACAACCAGCAGGGTGCTGCCTTCAAGCGTAAGGAGGAGATGCACCGCATGGCAGAGGCCAACAAGGCATTCGCACACTTCCGTTTCTAATCACAGAGTACAGCAATGGCAAGAGATCTTAAATATACGCGTAATATCGGTATCATGGCTCACATCGATGCCGGTAAGACTACGACGTCGGAGCGTATTCTGTTCTACACGGGTAAGACCCACAAGATCGGTGAGACCCATGAGGGTGCCGCCACGATGGACTGGATGGTTCAGGAGCAGGAGCGTGGTATTACCATCACGTCGGCTGCTACGACGGCCTTCTGGAACTATATGGGTAAGCAGTACCAGATCAACCTGATTGACACCCCGGGACACGTTGACTTTACGGTTGAGGTGGAGCGTTCGCTGCGCGTACTCGACGGTGCTATCGCAACGTTCTGCGCCGTGGGTGGTGTAGAGCCGCAGTCGGAGACCGTATGGCGTCAGGCTGACAAGTACAATGTTCCTCGTATCGGTTATGTGAACAAGATGGACCGCACGGGTGCTGACTTCCTGTCGGTGTGCGCTCAGATCAAGGAGCACTTCGGTGCTACGGCTCTGCCGGTTGTTCTGCCGATTGGTGTTGAGGATAAGTTCGAGGGTCTGGTAGACCTTATTTATAATAACGCGATCTATTATTACGACGATAAGACCGTTCGTGATAACTTCGAGCTCCGTGAGATTCCGGAGAACATGAAGGCTGAGGCTGAGGAGTGGCGTAACAAGCTCATCGAGGAGGTTGCCGCTACGGACGACGCCCTGATGGAGAAGTTCTTCGAGGATCCCAACTCGATTACCCCGGAGGAGTTGCTGGAGGCTATCCGCAAGGCTACGATGTCGATGACGCTCGTGCCGATGCTCTGCGGTTCGTCGTTCCACAATAAGGGTGTGCAGAAGCTGCTCGACTACGTGATGGCTTTCCTGCCCTCGCCGCTGGATGTTCCCGCTGTTGAGGGTACGAATCCCAAGACGGAGGAGATGGAGACGCGTCGTGCTACGGAGGAGGATCCGTTCTGCGGTTTGGCCTTCAAGATCGCTACCGACCCCTTCGTAGGTCGTTTGGCTTTCGTGCGTGTTTACTCGGGTAAGCTCGATGCAGGTTCGTATGTGCTGAATGCTCGTAGCGGTAAGCGTGAGCGCATCAGCCGTATCTACCAGATGCACGCTAACAAGCAGAACCCGCTGGAGACCGTAGGTGCTGGTGATATCTGCGCAGCTGTAGGTTTCAAGGAGATCCGCACGGGTGATACGCTCTGCGCCGAGAATGCGCCGATCGTACTCGAGCAGATGACCTTCCCCGAGCCGGTGATCGGTTTGGCTGTTGAGCCTAAGACGCAGAAGGACCTCGACAAGCTCGGTATTGCCCTGGGCAAGCTGGCTGAGGAGGACCCCACCTTCACGGTGAAGACCGACGAGGATTCGGGTCAGACGGTAATTAGCGGTATGGGTGAGCTTCACCTTGATATTATTGTAGACCGTCTGCGTCGTGAGTTCGGTGTTGAGATCAACCAGGGTGCACCGCAGGTGAACTACAAGGAGGCTCTGACGACTACGGTTCAGCACCGTGAGGTCTTCAAGAAGCAGACCGGTGGTCGCGGTAAGTTCGCAGATATTATCTTCGAGATCGGTCCTGCCGAGGAGGGTAAGATGGGTCTGACGTTCGTTGACGAGGTGAAGGGCGGTAACATTCCGCGTGAGTTCATTCCTTCGGTTCAGAAGGGCTTCGAGCACGCTATGGCGAACGGAGCTTTGGCTGGTTACCCGATGGACTCGATGAAGGTTACGCTGAAGGATGGTTCGTTCCACCCTGTCGATTCGGATCAGCTCTCGTTTGAGATCGCAGCTCGCAACGGTTATCGTGTCGCAGCCCCGAAGGCTGGTTCGATCATCATGGAGCCTATTATGGCTGTTGAGGTGGTTACGCCGGAGGAGTCGATGGGTGATATCATCGGTGACCTGAATAAGCGTCGTGGCCAAATCACGGGTATGGAGTCGAAGGGTACGGCTCGCGTCGTAAAGGCGAAGGTGCCGCTGTCGGAGATGTTCGGCTACGTGACGGTACTGCGTACGATCTCGTCGGGACGTGCTACGTCGTCGATGGAGTTCTCGCACTTCGATGAGGTTCCGGGCGGTCTTGCTAAGGAGATCATCGAGAAGGCTAGTGGTAAACTTAAGGGATTAGAATAAGAAACGCGATATGAATCAGAAAATTAGAATTAACCTCAAGTCGTTCGATCACAACCTCGTCGATAAGTCGGCCGAGAAGATCGTGAAGACCGTGAAGAGCACGGGCGCTGTAGTTAGCGGACCGGTACCTCTGCCCACGCGCAAGCAGATTTTTACGGTTAACCGCTCGACCTTCGTAAACAAGAAGGCTCGCGAGCAGTTCCAGCTCTGCACCTACAAGCGCATCCTCGACATCTACTCGTCGACGCCCAAGACGATCGACGCACTGATGAAGCTCGAGCTTCCCTCGGGCGTTGAGGTTGAGATCAAGGTGTGATAGATTGGGGAGTGGGGACCCCATTGTTGGGGTTCCCACCTAACCATCAACCAATTCAGCGCGAAGGTCTCAAGGAGAGAGACGGAGCCCGCGCAGAAGAACATATATAATATAGGTGTAGGTCGGAGGTGAGTAAAGCCTTCCCGAGAGGGGACGATACTCGAAAAACAACGACTATTAGCCTGTATTGCGCTCCACTGAAAACTCCCAAAAACGAATTTGAGCAACTCAATTCACTTATTTATAACAAACAAATTGACAACAAAATGTCAGGACTTATTGGAAAGAAAATCGGAATGACTTCCGTTTACAGTGCCGAGGGAAAGAATATTCCATGCACTGTCATTGAGGCTGGCCCGTGCGTTGTTACGCAAATCAAGACTGTCGAGAAGGACAACTACGAGGCAGTTCAGATTGCCTATGACGAGAAGAGTGAAAAGCACACCACCAGCAGTTTGTTAGGTCACTTCAAGAAGGCCGGCACGACCCCGAAGCGCAAGCTTGCGGAGTTCAAGGGCATGCCTGAGGTGGCTCTCGGCGACACGTTGACCGTAGATCTCTTTAACGAGGAGGACTGGGTAGACGTGACCGGGATCTCGAAAGGTAAGGGCTACCAGGGTGTTGTAAAGCGTCACGGTTTTGCCGGTGTAGGCGGCCAGACGCACGGTCAGCACAACCGTCAGCGTAAGCCCGGTTCGTTGGGTGCATCGTCGTACCCCTCGCGCGTATTCAAGGGCAAGCGTCTCCCCGGCCAGATGGGCGGTGATCAGGTGACGGTGCTGAACTTGAAGGTTTTGAAGGTAATTCCCGAGAGCAATCTGATTCTTGTAAAGGGTTCGATTCCGGGAGCAAAAGGTGCTTATTTAACGATTGAGAAGTAGTATGGAATTAGCAGTATTGAACGCACAGGGTAATGAGACTGGCCGCAAGGTTGTTCTTTCGGAGGCAGTCTTTGGCGTGGAGGCTAATGACCACGCAATCTATCTCGATGTAAAGCAGTATCTGGCCGATCAGCGTCAGGGTACGCATAAGGCAAAGCAGCGTAACGAGGTAACTGGTTCGACGCGCAAACTGAAGCGTCAGAAGGGTACCGGTGGTGCACGTTGTGGTTCGATCCTTTCGCCCTTGTTCCCGGGTGGTGGTCGTGTCTTTGGTCCCGTGCCCCGCGACTACAGCTTCAAGCTCAATAAGAAGCTCAAGCAGCTGGCTCGTCGTAGCGCATTGACCTACAAGGCTCAGGCAGGTGCTATCGTGGTTTTGGAGGACCAGAAGCTGGACGCTCCGAAGACCAAGTCGGTAGTAGCACTGATGGAGGCTTTGAAGGTGTCGGAGAAGAAGGTGCTGCTCGTATTGCCGGAGGGCAATGCCAACCTGCAGCTCTCGTGCCGCAACATTCCGAACATCAAGCCCGTACTGGCACAGAATATCTGCACGTACGATGTGATGAACGCTTCGGCTTTGGTGATGGTCGAGAACGCTGAGAATGTATTGAATACTTTGTTAGCATAAAACGCAAGACAACAATGGAGATTATTATTAAGCCGGTTTTGACCGAGAAAATGACGATTCAGGGCGAGAAGTTGAATCGCTACGGTTTTATCGTTGACGTGCGAGCTAACAAGCTGCAGATTCGTCAGGCCGTAGAGCAGATGTACAACGTCGTCGTAACGGACGTGAATACGATTAACTGCATGGGCAAGCTCAAGAGCCGCTACACGAAGGCGGGTCTGCTGGAGGGCCGTGCCAATAACTTCAAGAAGGCTATCGTCACCTTGAAGGAGGGAGATAAGATTGATTTTTACAGTAATATCTAACGAAGATGGCAGTAAAGAAATTTAAGCCTGTAACCGCAGGTACAAGACATAAGGTAATCAGCGCCTACGACGAATTGACGAAGAAGGCGCCCGAGAAGTCGTTGTTGAGCCCTAAGAAGTCGACGGGTGGTCGCAACAACGACGGTAAGATGACGGTTCGCTACATCGGCGGCGGTCACAAGCAGATGTACCGTAACGTGGACTTCAAGCGCACGAAGGACGGTATCGTAGCTACTGTAAAGTCGATCGAGTACGACCCGAACCGTACGGCTCGTATCGCCCTGCTCGTTTACGCAGATGGTGAGAAGAGCTACATCATTGCACCCAACGGCCTGAAAGTAGGCCAAACCGTAATGAGCGGCGCTGGTGTCGCTCCCGAGGTGGGTAACACGCTTCCTTTGAGCGAGATCCCCCTGGGTACGGTAGTCCACAACATTGAACTCTACCCCGGTCAGGGTGCTGCTATGGCACGTTCGGCCGGTTCGTACGCCCAGCTGTTGGCTCGTGAGGGCAAGTTTGCCATCATCAAGCTGCCTTCGGGCGAGACTCGTATGGTACTCGTAACCTGCCGCGCTACGGTAGGTGTCGTATCGAATGTCGATCACAACCTCGAATCGTCGGGTAAGGCAGGTCGCAAGCGTTGGCTGGGCCGTCGTCCGCACAACCGTGGTGTCGTCATGAACCCCGTAGATCACCCGATGGGTGGTGGTGAAGGTCGTGCCTCGGGTGGTCACCCGCGTTCGCGCAAGGGTCTGCTCGCTAAGGGCGCCAAGACGCGTAACCCGAAGAAGACGACTTCGAAGTTTATTATTTCCAAGAAGAAAAAATAATTAAATAAGAGTACATAATGAGCCGTTCATTAAAGAAAGGACCGTATATTGACCCGAAGCTGGAGGCTAAGGTCATTGCAGCTGCCGAGGGTAGCAACAAGGCGGTCATCAAGACGTGGTCGCGAGCCAGCATGATCTCGCCCGACTTTGTAGGTCAGACGATCGCAGTCCACAACGGAAATAAGTTCATCCCGGTTTACGTGACCGAGAATATGGTAGGACACAAGCTCGGAGAGTTTGCCGCAACGCGTACGTTCCGCGGTCACTCGGGCAACAAGAAAAAGTAGTTAGACTATGGGTGCAAGAAAAGCAATAGCAGCCGAGAAGCGTTCGGCTGAGAAGAAGCAGAAGGCAATCGCCGTTCTGCGCGACTGCCCGACCTCGCCCCGCAAGATGCGTCTGGTAGCAGACATCATCCGTGGTGTAGAGATCAATAAGGCATTGGGCATCCTTCGTTATTCGAAGAAGGAGGCATCGATTCGCATGGAGAAGCTCCTGAAGTCGGCTATCGCCAACTGGGAGGCAAAGAACGAGACGGAGCGTTTGGAGGATACGAAGCTCTGCGTAAAGGAGGTATTCGTGGATGGTGGTCGCATGCTGAAGCGTATTCAGCCCGCACCGCAGGGTCGCGCACACCGCATTCGCAAGCGTTCGAACCACGTTACGATCGTAGTTGACAAAATGGTAACCGTAGAAAAGCAGTAATACGATGGGACAGAAAGTTAATCCGATAGCAAATCGTCTTGGTATCATCAAAGGTTGGGACTCCAACTGGTTCGGTGGTAAGAATTTCGGCGATAAGATCGTCGAGGACGATAAGATTCGCAAGTACCTGAACGCCCGTCTTCAGAAGGCATCGATCTCGAAGATCATCATCGAGCGTACGCTGAAACTGGTTACGGTAACTATCTCGACCGCTCGTCCGGGTATGATTATCGGTAAGGGTGGCCAGGAGGTCGACAAACTCAAGGAGGAGTTGAAGAAGCTCACCGGTAAGGAGATCCAGATCAACATCTTCGAGGTTAAGCGCCCGGAGGTTGATGCCGTTCTCGTAGGTCAGAACATTGCCCGCCAGCTCGAGGGCCGTGTATCGTTCCGCCGCGCCGTTAAGACGGCTGTAGCCTCGACGATGCGCATGGGTGCCGAGGGTATCAAGGTGCAGGTTTCGGGCCGTGTAGGTGGCGCCGAGATGGCTCGCAAGGAGACCATTAAGGAGGGACGTATTCCGCTGCACACGTTCCGTGCTGATGTAGATTACTGCCTGACGGAGGCACTGACGAAGGTTGGTATCCTCGGTGTAAAGGTATGGATCTGCCAGGGTACGGTATACGGCAAGCGCGATCTGTTCGAGATGCAGGGTGCTTCGGCCCAGGCTCCTCAGGGCGATCGTGGCGAGCGTCGTGGCCGCGGTGATCGTGGTGACCGTCGTGGTGGCCGTCGTCGTCAGAACAACAAATAGTAAGTAGGACCTTTTTAAAGCAGAAACAAGATGTTACAGCCGAAAAAGACCAAATTTAGAAGAATGCAGAAAGGCCGTATGAAGGGACTTGCTCAAAGAGGTAACCAGCTTGCATACGGATCGTTCGCCATCAAGGCACTCGACTCGACCTGGATCACGGGTCGTCAGATCGAGGCCGCACGTCAGGCCATTACGCGTTATATGAAGCGTGAGGGTCAGCTCTGGATTCGCATCTTCCCCGACAAACCGATTACGAAGAAGCCCGCTGAGGTACGTATGGGTAAGGGTAATCCCGAGGGTTTCGTAGCTCCCGTTACGCCGGGTCGTATCCTGTTCGAGGCTGAGGGTGTACCCTTGGCAGTAGCACAGGAGGCACTCCGTCTGGGTGCACAGAAGCTGCCGATCAAAGTTAAGTTTATTGTTCGTCGTGATTACGTCGAGAACGCCATCTAAAAAGGAGACACGAATATGAAAAGTGCAGAAATCAAGGATATCGCCACCAAGGATCTGGTAGAGCGTATCGAGACCGAGAAGGCACAGCTGGCCAAGCTGAAGGTTCAGCACGCCGTGTCGCCTATCGAGAATCCGTCGATCATCAAGAAGAACCGCCGAGACATCGCACGCATGCTGACGATTCTCAGCCAAAAAACCGCTAAATAAGGAGAACAACTATGGAAAGAAATCTGAGAAAAGAGCGAATTGGCCTGGTTGTCAGCACGAAGATGGAGAAGACCATCGTGGTTGCAGTAGCCCGTAAGGTGAAGCACCCGATCTACGGCAAGTTCGTGAACAAGACGACGAAGTTCGCCGCCGAGTGCCTCGATGAGACGTGCAAGGAGGGTGATACCGTTCGCATCATGGAGACGCGCCCGTTGAGCAAGACGAAGCGTTGGCGTTTAGTACAAATCATTGAAAGAGCTAAGTAGTTATGATACAACAGGAATCTAGACTCGTAGTAGCCGACAACAGCGGTGCCAAGGAGGTACTTTGCATCCGCGTACTCGGTGGTACGAAGCGTCGCTACGCATCGATCGGCGATAAGATCGTCGTAGCAGTGAAGAGCGCTACCCCGTCGGGCGACGTCAAGAAGGGCGCCGTATCGAAGGCAGTGGTAGTTCGCACGAAGAAGGAAATTCGTCGCGCCAACGGTTCGTACATTCGTTTTGACGACAACGCCGTTGTGCTGCTTAACAATCAGGGTGAGATGCGCGGAACCCGTATCTTCGGCCCCGTAGCTCGTGAGCTGCGTGACCAGTACATGAAGATCATCTCGCTTGCACCCGAAGTACTGTAATCAAAAAAATCATTTCGAATATGTCAGTGAAATTGCATATTAAGAAAGGGGATATGGTTCAGGTCATCGCGGGTGACAACAAAGGCCAGCAGGGCAAAGTTCTGAAGGTCGAGGTGTCGAAGCAGCGCGCGATCGTAGAGGGCGTGAACATCTGCAAGAAGGCTACGAAGCCCAATGCACAAAACCCCCAGGGTGGCATCATCGAGAAGGAGGCTCCGATCCATGTATCGAACCTCCAGGTGCTGGACCCCAAGAGCGGCAAGCCGACGAAGGTGGGCCGCAAGGCAGACGCCAATGGTAAATTAGTTCGTTACGCTAAAAAGTCAGGGGAGGAGATCAAATAATGGCAGCTTACATTCCTACACTCAAGACACAGTATAAGGAGCAGATTTTGCCTGCCCTTATGAAGCAGTTCGGCTACTCGAGCGTGATGCAGTGCCCGAAGTTGGTGAAGATCGTCATCAACCAGGGTATGGGTCAGGCTATTGCCGACAAGAAGCTGATCGACGTGGCTCAGGCGGAGTTGACGCAGATCACGGGTCAGAAGGCCGTGCAGACTCGTTCGCGTAAGGATATCTCGAACTTCAAACTGCGTAAGGGTATGCCGATTGGCGTACGTGTTACGCTGCGCGATCAGCGCATGTACGAGTTCCTGGAGCGTTTGGTAGCCGTTGCATTGCCGCGTATCCGCGACTTCAAGGGTATCAACGAGAAGTTCGATGGCCAGGGTAACTACACGCTGGGTATCACCGAGCAGATCATCTTCCCGGAGATCGACATCGACAAGATCACGAAGCTCTTCGGTATGGAGATTACCTTTGTTACGACGGCTAAGACCGACGAGGAGGGTTACGCTCTGCTGAAGGAGTTCGGTCTCCCTTTCAAAAACGCTAAAAAGAACTAAGCCATGGCAAAAGAGTCAATGAAGGCACGCGAGGTAAAGCGTGCAAAGCTTGCAAACCGCTACGCTCATAAGCGTGAGGAGATCGCAGCTCAGCTCAAGGCCGGTGAGATCGACCACGAGGAGGCTTGGATCGCTCTGTCGAAGTTGCCCCGCAACTCGAACCCGATCCGTCAGCACAACCGTTGCAAGATCACGGGTCGTCCGAAGGGTTATATCCGCCTGTTCGGTATCAGCCGTATTCAGTTCCGTGAGATGGCCTCGAAGGGTCTGATCCCGGGCGTTACGAAGGCTAGCTGGTAGTATATGCTTCGACAAAGGGGAGCGCACATAGTGTGCGCATCCCCTTTGCCGTATGCAAACTTTAGGACTCAACTACAATTAGCCGATAGGCAGGGAGGAGGTAAAAACCTCATGAACCGTCGGTTAAGAGTTCTGAATAGATCAATCGAGTTCGCTCATCTTTGGGTCAAAGGCCTAAGAGGGTGCGCATAGCCGATCTTCGTTTCGAATATCGGAGTGCGTGATCCTCAAAAGAGAGTGAGCCAATACGCGTGCGGATGCCGTGTAACCGGGTCGCGTGATCGGGGAAAGTGCCGTTTTGAAAATGGTAACTTCTCGGTGATGGGGCTTGGGTGAGGGCTCGGCACGAAAGTACAGGGGGCTTGAAAGAGCTGTTACTGTCAAAAATCAACGAGACTTACCTCGGATAGGTATGGGACACGTGTGTCGCATAGCCAATAGTGGGTGAGACTTGGCGTTTTTGGGTTGTAGCGAGATGCTTTTCGAGCTGTTGTGTGAGGATGTGTTAGCAAAACAACGGGTTGCTAACACGACTCATGTAACCCCCCGACGCACAAATTCGCTGAAAATTACGCTTTTGGCTTGTTTTTCTGCGAAATAATGCGTACATTTGCGCGCTTATATGCGAACAAAGCAGCCGTAAAACGCTGGTAACATTTTAATAATTAACATTTTACACTAATTTTTAATTTCTTATTCGTTATGACAGATCCTATTGCGGACTTTCTGACCAGAATTAGAAACGCGGTGAAAGCCAACCACAAGGTGGTTGAAGCTCCCGGTTCAAAAATTAAGCGAGAGATCACCAAGATCCTCTACGAGCAGGGCTACATCCTGGCCTACAAATTCGATAATGATGAGAAGGGTCACCCGACCATCAAGATCGCTTTGAAGTGGGATGCTGCCTCGAAGTGCAACGCGATCAAAGATCTGAAGCGCGTATCGCGTCCGGGTCTTCGTCAGTATGCTTCGGTAGCCGAGATGCCCCGCGTGTTGAACGGTCTGGGAATCGCTATTCTCTCGACCTCGAAGGGTATCATGACCGATGCCAAGGCTCGTCAGGAGCGTGTTGGTGGTGAGGTTCTCTGCTACATCTACTAGTCGAAAAGTAACAAACAACTCAAAACACAAAGTACAATGTCAAGAATTGGTAAATTACCTGTATACCTGCCTGCCGGCGTAATCGTAGAGGTTGCTGCTGACAATACGGTAAGCGTGAAAGGGCCTCTTGGTACGTTGAGTCAGAAGGTTGACTCGGACATTACCGTAACGGTCGGCACGCACACGGACGCTCGCACGAACGAGGAGAAGCCTGCTGTTCTGGTAACGCGTCCGACGAATCAGCCCCGTCACCGTTCGATGCACGGTCTGTACCGCGCATTGATCAACAACATGGTTGTCGGTGTAACGAAGGGTTATGAGATCAAACAGGAGTTGGTCGGTGTCGGCTTCAAGGCCGAGGTGAAGGGCCAGGTACTCGAGATGAGCCTGGGTTATTCGCACGATACGCACTTCCTGCTTCCGGCCGAGGTTACGGCTACGGCTGTAACGGAGAAGAAGGGTGCCCCGATCGTAACGTTGAAGAGCATCGACAAGCAGCTGGTAGGCCAGGTGGCCGCAAAGTTGCGCTCGCTGCGTAAGCCGGAGCCTTATAAGGGTAAGGGTATCAAGTTCGTAGGCGAGATTATCCGTCGTAAGGCCGGTAAGTCGGCTGGTGCTAAATAGTAGGTGGTAAACAAGTAAATAATCTGAAGATATGTCACTGAACAAGATAGAGAGAAGAGAGCGCATCAAGATGCGCATTCGTAAGATTGTTACCGGTACGCCTGCACAGCCCCGCATGACGGTATTCCGCAGTAACAAGCAGATCTACGTACAGTTTATTGATGACCTGGCAGGTGTAACGTTGGCTTCGGCTTCTTCGTTGGAGAAGGAGGTTGTAGAGGCTGCTGCCGGTAAGAATAAGACGGAGGTAGCCGCCCTGGTGGGTAAGCTGGCCGCCGAGCGTGCCGCTGCTAAGGGCATCACGACGGTAGCCTTCGACCGCAACGGTTATCTGTATCACGGACGTGTAAAACAACTGGCCGAAGCAGCACGCGAAGGCGGTCTTAAATTCTAAGCAATACTATGGCTAATAACATGAAGACAGTACGCAATAGCGACCTGGAGCTCAAGGATAGACTGGTGAGCATTCAGCGTGTTACGAAGGTAACCAAGGGTGGTCGCACTTTCAGTTTCTCGGCAATCGTTGTCGTAGGTAACGAGGCAGGCGTCGTAGGTTACGGTCTGGGTAAGGCTTCGGAGGTTCAGGCAGCCATCGCCAAGGGCGTAGAGGATGCCAAGAAGAACCTGGTGAAGATTCCCGTGATCAACGGTACGATTCCTCACAAGCAGGAGTATCGTTTCGGCGGTTCGGAGGTGATGATCCGTCCGGCAGCTCCGGGTACGGGTATTATCGCCGGTGGTGCAATGCGCGCCGTGTTGGAGTCGCTCGGTATCAAGAACGTGTTGGCAAAGAGCAAGGGCTCGTCGAACCCCCACAACTTGGTGAAGGCTACGATTGGTGCTCTGTGCGAGCTGCGTGATGCAGCCAGCGTGGCTCACCTGCGCGGCATCTCGATGAATCAGGTGTTTAACGGTTAAATTCGATTCAGACAATGGCAAGATTGAAAATCACTCAGGTCAAGAGCCGCATCGGCGCTACGAAGCGTCAGTGCGCCAATCTCGACGCGCTCGGTCTGAAGAAGATCGGTGCTACGGTCGAGCACGACGATTCGGTCATCATCAAGGGTATGATCAATCGTGTACAGCACCTCGTAAAGGTCGAGGTCGTAGCTTAAGTTGAACCACTTAACGAAAAGAAAGACACATGGAACTGAATAATCTCAAACCCGCAAAGGGTTCAACGCACCACGACAAGCGAATCGGCCGCGGTGCAGGTTCGGGTCACGGTGGTACGGCCACGCGTGGTCACAAGGGTGCTCAGTCGCGTTCGGGTTACTCGCGTAAGCTTGGCTTCGAGGGTGGCCAGATGCCTCTGCAGCGTCGTCTGCCGAAATTCGGCTTTACCAATCTGAACCGTGTGGAGTTCAAGGCTATCAACCTCTCGACGCTCGAGGAGTTGGCAGGCAAGAAGAACCTCACGGAGATCACGGTAGAGACGCTCATCGCTGCCGGCTTCATCTCGTCGAAGGATAAGGTGAAGATCCTGGGCAATGGTCAGCTGACCAAGGCTCTCGCCGTGAAGGCTAATGCCTTCTCGAAGAGCGCCGAGGCTGCCATTACGGCTGCTGGTGGTAGCGTAGAGAAAATCTAAGGTAAAACCTGAAAGAAGCTAAAAAATTATGAGTCAATATCTCGTTGTTGGTTTAGTCTTTTTAGTGATTGTCGCTCTTTTGGCTGCCAACAAGAAAGTGGTCGAGACGCTCAAGAATATCTATAAGATCGAGGAGCTGCGTAAGCGTGTACTTTACACGATTGGCCTGCTGTTGATCTATCGCTTGGGTAGTTTCGTAGTGATTCCGGGTATCGACCCTAACGCTTTGGGCGAGGGTTCGGCGTATGCCAGCCAGTTGGATGGTAATGGACTTCTGGGTCTGTTGAACGTCTTCTCTGGTGGTGCATTCGGCAACGCCGCTATTTTTGCACTCGGAGTTATGCCGTACATCACCGCCTCGATTATCATCCAGTTGATGGGTATGATGATCCCGTATTTCCAGAAAATGCAGAAGGAGGGTGAGAGCGGCCGCCGCAAGATGAACCAGTGGACCCGATTCTTGACAATCGGTGTGCTGATGCTGCAGGGTCCGGCGTTTATTGCCAACCTCTACCATCAGGCCCCCACGGCGTTCGTTTACGGCAACTCGTTCGGCTTCGTTTGCTATGCAACGACGATCCTGATCGCCGGTACCATGTTTATTATGTGGTTGGGCGAGAAGATCACCGACAAGGGTATCGGCAACGGTATCTCGCTGATCATCATGATCGGTATCGTAGCACGTCTTCCCCACGCGCTGTTGGCTGAGGTCACGGCACGTTTCTCGACGGCTACCGGTAGCATGATCATGCTTATCTTCGAGTTGGTGCTGCTGTTCTTGGTCTTCATGGCAACGATCGCCTTGGTACAGGCTGTCCGCAAGGTGCCTGTGCAGTATGCTAAACGTATTGTAGGTAACAAGCAGTACGGTGGTGTCCGTCAGTACATCCCGCTGAAGATGAATGCAGCCAATGTGATGCCGATCATCTTTGCGCAGGCTCTGATGTTCATCCCGGCTTTGTTCACCGAGTCGGCACCCGGTTTTGCAGCAGCCTTCAGCTCGATGACCGGTTTCTGGTACAACTTTACGTTGGCAGTGTTGGTAATCGCCTTCACCTACTTCTACACGGCGATTATCATCAATCCCCAAATGATGGCCGATGACATGAAGCGCAACGGTGGCTTCATTCCGGGAGTGAAACCGGGTAAGCAGACCGTGAACTACATCGACGCTATCATGACGCGTATCACCCTTCCGGGTTCGATCTTCCTGGCGATTGTGGCTATTCTGCCCGCGCTGGCGATCCGCTTCCTGGGTATTCAGCAGGAGTTCGCCTACTTCTATGGCGGTACGTCGTTGCTGATTATGGTAGGTGTGGTACTCGACACTCTGAAGCAGATAGAGAGCTACTTGTTGATGCGCCACTACGATGGTCTGATGAAGACCGGTCGTATCCAGGGCCGTCACTAAAAACAGGTAAGATAGAGAACAGAGAATCTTAGCTTAAGTTAAGATGATTTATCTGAAGACGAACGAGGAGATTGAACTTCTCCGTGAAAATAATCTCTTGGTAAGCGAGACCCTGGCCGAGGTGGGTCGCCACATTCGGCCGGGTGTCACGACCAAGGAATTGGATCGCATAGCGGAAGATTTTATCCGCTCGCACGGAGCTGTTCCCGCATTCCTCGGATACCAGGGCTATCCCGCCTCGTTGTGCATATCGGTCAATGAGCATGTAGTTCATGGTATCCCGTCAGACAAGATCGTTCTGAAGGAGGGCGATATTGTCTCGGTTGACTGCGGTACATTTATGAAGGGGTTTGTTGGTGACTCGGCTTATACGTTTGCCGTTGGAGAGGTTGCTGCGGAAGTACAGCAACTTATGGAAGTCACAAAAGAGGCTCTTTATAGAGGTACTGCACAGGCGAAAGCCGGAAATCGCGTGGGCGATATTTCGGCCGCCGTACAGGAATATGCCGAAAAGTTTGGATATGGCGTTGTACGCGAATTGGAGGGACATGGTTTGGGCCGGAAGATGCACGAGGCCCCGGGTGTTCCGAACTATGGCGCCAAAGGTCGTGGCCCGCTCTTGAAAGAGGGAATGGTCATCTGCATCGAGCCGATGATCAACATGGGTACACGCGCGGTAGTATTCGAAGAGGACGGCTGGACCGTTCGTACGCGAGATCGCAAGCCGGCAGCTCACTATGAGTTTGCAGTTGCGGTGCGTAAAAACGGCCCCGACGTGCTGACGGATTTCAGCATCATCGAACAGGCAATAAAACACTAAGACTCTATGGCAAAACAAGCTCATATCGAACGTGATGGGACAGTGATCGAGGCGTTGTCGAACGCGAAATTTCGCGTTGAGTTGGACAATGGCCACGTCTTGCTGGCTCACATCTCGGGAAAGATGCGTATGCACTACATCAAGATCCTTCCCGGAGATAAGGTAAAGGTTGAGATGACACCCTACGATCTGACGCAGGGTCGCATTTCGTTCCGATACAAATAAGAAAAAAGGTGTATATTAACCACAGATTGCTTGAAAAACCATGAAAGTAAAAGCATCCATCAAAAAGCGTAGCGAGGATTGCAAGATCGTGAAGCGTAAGGGCAAGCTCTACGTGATCTGCAAGAAGAACCCCAAGTTCAAAATGCGCCAAGGTTAAACTAATTAAAGAAGAAAAAGAAACATTATGGCACGTATTGTCGGTGTAGATTTACCCAAAAATAAGAGAGGCGAGATCGGCTTGACCTATATCTTCGGTATTGGTCGATCGACGGCTCGTCAGATTCTCGATGTAGCAGGAATCAGCTACGACATCAAGGTCCAGGATTGGACCGATGAGCAGGTAGGTGCAATTCGTTCGACGATTGCCGACCTGGGTCTGAAGGTAGAGGGCGAATGCCGTTCGCTCGTACAGCTCAACATCAAGCGCCTGATGGATATCGGTTGCTACCGTGGCATCCGTCACCGTCTGGGTCTTCCGGTTCGCGGTCAGTCGACCAAGAACAACGCACGTACTCGCAAGGGTAAGAAGAAGACTGTCGCAAACAAGAAAAAGGCAACAAAGTAATCTTTAGAGAATTATGGCAAAGAAAACTGGTACAGTTAAGAAGAAGGTTGTTAAGGTTGGTTTGGTGGGCAACGCCTATGTACACTCGACCTTCAACAACGTAATCATCACGATCACCAACGAGAATGGTGACGTCATCAGCTGGTCGTCGGCCGGTAAGATGGGTTTCCGTGGTTCGAAGAAGAATACGCCGTATGCAGCACAAACGTCGGCCGCAGATTGCGCCAAGGTAGCCTATGATATGGGTCTGCGCAAGGTGAAGGTTTACGTGAAGGGCCCGGGTCAGGGTCGTGAGTCGGCTGTTCGTACGATCCATGGTGCCGGTATCGAGGTAATGGAGATCATCGATGTTACTCCGCTGCCGCACAACGGTTGCCGTGCTCCCAACCGCCGTCGCGTATAATTTTATCGTAAGATTTTACAGACGAAGGTTAAACACAAACTTTATTAAAAAGCAACAAGAAAATGGGAAAATATATAGGACCTAAATCGAAGATCGCCCGTAAGTTTGGCGAAGCTATCTATGGTGCCGATAAGGTGCTCGAGAAGCGCAACTACCCTCCCGGACAGCACGGTCTGGCCCGCAAGCGCAAGAAGGTTTCGGAGTACGGTACGCAGCTGAGCGAGAAGCAGAAGGCTAAGTATACGTATGGTCTGTTGGAGAAGCAGTTCTCGCGTACGTATGAGCAGGCCGCTCGTATGGGTGGTATCACGGGTGAGAACCTGTTGAAGCTGCTGGAGTGCCGTTTGGACAATGTAGTCTATCGTCTGGGTATCGCTCCGACGCGTGCAGCCGCTCGTCAGCTCGTTTCGCACTGCCATATTTGCGTAAATGGTGCTGTCGTAAACGTTCCTTCGTACTCGCTGCGTGCCGGTGATATCGTTTCGGTACGCGAGAAGTCGAAGAGCTTGGAGGTTATTACCAACTCGTTGGCAGGTGGCGTGAAGAGCCGCTATGCATGGCTTGAGTGGGACGGTGCCACGATGAGTGGTAAGTTCCTGCAGAAGCCGGAGCGCGAGGAGATCCCCGAGAACATCAAGGAGCAGCTCATCGTCGAGTTGTACTCGAAGTAGTAATTAAACAAATTCAAGATTTATATGGCAATATTAGCATTCCAGAAGCCTGAAAAGGTTATTATGCTCGAATCTACTTCGTCGTTCGGAAAGTTTGAGTTCCGACCGCTGGAGCCCGGGTTCGGTCGTACGGTCGGAAACGCTTTGCGCCGTATCCTGCTCTCGTCGTTGGAGGGTTATGCGATTACGACCGTAAAGGTAGCCGGTGTAGACCACGAGTTCGCCGCTATTCCTGGCGTGAAGGAGGATATGTTACACATCATCCTCTTCCTGAAGCAGATTCGCTTTGTCCGCACGGTTGATAACCAGGATTCCGAGAAGGTATCGATCAACGTAGCGGGTGTGACGGAGCTGACTGCCGGATATATCTCGAATTACCTGTCGTTCTTCAAGGTACTGAATCCCGAGTTGGTTATCTGTCATCTGGCTCCCGGAACCAAGATGCAGATTACGCTCACCATCGGCAAGGGTCGCGGTTATGTGCCCGCCGAGGAGAATATGCCGGCTGACTGCGAGTTTGGTACGCTTCCGATTGACTCGATCTTCACACCGATCAAAAACGTGAAGTATGCGATCGAGGACTATCGTGTAGAGCAGCGCACGGACTACGAGAAATTGAATTTGGAAATTACTACCGACGGGTCGATTCACCCGAAGGATGCTCTGAAGGAGGCTGCCAAGATCTTGATCCAGCACTTTATGCTCTTCTCAGATGAGAAGATCACGGTGAACATGGAGGATAAGAATGGCGCCGAGGAGTTCGATGAGGATGTACTGCACATGCGTCAATTGCTGAAGACGAAGCTTTCGGATCAGGATTTGAGCGTTCGTGCGTTGAACTGCCTGAAGGCTGCCGACGTTGATACGTTGGGCGACCTGGTGAAGCTCAACCGCAACGACCTGCTCAAGTTCCGCAACTTCGGAAAGAAGTCGCTCACGGAGCTTGACGAGTTGCTGGCCTCGCTGAACCTCAAGTTCGGAATGGATGTTTCGGTCTATAAGTTAGACAGAGATTAATCCGCTTCAACACCTTATAACACAGTAACAAACATTAGAGAAGAGTTCTTGCTGAACTCACAGAAATTATGAGACATAACAAGAATTACAACCACCTCGGTCGTCAGGCAGGTCACCGCAAGGCGCTGATGTCGAACATGGCATCGTCGCTGATCCTGCACAAGCGTATCGAGACCACGCTTGCTAAGGCCAAGGCGCTGCGTCAGTTCGTTGAGCCGCTGGTAACCAAGTCGAAGGAGGATACCACGCACTCGCGTCGTGTCGTATTCTCGTACCTGAAACAGAAGGAGGCCGTTACGGAGTTGTTCCGTACGATCGCTCCGAAGATCGCTGAGCGCAACGGCGGTTACACGCGTATCCTGAAGACGGGCTTCCGTCTGGGTGACGCTGCCGAGATGTGCATCATCGAGTTCGTTGACTTCAACGAGGCTTACACGCTGGGTGTACTGCCGCAGGCTGCTGCCGAGGCGAAGCCCAAGACGCGTCGTTCGCGCAAGAAGGCTACGGATGCTGTAGAGGATGCCGTTGTAGAGGGCGAGAAGAAGACCTCGAAGGCTGCTCCGAAGGCACCGAAGGCTGCTGCTAAGGCATCGGCACCGAAGGTAGCCAAGAAGACGAACGTAGGTAAGAAGATGTAATCTTCACCGAGAGACGTTCTCAAGAAAACGAGGCTGACAACATCAGTTGTCAGCCTCGTTTCGTTTTGTGCTTCCGAAAGGAGTCAGCTGCTGGGCAAGATCTTTACAACAGGGGAGAGAAAAGCCGCATGAGCGACTCCGAGAGGCGTACCCAGCGTGATCGGCGGAACCATTCGGCTGCAGCGATGCGCCGACATTGTGTGCTGTCCTGCTCATAGATGGAGGCCATGCGGGTAGCGAACTCTGCCCCATAGATGTAGCCATTGACCTCGAAGTTGTGCTCAAAGCTGCGGAAATCGAGGTTTGCCGAGCCGACAATGGTCAAACGATCGTCGATGATCATGAGCTTCGAATGGAGGAATCCGGCCATGTAGAAACTTACCTTCACGCCAGCCCTCAACATGTCGTCGAGATAGGAGTGTGCAGCCAGATCGACAATGCGCGAATCGGAGCGTTCGGGCAACATGAGTCGTACGTCCAATCCTGCCAATGCAGCCGTCTGCAGGGCATTATTCAACGCATCGGAAGGCAGATAGTAGGGTGTTTGAATCCAAATCCGCTTGCGAGCCCGTCCGATGGCCATGCAGATGGCCTGCAGTTGCGTACGCCACTTTCCGAATGGGCCACTCTGCATGATCTGCATGACATTGTTGCTGAGGCCTTGCGTATGGGATTGGTAGGGGCCTCGGAGTTCGATCCGTTGGCGGGTTGTGACATACCAATCGTTCAGGAAGATGGCCTGCAAACCGGCTACGCCGCCGCCTTGTAGTGCGAAGTGGGTGTCACGCCACGGTCCGAGTGGTGAACCGTAGATGTAGCGATCGGCGATATTCATTCCACCGAAGAAACCGATGCGGCCGTCGATGACGACAATCTTGCGGTGGTTGCGATAGTTTACCTTGCTGGTGAAACGCGGGAATTTCACATGCAGGAACTCATAGACTTCGACTCCGGCATCCTGCATCTCGCGGAAGAACCGTTTGCGGACGCTGCGTGAGCCTACGTCATCATAGAGCACACGCACCTTGACCCCCTCCTTGGCTTTGCGGATCAACAGTTCGCGCAGGGCTTCGCCCGTTCGGTCGCTGTCGATGATGTAGTAGAGCAGGTGGATGTGATGCTTGGCCGAGGCGATTGCCTCCATCAAGGCCTGCATCTTGGAGGCTCCATCCGTATAGACCGTGATATCGGTATGGTAGAGCGGGGCTGCATGACCTCCGTTGATGATCAGCTGCCGCAACGGCTCCAATTCGGGGTCGATGGACGGATGGGGCAACCGCTCCTCATCAGCTAAGTAGGCGTCGAGTTGCTTGCGGGCGCGGCGGGTAATGTTGCGCCGTTTGGAGAGATTCTGCCCAAAGAAAAAATAGACCACCAGACCGATGATGGGGGCAAACATCAAGACAATGACCCATGGCACGCTCTTGAGCGGGTTTCGATTCTCCGAGATAATCACCAAGATAACCCCCAGGATCGAGAGAGCATAGAGGGTCAGTAGGCTATATAACACGATGGAGTTCATAGCGTGGGTCTCGTTGGGGTGACGATCGAATGGTTATTTTGCCGCTTGGTCCGAGGCGTCGGGGAAGGAGATCGTGTAGAAGAGGTGCTCCAATCCGTGCATTAGGTTGCGCTTGTGGGGCGGCAGCTTGGGGGCATAGACATAGCAGTCGAAGGTGAAGACATAGCCGGTCGTGGTGTCGATGGTCGAGTAGCTCACGAAGGGACCGCCCATGAAATCGTGCTCCACGTCCCAGAAGCCGCGCAACTCAACCCACAGACGCCCATCGAGGCGGAAGGTGCGGGCTATTGGACTGAATACGGGCGAGTTGGTCATGTAGGAGCCCTCCGATGGACCGGGAATGCGACGTGCATAACGCATACGAGCCGCAGCAAGAGCCTCCTCGCTGAGTGAGGCCGTGCCTTGGCTGGGATAGCTGTAGATCATGAAACCCTGGCTGGCGTTCGGATACTCGAAGCGTGCCCAGATGAAATCGGGCTCGTTGGCGGCCAACATATATCCCTTTGGGACGTGCATCGTCACGCCAAAACGCTCCTGAATAGCCTTCTCAACGACCGGGGCTCCATAACGCGTGGCATTCTCGATGGCTCGATTGCGCTCGGCCTGCTCGATCACCTGCACGAGCTTCGGTCCGTTGGCGGCCAGGTAGTCGATCAGCGACTGTTGGGTCGGACCCTGGAAGGTCAGCACGATCTGCGGATCGGAGGTGACGTTGTACTCCACGCCTACGGCAGCCTCTTGGATGGTCGGATCGACAAGTACCTTGAGGATGTTGCGATGATCGACTACCAGTTTGGTAAACCCATCGGGGGTGACACGCAGCAGATCGAACACCGGCTCACGTTGCGGCAGGTAGTCGATCGGTGCAGCCAGTACGGCACGTAACGAGTCGCCCAATTCACCCTCCCAGATGGGTTGCGAGGCGACAACGATCAACTCATAGGGGCGTCCCTGAGCACTTTTGAGGGTTGAACTATCGAGCGTGCGGAAGGCATCGCAAGCCGAGAAGGTGAGCACGGTCAGCAGCAGTGTGACAAATATGCGCATGTGTTTCATGGTTTGATCGGATTGATGGTAAACGTTATAGGAACAAATTTACCCTTTTTTTTCGGGGATTGCAACAAATTGATTCAAAAATACACAAATTCAGAGCTCCGCGAATCAGGCTTCCTAGCTCTTTTGCTCCTTTGATTTGCGATTCCGTCATCTTTTCGCTATCTTTGCAAACTATGCGATTAAAACCACCCAAAATAATTCGTCGCTTGATGCCCGATCTGATTTGGGAGATCGACGATAAGGAGGGGATCTTCCTCACCTTCGATGATGGCCCGACACCGGGGGTCACCGAGTGGGTATTGGCTACGCTTGACAAGTACGATGCCAAAGCGACCTTCTTTGTTTTGGGGAAGAATGTGGAGATGTACCCCGACCTCTATCAGCGGATCGTTGATGCCGGTCATAAGATCGGAAACCACACCTATTCTCACCAACGTGGTTGGCGCATGTCGCTCGAACGCTATACGGAGGATGTGGATTTTGCTAATGATCTGATTCATAGCGATCTGTTCCGTCCTCCATATGCGCAGATCACACCGGCACAAGCGCGTTTTCTGGGCCAACGCTATAAGTTGGTCATGTGGGATGTCATCTCGCGTGATTACAACCGTCACATTTCTCCTCGTACCTGTTTGCGCAATGTGATCAAGTATCTGCAACCGGGCACCATCGTTGTGTTCCACGATAGCGAAAAGGCCTTCCGCAACATGCGTTATGCGCTGCCTCGCACCCTTGAGGCGATTCGTGAGGCGGGCTTGAAATGCAAAAGTATTGAATTGTAAGGCGCGCAGGGCAGCTCCTTACCCCGAAAACGATCTCTCTGATGAAACAACCACAAGCCAAAACACCGAAACCGTGGGTCTCGGCCATTCCACTCTTGACGCTGACACTCTTGCTGGCACTCGTGATCCGCTGCTTTGGCGGTGATGCCATCGAGGGAGGTAGTCAAATTGCGCTGTTGGCTGCCTCGTCTATTGCCGCCATGATTGCCATGGGCTGCTATGGTTGCAAATGGAGCCAACTCGAAGAGTCGATCATCAACCATATCCGCTCCTCGACATCGGCTATTCTAATCTTGCTGCTCATCGGTGCAATTGCTGGCACCTGGATGCTCTCAGGTGTCGTGCCGACCCTGATCTACTATGGATTACAGGTGCTACACCCTAGCTATTTCTTGATTGCTTCGTGTTTGATTTGTGCTGTCGTCTCACTCATGACAGGTAGTTCCTGGACGACGATTGCAACCATTGGCGTGGCGTTGATGGGTGTCGGAAAGGCGATGGAATTGCCTGAAGGATGGGTTGCCGGAGCAATCATATCAGGGGCTTATTTTGGCGATAAAGTCTCATTGCTTTCTGATACGACCGTTTTGGCCTCTTCGACTGTGGGGGTGCCGATCTTCACCCATATTCGCTATATGCTCTATACGACGGTCCCTTCGCTCGTCGTGGCGTTGATCGTCTTTGGCGTTGCCGGATTGACACTTCCCCATGCCGCCGATGCCACGACCGACCTCTTCTCCGAGCAACTAGCCTCGACTTTTACGATCTCTCCGTGGCTGTTGCTCGTGCCGGTGCTTACCGGTATCTTGATTGCTCGCAAGTTACCCGCTTTGATCACTCTTTTTGTGGCCGTCCTGTTGGCGTGCGTGGCGATGGTGGTGGTACAGCCCGATCTGGTGTGTGAGGTGGCTCAAAGTGCCGACGAGGGGGCCACGGCACTCTTCAAAGGCGTTTTGATCACCTGCTATGGATCGACGAACATTGATACGGGTAATCCGGAACTCAATGAATTGGTCTCAACAGGAGGTATGGCTGGTATGTTGCATACGATCTGGCTGATCCTTTGTGCCATGGTCTTTGGTGGAGTGATGACCGGTAGTGGCATGTTGCGTTCTCTGACCGAGATCTTCCTGCGACTGGTTCGTCGTACGGTTTCGGCCGTTGCATCGACCGTCGGTGCAGGTATCTTCTTCAACCTCTGCTCGGCCGACCAATATATCTCGATCATTCTGACGGGTCGTCTGTTCAAAGATTTGTATGAGCAGCAGGGGCTTGAGCCGCGCCTGCTGAGCCGCTCGGTGGAGGATGCGGCTACGGTTACCTCGGTGCTGATCCCGTGGAATTCGTGCGGCATGACGCAGGCCACGGTGTTGGGTGTGGCAACCTTCACCTATCTGCCCTATTGCATCTTTAATTTAGTCAGTCCGCTCATGTCAATCTTGGTTGCCTCGCTCGGCTGGCACATACAACGTAAACGAGGATGAGATACGAGTTGGTGATTTTTGATCTCGATGGTACCCTGCTCAATACGATCGGAGATCTTGCCGAGGCTGCAAACCACATGTTGCGTTTGCGCAACCTGCCCGAACATGACTATACCGCCTATTGTACCTTTGTCGGTAATGGCATCATGCGTCTAGTGGAGCGAGCATTGCCTGAGACGTGGCGAACGACGGAGCAGGTAGCTGCCGCGCGGGCCGATTTTTTGGCCTATTACATCGACCATATCGATCGCTATACCAAGCCCTATGAGGGAATCTCAACCTTGCTCGCAACCTTGCAAGCGCAGGGGGTACGGCTTGCCGTCGCCTCCAATAAATTCCAAGCCGGCACCGAGAAACTTATTCGGGGATTTTTTCCGGAGATTCATTTTGAAGAGGTGTTCGGCCAACGCCCCGATGTCCCCTTAAAGCCCGATCCGGCGGTGGTCGAAGAGATTCTTGCCAAGACAGCCGTTGCGCGTGAGCGTGTGCTCTATGTGGGCGATTCGGGGGTTGATATGCTGACGGCCCATGCTGCTCGGGTGCGTGGCGTGGGCGTCTCGTGGGGTTTCCGTTCGCGCGAGGAGTTGCAGGCTGCTGCGGCCGATCGCATCATCGACCACGCCGAAGCACTGCTCGAAGAGTGGGCGTAAGTTACCGATTGCGCGTCGTCCGAAAGAGCCGTTCGATCAGGCCACTTTGACGCATCTGCTCGATCGGCAGGTGGTGGAGTTGTGGCGTGTCGATCAGGGCAATCGAATCACACAGCTGCTCGGCAATATCCAATTCGTGGGTCGAAAAGAGGATGCACTTCTGCTCTTCATGCGCCAAGCGACCCAATAAATCGGCCAATTCATAGCGTCCGGGCAGATCCAAGAACGAGGTCGGCTCATCCAGCAGCATGATCGGGGTCTGCTGCGCCAATGCGCGGGCGATCATCACGCGCTGACATTCGCCATCCGACATGCGATCCATCGTCCGATCGAGATAGTCGATCATGCCGACCCGCTCGAGGGCCTGCTCGACAATGCGACGATCCTCCTCCTGCATGTGTCCGATCCAATTCGTATAGGGGGCACGTCCCAAGGCCACCACATCGCGACAACGCAGGTTGGCGATGCGTACACGTTCGGTCGTGACGAAGGCTATCTCGCGGGCAATTTGTGGTGGGGTGATCGTCTCCAGCGCTTTGCCTGCGATGTGAATACAGCCCTCGGTAAGGCCTCCCAACCCGATGATGGCTCGTAAGAGGGTCGATTTGCCGGTGCCATTACGGCCAATCAAGGCGGTCAGTTGTCCGGCCTGAAAGCGGGCCGAGGCCTGTTTGACGAGCGTGCGGCCTTCGTAGCCGAGTGTGATGCGATCGAGTTCAATCATCTTTGTTAGGCGATATTTTTGTGGCGGATCACCACCCATACGACAATCGGAATACCCATCAACGCTGTGATGGTGTTGATCGGCAGCGTGAACCATTTCGAGATGATATCACAGAGCAACAGCACGCAACTTCCGGTGAGAGCCGATGCCGGGAGTAGCACGCGGTGGTCAGCCTGACGGAAGAGCAGGCGCGCCAAGTGCGGCACGGCCAACCCGATGAATCCGACCGGACCGCAGAAGGCTGTCACGGTGCCGGCCAGTAGGATGGTCGATAGGAAAATCAGCAGACGGGCGCGACGAATCGAAAGCCCCATCGTGCGGGCATATTGTTCTCCCAAGAGGAGTAGGTTGAGCGGTTTGATGGCGGCAACGGCCAGGATCAGTCCGCCGCAGAGAGCCAGCAGCAGGAGCCAGAGTTGGGTGGTCGTCACATCGCCCAACGAGCCCATGGTCCAGATGACAAAGGATTTGAGAGCCCCCTCGTTGCTGAGGTATTGCAGAATCTGCACCACTGCATCGATGCCCGACGAGAGCATCATACCGAGGATCAAGATCACCATGATATCCTTGATGTGGCGACTTACCGAGGCAATCAAGAGTAGCACTAGGGCTGATCCTACCCAGGCAGCTCCGGCCAATCCAAAACTGGAGAAGAGTGTCGTGGCTTGCAGTCCCAGTAAGGGTGCCCCGAGTAGCATCAATGCTACTCCCAGCGAAGCTCCGGAGCTGATACCCAGCACGAACGGACCCGCCAACGGGTTGCGGAAGAGGGTCTGCATTTGCAGACCACTGACGGCCAATGCAGCACCCGCGGCAATGGCTACCAGAGCCTTGACGAGGCGAATCGACCGAATGATGAGCACGGTCGAAGGGTCGAGCTGATTGTTGCCGCAGAGCGCGCCCCACAGATCGCTCACCGAGATGGCGACCTTGCCGACCACCATGTCAATCGCAAAGAGTGCGATCAGCAGCAGGCCGAGCAATATGAAGAGCAGAGAGGTACGTGATTTCATCCTTCTTTGGGCTGTTTAGTTTCTCTTTTTGCCCCATTTGGGGGTGATACTGATGAAAAATTCGTAGTTGATGCCCGGCATCGGACGCGCCAAGACCGAGATATACTCCTCGTCGAAGAGGTTGCGGATCGAACCTTTGAGGCTGAGGTCGGCCCATCCGAGGCGGAACCCTTTTTCGAGAGTCACATCACTCATGTAGTAGGCAGGCAGGTGACCCGTTAAGGTCGAGGCGTTGCTCGTCAGCGTGTATCGTTCGCTGTAATAGCACCATTTATAGAGGAGCGACCAGCTGCGCCACGTGAGGTGGGCCGTGCAGGTTGCCGAGTGTTCGGGAACGTAGGGGAGCTGCTTGCCCATGGATCGGTCGCCGGCCGTGAAGGGCTCGCCCTCGTTGATCGAGGGGGTCCACGAGTAGGTGCCGTGCAGACGAGCCTTCAGATCGCGCGCCGGCTGCCATTCGAGCGAGGCGTCCAGCTCCATGCCGTAGGCGTGTACCTGCTTGATATTCATGGGGGTGTAGTAGCCCTGCACGCGTGGTATCCAGATGATCCAATCATCGACCCACGACTCAAACCAAGTGGCCGAGCCGTTGAGGGTAAACAGCCCGCTCTTGCCGGTCGAAAAACTCATGCCGAGGTCGTAGTTCCAGCCGCTTTCGTGCTTTAGATTGGGGTTGCCGCCCGGCTTGAAATAGAGATCGTTGAGGGTCGGGAATCGGTAGTTGCGCGACAGGGAGGCTTTTGCCCCGATATTACCGCGTTTGGAGAGAATGCCGTCTAAAAAGAGGGCCGGAATCAGGGGCGACCAGCGATCACCATAGAGCTCTTCGCGGAGCGTGATACCCATGCCGAAACGCTCGATCGGACGCCAACGTGCTGTGGTGGCGGCCGAAAGTTCCATGCGGCTCTCGTCGTAGCCCACTACGGCGCGTTGCTTGCCGGTGGTGGGATCGACCTGCACGGTCATGATCGTCTTGTCGCGGCTCTCGGCCATATGCTGATGCAGGGCTACATCGGCCGATATGAACCACCGATTCGAAGGGGTCCATTCTCCGCCCAATTTGCCATAGAGCGTATGGACACGGTTGCGTGAACGCACCATCGTACCATCGGCCCAATCGGTCGAGGGGGTAGTGGTCGTAGACTCGGAGGGTCGCAGATCTTGTCGCTGATCGTAGGCCATCCAGGTCTGGATGTAACCCGCCTTGGCCATCCATTTCGTGGCCCCGCGATAGCGATCCCACGAGAGAACGCTGCGCAGTGTCTGCTCGCGCATGCGGTGGTCGAAATCGGTCTGGTCGGCATAGTTGGAGGTGATCCAAGGCATCTCGCGGTTCGAGGTCAGATACCAGACATTCAACCCCAGCCGATCACCTCGTCCGGTGTTGTAGTAGGCCTCCTGCAGGAGGTGAAAGTCGTGGAATGCTCCGTTCTGGTTGCGTTCGATGGGGTAGTATTGATCGACGATGTTCATCAGCTCGTCGTAGACATTGACCGTCTTGTCGCGGTTGCGGTACTCGAAATCATTCTCCGAGAGTGAATAGACCACACGGGTTGAGAGTTGCCAATGGGCATCGCCGTAGGTCAGACGCAAGAATTGGTCGTAGGTGCTGAACGAACCGATACCCTGAATATACTGCAACCCAAAGCCGTCTGCATTGGCTGGGCGGCTCTCTAATCGCACGGCACCACCCAATCCGCCACCGGTCTCGGCCACCGATGAGGTGCCGTGCAGCAGCGAGGCGTCGTCGATGAAATAGGAGGGGATCATCGAGAAATCGGTCATGCCGAGCATCGGCGAATTGATCTTCATGCCGTTCCACAAGACCTGCGTGTGCGAGGCCGAGGTGCCGCGAAAGGCGACGGTCGATTGGCTGGCGCGGCCATAACTCTTCACAAAGATCGAGGAGTTGAAGGCCAACACATCAGCCATCGAGAGGGCGATATTCTCCTTCATGACCACCGAATCGAAGCGGGTGCGCTGCACGCCGATCTCCTTCATGGGGCGTTGGCCGAGAATCTCGACCTCGCGGATCGAGACCTTGTGATCCACACGCTCCTCTTGTGCGTGTGTCGGCAGCGCGAGCCAGAGGGTAAACAGAAGTAGTACGATACGTTTCATGCCATCCTCGCTTTATTTCCAACAAAATGCCCCCGGGATGATACCGGCGTAGAATGAGTCAATCAGTTCGCCCTGCGACGAATAGCGGTAGATGATTCCCTGCTGCTGGTAGTCGATGGCGTCGGCCACGTAGAGCTCGCCACTCTCGGGGTCGATCGTCAGGCCGTAGTAGATCGTGTTGCGTGCCTCGATCAGGGGCGTGGTGGGCAACGAGGTGGCATCGACCGACATCGACCAAATCGACTCGTTGATCCAATAGAGGCGACTGCCATCTGATGAAATCTGCACCTCGGAGCAACGATCTCCCTTGGTAAAGGTGAATACCTGTTCGATGCAGAAGTTTGCAGCATCAATTTTCACCAAGGCAGGGGCTTCATGACCGTAGGGCGAACCTTCGTAGCCGCCATCGGTGATTACCCACAGCTTGTTATTGCGATCAGCCACAATCGAGGTGGGTTGAATGCCTACCGTTAGCTGATCGACCACGCGATCCGTGTGCGTATCGATCTTTAAGACTCGATTCTGATACGACCAACAATTCACATAGAGAAAGTCTCCTATCTGCACCATCTGCTCGGTCGATCCCGACTCCATGGTCATTTCGGGGCAGGTGATGTGCCCCGTGATCTTGTAGGTCGAGGGGTTGATGATGAAGATACGGTTGTCCCACAGTTGGGTCACGTAGGCCTTTTCGTCGGATATGAAATGGATGTAACGCGGTGAGGTGAGATTGACAATGCGACCCACCTCGCGGAAGGTGGTCGGGTCGATGGCAAAGAGTACATGCGAATTGTTCACGACCACCCATCCGAGGCCGTTGTGCAGCGTCATCGACTGGGCAATATCGCCCAGACGATAGCCGTTGGCGCGGATGAATACCTCGTTTTCGACCTGTTTGGTCGTCGGATCGTAGAACGAAAGGGTGGCGTTGCCATATTGGAAGTTCCCTTCGTTGGTGATAAAGAGCCCGTGAGCCGGGGCTTCGAACGATTCCCGATCGACATAGTCCCACTCCATGCAGCTGCTGAAGGTGCAGAGCGTGAGAGCGGTCAGTAGGTGGTGTAGATTGTAACGCATGGCTTTTTTCGCTACGAATTAGAAACAGTGGTCGTCGCTGACGCCGCAGACCTCAGTCGAGACCTCACCCAGCGGGCCACTTTGTGTCAACATGGCTGATTGGATCTTCACGAAGTCGATGAATTTGAGTTCGGCCGCCGATCCGTCAGCTTTGATGGCATTGCTGATCTTGAAATGGTTCGGAGAGTTGTTTCCGCCGCCCATGTTGGCATTGTTCGACAGCCGATCCACGGGCGAGAAGTTGTCGGCATAGCCCCACTCGTAGGCTTTGTTTTGCCATAGGCCGTTGTCGCTCTGGGTCGGATCGTCGGTGTTGGTCGTCAGTTTGGTGCCGGTGAGGGTATAGCTGTCGGCCGCAATCCATGCCGGGTAGTAATAGTCTTGATTGTGGAATTGAGCCATATAGAGTACCTGACCCGTATTCCCGAAGCTATCAATCCATTCGACGGCTTGTTGCGGAGCCGATGGACGGAAGTAGGTGACCGAGTAGTTTCGGAGGCAGGTTGCCTTGTCGGACTCCGAGCCCTTCAGTTCATACCACACATCATCGGGCTCACCATTGCCGTTTTCGTCCTGCATGACCCAGACGATGCCCGGTTCGGAGGAGCCGGCAAAGGAGTTGGCCATGATGGTGAAGTCGTAGCCTCCCGAGTTGCGGATCGAGTGGTCGAAACCGACCACCAAATAGCCTCCAAAGGCTCCCAGCGAGACCCAATTTCCGGCCCTGAGCCGATCTTCGGCATAGGCTGTAGCTTCGGCATGAGAGGTGATCGGGGTGTTAAATCCGCCAGTCTTTTGTTCGTTAATGAATTGACCGGGGGCGGGGATGTAGCTGTACACCCGATCAAAGTGATCCGAACTTTGCTCTGTGGCAGGACGGTAGTGCGGACCAAATTCGTCGTCGATCTCGATGGTGATCTCGTTACTTTCGTTGCAGGCCGTCAGGGTGATTAGCGTAGCAGCCAGCAGGTGCCATAAGGGGACGTTTTTCATCGTCATAAACTGTTTTTTTATTTGTGGGAATACGCCGTATCTCCCGCATTGGAGATACGACGTAGTCCGCTAAAAGCAAATACCCAAAAGTGATCTTTATACTGCCCTCCGACAGTTGATCTGTGTGCTACTCAAAGCGGACAGCCACATCGTCGTAGGCGAAATAGGCCGGGGCATATAGCCCGTACTCGTTCGTGTAGCTCCCTTTGATGTTAAACTCGACTTTTGTCACTTTACCCATTGCGGCGAGCGACCATTTGGTCCACTCATCGAGGATCTTGCCACCCTGCTCGAGGGCGATCTCCGGCTCGGCGGCCACCTTCTGACCCGCCGCATCGTAACCCGTGGCTACCACCTTGAGGTAGCTCGTGTCCGAGCTCTCTCCGGTGAGGGCGTTGAGTTGGTAGTTGGTCACCTTGATCCACAGGTGGTCGATCACGCGGGCTACACCATCGCCGAAACAGAGCGTCGGCAGCATGTCGGCTGAGTAGCCCGATCCGTCGCTGTATCCGTTGTGGACACAGAAGTTACGCGAACCGTTGTGGCCGCCCTGCCCATTGGGGGCATGAACCTCGAGTTGGGTCAGGTAGCTGCCCGTGGCGGGGTCGGTGGAGGTGTAGTCCGAGATGGCATGGCCTCCGGCGGCATAGTTCGTCGCGCCCCAATTCATCGGCAGGGTGTGCTGCAACTCCGTGTTGCCTTTGTCATACCATCCATACTCGACCGAGCCATACGACCAGGTGTTGGGGTCGTAGGGGCCATAGAGCAACGAACCCTCATACTGTTTCGAGTCGATGAGCGAGCTCCAGTAACCGACCGTAGCTGCCGAACCTTTGTAATCGGCATCCTCGAAGGTTAGTACCCGAATTTCGGGCCCCGTGGATGAATCCTCGTCCGAGCAGGCCGTCAGGCCGATCATCGCAAGTGCAAATAGTGCAAAAGTGAGCTGTTTTTTCATAATTTTGGTTCTCTTGTATGTTGGTTTTATGCGCATAAAAGTGCTTACCCCACCGACAGCTCCTTTTTACTTCGTGCTCCGCCTCGGGCCAGCTACAAAAAAAATCGCCGTCTGCTCCTGCTGGAGTGACGGCTACCTCGAACCGAGCCTTTTTCTCTTCTTGTGTGAGGTGGCAGATCTCCACCCCTCCTTTCGGCTCTGATTCCCCTCCCCGACACCTGCAGGTTGTTCATCTATGTACGAAAGGCAGGTCTTCTGACTTGTTCCGTTTGTTGCGCCTTCCCAGCCTCACACGACCAGTGGCTCTTGCAACAAACTGTTTCGGAACTTACAGCAGCAGGTACTGTTCCGGACTCACACCGGATTCCCTCTTCGCTCCCGGAGAGATCACGCAGCCTTAACGGCCCTCGCTCTACCCCCTGGGGAGATCCTTTCTGTACGGCAAAGATAGCAGATGCAAAATAAAAAAACAACACGAAATGCAATTTTTTTTGCACTTCGTGTTGTTGATGTTTGTTTGTGGACGGTCTTATGCCCTGATAGTCAGCTGATTATTCCTTCTGCTGCATTTCGATAAAGGCCTTAAGCAGCGAGTCGCGCATCTGCGTCCAGATGCTGTCGGGGATCGACAGCCCCCGTTGATCCAATCGGGCGAGGGTCTCATTGAGGGAACTCTCTACCCGCTGCCGGTAATACTCGTCGAGCGATACACGGATGTGTATCTCGTCTTGCGGACGCAGGGTAATCGTTTGCGAGAGGCTGCAGCAGGGAATCTCTACGATGGCATCCAATTCATGTTGGCCGATCTCGGCTTGTAGCTCAAAACGATGCTCTTGCACCATACACGAATCGAGTAAGCCTTCTCCTCCCTTGAGATAGACCCACTGATAATTCACCCCCGTTAATTCATCGGGGAATGAGCCGATAATGGTAGCCGTGCGGTTGTTGCGACTGACCATAAAGGGGATCAATGCTAAAACAGCCAGCAAGAAAAGAAGCATCCATGTATTGCGCATGACTCGATTCGTTTATTGAACAACCTTACAACTGCACCTGCACGTGTTTGATGCGCTCTCTGCGCCACGTGTAGAGGATGTGGATCGTTCCGTCAGCAGCCTCGATGACGGCCGGATAGGAGTACTCTCCCAGCGGACTGCTCTCGAGGGTCAGCCGATGCAGCCATGCCTTGCCGTCGCTTGACAGAGCTACCGACAGCGGGTTGCGCGGCCCTTTGGGCGTGCCGTCGATCGTCTCGAAGTTGTTATAGACCAACAGATGTTGCCCATCGCGCAGCGTGACGGCATCCAAGCCCGACTGGTTGTGGCCCAGATCGAGCAAGGTCACCTCACTCCAGGTCGTGCCGCGATCCGACGAGTAGGCCGTGCCGACCTTGCCATTGCGGGTGCGGCAGAGCATCTGCAGACGTCCGTCGGCGAGTTTGAGAATCGTTGGCTGAATCGCCTCGATGGGGCGAGCCTTCGACTCATCGTAGGGCTTGGTCCCCTCCTCGGCCTTCGTCGCAACGGCCGGACGCATGCGCGTCGGCACATTCATCATCCCCTGCAAGGCGGGGGTGCGCTGCCACGTCTTGCCGTAGTCGTCCGTGTACTCGAAGTGGACGGTCCAAGCACCCTGTTCGTCGGACGAGGGGCAGAGAATGCGCCCATCGACCCATACAGGTTTGTTTTTGATCGCTCCGAAAATTCCCTCGGGCAGTCGTTCGGGCTTGGACCAGCTCTTACCGCCATTTTTCGAGCGGATCAGATAGCCCTTCCATTGGGGAACATTGGGGCCTACCTTATAAAAGAGCCACAACTCCCGCTTGCCGGGCACCTGATAGAGCACCGGATTCCAGGTCGGGTAACGCAACGTGTCATTGACAATGCCGTCCGCCACCTTTGTCGGGGCACTCCACGCATTGCTGCCTTTGCGCTTGGTCGAGGTCCAGATGCAGACATCAGGATTCTTCTCGCGAGTGCCCCCAAACCAGGCGGCGATCAGATCGCCGTTGGGCAACTCCTCGATCGTAGCGGCATGGCACTGTTTGAAGGGCGCCTCGGTGTAGATAAACTCATTGATCTGAATGCCCTCGCGCTTCTGGCCTACGGCCGGATCAAGCTGGATGGAGATCGAGTAGCTACCCGAACCCACCTGCCAAAGCGTGTTGTTCCCCTCGCGGCCTACGAAGCGGATCGCAGGATCGTTTACGGCCTGCTCGTTGAGCGTCGGGAGCACAAGGGTTGCGGTTGTGTTGCAGGGGATCTCGACCTGCCAATCGAGCTGCATAGGCGTTTTGCGCCAGCTGCTGCGGATCGTGCCGTGCAACGACTCGTAGGAGGCCTCGATGCGGTCGAGGTTCTCGATCGAGAAGTCGGGTGCGAGACGAATCTCCTTGTAGGCGGGCTTGGCGGGATTGATACCGGCCAGATCGCGATAGAACCAAGGGATCAAGTCGCCGAGCATCATCACGTGGTTGCCCGAGTTCATCCAGGGGTTGGCCGTGTCGCCATTCCAGAGCTCCCAGATTGTCGTGGCACCGCGTGCGGCCATGTACCCGAAGCTGGGGTAGGTATCCTGCGAGGCCAGACGATAGGCCAGATCGCCACGTCCCATCTTGGTCAGGTAGCGCAACGTCCAATTCTGACCACAGACACCACTGCTGATGTGTTCCTTGTTCTCGACAATAAGTCGCTTCAGGATCTGTTTCTCGACCTCGGCACGATACTGCTCGGGCACCAGGTCGAAGGCTACTGCCAAGAGATTGGCCGTGACGGTGTTATTGTCATAATAGATGCGGTCGGGGTAGAGCGCATGCTCCGGACGGAGCGAGGTGCCCTCCTCAATATGCAGGAAGGCGCGATTGAAGGCCTCCTTGGCTGCCTCGGCACGTGCCGCATAGTCGGCACGGTCGGCCTCCTGTCCCAACAACTCGGCAAAGCGGGCCATCATGGTCGAAACCTTGCTGTAATAGGCCGTGGCAATGAGCGTCGTGTTGGTGACTCGGGTTGGGTCTTGGCTGTGGATCAGTTCGAGCGACTCGGGGGGTACACACCAATCGCCATACTTCTCCTTGGTGATCAGCCCCTGGCTGTTCATGTAGCGATCGCGCATGTGGTCCATCCACCGCTTCATCGCCTCATAGTTGCGCTTGAGCGGTTCGATGTTGCCATTGTGCTCGTAGAGCATCTCGCAGATGATCGGGAGCACCGACTGCCATACCATGCCATCCGTGTAGTAGTTCCAGAAGGCGGGTACCACATCGGGAATACAACCATCCTCGCGTTGTGCCTCGCGGATATCGTCCATCCATTTGGCGTACATCGTGCCACAATCGAACATAAAGGCCTCGCCCCAAGTGCCTACGGCGTGGTCGCCCAACCAGGGCTGACGCTCGTTGCGCTGCGGGCAGTCGAGCGGAACGCCCTTGTAGTTCGAGGCCAAGCCCCACCATGCATTGCGATAGACGGTGTTGATCACCGCATTCGAACTCTCGAACGAACCGATCGTAGGCATGTTGTCGAAGATGAACTCGGCCTCGAAATCCTCTACCGTGGGATTCTTTAGACCCGTGATCTCGATGTAACGGAATCCGTGGTAGGAGAAGCGTGCGCTCCAGGGGCGTCCCTGTTCCGTGCCGTTGGCGATGTAGATGTCGCGGCTCCAGGCATCGCGCAGGTTGCGTACGTAGAGCGAGTCGCCACGGTCATTGAGTCGCTCGGCATAGCGCATCAGGATCGTATCACCGGCCTTCGTGTCGCGGACATTGAGTTTGACCCATCCGGCCATGTTTTGGCCAAAATCGACGATCGTACGCCCCTCGTAGTGGGTGACGCTTTGGGCCTTGAGGCGACGCATCACCTTCATGTTGGGCGAAGAGGCTCCGCGCAACGTGCCGTAGGGAATCTCGGTGCGCTGCGCCTTGATCCATTGCGAATCGTCGTAACCGGCTCGGGTCCAGTCGCCCAGCTCCATGCGGGCATCGTAGATCTCACCGTCGTATTCGTTGTTCGAGCGGATGGGCCCTTGTGCGGTCAGTCGCCACGAAGGGTCGCTGGCGATCTTCTGCGAGGTGCCATCCTCGTACTCGACGATCAGATTCAGACGCATCTTCGGATAACCGAAGTTGGGAATCTTGTAGGGCTTGTAGTTCTGGCGCATGGTGTAGTAGCGGCCGTTGCCTAACACCACACCGATCGCGTTCGGGCCCTCGGTCGAGAGTTCTCGGGTGACATCGAACGAGTTGTAGGTAATCGTGCGACGATAGTCGGTCGGCACGGGGGCCAGCACCTGATCGCCGATCTGCGCTCCATTGATAAAGAGCTCGTACATGCCGATACCGGCTATGTGGAGCGTAGCTCGACGAATCGGTTTCGAGGCCAGCGCAAACTCATTGCGCAGGTAGCGGGCACTGAGCTCGCTGTGGGTGATCTCTTTATCCCAGGCAAAGGGGGCATCCCAGCCGATCCAGCGGCCACTCCAATGGGTCTCGCCGAGCAACCCCATGCCCCATTCGGCCACCTCGCTCCAGGGGCTTTCGCCGCGGGTCGTGGTGACCTGCACCTGCCAGTAGCAACGCTGATTGCTCTGCAGGCGTTCGCCGCCATAAGGCACCCAGATGGATTGATCCGAGGCAACCACGCCCGAGTCCCACAGGTCGGCCTTTCCCTCGGCCAGCAGTTCGGGAGCGGTGGCTACGCGGATGTGGTAGGCGGTCTGCATCACATCGCGCTGGTCGGAGGTGATCACCCAACTCAATCGGGGTGCAGCTCGCTCGACCGAGAGTGGGCGAGCCATCTGCTCCACCTCCAACCCTCCGACGCGCACCCCTGCTAAAAGCATGAGGGGCGCGGTCAAGAGTGTAATCAGGATTGAAAGTCGTTTCATGTAGGTTTGTTCGGGTTAGCGGTTAGATAGCCTGCTCGCCGGCCTCGATGTAGCTCTTCTCGGCATCGAAGGCGATCAGTACGCGGTCGTTGGTCGGGCCCTGCTCACCCTCGCCCTGGAAGGTGTGGATGCCGTTCTCCAACTCACCGGCTGCCGTCAGCGTACCATCCGAAGGATTCATCCACCAGATCTGCTTCTTCTGGCCGGCAATCTTCGTCAGGTCGATCTGCATCGGCTTGTTGGTATAGGTATAGACCATCAGGTAGTCCTCACCGCGCGTTGCGATGGCGCGGTCGTAGCGGAAGCCGTTCTGGCCGGCAATCACCGACTGATCGCCTACACGCTCAAAGAAGGGGAAGCGCAGGATGAGCTTCTTGACATACTGCATCTGCGAGAAGCCGGGATCTTGCAAACCCTCTTTCCAGCTCTTAATGGCACCGTAGCCACCCGGCTTATCGCCACCCTTGTGCATCTGCATGATCGAGTTGTGGCCGTAGGTGTGACCAAAGGCACCGGCAAATACCGACCAGTAGGCATAACGACGCACATCGTGCGACTTCCACCACGGCTCCGAAGGATCGTGCAGACCCTGCGGGATCTCCTCATACGAAGGCTCGCCATCGAGAATCGGCTTCTGCGGCTCGAGTGCTAGACCCTCCTCTACGTAGCGCCAGTTATCCTCGGCAACCGAAGCCTGGGCCGTGTTGTCGCCATCGCCACGTGTCTGATCGTAACGACGGTGACCGCTCTGGAACATGTTGAAATCGAGCCACTCGGCGTTGTGGAACCAACGTACCGACGAGGTGCGACCAAAGGGGTGGAAGGTCATCAGGTGGTTCTGATCGATGCTCTTAATGGTGCGAGCCAGCGTCTCCCACGAAGCGGTCTCGACATCGCCCTTGATGTCGCCACCGATAAACCAGATGATGTTGGGCTGATCTTTGTAGCGGTTGGCTAAGAACTCACCATAGGCTTTGGCCTCCTCGACGGTCATCAGACCCTTCTTCACCAGACCGCCCCAGATGCAGACCATACCGATGTAGATACCGTTCTGCTCCGCTTTGCTGATCAGGTAGTCCATGTTCTGCCAATAGCCCTGCTCGCCCTCGGCCTCGATTTGCGAGAAGTCATAACCGTTCGGGTGCGAGAGCTTGCCATACACGTTCGTCGCGGGCACACCATTGACCGTCTGCACCTGTACGACATTGTAGCCAGCCGTTTTGCAGGCGTCGAGGTAGAAATCAGCCTCCTCGCGGGTCAGCTTCTCGGGCAGCAACCAGCCCGTCTCACCCAACCAGAAGAAGGGGGTGCCGTTCTCGTGTTGCAGATAGCGGCCATTCTCCGATACACACAATTTGCCGTTCTCCCACGGCAGCTGTGCGGTTGCCTCCTCGGCCTGGGGCTGTGATGCGCAGGCTGCCATGCAGGCTGCGGCCAAAAATAACAGAATCTTTTTCATAAGTTTATGGTAGTTTGTTTGATTATTGTTTGCGGTTTGATTGTCTATTTCTTCTCGGCGGCAGCTTTGGCGGCAGCCTTCTCGGCATTGCGCTTATCGACGTAGGCCTTGAAGAGGGCGCGCCAGTCGCGGCCGTGAGCGTTCAGGTATTGCTCACATTTGGTCTTATAGACCTCGAACACCTGCGAGATGGCCTTCATGCGACGGCACTCCAACGCCTCCTCGCGCGCCTGCTCTAAATAGCCACGCAGCACGGCGGCCTCCTGATCGGTCAGGTCGGGGATGATGGCGTAGTAGCCACGCATCGTGAAATCGACCTTGCCGATCGTGTAACCGTCGTAGATCTTGATGATCTGCTCGGCCGAGAGGTGCTTCTTCAACCCCTTGACGAGTGCTTTGCGTACCGAGGCGGGAATGGACAGGTCGGCCATCATCTCGCGCTCGACCTCGTTGAGCATACGTCCCGTTTTGGCCTCGACCTCGGGAATGGTAGTGTAGGGGTGGGCGTTGTGCCACTCGACCACCGCTTTGCGATGTGCGCGTACGATCTCGGTGACGGCTACTGCTTTGGCCGAATCGGTCAGGTTGAGGGCAGCAACGATCTGCTCACTTTTGGCTATGTACTTTTCGTCATCCTGCTTGGCCTTCTTCTCGGCCTTGCGCTTGTCGGTGTAGCTCTTGTAGAGCTGACGCCAGGGACGACCCGTATTGGTGAAGTGCTGCTCGCAGTTCGTCTTGTAGATCTCAAAGACCTGCGAGATGGCCTTCATGCTCTTGCAGTCGATCGCCTCGCTGCGAGCTATTTTGAGCTGCTCAAGGATATAGGCTTCGTCCTCGGCCGTCATATCGGGAACAATAGCCCGATAGCCTTGCAACGTAAAGGCTACCTTGCCTACGGTGTAGAGGTCCAGCACCTGCTCGATCTGCTCGGGGGTCAGCACACGCCCCAGATCCTTCATCAGGCGAGCACGCTCTGAAGCAGGAATTGTCCGATCGGCCATCATCTCGCGCTCGACCTTCGAGAGCTTGCGTCCGGTGGCTTTATCGACCTCGGGGATGATCGTGTAGGGGTGCGAGTTGTGCCAATCGCGCACGGCACGACGGTGGTTGTAGATGGCTGTCGTGGCAATTTGGATCGCCTTCGGATCGCTCAAGGCGAGCTTGGCAACCATCTCCCGAGCCTGCTTGAGCACCGCCTCATCTGCTGCGGCAGCACGTACGCGCTGCTTGCCAAAGAAGGGAGCTAGTCCATTGACGGAACGAATGGCATGCTCGGGCATCAACTCGCCCTCTTTGCCAAACGAATAGAGTGCCTCGTAGGGCTCGATCGTCACGACTGCCTCGTCGATTTGGCTCTTGTCGAGCTGGAAGGCCGTACCGAAGAAGTCATAGACGGCGTTGCGCTTGTTCGGGCCGAAGTCGTGCCCCTCGTTGGCCAGGTGTACATTCGAGAGCTGCTCCTCGGCACCATACATGCGATAGACCTTTTGCAGGTAGGGATACTCGACCGTCGGTACGCTCGACGTCCAATCCTTGCCATCCGAAACCACACACAGCGGTTTGGGGGCAAAGATGGCAGCCATCTCGGCCATGCAGGTGCCCCCTCCGGCCTGTGTGACCGGCATGCCGCTCTCGCAAGGACATCCGCCATCGAAGTGCGACGAAAGGCTCACGACCGGGCAGAGAGCCGTATAGCGATCATCCACGACACTGAGCAGCACCGAGTGTGCGCCACCGCCCGAACCGCCATTGACACCCACGCGGCTCTTGTCGGCCGTGGGGAGGGTTAGCAGGTAGTCCAAGATGGTGATGCCGTTTAGGATCTGAATCTGCTGACCATACGAGGTGCGGTGTGCTACGGACGAAACCTGCCACTCCGACTCACCCCAACCGAAGAGGTCGAAATCGGCGCAGATAGCACCCATGCGGGCCAGCGTAGCCATGCGCTGCTGCTGATCTTTGCGGTAGCGGCCATCGCCAAAGTGGCCGTTGGGACAGATGATGACCGGATGCGATCCTTTGGTTGTGGGGGCATAGATCGAGCCACAGACAAAGAGTCCGGGCAGGGTCTCGATGGCGAAATTCTGCACCGTGTAGCCCTTGAATTTACGCACCTTCGAGAGGATCGGCTTGAGCTCGACACGCAGGGCCAGGAGATGCTCCAGATCGAGCGTTTCGCGCACCTGGCGGCGGATCACTTCACCACGAGCCTCGAGGGCCTCGGTCGAGGTGTAGAGCGACAACAGATACTCGACCAGCTGTGCACCCTCTTCGACCGTACGGCGGTGGTGCTCGTAGGGCTTAATCTTGTAATAGGTGTCCGTCTGCTTGACAAATTTGTAGTCAAAGAGCTTCAATACATTGTCCATCGACTCTTCGACCGAGTAGGGACGAATGCGCGAGGCGGCATAGGGAACCTTACGGCCGGTCGTATCCACCTCGATCTTGAGTTTGACGCCAAATTGGGTCGAAATGCCATTCAGCACCTCGCTCAACGAACGGGTTTGCGCCTCATCTTGCGCCATCACCCCGGAGGTGAGGAGCAGGAGTGCTGCGAGCAGGAGTGTGATTCTCTTCATATTTGTTCTAGTTTATTTTTGTTTTTGCTTACTGATTGGAACGCCACACGATCGGCTCTTCGCCGCCATCAAAGAGTTGGATCGGTTGCCCGGGCAGAACGAGGCGTACGCGGCAGTTGGCCGGAGCCTCTACGCGAAGCTCGGCAACGCCCTTCTCGCGTTGCCACTCGATCGTGTAGGGACCGTAGAGTGATTGGTAGGTTGCCTTGACACGGGTCTCGTTACCCACCATTTCGGGGGCGATCGTCACCTCTTGATAGCCCTTGCCGTTGGCGTCGGGCTGCAGACCCACGAGCGAGCGGAACAGCCACTCGTCGATCTGACCCATCATGAAGTGATTCCACGAAGATCCCTGGCGCGGATCCCACTGCTCGGTGAGGGTCGTGGCGCCGTATTTGAGTTGGAATCCGTAACCCGGAGCCTCCCAGTGGTTGTGCATCTCGAACATCAGTTCGTTGAGTCCGTTGCGTGCCAGCGTCTGGAACAGATAGCGGTTGCCGACATCGCCCGTAGTCAGGCGGGTACCGTGTGCCCGAATATCAGCCACAAGGTTGTCGAGCACGGCTTGACGGTCGGCCGTCGGAACCATCTCGAGGAAGAGCGGCAGGGCGTTGCTGCATTGGCTGCCGGTGCCATATTGCTTGGTCACCGGATCGAGGTATTTGGCATTGAAGGCCTCCTTGATCTGCTCGGCAAGGGTCGTGTAGTAGGCTTTGTCGTAGCTGTTACCGACCATCTCGGCCGCTTTGGCAAGTTGCGTAGCTCCGAGGTAATAGTGCGCCGAGGCTACCAACCCAATGGGGGTATTGCGAGAGAATCCGGCACGGAAATCACCGTAGTCGTACCAATCGCCCAGACCGAAGTCGATTAGGTGTCCCTCCGCGCGGGAGGTCAGATAGTCCACCCAGCGGCGCATAGTGGGGTAGTAGTTGCGGATCAGTCGGTCGTCCCCATAGGCCTCGTAATACATAAACGGAGCCATGATCACCGTGATGCTCCACTCGGGCGAGTCGTGGAAAACATCCATGCCCGGCCCCTCGAAGATGACGTAGTTGGGTGCCGTGGTGGGGATCATGCCGTTGGGTTGCTGCGCGTCGGCAATGTCGCGCATGACCTTCGGCAGGTAGGTCGTCAGGTCGTAGTTGTAGTGCAGACCCGGACCATTGAGGTGTACCTGCTCCAGCCAGCCGAGCTTCTCGCGGTGGGGACAGTCGGTCCATACCGATTGCATGTTGCTGCGCACGGCGTGGTGGATGAGCCGATGGGCGGCATTGAAGACCTCGATGTTGCTCTCAAACGAGGCGACATCGGCTGCTGCATTGTGCACGAAGCAGGCGTTGATCTGCTCCACAACGGGCAGTTTCGACGGATTTTTCATTCCCTTCAGCACCGCCCCCTCGAGCTGGATATAGCGGAATCCGTAGTAGGAAAAACGCGGATGCCAGGTCTCGATGCCCTCGCCCTTGAGCGTATAGGTGTAGTAGTGCTGGCGGCCGGTCTGTCGCTGTTCGGTGGCGTTGAAGTCGTTTTTGGCTTCGGCGACCACCAACGTGATCTGCTGCCCGCGCTTACCCTTGACGCGAATCTCGGGGAAGCCGGCCATGTTTTGCCCCATGTCAAGCAGGATGGCCGACGGATCGACCGTGCGCTTGGTCTTCACGGAGGCCTGCGCAACCTCTTCGGGGGTCAGTTTGTGCCACTCTTTGATCCCATAGCGTTGCATGATCTGTACGGGCGGGGCCTGCTGCGGGGTGAGAACTCCTCGCGGAGCCTCCTGCACGACCACCGGACGCCATTGTTGATCGTCGAAGCGAGGTTGATTCCACCCCGACTGCTCGAGACGGGCATCGTAATCCTCACCGCCGTAGATCGTGTTGAAGGTGATCGGGCTGGGCGTATAACGCCATGTGCTGTCCGAGGCGACGATCTGCTCACTGCCGTCCGTGTAGCGGATGCGCATCTTCAGGTTGAGTGTCTCGGGTCCGAAGCCGATTTGCAGTTTGCGATAACGCTTGCGATCAGCGATGTTGTAGAATCCGTTGCCCAGCAACACGCCTACGGCATTCTCGCCACGGTTGATCTGCTCGGTGACGTCGTACGTGTTGTAATAGACCGTTTTGTGGTAATCACTCCAGAGGGGGGCAAATTCACTTTGGCCAACCTTCTGACCATTGAGTGAGAGTTCGTAGTGCCCCAATCCGCAGACGTAAATGACAGCTTCGGCAATGGGCTTCGGGGTCGAGAACTCCTTGCGCAACTGGATCGAACGCCAAGCTAGTGAATCGACAGCATCCCACGCGGCACGCACCTCTGGTTTCTTGAGCTCTCCGCCATGGAATTTACGACCTGCGGGCATGGCGGCATCGGCATAGGTGATAGCACCGATCCAGTCGGCATCCATCCATGCGGCTGTTGGAGCCAGACGGAAAGTGGCCCATTGGCTCCATGCCGAGGCTTGATCCTGCTGATCCCACACCTGCACACGCCAACGGTAGGGGTTCATAGGCTGCAGCGCACCGCCGCCATAGGGAACTGATTGGCTCTTTGTGGAGTGCACTTTGCCCGTTTGCCAGATGATCGCTCCTTGCTCATCAATCACCTCGATGGCGTAGGCCGACTGCTGGTTCGATCCCCGCTGGCCAATCAGTTGCCAGCCAAAGCGGGGTGTTGCGGTGTCGAGTGCGAGCGGCGCCGGGCGAAATTCACACAGCAACTGCTTGATCTCGAGCGCCGAAGCGGTCCACGAGCTGATCAGCGTGGTCAGGAGTAGTAGGTATCGAACTAAACGCATGGTTTAGAGAACGTTTTCGCAGATGATACGATCCAGATTCTCGTTGTGGCCTACCTTCTTGCCATCGACGAGCAGGGTCAGACCCTTGCCCAGATGGTAGCGGTCGCCATGACGATCCCAAACGATCGTGATGATGTGGTTATGGTAGAGGATGTTGTCCAGACAGAACCAATCCCACTCGGTGTCCGGGATGAGCGGATTGACCTCCAGCGTGCGATCGGCACGCGGACGAAGACCCACCAAACCGGTGATCATCAGGTCGTTGAAGGTTGAGTGGTTGTAGTAGCGGGCGCGCTCCTGGTCGCCCTTGAGCCAATAGCCGGTCACTTCGTCGAGATACTCGCCGATGTAGGGGCGGCCACGGTGGTGCATCGACTCGACATAGAGCTCCATGTGGCGGAAATAGCTCTGCTCGGTCACCACGGGATCCTTCTCCGTGTTGAGGTAGTTGGCCAGCGCGGTCAGCGTCTGCGACGAGGCAAAGGGCCAGATGGCACCATCCCACTCACATTTACCCACACCGTGTGTGCGGAACTCGGGGTGGCGACGCTCGGCCGTCGTCAGACCATAGGGGGCATCGAAGCCCTCCTTGTCGTTGATCTGCAGCCAAGCATTCTCGTGCTGCTTCTCGTGCAGGTTGAAGTACCAGGGGATGTAGCCGATCGCCTCGCGGACGTTCGATCGTTCCTCTCCGCGCATCGTCTCGAAGAAGCAGTGCTCGTCGTTCCAGAGCTTCGTGTAGATCAGCTCCTTGATCTCGGCGGCCTTCTGCTCGTAGAGCTGCTCATCGGCCTTGTTACCCAACAGACGGGCTACCTCGGCCAACGCTTTGGCGTTACCATACATGTAGCTGTTGATCGTCGGACGGGCATATTGCTTTTTGCGGCCGCCGCTGATCGACTCCTCCATGCCATCCTGCACGTCGCCCTGCCAATAGAGACCGCTGGGCAGACGGTGCGTCTCTTCCCAATAGGCATACTCGGCCTTCAGGTCGGCATACAGATCTGTCAGATAGGCCTTGTCCGTGTTCACCAGGTAGCGATTCCATACGGCATCGGGATTCCACGAACTGAATTTGATCATCTTGGCCATCGGTTTACCCTCGTTGCCACGATACCACGTGTGGATGATCTGATTCAGATAATCCTGGTTGTGGAGCCAACGGCTCTCGTAGATGTGGTGGCCGATGGCGCAGGCGATCAGGTTGTATTTGTCGGCATAGGAACGATTGACTAAGAACTCGGTCATGCCATAACCTACGGGCGTCTCTTTGATGTGCTTGCGCAGCGTCCACCAACGGTAGTAGAATAGCTCCTCGAAATTGTGCTGCGGGCACTCAAACAGGGGGATATTCTGCTCCATCCAGGCCGACGATGCGCTGTTGGGGATGGCCTGCACGATATTTTCGTCCTCCATGGCGTTGAAACGCGCGGCATAGTGGGCGAAGTCGGCATAGTGCAGTACGGCAGCCGTACCATTTACGTCGCGCGAAATACTCTTGAACGATCCGATGCGGTACGTAGCCTCGGGATCAGCCTCGTTGCAGCGCGGCAGATCGTCGAATTGGTCCGCCCACGTATCGACGGTCGGATGGTGGCGGCGAGCTCCGGTGCGAAATACGACGCGCTCGATCGACTCCACCGGAGCAAACAACATGCGGGTCGTGGTCTTTTTACCATCAATATAGACCGTTGAATTGCGATTCTCGAGCGTGATGTCGACCTTTACGTGGTAGACCTTCCCCGGCTCGTAGTTTACGACACGGCCGTAGCGGGCACCGCCCTTCGAACGCATCTCGCCCTGGTCGGTCAGGTCGATGCGGGCACAAGCCGTACCCTCGTCATCGACAAACTCGATCTCGAGGTGACCGCAGTCGGCTTGCTCGGCCATCAGGTCGAACTCGACCGTCAGCTCGCGCGTGTGGGGAATCTTGCGTTCGATCTTGGCATCAAAGAAGGGGTCTTTATCCTTGAGTGTGAGCCATGTGCGACCATTCTTCTCGTCGAGTGATACGGGAGCCCAGACGCCCGAATAGAGGTTCCACATGGTCAGCTCCGAGAGCTGCTTGAATTGCGAGAAATCTTCGTCGGCGTGGGCCGTAGCTTCCTGCTGTACGGGGACCGGAATGCGGCTGACCCACATGTCCTCCTTATTGACGCTGTAGGTGATCCACAGATCTCCATCCTCGGGCACACCGTTGCCCTCCTGAATGCCGCGTACATACTGCGGACCAAACGACTTATACTGACCGGCATAGCGCATCGGGGGCACCTCGCCGTAGATTAGATTCAAGGTTGTATATTCCAAACCATCCTTCGAGAGCGAGATGGCCAGCGGCCAACGGAACTCTGAGGGGTTATAGACCGTAGCAAATGAGCCATCCGAGAGGCGTTGTCCCCAGATCTTGGCGTTTGAATTGACGAAGCCTTTGGCGCGGGCGATCGGCTCGGCCCAGGTGTTGCCGCCATCTTCCGAAATTGAAGTCAGTGCATGCTTCCAGAGCGAGACAATGCGACCATCGTCGAGTGTGTAGCTGCAGAAGGCCTTGTAGGGCTTGTGCAGCGGGATGAGCGGATCGTTGCGATCGGCCTCCTCAACCCATTGCATGCGCTGCAGCGGATTGGCTAAAATCTCCTCGCAGGCGGCACGGAATCCCTTATCCTTCGAGCGGGTGTAGTGCGGATAGGCGGCATTTTTCTCGTTGAAGGCATGGTTGAAATAGATGAAGTAGATCGGGCCAAACGATCCGTCTTCGTAGATCTCGCGCACGACACGTCCGATGCCGTTGCCATCGTTTGGATCATCCTTCGGGAAGAGCGAAATGCCGTAATTGCCGATCGCCAGCAGACGGTCCGATTTCGAGATGTAGAAACCGACGCGCTGGTGCATGATGGCGTCCATGTTCTTGGCGACCACCGTGCCATCCTTCGTGAAACCGTCCGGAATGCGATAGACCGGGAAGAGCACTTCGGGGTCGGTCCACGTGTAACCATCCTTCGAGGTCTGCAACATGGTCATCGAGGGGGGTACATGCTCATCGACCGGGTCACACAGATAGTGCATGTAGAATGAGCCGCGCCAATAGGCCATCATCGACTGGTGATTGTAGGTCCAGCCGTTGCCGTTGGTTGCATAAGGCAATTTGCGGTTGGCGCGCATAGTCTGGATGTTGTGGACGCCCACGACGGGTGAAAGACCTCCGTCGTGCAAGTTCGGATTCGAGAGTTCTGATCCGGTGTAGTGGATGCGATCTTGCGCTCCGACACCCGATGCGAATCCGAGTGCAGCCACAAATAGCAGGCTTTTAGTGAAAATCTTGTTCATTGTGTTAGTGGTTTTATTTACTTCTTTTAATTTGTTTTTTGCTCGTTATTAAGTGTTTGCACGTGGCAAATCCATTCGTCCGAAGGGTTCGGAAAGGCCTATGCTATTCCACGTTACAATATTAGCAAGAAAAGCCCGAACGAGCTATAAATTATTGCTATTTTTTTTGCGGTTTTTGAAACTATACCTCTTTTTATAAAAAATATAACGTATCTTTGTTTAGGGATAATATAATTTTTACTACATAACCTTTATGCTAAAACGATTTTTTGTGTTTGTTGCGGTGGCGACGGCTTCGCTGACCGCATCTTCGGTGGTGGCTCAAGATGCCGCTACGGCCGGTCTTACGGATATGCGTAAGAGCGAATTTTCAAAGATGGCCAATGTTCCTCTCGGAGCTGTGCGTTGGACGGGCGGCTTCTGGGGTGAACGCTTCGATGTGTACAGCAACACTTCGGTGCAGCACATGTGGGATATCTGGAGCAATGCCGATCTTTCGCACGGCCTGCGTAACTTTGAGATTGCTGCCGGTGAGTGTGAGGGGCATCACGATGGCCCTCCGTTCCACGATGGCGATATGTACAAGTGGCTGGAAGGTGTGGCTGCGGTTTATGCTGTGACCAAGAATCCCGAGTTGGACAAGATTATGGATGACTTTATCGCCCGCGTGGTCAAAGCGCAGCGTGAGGATGGCTACATCCATACGCCGGTCATTATCGACGAGCGCAACCGTGGTGTCGATACCCATGCCCACAGCCATAAGCAGCAGGCTATTGGCACGAAGGTGGGTGGTGCTGACGAGAAGGGTGCCTTTGCCAACCGCCTGAACTTCGAGACTTATAACCTCGGTCACCTGATGATGGCCGGTATTACGCACTACCGCGCTACGGGTAAGCGTACGCTCTTCGAGGCGGCGATCAAAGCGACCGACTTCCTCTGCCATTTCTACGAGACCGCCTCGGCCGAGCTGGCGCGTAATGCCATCTGTCCGTCGCATTACATGGGCGTGGTGGAGATGTACCGCGCTACGGGCAATCCGCGCTATCTGGCTCTCTCGAAGAACCTGATTGATATTCGTGGTATGGTCGAGAATGGTACGGACGACAACCAAGACCGCATTCCCTTCCGCGAACAGTACAACGCCATGGGCCACGCCGTGCGTGCTAACTACCTCTATGCTGGTGTGGCGGATGTCTATGCCGAGACAGGCGAGGAGCAGCTGATGAAGAACCTGAAGAGCATCTGGAAGGATATCGTAACGCGCAAGATGTACATCACGGGAGCCTGTGGTGCCCTCTACGATGGTACGTCGCCCGATGGTACGGCCTATGAGCCGGACTCGATCCAGAAGGTACACCAGAGCTATGGCCGTGCCTTCCAGCTGCCGCAATCGACTGCCCATAACGAGACCTGTGCCAATATCGGTAACATGCTCTTCAACTGGCGCATGTTGCAATCGACGGGTGATGCTAAATATGCTGAGATCGTCGAAACGGCCCTCTATAACAGCGTGTTGAGTGGTGTGAGCCTCGATGGTAAGCACTATTTCTACACCAACCCGCTGCGTCTGTCGGCCGACTTTCCCTACACGTTGCGTTGGTCGAAGACGCGCGAGGAGTATATCAAACTCTGCAACTGCTGCCCGCCCAATACGCTGCGTACGATCTGCGAGGCGCAGAATTATGCCTACACGATGAGCGAGGAGGCCCTCTGGTGCAACCTCTATGGCGAGAGCGAGCTGAAGACGACCTACCTGGGTCAGCCCTTTGTCGTGGAGCAGAAGACGGGTTATCCCTACGACGGCAAGATCGTGCTGATCTTTGCCGAGGTGGCCAAAAAGGCACCGATGAAGCTCCACCTGCGCATTCCCGAGTGGTGCGATCAGGCGACCGTGAAGTTGAACGGTCAGCCGGTAGAGGTGGCTACGAAGGCCAACACCTATGCCACCATCGAGCGGGAGTGGAAGCGTGGTGATCGCGTAGAGCTGGAGCTGGAGATGCGCCCGAAACTGCTGGAGTCGCATCCGCTGGTGGAGGAGAGCCGCAACGAGACGGTGGTGAAGCGTGGTCCGCTGGTTTATTGCTTGGAGAGCTGCGACATCGAGGGTGGTAAGAAGATCGACAATGTTTTGATCCCGGCCGACATGCACTTCACGGAGGTGCCCATCGAGATCGAGGGCTCGAAGATGATCGCCCTGGAGGGTGAGGCTCGCCTGATCAACGAGGATTCGTGGCAGGATACGCTCTATCGCGAGGTGGGAAAGGCTGACGGCAAGGTGAAAATTCGCCTGATCCCCTATTTTGCGTGGGGTAACCGAGAAAAGGCCGAGATGACCGTGTGGATGCCACTGGCAAGATAAAAAGACCCTGACAAGCGGAATTTCTGCGTTACGCTCGCCCGCAAAATCCTCATTTACGCTCGGTAAACTGCGGTTTTGCGCGCTTCGCAAGCCTTGAACTTTCACTTGTCAGCGCCTTTTTCACCACTGAAACTGAACAGCATTCTACATGCTAAATTTTGAATTTTGAAATTTACTTAATATGGCTCAAAAAACTTCCCTCAAAAGTACGTTGGCCGTTTCGCTGACCAACTATCTCGATGCCGGTGCTATTGTCGCCGGTGCCAGTGGCTTGACTCTCTGGCAGGACTATCTTGACCTCTCGGAGGGTGACCTCGGTTGGCTGAATGCCATCTCGGCCAACTGCCTCGGTGCCGCTATTGGTGCGATCATCGGCGGTGTGCTGGCCGATAAGTTTGGCCGCAAGGCTATCTACACCTACAACATGTTGATCTACATGTTTGGTGTGGCGCTGATCATGTGTTCGATCAACTTCCCGATGTTGCTCACCGGCTTCCTCGTGACGGGTATCTCGGTCGGTGTCGGTGTGCCGGCGTCGTGGACCTATATCTCCGAGAACTCGGAGGTGGGCAACCGTGGCCGCAACATCGGTATCTCGCAGATGGCATGGGGCATCGGTCCGCTCATCATCCTGTTGCTCGGCACGCTGCTGGCTCCGCCGACCGGTGGTGCTGCCGGTGGTGTAGCCTATCCGCTGGTGGCGTGGGTTGGCTCGCTCTTCGGGGTAGAGGACACGGCTCTGCATGTCTTCTCGAGCCGCATTGTCTTCTTCTCGCTCTTTGTCGTGGCCTTTATTGCCTGGCTGCTGCAGCGTCGTCTGGACGAGTCGGCCGAGTGGAAGGCTGCCAAGGCGGCCGAACAACAGGCTCCGAAGGCGGGGAGCGTCTTTGCCTCGTTCGGTAAGCTCTTTACGAACAAGACCAATATCCTCACGATGCTGTTCCTGGCCGGTATGTACCTGACGTGGAACCTCGTCTGCTCGGTGATGGGTATGTTCCAACCCCACATCTACGAGACGGCCGGAGGCCTCTCGAACGAGTATGCCAATATGCTCTCGGCCGGTCAGTGGTTGGTGATCATCCTGACGACCTTCTTCTTCTCGCTGATCGTCGATCGCGTCAATCAGCGTTGGCTCTATGCCGTGGGCGTGAGCTTCGGTGTGCTGGCTTGGGTGATTGTGATCTTCTTGGGCGTCAATAGCATGCAGGGTCTGATCTTCTTCACGCTGTTGTGGGCTTTGCAGGCCGGTATCTCGGTGCAGTCGTTCTATGCCTTGTGGGCTTCGGAGCTCTTCCCGGCCAAATATCGTGCCGCGGCGCAGGGCGTCATGTTTTTTGTCGTGCGCGGTCTGTCGGCCGTCTGGGGTATGGTATTCGTCCATATCTACGGTGAAAAAGGTGAGGGCTTTACGGTGGCCGCTTCGATCATGTTGGCCTTCTTTGTCATCTCGCTGCTCATTGGTACGATTTGGGCACCGGTGACCCGTGGTAAGAGTTTGGAACAAATCACACGCGAACGCTATGGCGACGACTTCTAATCAAGCAACCTGGATTTGGTATCCGGGCGACTACGAAATTTGGCTCGGCAACCGCATGAACAACCGTCGCACGGAGCGCGGAGCCTTCTTCCCGCCCTTCTGGAAGGCGGATAGCCACTATGTGACGGTGGAGTTCTCGACCGAGGTCGATCTGGCCGAGGCCGAGGAGGTGGAGATCGCCGTGGAGGGCATCTTCAACATCAAACTCGATGGCAAACTGCAATTTGGCATGCCGTCGAAATTCCTTCTGCCGGCCGGTCACCACAACCTCAATATCAAGGTCTGGAATCAGGCTACCCCGCCGGCTCTCTATGTCGAGGGTCGGAGCGTGCGCACGAACAGCGCGTGGCGGGTGACCTACGAGGATAAGGAGTGGATCGACGAGAGTGGCAAGGCGAGCGATACGTCGGCAACGATCTATGCCTCGGCCGGTTGCTGGAACTTTACGAAGGAGCAACGCCCCTCGGCCTACACCCTTTGCCGCGAGCCGCTGACGGCTGTGGCGGTCGAGGAGGTGACGGGCGGCCGTCTTTATGACTTTGGGCGCGAGACCTTCGGGTATGTCACCTTTGCTGGTGTTGAGGGTGAAGGTGAGGTGGCTGTTTACTATGGCGAGAGCCCCGAGGAGGCGCAAGATACGGCCTATTGCGAGACGTTGGATCGCATCCGCTTCACGGCCGAGGAGGTGATCGACCTTGCCACGGGGATGGCTACTCCGCGCGGTGGACTCTATACGTTCGACAATAGCAAGGCCTTCCGCTACCTCTATGTCGTGTGCCAGGGGGTGACGATCGAGCAGGTCGGCATGGCCTATGAGTATGCGCCGGTTAGCTATCGTGGCTCGTTCAAGTGTAACGACGAGGAGCTGAACCGCATTTGGGAGGTGGGAGCCTACACGATGCACCTCACGACACGTGAGTTTTTCATCGACGGCATCAAGCGCGACCGCTGGGTGTGGAGTGGCGATGCCGTGCAGAGCTACCTGATGAACTACTACCTCTTCTTCGATTCGGAGTGTGTGAAACGCACGACCTGGCTGTTGCGCGGTAAGGATCCGGTGACGAGTCATACGAATACGATCATGGACTATACCTTCTATTGGTTTATCGGTATCTACGATTATTATATGTACACGGGCGATCGTGCCTTTGTCGAGCAGATCTACCCTCGCATGCAGACGATGATGGAGTATGTGTTGGGTCGCACGAACCGCAACGGCATGGTCGAGGGTATGACCGGTGATTGGGTCTTTGTCGATTGGGCCGATGGCTATCTGGATAAGAAGGGCGAACTGTCGATCGAGCAGGTGTTGCTCTGCAAGAGCTTGGAGACGATGGCCCTGTGTGCTGCTTTGGCGGGCGAGCAGGCTGATGTCGAGCATTATCAGCAGCTCTCCGAGGCGTTGCGCAGCCAACTCAAACCGGCCTTCTGGAACGAGGCGAAACAGGCCTTGGTACACAACCGCATCGACGGCGTACAGTCCGAGGCGGTGACCCGCTATGCCAATATGTTTGCCACCTTCTATGGCTACCTCACGCCCGAGGAGCAGACGGCCATTAAATCTTCGGTGCTGCTCAATGACGCCGTGCTGAAGATTGTGACCCCCTACATGCGTTTCTATGAGCTCGAAGCACTCTGTGTGTTGGGCGAGCAGGAAGCCGTTATGCGCGAGATGAAGGCCTATTGGGGCGGTATGCTCCGCGAGGGAGCTACCTCGTTCTGGGAGAAGTATAACCCCGAGGAGCAGGGCCGTGAGCATCTGCAGATGTATGGCCGACCCTATGGCAAGAGCCTTTGCCACGCCTGGGGTGCCTCGCCGATCTACCTGCTGGGTCGCTACTACCTCGGTGTGAAACCTACGACGCCGGGCTATGCCACCTACGAGGTGCGTCCCGTCTTGGGTGGTCTGGAGTGGATGGAGGGTACGATCCCCACGCCACAGGGCGAGATCTATGTCTCGGTCACGCCGCACGAGGTGCGCGTACGTGCCACGGCCGGTGAAGGCCTGCTCTATCTGCCCGGTCAGGCTGATCCGGTGAAGATCGAAGCCGGCGTGGAGCGTGTTGTTGCATACTAATTTGAACTACGAAAACTGAATAATGATGAAGAGATTGTTTTGGGTGGTTGTGATAGCTGTTGCCGGCTACCTCTGCTACCAATATTGGGGTGGCAAGCCGACCGTGGAGTTGCGCCTGCCCGAAGAGCCGAATGCACAGGTGTTGTTTGCCGCCGAACACCTCACCGAGGCCTTGACCGAGGCGGGACATGAGGTGGTGACAAGCGAGGGTGAGCAGGTTGTCATCCTGGCCCTCGATAGCGAGGCCGCTTTGAAGAAAGAGGGCTTCCGCATCGAGCGGGAGGAGACGACGATCCGTGTAACGGGTAAAGATGGTAATGGTCTGCTCTATGGCTGTCGCGAATTGATCGACCGCATGGAGGCGGCTGGGGAATTGACCGCTCCGGAGCATTTTGAGGATGCCCCCGAGATGGTGCTGCGCGGTACCTGCATCGGTGTGCAGAAGCCCTACTACCTGCCCGGACGCACGGTCTATGAGTATCCCTACACGCCCGAAACCTTCCCTTGGTTCTACGATAAAGAGCTGTGGGTGAAGTACCTCGATATGCTGGTCGAGAATCGTATGAATTCGGTCTATCTGTGGAATGGCCACCCCTTTGCCTCGCTTGTACGGCTGGAGGATTATCCCTTTGCCGTGGAGGTGGATGAGGAGACCTTCCGCAAAAACGAGGAGATCTATTCGTTTATTACGAACGAGGCCTCGAAGCGTGGTATCTTCGTCATTCAGATGTTCTATAACATCCTGCTCTCGAAACCCTTTGCCGAGCATTATGGCTTGCGGACACAGGATCGCAACCGTCCGATCACACCGCTCGTGAGCGACTATACGCGTAAGAGCGTGGCGGCCTTTGTCGAGAAGTATCCGAACGTGGGTCTGTTGGTCTGCCTGGGTGAGGCTATGGCGACCTATGAGGATGATGTGGAGTGGTTTACGAAGACCATTCTGCCGGGTGTCAAGGATGGTTTGAAGGCCTTGGGTCGCACCGACGAGCCGCCCGTGTTGTTGCGCGCACACGATACAAATTGCCGCATGGTGATGGATGCCGCTCTGCCCACCTACAAGAACCTCTACACGATGCACAAATACAACGGCGAGTCGCTGACGACCTATACGCCGCGTGGCCCTTGGGGTGAGATTCACAAGGATTTGAGTTCGCTCGGCTCGACCCATATCTCGAACGTGCACATCTTGGCTAACCTCGAGCCCTTCCGCTGGGCTTCGCCCGACTTTACGCAGAAGACCGTGCAGGCGATGCACGATGTACATGGTGCCAACGCCCTGCACCTCTATCCGCAGGCCTCGTATTGGGATTGGCCCTACGCGGCCGATAAGCTGGCCGATGGCTCGCGCCTCGAGCAGTTGGATCGTGATTGGGCTTGGTATAAGGCGTGGGGTCGCTATGCGTGGAATTGCCGCCGTGATCGTGCCGAGGAGATCGCCTTCTGGGATCAGACCTTTGCCGAGTACTTTGGTACGTCGGTCGAGGGGGGTGCTGCGATTCGTACGGCCTACGAGGAGGCTGGAGAGATCGCTCCGAAGTTCCTGCGTCGCTTTGGTATCACGGAGGGTAACCGCCAGACCTTGCTGCTCGGTATGTTTATGAGTCAGCTGGTCAATCCCTATAAATATACAATCTACCCGGGCTTCTACGAGAGCTGCGGCCCGGAGGGTGAGAAGCTGATCGAGTATATCGAGAAGGAGTTTAAGGGCGAGCCGCACATTGCCGGTGGCGAGATGCCGCTGACGCTTATTGAGGAGTGTGTAGCCCATGGTGAGGCGGCCGTGGCCGCTATTGAGCAGGTCGAGGGCGACCAAAACGAGGCCGAGTTAGCGCGTGTGAAGAATGATATGCGTTGCTACCGAGCCTTTGCCAATGCCTTCAGTTGGAAGGTGAAGGCGGCGGCCGAGGTGTTGCGCTATCAGTGGTCGAAGGATGTGGCCTACCTGGATGCCGCCGTGCCGCTGCTCGAAAAGAGCCTCGGCTACTACCGCGAATTGGTCGAGCTGACGCGCGATAGCTATCACTATGCCAACAGCATGCAGACGCAGCAGCGTCGTATCCCGATCAGTGGCGGCGATGCCAAGAATAAGACTTGGGAGGAGATGCTGCCCCACTACGAGGCCGAGTTGGCCGCTTTGAAGGCCAATATTGAGCTGCTCAAGAGCGATGGTAAGGGTGCCGAGGTGGAGTTGGTGCAGGCCAAAGACGCGGCCGTGCAGTTGCAGGGCACGTTCCGCCGCACGACGTTGAAAGAGGGCGCTTCGCTCTTCTCGAATCGTCCCGAATTGGTGGTGGACGGGTTGGCTCCCGAGTTGGAGGGGCTGACAGCCTTTGTCTTTGATGGTGAGAAGAAACGCAGCGAGGCAACTACCTTCGAGTTTACCTGCGAGAAGCCCGTAAAACTGCTTGTCGCCTATTTCAAGGGCGATAATAAGCGTTTTGCCCACGCTCCGAAGCTCGAGACCGATGCCACGGCCAACGATTATAACCAGGCCGAGCCGCTTTTGACCAATGCCGTGAGCGTAAAGGGATGGGCGTTGGCCAATGTGCATCCCTACTCGTTCGAGGCGGGCAGCCACTCGGTGACGCTGCCGCGCGGCTATCTGCTGGTGTTGGGCTTTACCGATAGCGCACTCAAGAACCGCAATGTGGGTCTGGCCGGATCGGATGAGGAGTGTGATTGGCTGTTCTACTAATCGAAGCGATCTCGCCAAATTAAGCTGGTTGCAGATCTTTGCTGGTATTCTAAAAACTGATTGATGAAAAAACTCTTTTTGCTGCTTGGCAGCCTGATGATGGCCACGACGCTCGTGGCGCAGACACACGTCTCGCAGGAGCGTATGGCCGAGGTCTATGAGGAGGCCCGTACACCTTATAAATATGGTCTGGTCATTGCTCCAACGACCAACAAGGCCAAGATCGATTGCCCGACCGTGTTCCGCGAAGGGGATCGTTGGTATATGACCTATGTGCTCTACAATGGTAAAGGGGCGCAGGATGGTCGTGGCTACGAAACGTGGCTAGCCGAGAGCGATAACCTGCTGGAATGGCGTACGCTGGGGCGAGTGCTCTCGTATCGTGATGGCGCATGGGATGAAAACCAGCGCGGCGGCTTCCTTTCGTTGGTCGATATGGAGTGGGGCGGATCGTATGCCCTGCAACGCTATAAGGGGCGTCGCTGGATGACCTATATCGGTGGTGCCGGTACGGGTTATGAGGCGGTCAATGGCCCGTTGCATGTTGGTCTGGCCTCGACGAAGGGCGACCCGACCGAGGCGCACGAGTGGCAGGCTCCGAAGCGACCGATCCTCTCGATCCACGATCGCGATGTGCAGTGGTGGGAGAGCCTGGTGCAGTATAAAAGTATGGTCTATTGGGATCGCAGCGAAACACTCGGTGCCCCCTTTGTGATGTATTACAACGCCGGAGGCAAGAATCCCGAGACGGGTTTCAAGGGCGAACGTATCGGTATCGCGCTGTCGGATAATATGACCAAGTGGCGTCGCTACGAGGGGAACCCGATCTTCTCGCACGAGGCACAGGGGACGATCACGGGCGATGCGCAGATTGCCAAGATGGGCGATCTGTATGTCATGTTCTACTTCTCGGCCTTCAACCCGAGCCGTCCCTACAAGGCCTATAACACCTTTGCCTGCTCCTACGACATGGTGACGTGGAACGATTGGCAGGGCGATGATCTGATCTATCCGACTAAACCCTACGACGAACTATTTGCCCACAAGAGTTTTGTCGTGAAACACGACGGGGTGGTCTATCATTTCTATTGTGCGGTCAATAACGACGATCAGCGCGGTATTGCAGTCGCTACGAGCCGCCCGATGGGCCGATCGAAGGTTTCGTTCCCGGCCCCCGAGCGCAAAAAACGCCGTGAGGTGACCGAACTCGCCACGGGATGGACTACCTGGTTGGAGGGGGCAGAAAACAGGCCGCAAACGGTGACCGTGCCCCACAATTGGGACGATTATTATGGCTATCGCCAACTCTTGCATGGCAACCTGCACGGCACGGCTCATTACGAGAAGCGTTTCGAGGCTCCGGCCTTGAAGGGCAAACGCGCCTTCTTGCACTTTGAGGGTGTCGGCACCTACGCTACGATCACGCTCAACGGCCACGATCTGGGTCGCCATCCGGTGGGCCGCACGGTCCTCTCGCTCGATGTAACCGACTATGTGAAGGCTTCGGGTGAGAACTGCTTGCAGATCAAGGCCGAGCATCCGTCGTTGATTGCCGACATGCCGTGGGTGTGCGGAGGCTGTTCGTCGGAGGTGGGCTTTAGCGAGGGCTCGCAACCGCTCGGCATCTTCCGTCCGGTGAAGTTTGAGGTTACGGACGAGATCCGCATCGAGCCCTTTGGCGTGCACATCTGGAACGAGGCAGACAATCGCACGGTGCATATTCGTACCGAGGTGAAGAACTACACCGATCACCGCGAGACGATTCAGGTGGTCAATAAACTTTCGAACGCCAACGGCGGTCAGACCTTCCGCTTGGTCGAGGAGGTGACGCTCGAGGCGGGAGAGACGAAGATCGTCGAGCAGCAGGCCGTGGTCGAGCAGGCTGAGCTTTGGTCGCCCGAACGACCCTATCTCTATTCGTTGGCCTCGATGATCAAACGCGATGGCGGTAAACGTACGACGGACGAGATCACGACCCCTTACGGCATTCGTAGCTTCTCGTGGCCCTGCTTCCGCCAAGATGGCGATGGCCGTTTCTATGTCAATGGTGTGCCGACCTTCATCAACGGTGTTTGCGAATATGAGCACCAATTTGGTCAGAGCCATGCCTTCTCGCACGAGCAGGTGGCCGCCCGTGTCAAGCAGATGCGTGCTGCTGGTTTCAATGCCTTCCGCGATGCGCATCAGCCGCACCATTTGGACTATCAAGGCTATTGGGATAAGCACGGTATCCTCTTCTGGACGCAGTTCTCGGCTCATATTTGGTACGATACGCCCGAGTTCCGCGAGAATTTCAAACTGCTGTTGCGCCGTTGGGTTAAGGAGCGCAGAAACTCCCCTTCGGTGATGATGTGGGGCTTGCAGAACGAGAGTGTGCTGCCACGTGATTTTGCCGAGGAGTGTGTCGCTATCATCCGTGAGATGGACCCCACGTCGGCCACGATGCGTCCGGTGACCACCTGCAACGGCGGTGTGGGTACAGATTGGAACGTGGTGCAGAATTGGAGTGGTACGTATGGCGGCGATCTGTTTGCCTATGGCGAGGAGCTCTCGCGTCCCACGCAGCTGCTCAATGGCGAGTATGGCGCCTGGCGCACGACGGGCTTCCATGAGGAGTTGCAGGGCTTCGACCCGGCCGGTGGCTGGAGCGAGGATCGGATGGCGTTGCTCATGGAGACCAAGGTGCGTCTGGCTGAGGAGAATAAGGCCCGCCTGTGTGGCCAATTCCAATGGATCTATAGCAGCCACGACAATCCGGGCCGTCGTCAGCCCGAGGAGGGCTATCGCCGAATTGACAAGGTCGGCCCCTTCAACAACAAGGGTTTGGTCACACCGTGGGAGGAGCCGAACGATGTCTACTACATGTACCGCGCCAACTACATTTCGCCCAAAAAAGACCCGATGGTCTATCTCGTTTCGCACACGTGGGCCGACCGTTTTGCTACGGGTGCTCGTCGTGCAACGATCGAGGCCTATAGCAACTGCGACTCGGTACTCTTGTACAACGATGCGGTCGATAATCCGAAATGTTTCTTGGGTCGCAAACGCCAGCAGGGCGTAGGCACGCACTTTACGTGGGAGCATCGCTTGGTGCAGTACAACGTGCTGCGTGCGGTGGCTTACTACGGTGGTAAGGCGGTTGCCGAGGATATGATCGTGCTCCAGGGCTTGGCACAGGCACCCCATTTCGAGGCTCTGTATGCGGATGCGCAGCCGATCGTCGAGGGTGTCGCGGGGTATAACTATCTCTACCGTGTTAATTGCGGTGGCGATCGCTATACGGACGGCTTCGGACAGGTTTGGGATACGGACGATGTGCGCTATTCGCGCTCGTGGAGTGCCGATTTTGAGTCGCTTTCGCCCTATTTGGCCAGCCAACGCCGCACGTTTGATCCGATTCGTGGCACGCGCGATTGGGACCTCTTCCAGTCGTTCCGCTTTGGTCGTCATAAGCTCAACTATCGCTTTGCGGTGCCGGATGGACGCTATCGGGTAGAGCTTTATTTTGTCGAGCCGTGGCATGGTACGGGCGGCGGTTGGGGCACCGACTGCGAGGGGTTGCGTCTGTTCGATGTGGCCGTGAATGGCCGCACGGTGGTCGATGATCTCGATATCTGGGCCGAGAAGGGCCACGATGGTGCACTCAAGCAGGTGGTTGAGGTGCAGGTGGAAGGCGGTGAATTGACGATCGACTTCCCGGAGGTCAAAGCCGGTCAGGCGGTGATCTCGGCCATTGCCATTGCTACGACCGATCGAGAGGCGCGTGCAGCCGAAATGCCCGCCTCGACCTGGAGTTGGGCCACCGCCGAGCGTGATGTGGTGGCTAAAACACCGAAGGAGGAGCTGCCCGAAGAGCCGGATACCCGTCCGACGGTCACCTATGAGGCCGAACAGGCCAAGGTCGAGGGCAAGCATCATGTGGAACTGCTCCGCAAACGAGAGGGCGTATTCTTCGATGGAGGCGCAGGCAGCATCGAATGGACCATCCAGACGGGTTTGGCGCAGGTCTATGCCTTCCGCTTTAAGTATGTCAATTTTACGGGCCGGCAGGTGCCGCTGCGTCTGCAACTGATTGCTCCGAATGGGGTGACGTTGCGCGATCAGGAGGTGCTGTTGCCTGACCTGGGTGAGAAGTGGCGCGTGTTGAGCACCACTTCGGGAAGTTATATCAATGCCGGCGAATACCGCGTGATCCTCTCGGGTGAGGAGCTTTCGGGATTGGCCTTTGAATCGTTGGATGTTCAGTAACCTATGAAACGACTTTTGATGCTGCTGGCGGCAGCCGTAATTACCGCCCCGACATGGGCCTCGACGCCCGATTGGGAGAACCACCATGTGTTGCAAATCAACCGCGAGCCGGCGCGCGCCTCGTTTATCCCCTTTGGCGAAGTGAAGGGCGATCGGGCACTATCGCTCAATGGTACCTGGCAATTTCGTTGGACGAAGCATCCCGACGAGCGGGTGGTGGATTTCTATCGCACTGACTTTGACGATCGTGCGTGGACGGCATTTCCCGTGCCGGCTAACTGGGAGGTAAACGGATATGGTACACCGATTTACGCCTCGGCGGGCTACGTCTTTAAGATTGATCCGCCGCGGGTGATGGGAACTCCGAAACAGAAATTTACGACCTTCGAGGAGCGTAATCCTGTGGGACAGTATCGTCGCTCGTTCACGCTGCCCGAGGGGTGGTCGGAAGGGCAGACCTTTCTGCGCTTCGAGGGGGTGATGAGTGCCTTCTATGTCTGGATCAATGGCAAGCAGGTCGGCTACTCGCAGGGTAGCATGGAGCCTTCGGAGTTCAACATCACGACCTACCTGCAGCCGGGCGAGAACCAAATCGCCGTGGAGGTCTATCGGTATAGCGATGGCTCGTATCTCGAAGATCAAGATTTTTGGCGTTTTGGCGGCATCCACCGCGATGTGTTGCTCTACCATACGGGCGATGTGCGCCTGACCGATTATGCTGTGCGGACATTGCCCGATGCGGCGTATCGCAACTTTACGTTGCAGATCGACCCCGAATTTGCCGTCTATCGGGGCGAGCGAGGCGAGGGATATACCTTCGAGGCGATCCTTGCGGATGCCGGTGGTGAGCAAGTCGAGCAGCTTGCGATTCCGATTGAGCCGGTGTTGGACCTGAATCATAAGGCTGCCAATATGAATGAGTGGTTCCCACAGCGCGGCCCGCGTAAGCTGGGACGCATGACGGCCACGATCACCGCTCCACAGCGTTGGACGGCCGAAACGCCTTACCTCTATACGTTGCACCTCGCGCTGAAGAATGCGCAAGGCGAGGTGGTGGAACGCGCCTCGCAGCGGCTCGGATTCCGCTCGGTCGAGGTGAAGAACGGGCAGGTGCTCATCAACGGTCAGCCGATCCGTTTCCGGGGCGTGAACCGCCACGAGCATGATCCGCTGACGGCCCGTGTGATGTCGGAAGAGGTGATGTTGCGAGATATTCTGCTGATGAAACGCGCCAATATCAACGCTGTGCGCACGGCCCACTATCCCGATGTGCCGCGTTGGTATGAGTTGTGCGACTCGCTGGGCCTCTATGTGATGGATGAGGCTGATATCGAGGAGCATGGCCTGCGTGGCACGTTGGCCTCTACGCCCGATTGGCATGCCGCTTTTCTGGATAGAGCCGTCCGTATGGCCGAGCGCGATAAGAACTGTACGTCGGTGGTCTTTTGGTCGATGGGTAACGAGAGCGGCTATGGCCCCAATTTTGCCGCCATCTCGGCCTGGTTGCACGATTTTGACCCGACACGCCCGGTACATTACGAAGGGGCACAGGGTGTTGGCGGCAGTCCCGATCCGGCTACGGTCGATGTCATCAGCCGTTTCTATCCGCGCGTGAAGGCCGATTATCTGAATCCGGGCATCCCCGAGGGTGCCGATGCCGAGCGTGCCGAGAATGCCCGCTGGGAGCGTCTGTTGGAGATTGCCGAGCGGGAAAATGATACGCGCCCTGTCTTGACGAGCGAATATGCCCACTCGATGGGTAATGCACTGGGTAATTTCCAGGAGTATTGGAACGAGATTTACAGCCATCCGCGCATGCTGGGCGGCTTTATTTGGGATTGGTGTGATCAAGGCATCTTACGCACGCTGCCTGATGGCCGCACACAGATGGCCTATGGTGGCGACTTTGGTGATCAGCCCAATCTGAAGGCCTTCTGCATGAACGGTGTGATCTTTGCCGATCGCACGTATGGCCCGAAATATGACGAGGTGAAACGGGTCTATCAGCCGGTCTATTTTGCCCTGAAGGACTTTGACAGCTCCTGTTTCCGCGTTGCGCTGACCAACCATAATCACCACGTCGGATTGGAGCAGTATGGCGGTCGCTACGAACTGATTGTCGATGGGCGTGCTCACTGCTCGGGCTTCTTCACGATGCCCGATCTGGCACCCGGAGCAAGCGGTGAGGTGCATATCCATCCCAACGAGAAGATGGTGCGAACGATTGATTTCAAGCGTCAGGATGTGCGTCTGAATCTTTCGGTCTATTTGCAACAGCCGACCGTATGGGCTGAGGCCGGTTTTGAGGTGGCACACGATCAGCTGACCTTGAACGATGCCCAGGTGGCCGTCTCGCAGCGCGCGGTGAAGCCGACGGGGCGTGTGGCGTGTGTGCAGAGCGATGCGATGGAGCTTCAGGCGGGTAATACGCGCCTTGTGATCGATCGGAAAACGGGACATCTGAAGGAGTTGGCCTATGGAGGTCGCGCCATCTTTGTGGAGGTGGATTCGTTGGCCGGAAATGCCTTTACGGCCTTCCGCGCACCGACCGATAACGATAAATCGTTTGGCAACTGGCTGGCCAAGGATTGGACGCGCCACGGCATGGCTGCACCGAAGGTAGAGTTGGTGCGTCTCGAACAGCATCAGGTCGATGAGCGCACGTTGCGCGTCGAGGTGGAGCAGCGTTATGGCTATGCTGAAGGGGCGATTCGTGTGGCTAATCAGTATACGGTGTATGGCGACGGCACGGTCGATTTCGAACAACATTACGCCTTCGAGGGGACATTGCCCGAGGTGGCAACCTTGGCAACGGTTTGGGCTGCAGCTAAGCGGTTTGAGACGATCGAGTGGTATGGTTACGGCCCGATGGAGAGCTATCCGGATCGTTATCGGGCAGCCTCGATCGGACGTTGGTCGGGGGTCATTGCAGATCAATATACCCACTATCCGCGTCCGCAAGATTCGGGCAACAAGGAGCAGGTCTCCGAGCTCGCGTTGTTGGATGCGCAGGGGCGAGGTGTACGCATTACGGCACTCGATCAGCCCTTCTCGGCCAAATATTTGCCCTATACGGCCGAGCAGCTGGCCACGACGAGCCATGACTGCTTCCTCGAGGAGCATCCGTCGCGCAATTTCCTGACCCTGTCGGCTGCTGTGCTGGGTCTTGGTAACAGCAGTTGCGGCCCGGGTGTGTTGAAGAAATATGCGATTGATAAGCGCAAAGAGCATACGCTGAAGGTGCGTATTCAGCCTATTCGGTAGTGCAAACTGAATAGGACTTCAAACGAAAAAGGGACTGTCGCAACACGGTTGTTGGACAGTCCCTTGTTTGTTGGTTTGAAGGGGTGATTACTCGGCAGCCTCTTCGGGTGCGAGGTTCATCGTCACCTCTTCGTAGTGGATCGGGTCACACATACCCGAGATCGACTCCTCGGCCTTGACGTTGTTGAAGGTGCAATTCTTCAGGTAGATCTCGTGTACGTTCGAGAGCGAATCGAGCGCCGTGACACAGACACCGTAGCGGCTCTTCTGGCTGGTCATGTTCTCCAAATAGACATGCTGTACGGTGGGGTGGAACTGCGCACCCTTGATCTCCTTCGTGTCATAAATCAGATTGATCTTCAGGATCGCCTCCTTGCACTCGCCGACGGTCACGTTGCGTACGTAGATGTGCTCGATGAGGCCACCGCGACGGCTGTTGGTCTTGATGCGGATGGCACGATCCAGCTGGGGCGAATCCATCGTACAATTCTCGACAAAGAGGTTCTTGTAACCGCTACCGATCTCGCTGCCGATCACTACGCCGCCGTGGCCGTTCTTCATCTCGCAGTTGCGGACGATCATGTTCTGGCTCGGAATGTTGATCGAACGGGCATCCTCGTCACGACCCGATTTGATGGCGATGCAGTCGTCTCCGGTGTTGAAGAAGCAATCCTCGATCAGCACGTAGTTGCACGATTCGGGGTCGCAGCCGTCGCCGTTCGGGCCGTCGTTGATGAACTTCACGTCGCGTACGGTGATGTTCTCGCAGAATACGGGGTGGAGGTTCCAGAAGGGCGAACGGATCATCGTAACACCCTCAATCAGAATATTCTTGCACTCAAAGGGACTTACCAGCTGCGGACGCATGCCGTAGCCATGACCCAGCAGACGCTCCTCGACGGGCTTACCTTGCACGAGCCACTCCTTGAGCAGCGGACGACCCACCTTCTGCGAGGCGCGACGCTCCGGCTCCCAATTGGTCTCCAGATTCCAGCACATAGCCCACCAATTCTTTACCGAAGCACCGCCATCGAGCGTACCGAGACCCGTTACGGCGATGTTCTCCTGGTTATTGGCGTAGATCATCGGCGAGTAGTTATAGCAATCCATGCCCTCCCAGCGGGTACGTACCATGGGGTAGTGATCCAGGTCGTCCGAGAAGAGGATCGTAGCCCCCTCTTCGAGGTGCAGATCGACATTCGAGAGCAGGGTGATGGCACCCGAGAGCCACTGACCGGCCGGAACAATGACATGGCCACCGCCCTCGGCGTTGCAGGCCTGAATGGCCGCATTGATCGCTTCGTGGCAGGCAATGTCGGGTTGCGCACCATAGTCGCGGATGTCAAAATTGCGATCGGGGAAGGTCGGAGCGACGATCTTGGCCTCGATCTGCGGATAGAGCTCGCTCCAGGCTTTGTCAGCTGGCGAGGCACATGCCACACAAGCCAAAGCGGCCATGGGCAGGAAAAGATGAGAAAGTTTCATGAATAATGGTAGGTTAGCGTAAAAAATGGAATGAAATTTTGTGAAAAAAAATATTTTGATTACTTTTGTTAGCTGGGGTGTTAAATCGTTTTAGATTTGCCGCTCTTTGCAAAGTTAGCCAAAAAAAGCGAAATTCAAACAAGAACCATAAACTAATACGAAAAACAGTATGAAAAACTATCCCAAAATTGGTATTCGTCCTGTGATCGACGGCCGCCGTCGCGGTATCCGCGAGTCGTTGGAGCAGAAGACGATGGGCATGGCCGAGGCTGTGGCCAAATTCTATGCCGAGCATCTGTGCTATGCTGACGGTACGCCCGTGCAGTGTGTGATCGCCGACACGACGATCGGTGGTGTGGCAGAGGCTGCTGCTTGTGCCGATAAGTTCCGCGACAACAACGTAGGAGCTGTTTTGTCGGTAACGCCCTGCTGGTGCTATGGTACGGAGACGATTGATATGGATCCGCTCATGCCGAAGGCTATCTGGGGTTTCAATGGTACGGAGCGTCCGGGTGCTGTGTATTTGGCTGCTGCGCTGGCTGCCCACACGCAGAAGGGTCTGCCCGCATTCGGCATCTATGGTCGTGATGTGCAGGATCTGGAGGATATGTCGATTCCGGAGGATGTACAGGAGAAGCTTTTGCTCTTCGGTCGCGCCGCTGTAGCCTTGATGCAGATGAAGGGTAAGGCTTACCTCTCGATCGGTTCGGTTTCGATGGGTATTGCCGGTTCGACCTGCGACCCCGACTTCTTCCAGGAGTATCTGGGCATGCGCAACGAGTTCGTCGATTGTACGGAGTTGCTGCGTCGCATGGATCAGGGCATCTACGACAAGGAGGAGTTCGAGAAGGCAATGGCTTGGGTTGAGCAGTATTGCAAGCCCAACGAGGGTCAGGATTGGAACCGCGAGGATCTGGTTTACGATCGCGAGCAGAAGGATAAGAACTGGGAGTTCGTCGTGAAGATGATGCTCATCATGCGCGACCTGATGATCGGCAACGAGAAGCTTACCGAGATGGGCTTCGAGGAGGAGGGCTGCGGCCACAACGCCATTGCCGGTGGTTTCCAGGGTCAGCGTCAGTGGACCGACTGGCAGCCCAACGGCGACTTCGCCGAGGCGATGCTCAACACGTCGTTCGACTGGAACGGCATCCGTGAGCCGTTTGCATTTGCTACCGAGAACGATACGCTCAACGGCGCCTCGATGCTGCTGATGAAGCTCCTTACGAACCGTGCACAGATGTTCGCCGATGTGCGTACGTTCTGGTCGCCCGAGGCCGTAGAGCGCGTAACGGGCATGAAGCTCGAGGGTAAGGCTGCCGGCGGTATCATCCACCTGATCAACTCGGGTGCTTGTACGCTCGATGCTACGGGTCAGCAGTCGGATGAGAACGGCAACCCGATCATGAAGCCCTTCTGGGAGATCACCGAGGAGGAGAAGGAGAAGTGTCTGGAGGCTACGACGTGGTTCCCCGCAGATCGCGGTTACTTCCGTGGTGGCGGTTACTCGTCGCACTTCCTTACGCGCGGTGAGATGCCGATGACCATGTGTCGTCTGAATCTGGTGAAGGGTCTGGGCCCCGTGATGCAGATTGCTGAGGGTTGGGCAGTGGATACCGATCCGCATATCTTCGAGGTGATTAACAAACGTACGGACCGCACGTGGCCGACGACGTGGTTTGCTCCGCGTCTGACCGGCGAGGGCGCTTTCCGCGATGTTTACTCGGTGATGAACAACTGGGGTGCCAACCACGGCGCGATCAGCTATGGCCATATTGGTGCCGAGATCATCACGCTCTGCTCGATGCTGCGTATTCCGGTTTGCATGCACAACGTGGCCTCGGAGAAGATCTTCCGTCCGTCGGCTTGGGCATCGTTCGGTATGGATCCCGAGGGCTCGGATTACCGTGCTTGCGAGACCTACGGTCCGGTGTATAAGTAGTAGTTAGCATTTCGGTTGAAGTCGTTTGATGAGGTGATTTTCACGCTTCGTATGCCCTTGAGAAGTTGGTTTATGAGTAAGTGAACTTTACAATCTCGGGTTTTGCGGACCTTGTAATCTTGCTATTTATACGACTCCCGATCACAAGGGGCTGTCCAACAATGATTGTCGGGCAGCCCCAATTTTTTGTTTTTGGTAAAAGCATAGCTTTTATTGCCTTTCGTTTGGCATTTTCGGGGGCTTTTCGTATATTTGTAAAATACCGAAGAACTATACTTATGAACTCCGTTATACGCAAAATTGCAGGTTTGATGCTCCTGCTTGGCTGTACGCTCTCGGCTACGGCGCAATCGTTGGAAGATGCTTTCCGAGCCCCGTCGGGTGATGCCAAACCCTGGACGTTGTGGTATTGGATGTATGGCGCAGTCTCGGATGAGGCGGTGCGAGCCGATTTGGAGGCTATGTCGCAGGCCGGATTGGGCGGGGCCTATCTGGTGACGATCCGTTCGAGCGACGATCCGCGTGGCGGGGAGTATCGTGGCGATTCGGATCAGCTGACCGAGAATTGGTGGAAGCGTGTGCATACGGCCATTACGGAGGCCGATCGGCTGGGACTGCAGTTGGGTGTGCATATCTCGGATGGCTTTGCGCTGGCCGGAGGCCCCTGGATTGCGCCCGAGGAGTCGATGCAAAAGGTGGTCTTCTCGAATACGTATCTGCAGGAGGGTGGTCGCGTGGAATTAACGCTGCCCAAACCGGCTCATTATGCGGATTATTACGAAGATATTGCGCTCTACGCACTGCCCTATGATGGCTATTTCGGCCCTTCGTGTGAGCCTTCGGTGTGTTGCGAGAACCTGGATCCGCAGGCCACCGAAAAGCAGCGCGTCTCGATCGACGAAAAGGGGGTGATTCGTGCCGGAGCACCCTGCCGATTGATCTATACCTTCCCCGAGGAGGTGGAGGTGCGCCATGTCGAGATTATCCTCTCGGGCAATAATTACCAGGCCCATCGCCTGACGATGCTGGCCAAAGGGACGGATGGAGCCTATCATCCGGTCTCGCAACTCGAGCCGGCCCGCCATGGTTGGCAGAATACCGATTTTCAATCGACGCATGCTATTCCAGTGACGATGAGCCGCGAATTTGCCTTCGAGTGGACGCCTGCAGGCAGTGAACCCGGATCGGAGGATCTGGATGCGGCTAAGTGGAAGCCTAATCTGAAGATCAAGGCGATTCGCTTTGGTTGTGATCCGCGGATTCACCAATGGGAGGGCAAAGCCGGCTATGTATGGCGCGTGGCCGCCTCGACAGGCGATCGCGTGGCCTTGTCTGATTGTTATGCGATGGATCAGGTCATCTGCCTGACCGATAGTCTGGAGGGCGATCAGCTGCGTTGCACGTTGCCCGAGGGTGGCTGGCGACTGTTGCGCATGGGACACACCTCGACGGGGCATACGAATGCCACGGGAGGTGCCGGCCGAGGCCTGGAGTGTGATAAATTCAGCCGAGAGGCGGTCTCGGAGCAGATTGATAATTGGTTTGGCCGGGTGTATGAGTCGGTGGATCGCACTGTGGCTGAGCGAGTGCTGAAGGTGCTCTATGTCGATAGCTGGGAGTGTGGTTCGCAGAATTGGAGCAAGCATTTTGCGGCCGAATTTAAGGCACGACGGGGCTATGACCTGACCCCCTGGATGCCGCTCTATGCCGGTGTGCCGATGGTCTCTGTCGAGGATTCGGAACGGGTGTTGCGCGATATTCGCACGACGATCGGTGAGTTGATTCACGATGTCTTCTTCGATGTATTGGCGGCGAAGGCCGATCATTATGGTTGTCGCTTTACGGCCGAGAGTGTCGCCCCGACAATGGTTAGTGATGGCATGTATCACTACGATAAGGTCGATCTGCCGATGGGTGAGTTTTGGCTCGACAGCCCCACGCACGACAAACCGAACGATATGCTGGATGCCATCAGTGGCGGCCATGTCTATGGGAAGCGGATCATCTCGGCCGAGGGCTTTACCGAGGTACGTGGCGTGTGGAATGAGACTCCGGCGATGCTCAAACCGGTCTTGGACCGCAACTATGCGTTGGGATTGAATCGTTTGGTGTACCACGTGATGACCCATAACCCCTGGTTGGATCGTCGTCCGGGCATGACGCTCGATGGCATCGGCCTCTTCTTCCAGCGCGACAACAGTTGGTGGGAGCATGGCGCTTCGGCCTTGAGTGGTTATGCGGCACGTGCCCAGACGCTGTTGCAATATGGTGCTCCGGTGGTGGATTTGGCGGTCTTTACGGGCGAGGAGATGCCGCGTCGCTCGATCCTGCCCGATCGGTTGGTGTCGACGCTGCCCGGTGTGTTTGGCGAGGAGCGGGTCGAGAGCGAGCGTCTGCGCCTGAAAAATGAGGGGCAACCGCTGCGTGTTAAGCCGGTGGGCGTGACCCATTCGGCCAATATGGCCGATCCGGAGGATTGGATCAACCCCCTGCGGGGCTATGCCTACGACTCGTTCAACCGCGACGCTTTGTTGCGCTTGGCCAAGGTCGAGGATGGCCGGTTAGTGCTGCCCGGAGGTGCTTCGTATCGTGTCTTTGTGGTGCCTGAGCCGCGTCCGTTGAATCCCGAGCGTCCGATGAGCGAAGAGGTTCGCGCCAAGATCGAGGAGTTGCGCAAGGGAGGCGTTGTGGTGGTCGATACCCCCTATACGGAGGCCGATTTTGCGGCCTATGACCTGCCGCGCGATGTGGAGGTTCCCGAGCAGATTGCTTGGGCACATCGTCGCTCGGAGCAGGAGCATACCGATATCTATTTCTTGGCCAATCAAACACCCGAGCGGAGATCGTTCACCGCTTCGCTGCGGGTTGCCGGTCGTATCCCCGAGTTGTGGGATGCCGAGAAGGGGACGATCTGCGATGCCGCCTCGTGGCGCGTGGCAGAGGGTCGTACGGAGGTTGATGTGGTGTTGGATGCCTATGCCTCGATCTTCGTTGTGCTGCGTCGGGAGGGAGGTCCGACCGCACAGCAACAGTTGCAAGTGGCGGTGCAACCCTTGAAGACCGCTTCGTGGCAGGTGAGCTTTGATCGGCATGCCGACGGCGTGTTGGAGGTGGAGAGCCCGGCACTCTTTGACTGGGCGCAGAGCGAGCAGGAGCAGATCCGCTACTTCTCGGGTACGGCAACCTATCGCACGACTTTCCGCTATCGTGGGACGGGCGAGCGTGTGGTGCTGCGCTTGGGCGATGTGCGCGATGTGGCAGCCGTGACGGTCAATGGCGTGGCGTGTGGTGTGGCCTGGACAGCCCCCTATGAGGTGGAGATCACCGAGGCCCTCCGTCGGGGTAAAAATCGATTGGAGATTCGCCTCTCGAACAGTTGGGCTAATGCTATCTTGGGGATGGACGAGGGCAAGGCTCCTTATAGCGGTATTTGGACCAATGCCCGCTACCGCACGAAGAATCAACAACTGATTCCGGCCGGTCTGCTTGGCCCGCTGGAGTTGGTCACCAGCAAGCGAGAATAGACGAAAAAAGAATAATAACCTACAACTATGAAACAGATGAAATCTTTGATGCTGCTCATCGCCCTGATGATGGCAGTGACGGCAACGGCCGAGGTGCGTATGCCGGCCTTCTTTGGTGACAATATGGTGCTGCAACAGCAGAGCGATGCTCCGCTGTGGGGCTGGGCAACTCCCAAGAAAAAGGTGACGGTGAGCCCGTCGTGGAGCGAGGAGAGCTATACGACCAAGGCCGATGAGCAGGGTCGTTGGCGCGTGAGCCTGCCGACACCGGAGGCCGGAGGCCCCTACTCGATTACGATTTCGGATGGCGAGGAGCTGACGCTGCAGAATGTGATGCTGGGCGAGGTGTGGATCTGCTCGGGCCAGTCGAACATGGAGATGCCGATGAAGGGTTTCAAGAATCAGCCTGTCGAAAACGGCAACCTCGATGCAGCGAAGGGTACGAACCCGAATATCCGCCTCTTCACGGTGAAGCGCAATGCGCAGCTCGAGGCCGTGGAGGATGTGACGGGTAAATGGGCCGAGGCCAAGCCCCTCTCGATTCGTGATTTCTCGGCTACGGCCTACTATTTCGGTCGTATGATCGAGGAGGAGTTGCAGGTGCCCGTAGGTTTGATCTGTGTGGCGTGGGGCGGCTCGGCATGTGAGGCGTGGATGACCCCCGAGATGCTTTCGGCCTTCCCGCAGGTGAAGCTGCCGGCTACGCAGGCCGAGGTTGATAAAACCAAGCAACGTTGCCCGACAGCCCTCTGGAACGGTATGCTCAAACCGCTGGTGGGCATGGCTATGCGCGGTGTGATCTGGTATCAGGGTTGCGATAATTGGAACCGCGCCTACTACTATGCCGACCTGCACGCTACGATGATCCGTGGCTGGCGTGAGCAGTGGGGCATTGGCGATTTCCCCTTCTACTATTGCCAGATCGCTCCGTTCGATTACGATATCATCACGGCCGTAGGGCAGCCGCGTTACAATTCGGCCTACCTGCGCGAGCAGCAGGCTAAGGTGGAGCACATGGTCCCCAATACGGGTATGGCCGTGTTGCTCGATGTTGGTATGGAGCGGGGTATCCACCCCTATGACAAGCAGACTCCGGGCGAGCGTCTGGCCCTGCATGCCTTGTCGAAAACCTATGGCTTCGAGGGCATCTATTGCGATAGCCCTGTCTTCAAAGGGATCGAAATTAAAGGCAATGTTGTGGAGGTTTCGTTCGATCGTTCGCCAATGTGGATCTCGTGCAAGCATGGCTTTGCCTCGAAGTGCTTCGAAGTGGCCGGTGAGGATCGTGTTTTCTACCCCGCCAAGGCTGAGGTGAAGCAGAAGAAGATGATCGTCAGCTCGGAGCAGGTGCCGAACCCCGTGGCTGTGCGCTATGGTTTCAAGGATTGGGTTGTGGGCGATCTGTATGGTTCGGATGGTCTGCCGATCTCGTCGTTCCGATCGGATGATTGGGCCGATCCGGCACCGATCAAGCAGTAAATACTTTAGCAGGAGGCATTCACCATGATCCATGTAAGAACACTACTTCTCACCGTAGGGATGGTGTTGTGGTCGCTGATGACCATGGCACAACCGGCCGATTATAGTTGGACAACGCAAAGTGCCAACTCTTCGGAGTCGATGCCGTTAGGCGGCCATGATCTAGGTCTTAATGTCTGGGTCGAGCAGAACGATCTGCTGTTCTACATCACCCGCAGCGGCTCATATGACGAACACAATACGCTACTCAAGGCGGGGCGTGTGCGCCTGTCGATCGAGGGCGGCAACAAGCAGGCAGCCTTTCGCCAGACGTTGCGCCTCTCGGAGAGTGTGATGCTGGTTGAGTTGCAGGGGGCGACGGTGACTTTGTGGGTCGATGCCTTTGCTCCGGTGATTCATGCCGAGGTACGTTCTCCCAAAGCGATCACCTGCACGGTCAGCTACGAGAATTGGCGTTATCAAGATCGCCCGTATCGCAAGAATGAGGGTCGTCAAGCCTCACACAAGTGGCGGAAGCCGGCCGGTCTTGTGACCTCGGCCGATTGCATCGAGGCAGAAGAGCAGTCGGTGACCTTCTATCACCATAATCCAGCTACGACACTCTTTGACCGCACGGTCGAGGTCGAAGGCATGGAGGCTGTGAAGGACCAATTGTGGAATCCGCTGGCACACCGCATCATGGGTGGAAAGCTGTGGAGTAAAGAGCTGATCTATCAGGGTACGACCGACGGGGTCTATGCCTCGACCGATTACCGCGCTTGGCAATTCCGCTCACGCCGCCCGATGAAGCGTCAGGGCTTCACGATTGCCCTGCACACCACGCAGAGCGAGGCTGTCGCACCTTGGTTGGAGGGGCTGAAGCGAACCGTTGCCGAGGCCGAGATGGCACGCAAAGATTCGCGGGTGCGTACGGCTGCTTGGTGGAAAGCCTTCTGGCAGCGTAGTTGGATCGAGGCGACGGGCGAGGCGGCTGACATCACCCGTAACTATACGCTCTTCCGCTATATGCTGGGTTGCAACCGCGTAGGGGCTGATCCGACCAAATTCAACGGTGGCCTGTTTACGTTCGATCCGGAGTATGTTGCTGCCGAGCAACGTTTTACGCCCGATTTTCGCAATTGGGGCGGTGGCACGATGACGGCGCAGAATCAGCGTCTGGTCTATTGGCCGATGCTCACGAGCGGCGACTATGATCTGATGCCCGTGCAATTTGATTTCTACGAACGCATGCGTGGAAATGCCGAACTGCGCTCGCGCTACTATTGGGGCCACGAAGGGGCCTCGTTTACCGAGCAGATCGAGCTGTTTGGTCTGCCGAACTACATGGAGTATGGCACGAAACGCCCGGCGTGGAGCGATCCGGGGGTGGAGTATAATGCCTGGTTGGAGCATTGTTGGGATACGGTGCTCGAATTTTGCCAGATGGTGCTCGAGACCTATCGGTATGACAGAGCCGATATAGAACGATACAAGCCGTTGATTGAAAGTTCGTTGCGATTCTTTGATGAACACTATCAGTACCTCGCTTCGCGTCGAGGCCGCAACCGCTTGGATGGCGATAAGAAGCTGATCCTCTATCCGGGATCGGGCTGTGAGACCTATAAGATGACCTACAATGCCTCCTCGACGATTGCCGGACTGCAACGCGTGTTGGATACCTATATCGAGGTCAAGCAGATGCAGGGCGATACGGCTCTGGCACCGTGGCGCGCCTTGCGTGACCGCATCCCCGAGGTGCCGATGCGTGAATTCAATGGCCGAAAGATGATCGCTCCGGCTCAGGCTTGGGAGCGTATCAACAATAGCGAGACGCCGCAACTTTACCCCGTCTTCCCGTGGCGTTACTACTCGATGGCCTCGTCGGGCGATATCGAGGTGGCTCGCAATACCTACCTCTACGACGAACATGCCGTAGCGATGCGCTCGTCGAAGGGGTGGAAGCAGGATGCCATTTGGGCTGCGATGCTGGGCCAACAGGAGGATGCCGTGCGCCTGGTGAAGGAGAAGTTGGGCAATGGACCGCACCGCTTCCCCGCCTTCTGGGGGCCGGGATTCGACTGGACGCCCGACCACAATTGGGGTGGCAGTGGCGCGATTGCGCTGCAACAGATGCTCATGCAGTGTGATGGCGATCGCATCGTGCTTTTCCCGACCTGGCCCAAGGAGTGGGATGTACGTTTCAAGCTGCATGCGCCGCATCGCACGACCGTCGAGGGTGAGTTGCGTGATGGTAAAGTGGTGTGGATGCGCGTAACCCCGAAGGAGCGCGCCCGCGATGTGGAGATTTTGTAAGAAAGAGCAAAAAAAAGAAAAAACCAACCGATAGATGATAATGATGAAAAAGTTTGTGCTGTTAGCGTTGGCCTCGTTACTTACCGTGGCGGTGCAGGCCGAGGAGTATCGCCCGGCCGAGACCTCGGTGGCGGGGTTCATCCCGCTCGAGGGGAGTGGGCGTGTAGTCTATGATTTCAATGGCGGCTGGCGCTTTATGAAGGGCGATGTGGCCGGAGCCGAGGCTGTCGCGTTCGACGATTCGGCCTGGGAGGTGGTCTCGACCCCGCATACGGTCGAATTGGTACCTGCCGAGGCGAGTGGTTGCCGCAACTACCAGGGTGTTGTCTGGTATCGTAAGGCGTTCACCGTGCCGGCCGATTGTGCCGAGAAGGAGGTGCTGCTGCACTTCGAGGCGGTGATGGGCAAACAGGCTTTCTATGTGAATGGCGAACTTGTCGAGGAGCACTTGGGAGGCTATCTGCCGGTGATGCTCTCGCTCTCGAAGGCGGGTGTGAAGGCAGGTGACCGTTGCGTGGTGGCTGTCAAGGCGGACAACTCGAACGATAAGACCTATCCGCCCGGAAAACCGCAATATACGCTCGACTTTGCCTATCATGGCGGTATCTACCGCGATGTATGGCTCATTGGTCGTTCGAAGGTGGGTCTGACGGATGCCGTAGCCGCCAATCGGGTAGCCGGAGGTGGTGTCTTTGTCCATTTTGACAAGATCTCCGATGAGCGTGCCGAGGTGATCGTCAATACTGAGGTCGAGAACTTGGAGCAGCGTACCCGTTCGGTGCGTGTGGAGACGACGTTGAAGAATCAGGCCGGTGAGCTGATCAAGACCCTTTCGTCGCGTGTGGTGCTTTCGCACGGGGCACGAGCCGTGACCGAGCAGCGTTTTGTGGTGAACGATCCGCACCTGTGGTCGCCCGATGATCCCTATCTGTATCGTGTGGAGTCGCGCGTGGTGGCTAACAAGCAGACGATTGATGGTGGTGTGACGCGTGTCGGTATTCGCTCGTTTGCCTTCTCCAAGGAGCAGGGCTTTATCCTCAACGGCAAGCCCTTCGGGAAGCTCATTGGTGCCAACCGCCACCAGGATTTTGCCTACGTGGGCAATGCTGTGCCCAACTCGCAGCAGTGGCGCGATGCAAAGCGTCTGCGCGATGCCGGATGTCGCATTATCCGTGTGGCACACTATCCGCAAGACCCCTCGTTTATGGATGCTTGTGATGAGCTGGGTCTGTTTGTGATCGTCGCTACGCCCGGTTGGCAGTATTGGAACAAAGACCCGAAGTTTGCCGAGCGTGTACACCAAAATACGCGTGAGATCATCCGCCGCGACCGCAACCACCCCTCGGTGCTGATGTGGGAGCCGATCCTCAACGAGACGCGCTATCCGAAGGTCTTCTCGCTCGAGGCTTTGCAACTTACCAAAGATGAATATCCCTATCCGTATCGTCCGGTGGCAGCTGCCGATGTGCATTCGGCCGGCGTGAAGGAGCACTACGATGTGGTCTATGCTTGGCCCGGTGACGAGCAGAAGGCCGATGCTCCCGAGCAGACGATCTTTACGCGCGAGTGGGGCGAGAATGTCGATGATTGGTATGCTCACAACAACAACAACCGCGCGTCGCGCAGCTGGGGCGAGCGTCCGCAGAAGGTGCAGGCGTTGTCGTTGGCCGAGACCTATAATAATCTGTATAATACCGAGCCGCAATTTATCGGAGGTGCGCAGTGGCATCCGTTCGACCATCAGCGCGGTTACCATCCCGATCCCTATTGGGGCGGTATCTACGATGCTTTCCGCCAGCCGAAGTATGCCTATTGGATGTTCCGTAGCCAGACGGCTGCCGATCTGAACCACCCGACGGCCGAGAGTGGTCCGATGATCTACATCATGCATGAGATGTCGCAATGGTCGGATAGCGATGTGGTGGTCTTCACGAACTGCGACTCGGTGCGCCTTTCGATCTACGATGGCAAGAAGAGCTGGACGAAGCCGGTGGTGCGCACCGATCGCACGATGCCCAACCCGCCCGTGGTCTTTGCCGATGTGTGGGACTTCTGGGAGGCGCGTTCGTATAGTTATACGAACAAGAATTGGCAGGCTGTCAATATGGTCGCCGAGGGTATTATCGACGGCAAGGTGGTCTGCACGACCAAGCGTATGCCGTCGCGCCGTTCGACCAAATTGCGTCTTTATGTCGATTGGGAGGCCAAGCCGCTTGTGGCTGACGGCTCGGATTTCATTGTGGTGGTGGCCGAGGTGACCGATGATAGTGGTCACGTGCGCCGCATGGCCAAGGAGCATATCCGCTTTACGATCGAGGGCGAGGGTGAGATCATCGGGGATGCTTCGATCCACGCCAATCCGCGTCCGGTAGAGTGGGGCTCGGCTCCGATCTTGGTGCGTTCGACCCGCAAGGCGGGCAAGATTCGCATCAAGGCCGAGGTGGAGCATCCCGGAACCCATGCCCCGACGGCTGCCGAGATAGAGTTTGAAAGTGTGCCGGCGACGATGCCCTTCTGTCATGAGATGCAGCAACGTCAGGTCGAGCAACAGCAGCAGGCGCGTACCGCCGCAGGACAACAGTTGAGCGAGGCTGAGAAACGTCGCCTGTTGGAGGAGGTGGACCGTCAGCAGCAGGAGTTTGGCGTGCAATAGCGTCGCTTGACACCTCGATTTGGACGATTTACCCCTGCGAGTGGGAGAGTTGTGCAAATTGATGCTATTTTTGTGGCTGAAAAGAACAGAAAATCAACGTAAATAATAACCTAATTGAACTATGAAGAAGTTTTTGATGTTAGTGATTACTGCTGTGATGGCATGGCCCGTTGCAGCACAGTATCCGACGATTCCCGACTCGGTGATGCAGCGCGCAGCGCGTGAGCAGGCCGAGTATGCCGCTTTGCAGAAGAAGGCTTGGGAGGCGGCCTACAAGGTCGTACAGCAGGAGGAGAAGGAGTTTGGTCGCGTCTATCGCCCGTGGGCTGCTAAGCCCGAGGATCTGCCGCAGGCCAAGATTCCGGCCTTCCCGGGTGCCGAGGGTGGCGGTATGTACACGCCCGGTGGTCGTGGCGGTAAGGTCTTTGTGGTGACCTCGCTTGAGGATCGTGGTCCGGGTACGTTGCGCGAGGCTTGCGAGGCGGGTGGTGCTCGTATCGTGGTCTTCAACGTGGCCGGAGTGATCCGCCTCAAGTCGGCGATTGATATTGATGCCCCCTACATCACCATTGCCGGTCAGACGGCTCCGGGGGATGGCGTCTGCGTGACGGGTGCTTCGGTGCACATCAATACGCACGATGTGGTGATCCGCCACATGCGTTTCCGTCGCGGTCAAACCGATGTGGCTTTCCGTGACGATGCTCTCGGTGGTCAGGCTGTCGGTAACGTGATGCTCGACCACATCTCGGCATCGTGGGGCTTGGACGAGAATATGTCGATCTATCGCCACGTCTATAACCGCGAGAAGGATGGCAAGGGCCTGAAGTTGCCCGCTGTGAATGTCTCGATCCAAAATTCGATCTTCTCGGAGTGCCTGGATATGTACAACCATGCCTTTGGTGCTACGATCGGTGGTTATAACTCGACCTTTGCGCGCAATGTCTTTGCCTGCAACATCTCGAGAAACTGCTCGGTAGGTATGAACGGCAGCTTCAACTTCATCAACAATACGGTCTTCAACTGGTGGAATCGTTCGGTCGATGGTGGTGACCACACGAGCTACATGAACATCATCAACAACAACTATAAGCCCGGCCCGATTACCCCCGAGGGTAAACCCATCGCATGGCGTATCGTCAAGGTCGAGAATGGTCGCAGCCCCGAGGCGCGCGGTCTGTTTGGTCGTGCCTATGTAGCCGGTAACAAGACCTGGGGTAACGACGAGGTGACGGCCGACAACTGGAAAGGCGGTGTGATGGCCGGTCCCGACTTCGTAACGAAGGAGAACGAGGCGCTGTGGAACCGTGTACACATGGAGAAGCCCTTCGAGATGGCACCCGTGACCATTCTGCCGGTGGATGAGGCCTATGCCTTTGTCATGGAGCAGGCCGGAGCTTCGTTCCCGAAGCGTGATGCAGTCGATGCACGTGTCATGAAGCAGGTCGAGACGGGCAAGATCTTCTATGCCAAGGACGCCAAGGAGCACCAGCCGCTCTATGTGAAGCGTCGTCTGCCGGCTGACTCGTACAAGCAGGGTATCATCACCAACCCGCAGCAGGTGGGTGGTCTGCCTGCCTACAAGGGCAAGTCGTACAAGGATAGCGACGGTGACGGTATGCCCGACAAGTGGGAGAAGAAGTATGGCCTGAATCCGAACGATGCTTCGGATGCCAATGGCGATCTCTCGGGTGACGGTTACACGAATATCGAGAAGTATATCAATGGTATCGATCCGACCAAGAAGGTGGATTGGACCAATTTGGAGAATAATCACGACACGCTCCTCGGCAAGAAGAGCCTGTTCTAAAAAGAGGATCCTATGAATACGAAGAAGCTGATAATGACGCTTCTCGGAATGGTCGGGTTGTGCTGCACGTCGGGTGTGGCACAACCCGCTTTGCCTGTATCAATGGTACAAGGCAAGCTGCAATATGCCGATTTGGGGCGAGGCAATCAGATGCTCGACTTCTCGGTCTGCGGCTACCATCACTCCGAGCAGCCTATTCCCGATGTTCCAGTCTATTGTCTGGTAAGTCCTTCGAAAAACGACTCGGAGCAACTGCAATTCTGTATCGACCAGCTGGCCGGACAGCCCCTCAATGCCGAGGGGGTGCGTGGCGCGATTTTGCTGGCCGAGGGTACCTATTATCTAGATCGACCGTTGCGCATCACCGCTTCGGGTATCGTCTTGCGAGGCGTGAGCAAGGAGAAGACGATCCTCGTAAAGCGAGGTGTTGAGCGTGATGCAATCATCTATATCGAGGGCGCGATGGATCGGTCGTTTGCCCCCGAACGGAAGGTGACGACGGACTATATCCCGGTTGGAACGACTACCTTTGAGGTTGAGAGTGCCGAGGGGCTTTCGGTCGGACAGCAGATCCTCGTGGAGCAGCAGCCCGTAGCGCGTCCGCGTGGTAAGCAGGTGGTGATCAGTGAGGAGTTGGGCCGAGCTCTCGGACCGGGTAACTTCCGCATCGGCTGGGATCGTACGATTCGTGCCATCGAGGGGGATCGTATCACCATCGACCATGCCGTAACCATGCCGCTCGGTGATCCGAAGCGTCCGATTGTGGTGAAGCCTTACACGTGGAATGGCCGTATCGCCGAGTGCGGTGTGGAGCACCTAACGCTGGTGTCGGAGTATGATGCCGCCAATCCGTTGGACGAAAACCATGCTTGGACGGGTGTCTGGATCGAGGCTGCCGAGGATTGCTGGGTGCGTCAGGTTGATTTCCGCCATTTGGCCGGTTCGGCTGTGGCGTTGCAGCCCGCTACGCGTCGGATTACGGTCGAAGATTGTCAATCGTTTGAACCGATTTCGGAGATTGCCGGTATGCGTCGTCGCACCTTCTTTACGTTGGGACAGCACACCCTCTTCCAGCGTTGTTATTCGGAGTATGGTCAGCACGACTTCTCGGCCGGCATCAATGCGCCGGGTCCCAATGCCTTTGTGCAGAGCGACAGCTACCTCTCGAAGGGCTTTAGCGGCTCGACCGGAGCGTGGGCTTGCGGCCTGCTCTTTGATATTGTCAATATTGATGGGCACGACCTGGTCTTCAAAAGTCTGGAGCGCACGAACGGTCGTCCGGGATGGAATACGGTCAACAGCGTCGCTTGGCAATGTACGGCTGCCGGTATTGAGTGTTATAAGCCAACGGGGTTGGACGGTGTGGGAAACTACGCCTTTGGTAGCTGGGCCACGTGTGTCGGTAACGGCCTGTTTGTGATGAACGATGAGTTTGTGAAGCCCTACAGCCTCTTCCGTGCTCAGCTCTCCGAGCGCATCGGCAAGGAGCAGGCACAGCGCATCAGCCGCATCTACGACCGCAATACGAACGCCTCGTCGAGTCCTCCGATCGAGCGGGCTATCGCCTTGTCGAAGGCCGCCTATGAGCCGCGTATGACGCTGAAGCGTTGGATTGCCGAGGCTCCCTTCACGGCTCCTATTGAGGGTAAGCGTTTGCTGATGATGAAGGCTCCGGTTCGCGGCCTTGCGCCGCTGAAGCAGTATGGTTTGACGCAGGGTCGTCTGACGGTCAATGGACAACTGCTGGTGGGTGGTCGCCAAAATATTCGCTGGTGGAACGGGTCGATCGGGTTTGATCAGTTGGCTACGGCGACTGACCACGTTACTCGCTTCGTGCCCGATCGAGAGGGGCGCGGTCTGACCGATCGTATCGACTCGGTGGTGACACACATGGCCATGCGTGGGTCGTTGCTCCTGGATCATAACTATGGTCTGTGGTATGAGCGTCGTCGTGACGACCATATCCGCGTACGTCGCCGCGATGCCGATGTGTGGGCTCCCTTCTACGAGCAACCGTTTGCCCGCACGGGTCAGGGTGCCGCCTGGGATGGCATGTCGCTCTACGATCTGACGAAGCCCAATACGTGGTATTGGAGTCGCCTGCGTGAATTTGCTGACAAAGCCGGCAAGCGCGAGCTGCTGCTCTTCCATCAAAACTATTTCCAGCACAACATCATCGAGGCGGGTGCACACTGGGTGGATTCGCCGTGGCGTTCGACGAACAACGTCAACGAGACGGGCTTCCCCGAGCCGACCAATTTTGCCGGTGATAAGCGCGTCTTTGTGGCCGATATGTTCTACGATGTAAACCATCCGAAGCGTCGAGAGTTGCATCGCGGCTATATCCGTATGTGTCTGGACGAGCTGGCCGCGTATCAGAATGTGATCCACCTGGTGAGCGAGGAGTACACCGGACCGCTCCACTTCGTGGAGTTCTGGTTGGACTGCATTGCCGAGTGGCAGGCCGAGACGGGTAAAGATCCGCTCATCGCCCTGTCGGCTACGAAGGATGTGCAGGATGCCATTCTGCGCGATCCGAAGCGTGCCGCCGTGGTCGATATCATTGATATCCGCTATTGGCACCATCGTGCCGACGGAACGACCTATGAGCCGCAGGGCGGTGTGAACCTTGCACCGCGTCAGCATGCACGTCTGGTGAAGGTCGGTTCGATCGACTTTGCTTCGGTCTATCGTGCCGTGAGCGAGTATCGCAAGGCCCATCCGACGAAGGCCGTGACCTACTTTGCCCAGAATTATCCCGCTTATGGTTGGGCCATTTTGCTGGCCGGAGGATCGTGTCCGACGTTGCGCCTGGCGGACGATCAGTTGCGTCGTGCCATTCCGCAGATGAGCTCCATCGAGCAGGATAAGCAGAGCTATCGTCTCGTAGGGGCGCAGGGTCAGTTGATCTACCTGCCCGAGAAGGGCACGAAGCAGGTGAAACTCCCGGCCGGTACGTACGCTCTCAAGCAGGTGGATATGCGCACCGGAACGGTGAGCCTGCAGCAAGAGCAGGTCGTTGTGAAACGAACGCTCAAGTTGGAGGGTGGTGCGCTCTACTGGTTGCAGAAGTTGTAAGCAGCATCTATGAACAAACGAGGGCTGTCCCAATCGGGACAGCCCTCGTTTGTTTGAATCGTTACGGATTGAATTAGGCGGCAATCAGACCGGCGATCATGTTCGTAGCAGCTACCGTCAAAATAGCATACAACTCGGGGAAAGCGGCCAGAATCAGCGTCTTACCCATTACGTCCTGACCGTTACCGATGGCTGCGATACCATTGGCGCAGACCTTGGCCTGATAAATGGCAGCAGCCAAGTTGGCGATACCTACCAAGATACCGGCACCCAAGATACCGGCACCCTGCAACATCGTAGGTGCGGTCAAGAAATCCTGCACCATGAAGAAGCAGACGAAACCGTACAGACCCTGCGAACCCGGAAGAGCCGAGAGGATCATGTAGCTACCGAAGGCATTGCTATTCTTCTTCATAGCACCTACCGAAGCCTGGCCGCAGATCGAAGTACCGATGGCCGATGCGATACCGGCCAGACCTACCATCAGCGCTACGCCGATATAGGCCATTACCATTGCTGTTGTTTCCATAATTTTGTTTGTTTTTTAGTTTGTTTAATGAATTTTATTGTTTACTCGTTGTTATCCATTTTGCGGATGGGATCGAAATTGCGCGATGCCATCTCAAAACCGGCATTTTTGTAGAACTCCACAAAGGTCAGACGCATCGGGTGTACGAACGACGAGATCGTGGACATGAAGAGGTTGATGGCGTGACCAATGAAGAGGATGATGGCCATCGTGATCACCTTACCGACGATGTTCTCGGGTGCCATGCCCTCGGCCAGCTGGTTGAATACCAACGCCAAGACGCCGCCCGACAGACCGATGGCAAAGAGACGGATGTACGACAGCACGTCACTCAGCAGACCTGTGATATTATTGTAGAGATTCCACAGACCCGATCCAACATTAACGAACGGATTGAGGAACTTACCCGGCGTGTTGAGGAATAACATCATGAACATACCCACGCCAACTACGCCCAAGAAGATGGGCGAATCGGTCGTGAAGCCCGGAATAACCCATGCCTCATTCATCATCGGCAGACCTGCAGCCAGCGAACCGGCCAGCAGGACGATCAGCCAACCCAGTGTGTTGAAGATGTATTTCACGCCAAAGGCTCGCAACGTGACATAGACATTGATCGCCAAGCCAAAGATGATCTGCACCATGCCGATTGCCAAGGCCCAACCAAAGAATTGACCCTGGAAATCGAAGAAGGGAATCCCCTTGAAGCACTCAAATTCGCCCAAGCTCATGCCAAAGAACGAACCACAGAAGGCTCCGAAGAGGGTCGTCGAGAGGGCGCATAGCGTGGCAAACCAAGCGGCGCGAGCCATCATACCCGTGCGGTGCTTGTGCATCATCCACAGACCGGCGCACAAGAGAATCAGACCATATCCTGCGTCGTTCAGACAGATGCCGAAGAAGAGCATGTAGAAGGGCGCAAAGAAGGGGGTCAGATCGAGCGTGCCATACTTCGGGCGGGCATACAGATCGCCAATCATCTCAAAGATACGCGCAAAGCGGTTATTCTTGAGTTTCACGGGCGTGTTGTCCTCGGGTGTCGGGTCGCTCTTCAGGTAGATCACGTTGGGGTACTCCTCCAACAGCGCATCCACCTGCTTCGAGGTGGCCGTTTCGGCCCAACCCTCCATGACCAGCAGTGTGCCATCAGCAGCGCGCTCGGCCGTAGCCTCTACGCGAGCACCCTGCAACTGCTCCTTCAAGGCAGCGGCATAGCTCTTCATTTCCGATTCGCTGGCAGCGATGCGTGCAAAGCTCTTGTCCAACTCGTTCAGAGCCTCCTGCTCGCGGGCAATCTGCTGCTCGGCCTCGCGGATGTCAAACTGCGGAGCCTTCAACTCCTGGGCGTCGATCGACAGCTCTTGTCCGGGAGCTGTTAGTGCCACGAACCATACGGTTGATTCCGAACGGTTGATCTCCTCGATCGTGCACTGCTCACTCCAGGCCGCCAGCTCCTTCTCGTAGGTCGAACGCGAAGCGGTCAACAGGTGCATGACGATGCCCTGCTCGGCCAACGAGCGGATAGCCTTCACGTCGAAGGCACCCCAGGGATGCAGCTCCTCGCAGAGCTTCTCCATGCGGCCGATCTCGGCGTGGTGGGCTGCAGCCTGACGGGCTGCCTCCTCGTAGGCCTCAAAGGCCTCGCGGCCCGAGCTGTATTTCGCGCTCTGCTCCGCCATTGAGGCGTGCTCACCTACGGTGCGCCACTGGGCCAGGAAGTTCGAAGCTTTCGCCATGGCCTCGATGTCGATCATCAGCTGGCGATCCCCCTCGGTGGGCTCCCACCCCGTGGTGGTGATATCTACCAAACCCAGCTCACGCAGGCGGGCGATGAAATCTTCGCTCTGTGCTGCAAAGAGCACAAAGTTGTATTTTGACATGCGTGCGATCATAACGAAGAGCCCTCCCCGGCTTGCTGTTGTTTGGTTTTTACAATCTTCTGGGCAGATTTCGAGAGGTTCTCCTCATCCTCCATGAAGCGTTTGATTTTACGAATGGCATCCTCGTACCCGGGTATCTGCACCTTTTCGTACAAGTTTACCTTTTGCGTGGTTTTGCGGCGGGCGTAGTCCAAAAGTTCCATCTTGCGATTGTAGACCTCGAACTCGATCCCGAGGCGGGCCATCTGCTCCAGCACCGTCACTCCGTCGGCATACCAAACCGGCGACGAGAACAGGTCGTAGGCCTTGCGCTCGAATCGAACCTCCTTCAAGACGGGCGTGCGAACACCCGCAATCTTCTGTACCGACAAATCCACAGCGGCAATGCGCACCAACGTACAATCAAACTCGCCCCACAGAGCCACCATGTAGTCGTATTGGGCCATGAGCTGGTCCAAACGCTCGCGGTAGTCTGCGGCCGTATCCTTCGCTCGTTTGACCTCGGAACGCAGCGCAGACTCCTTCGATTTGATCGTCGGAAGGGCCTTCTGGCGCATCTTGAGCTGCTTGCCGAGTTCGCCGAGCGAGGTTTTGTTGTATTGAAATTTGATTGCCATTGTCTGTTATGCTTTCCAGTATTTTTCGATCAGCTCGGCCTTGATGGCAACCTCCTCCTTCGAGAAGTAGGCGGCAAAGAGCTCCCAGGCCGTATCCAACATTTCGGTGATCTCGATGTTGATGTCGATCGCCAGCAGCTTGCGCGAGTAGTCGCGGGCAAACTTCAAGGCGCGCTCATCGTAATCCGATAGGTCGAAACCGTTCTCGAGCTTCGTCTTGGCGTTGGCAGCATCGGCATACAGACGCACACAAGCGTTCATTACCTGCGGGTGATCCTCGCGCGTCTTCTTACCGATTACAAGCTGCTTCAGACGCGACAGCGAACGGAACGGATCGACGATTACCTTACCCGTATCCGAGTCGTTACGCAGGAACAACTGACCCTCCGTGATGTAACCCGTGTTGTCGGGGATAGCGTGCGTAATATCGCCACCCGAAAGGGTCGTCACGGCGATGATCGTGATCGAACCACCGTTGGGCAGCTGTACGGCCTTCTCGTAGATCTTGGCCAGGTCCGAATAGAGCGAACCGGGCATCGAGTCCTTCGAGGGAATCTGGTCCATACGGTTCGACACGATGGCCAGGGCATCGGCGTAGAGGGTCATGTCGGTCAAAAGCACCAAAACCTTCTCACCCTTATCTACGGCAAAGTACTCGGCAGCCGTCAGGGCCATATCGGGCACAAGCAGACGCTCTACGGGCGGATTCTCGGTCGTATTGACGAACGAGACGATGCGGTCCAGTGCACCGGCATTCTCGAACACCGACTTAAAGTAGAGGAAGTCGTCGTTCGTCAGACCCATACCGCCCAGAATGATCTTGTCGGCCTTGGCACGCAGGGCCACGTTGGCCATCACGGCGTTGTAGGGCTGGTCGGGGTCGGCGAAGAAGGGGATCTTCTGACCCGTTACGATCGTGTTGTTGAGGTCGATACCGGCGATACCCGTAGCGATCAGCTCCGAAGGCTGCAGACGCTTGAAGGGATTCACCGTCGGGCCACCGATCTCGCGAGCCTCACCCTCTACGGCCTCGCCACCCTCGAGCGGCTCGCCATAGGCGTTGAAGAAGCGACCGGCCAGGTTGTCCGAAACCTTCAGCTTCGGCGGCTCACCATGGAAGATCACCTCCGAGTTGGTGGCGATACCCTCCGTGCCGGCAAATACCTGCAACGTAACATTCTGGCCCATAATTTTCACCACCTGCGCCAGCTTACCACCTACGGTGGCCAGCTCGTCGTTACCTACGCCCTCGGCACGCAACGTGACCGTGGCTTTGGTGATGTTGTCGATTTTCGTGTATATCTTTTGAAATGCGCGTGTAGTCATAACTCTTATTGGATTTTTTCACTCACATACTGTTCGATCTTCGACTTGTAGTCGTGGAACTTCTCCGACTGCCACTGCGAGTAGTTCATCTGGCGGAAGAGGTTGATCAGACCCTTGAAGAACTGCGAGCACTCCTCGAAATCACCAAAGGTGAAGTCGTGACGGCAGATGTCGAGTACCATCTTATACATCATCTGCTGACGCTCGATGGGGCAGTTGGCGTCGATGTCGTCAAAGGCATCCTGCTGCAGGATCACGAAGTCCAGCAACTCCGACTTCCAGAAACGCTCGTGATACTCTACGGGTACACCGTCGTCACCGAGGATGTTGATCTGGTCGTTGGCCTCCTTACCGCGCTGTACGAAGGTCTTACCCTCGTAAACAGCATCTACCCAATCCTTCTCGATGTGCTCGTCCAGGAACTCGCGGATCTCGGGATACTCCAGATACTTCGAGTAGCTGTCCAGCGGGTCGATTGCCGGATAACGCTTCGAGTCGGCACGACCCTGCGAAAGAGCGTAGAAGCAGCGAGCGGCCTTCTTCGTCGATTCGGTTACCGGCTCCTTGAGGTTACCACCGGCCGGTGATACCGTACCGAGGAAGGTTACCGAACCCGTCTCGCCGTTGGTGAGCTTCACCAGACCTGCGCGGGCATAGAAAGCGGCGATGATAGCGGAAAGGTCCATCGGGAAGGCATCCTGACCCGGAAGCTCCTCCAGACGGTTCGACATCTCACGCAGGGCCTGTGCCCAACGCGACGTCGAGTCGGCCATTACAAGCACCTTCAGACCCATGGCGCGGTAGTACTCACCGATGGTCATACCCGTATAGACCGAAGCCTCACGAGCTGCCACAGGCATGTTCGAGGTGTTACAGATGATGATCGTACGCTCCATGAGCTTGTGCCCCGTGCGGGGGTCTACCAACTCGGGGAACTCCTTGAAGATCTCCACCACCTCGTTGGCACGCTCACCGCAAGCCACGATGATGATCACCTCGGCATCGGCCTGCTTCGAAATGGCGTGCTGAAGCACCGTCTTACCGGCACCGAACGGACCCGGGATAAAGCCCGTACCACCCTCGGCCAGCGGGTTGAACGTATCAATAGCGCGCACACCCGTGTTCATCACGCGGCTCGGGCGCGGCTTCTCCGTATAGGCACGGATGGCCTGCTTAACGGGCCACTTCTGTACCATCGTAATGTTGTGATCCTCGCCCTCGGCATCGGTTACGACGGCGATCGTATCGGTCACCTTGTAGGTGCCGGCAGCGGCTACACTTTTGACCGTATAGCTCTCGGTCATCGTGAAGGGAACCATGATCTTGTGGTTTACCCACTGCTCCTTCACCTCGCCGAGCCACGAAGCGGCCGAAACCTTATCACCGGCCTTGGCCAGCGGTTTGAACTCCCACGTAGCATCATAGTCGATGGGGTCGGTTACCGAGCCGCGCTCGATGAACAGACCGTCCATCTTGGCCAGGTCATTCTGCAGACCATCGTAGTTGCGCGACAAAAGACCCGGAGCCAGCGTAGCCTCGAGCATGTGACCCTCGAACTCTACCTTGTCACCGATCTTCAGGCCACGCGTCGAGTCGAATACCTGGACATAGGCGTCATCGCCTATGACCTTGATGACCTCGGCCATCATCTTCGTATCACCTACATATACATAGCAGATCTCATTCTGGGCCACAGCTCCGTCGGCCTTGACGATCACGATGTTCGAGATGATACCGTTTACACGTCCTGTTGTTTTCATTCTCTATGTTGTTATTGTTTTATTTGATCAGATCTTTACCGTCGAGCGACTGCATGAGCTGGGCGAAGAGCGCGCGGCCACGTTCGGGGTCGAGCATCGACCAGCGGGCCACAATGTTCACGCGCACCAGATAGGCGAGCACGGCGTTGATGTTGAAATAGTCGAAGGCGGTCAGTTCGACCGACTCGTTCCAGCGAATCAGGTCGATCTTGTGCTCCTTCTCTACAAGATTGGTCTCGTCACCGACAGCTGCGATGAGTTGGTCGAGCCAGCTCAATTCGCCACGAAGGCCGAAATCGGCTGCCGACGAACGCTCCAATTGCTCGACAACCTCACCTGCACCGACCGTCACCTCGTCGATCGAGCGACCCAGCTGGCGAGCCGTAATGGCGGCCGAGACATTGCGTAACGTACGGTCAAATTCACCCCACTGACGCAGGAAATGGCTGCCGGCTCCAGCACAGAGTGCGTAGTAGGCCTCGAAGAGGGCCTTCTCGAAGCGATCGTCAGTAGCCACCTCACCAGCATCCTCCCCCTCGGGGTCCGCAAAGGCGCGCAAGACGCGTTGCAGAGCCTCGGGCAGGAGTGAGGGACGTTGCAACTCCTCACCAATCTGCTCGGCTGTCAGATTACCCAGGGCGTTATGCACCGAGCGTCCGGCGCGGCGAGCACAGAGGTTTTCACAGTCGTAGTAGGCGTAGAGCAACTTGACCTGCTTGGCGTCAGCGCCCGAAATGTGCTCAAGCACCTCGTCGCGGATAGCCTGCGGGTCGAACCCCTTGTGGTCGGCATCGAGCTGGTATTCACGCAGACCGGCGACCAGGGCGTAATAATTCGAAGCGAACATCACCTTATGCCTTAAAAAGCATGTTGGAAACCTTCTCACGCAGATACTCGGAGATCAGCGCCTCGATGTCGGCGTCGGCGAACGAGATGTAGTAGCCGCCCTCCTTCTGCGATACGCGGAAACCACTCTTCACCTCTTTCGAGTAGCCAACCTCGATGCCGGCAGCCAGCAACTCTTTGGCAGCCTGCTCGAAAGCGGCGTCGAGCTGCTTGCGCTCGGCCTCCGGCAGCAGCGCCTTCAATTCTACCTTGCCGCTGGCAGCGCCGTTCCAATTCTTGGCTACGGCTACGAGCATCTCCTTGAGGAATGCGGCATCCATCGTGGCAGCCTTCACCCCCTTCGAGGTGGTCTGGGCAACGATCAGCGAACTGATCTCCGACTTGATGCGGGCCACGGCCTGCTTACCGGCCAGGGTGATCTCCGTCTCGGTGTTCTTGGCCGTATCCTCGGCCTTCATCTCGGCCTGCTTGATGATCTCTTCGGCCTCTTTGCGGGCGTCGGCTACGATCTTGGCAGCCTTCTCTTTGGCTTCGGCCACCAGCTTATCGGCCTCGTTGCGACCCTTCTCCAGCCCCTCGTCATAGAGCTTCTGGGTCAACTGTTGCAGTTTGTTTTCCATGTGTGAAATTATATAATGATTGATTATTTGCTTCGTGCTCACTTTAAGGCACGCAAAGATAATTATTATTTTCGGATATACCTATTTATATTTAGAATAATTGTGCGTAATGGACGGATTGAAAGGCTTTTTTTTGTATGTCGGTAGGGCGCATTTGCATTTGGCGAGGCAAATTGGGTGATTCACCCCGCAAAAAGGACGTTTGGCCCAACTGTTAGGTGGGTTCTCAGTGGAATGTGGTAATTTTGTTACACATTCGAAATGTGCCTATACACGATGAAACGAACCTGGCTATTGACGCTTATGTTGCTCTGTCTCTTTATGGGGGTAGTGGCACAACCTCGGACAGGACCGATGAGTGGTTTTGTCTATGAAATGACGACCGATCAATTTCAGCAGCGGCGGCAGGCGTTGGTGGGGGCCGTGGTTGAGGTCTTTGCTCCGACCGATACGTTGCATACGACGACCGATCTGAATGGTAATTTCCATTTGAAGCAGGTTCCATCGGGCGATGTGCGGGTGCGAGTTACCTATTTGGGTTATAAGCCCCATGTGCGGGATTCGGTTCACATTGCTCCTCGTTATGGGTTGGCGCGTCCGTTGCGCGTGCAGCTGCAACCCGACACACAGCAGATCGACGAGGTGGTGGTCAGCGGCCGAGCACAGCTCTCGACACAGCGAGGCGATACGCTTGTGTTCAATGCAGCAGCCGTGCGGACGATGGCCGGTGACGAGGCAGTACATATCTTGGAACAGATGCCCGGTGTGGAGGTTTCGGAGGATGGTTCGGTGAGCGTGCAGGGCGAATTGATATCGCGTGTCTATGTCAATGGGCGACAGCTCTTTGGTGAGGATCCGAAGGCGGCGCTTACCTCGTTGATGGCTTCCGATATTACCAATTTGGAGGTCTACGACGAGGATACGGATGATGAGCGTCGTGCGGGTCGTCGTTTTGCTGAAAAACAACGCGTAATGAATGTCCGTACGAAGCGTGATATTGCCTCGCTTTTCGATGGCTATTTGTTGGCCAGTGTTGGCGCAGACCTCGACCGCGATGTGGAGGGCAAGCGGCAGGGACGTTATGGTGTGGGACTGACGGCTAACCTCTACTCTGAGAAGTTGCAACTGACCTTCGATGGCTATACGAACAACATCGGGCGGTCGTCGAATCGCTTGCGTGCGGTACTCAATAATCGACTCTCGTCGAGTAGCTACAAAGAGCAGCACGCCCTCTATGTGGCTGTCTCGAAGTTGTGGGGTAAGAATCGGCGCGAAGGGCAGGTGTTAGACCTCTCGTACAACTATTCGGATGCTTATACGCGTTCGCAGTCGATGACACGACGGGACTATTTTCAAACCGAGGTTTCGCCAGCGCGTCTCTATGCTGATACCACTTCGCAAAGTTCTTCGGGGGGCACGCACACGGTAAAACTCTATGGTTTGGTACATCCCGGAGGACGTCATCAACTCTCCTCGAGAAACGAATTTTCGTACAGCTCGCCTTCATCTCGCTCGGCCAAACAAAGTGTCAATGAGTCGGCCGAATTGTACCAGTGTGTCGAGTTGTTGGAGCGATCGACGGGCCATAGCTATACGGTTAAAAATAATCTAAATTGGGTGTGGAATAATCCACGGGTGGTACGTCCTTATATTTCGCTCAATTCGACCATCAGCCGCTCGGAACGAGTTGGTTGGCGCATCGATACGCTCACCAACGAGAAGCGGGTGCTGGAGACCGATTATGTCGGTCCGCGCGAGTCCTACAATGCAGAGTTCTCGTTGCAGCGCGATATCTATGAGACGGATGGCATGCGTATGGAGCTGTTTGCGTCGTATGTTTATGATTATGAGCATAGTAGAACGCATCAAATGGCACTCAACACGTACGACCCGGTGGTCGAAATTGACCCGACAAATACCTACAATTACACCTACAACTACACGACCCACACGGGGCGTATGACCTATCGTATCAATTCGTCGCTCTATCGTTTTCACCTAGGTTGTGATGTGCGTTCTGCGACGATGAATAAAGATGAATTTTATCCCAATGAGGTTGCTTATCGAGAGCAGTTTGTCTCGGTGTTGCCCTCTGTGTCGTTTACCCTGATGCGTCACGGGCGGCGCATCCGCATTTTTAACTATGTAACCTCGGCTACGCTCCCCTCGGTCGAGCAGTTGCGCGATCGCATCGACAACAGCAATCCTCTGTTGCTGCAGAGTGGTAATCCCGACCTGAAGCAGAGCGTGCGACACGCCTTTACGTTGAGCTATCCGGGCAAGGTGAATGCTGCCAATGGCCGCAATATTCTCTTGGAGTTGACGGGTGCTTTTGCGACGAACAGCATCACCCAACGCTCTTACTATTTTACCGAAGATACGATGCTCGATCAGTGGGACTATGTAGCTCCGGCCGGTAGTACGCTCTACACCTACGAGAATATTGACGGGGCCTATAATTTGGGAGGATTGGCGCGTTTTAGTCAGCGTATCAATGCGTTGCGATCGACCTTAACCCTCGCGGCACGCTATAGTTACAACTGTCGTCCGACCTTCATTGGCGATGAAAAGAATATCTCGCGCCAGCAGCAGCCTTCGCTCACGATCGGGTTGAGCGGTACGCAATCGGCCGGAGTGCGTCTGGGTATTCATTCGACCACCTCTTATTCAGATGTGCGCAACACAATCGGTGAGGATACGCGCTATATTTATGAGACAGCCTCCGCCTCGGCCGATTTGCATCTGTTTCGGGTGTTGTGGCTCCAGGTGAACTATAACCTGGCCTATTGCCACTACTTGACTCATACGGGACGAAATACGACGACGCAGATGCTTAATGCGATGATAGGTTGCCAACTCATGAAGGGACGTTTGTTGTTGGGGGTGGCCGCTTATGACCTGCTCAATCGAGGTTCGTCGTTTACGACGACCACCTATGCCGATTATGAGATGCAGCAGTGGCAACCCTCGTATGGGCGCTACTTTACCTTTAATATAGGCTTTAGATTGAATAAAAATACGTCGTCGAAGCGTGGTTATCAAGGCCCAGCCATGCAGCAGTAAGACATGAAAAGTCGAATGTGCAGTCGATCCGGCAACTCCTTAAGGGAGGTTAAACGACAGACTGTGTGAAAGTTAATAAAGTATGAGGGGTGGTGGGCACGCGATCAATGGGTCGTGTGCTCCTCTTTTTTCTTGCGATCCTTCCAGCGAGCTTTGAGGCGACGAATCCCCTCGACCCCCAAGATGGTTAGCCCGGCATATTGGGTTGTCTTGGCCAACCCAAACAACACGATCCACAGCACACCTTTGGTCGAAGCCGAGAAGGGAAGGGCAAATTGCACAAAGGAGAGCACATAGCAGGGGATGCAACAGAGCAATACGATCACTCCCGTGCGGAACGAGAGGCGCGAAAGAGTCTGTTTGATGCGTTGGAACATGGGGCAAAGATACTAAAAAAAAGCGGTGCTGCAGGTTGTCGTTTCGGCAAAAAAAAGAGGCTGTCGCACCTCCTATCGGTTAGACAGCCTCTTTCGGTTGATTGTCTCGCTATTGATGTTGCTCGCGGAGCAAATCCTGTACCACTTTCACCGGTGAGAAGGTGGTGATGGGCACATCGACAAAGATGGTGTTCCACTTGGCCATGGCACCATTCCACAGGCCCGGCAACTCCTGGGCGCGCAGATCACGACCGCCGGCCGACTTCTCGGAGATGAAGCCCGTAGCCGGATCGGTATAACCACGCAGGTCGAATTTCTCGCCCTTCGAGTTCTTGACACCGCAAACCAGATCTACCGGATTGAAGTGCGTAGCCGATTTCATCAGCGGCATATCCTCGGGAGCAATCTGGCTCGACTCGGCAATCTGCAACGACTCGGTGCCATCCTCGTTCTTCACCCAGAAGGGACCGCCTCCCGGCTCGCCCTCGTTGCGTACCATACCGCAGAGACGGATCGGACGGTTGAGGATCGCCTGAAGCAGCGCAGCATCATACTGCTCGGGCAGCTTGACGCATAGCTCCTGCTCGATGAAGGCGGCAATAGGCTCGAGTTCGGCACCACCTACGGCCAGGGCCTTCAGGTGCTCGAACGAACGCTCCTGCAGTTGCAGCAGCAGACCGGCCAGAATCTTCTTGTAGCGGGTCGTGTCAGCGCGACGAGCATCGGTCGTGACGTTGTCGATATTCTTGATGAAGACCACGTCGGCGTCGATGTCGTTCAGGTTCTCGATCAGTGCACCGTGGCCGGCCGGACGGAACAACAGCGAACCGTCGTCCTGGCGGAAGGGGGTGTTGTCGGGATTGACTGCGATCGTGTCGGTCGAGGGCTTCTGTACGGAGAACGAAATCTCGTAGCGGATGCCGTAGCGAGCCTCATAGAAGGGAACCTTCTCGGTGAGCAGGCTCTTGAAACCCTCGATGTGCTCGGGCGATACGGTGAAGTGGATACGGGCTACACCACCGGCCGTAGCGTAGGCTGCGCCCTCGGCCAGATGCTCCTCGACGGCCTTGCGGGCCCCTTCGGGATAGGCGTGGAAGGTGACCAGACCCTTCGGCTTGGCACCGTAGTTGAGTCCCTCCTTGATGATGGCACTCACGAGTTGTGTATCGTCATACTCGGCCGGAAGAACGGCCTTCAGCTCGGGCCAGAAGGCAAACTTCTCGATCTCATTGACCAGTCGATCAATACCCGGCGTGCGCTTGCCCTCGCCTACAAACGAGAACAACTCTTTGAACATGCGGGTGGCAGCACCTGAGGCGGGGACGAATTTCACCACCTGGATCTGCTCCTTGCTGGCCTCATAGCGAGCAATGGCCTTTTCGGCCTCCTCGTCGCTGACGATGACAACGCCATCGCCGGGCGATGCGGCACGTACGATCCCTAAGTAGGGGAATCCGCGACGGAAATTTTCGATCTGCAGCTCGACCGTTTCGGGGGTTAGGCCGTGGTCGGCAATTTGTTGAAGGTCTTTGTCGGTAAACATGATTTATTAGTTTGTTTTAGTTGGTTCGATCGGAAAATCTCTTCAAAGTTAATAAAAATTTCTAACTTTGCACTATGATTCGTCTATTTGAAGCGATAAATTTAACAGATCGGAATAGTTTTCATGCCCGACAGTCGGCCGAGCGGCTTGTAGAGTTCGATACGGCGGCCGATGTGGCTGCCATTTTCGAGCAGTGGAAACCCGCGCGGTGGATGGTCCTCTCGGGGGGTAACAACATCCTCTTTACGCGTGATTATGAGGGGTTGTTGCTGACGCCCGTCTCGCAGCAGATTCAGTTGCTTGAGGAGCAGGATGACGAGGTCGTCGTGCGTGCCGATGCGGGCGTGGAGTGGGACGATCTGGTGGCTTGGGCCGTGGAGCGCGACCTGTGGGGGTTGGAGAATCTTTCGCTCATCCCGGGTAAGGTGGGAGCCGCTCCGGTGCAGAATATCGGGGCCTATGGCGCCGAGGCCAAAGATGCAATCCGCGCCATTCATTGGGTTGATACGGCCGAAGAATGTCGCCAGCGGGTGATGGCGGTCGAGGAGGCGCAGTTTGGCTACCGAGAGAGTATCTTCAAACACGCCTTGAAGGGGCGAGCCATCATCACGGCGGTCGATTTTGCCCTGCACCGCACGCCGCAGCCGCACATCGGCTATGGTGATGTAGAGCGTGAGGTGATGGCTCGTGGTGGGGTTTCGTTGCACAATATCCGCGAGGCGATTTGTGCCATCCGACGCTTCAAGTTGCCCGATACGGCCGTGTTGGGCAATGCCGGCAGCTTCTTTAAGAATCCGATTGTGGAGCGTGCGGTGGCTGAGGCATTGTTGGCCGAGTGGCCCGAGATGCCGCACTATGCAACGGCCGATCCCGAGCGGGTTAAGTTGGCGGCCGGATGGTTGATCGACCGTGCCGGTTTGAAGGGCTATCGCCGCGGGGCTGTGGGTGTGCACGAGCGTCAGGCATTGGTGCTGGTGAACCATGGTGGAGCGACCGGTGAGGAGGTGATCGCACTGGCTGAGTATGTGATTGAACAAGTGCAGGCACGATTCGGTATTCGGATCGAGCCGGAGGTAAATATCCTATAAATGATGACGTTGCAGGCTCGTTTTGAGCAATATATTGCCGAGCATAAGCTCTTTACGATCGAGGATCGGCTGCTGCTGACCGTCTCGGGCGGTGTTGATTCGATGGTCATGCTGGCGCTGTTTGTTGAGGCGGGCTATCGGATCGGTGTGGCGCATTGCAATTTCTGCTTGCGCGGTGTTGAGAGCGATGAAGATGAGGAGCTTGTAGCGTGTGTGGCGGCGCAATATGGTGTGCCGCACTACAATCGCCGCTTCGATACCGTAGCCGAGATGGAGCGTACGGGTGAGTCGATGGAGATGGCAGCCCGCCGCCTGCGTTATGCCTGGTTCGAGGAGTTGTGCCTTGCGGAGGGATATACAGCCATTGCGGTGGCGCACCATGCCGATGACTCGATTGAGACCTTCTTTATCAACCTGCTGCGGGGTACGGGGTTGCGTGGCCTGACGGGTATTTCGCAACAGCGGGGTGCGGTGGTGCGTCCGTTGTTGTTTGCTACGCGCAAGGAGATCCTGGAGTATGCCGTGGCGCATCACATCCCCTATCGAGAGGACTCCTCGAATCGTTCGACGAAATACCTGCGTAACAAGATCCGTTTGGGATTGGTGCCGCGTATTCGGGAGATCAATCCGCGTTTTACCCCCTTGATGTGTCGTAATATTGACCGTCTGACCGAGGCTCAGCGTTTTATTGGTACGGCCATCGAGAAGATTCGTGCGCAGGCTGTTACGCACGACCAGGGGGTCGATACGATCCATCTGGAGCAGATCGATGCCGAGTTTTCGCGGAATTTTGTCCTCTACGAATTGCTCAGCTCGGCCTATGGCTTCAAGGGCGATGTGATTGATGCACTTTGCCGCGCCCTCGACGAAGGGGTGTCGGGACGTCGTTTCTATGCCCGCGATTGGGTTGCCTGCTCGGATCGCAATCGGGTGGTTGTGAGCCGTATCGAGGAGCAGGATAGCTGCGAAGTGGAGGTGCCGAAGGGAGTTTTGCGCGCCTATTGTGGCAATTCGGTGCTCTATTTCGAGGAGCAGAATATCGACCTTGTCGAATCGTTGCAGGTGCCGGCTCAGATGGCACTCTTTGATGCCGATAAGTTGCAGTGGCCCTTGCGGTTGCGCCGTTGGAGGGAGGGTGATTGGTTCGTGCCGTTCGGCATGGCCGGTAAGAAGAAGTTGAGCGATCTGCTGATCGATCAGAAACTCTCGCTCATGGAGAAACAACGGCAGTTGGTGTTGCTTTCGGGCGAGGATATTATTTGGGTGGTAGGTCTTCGGACGGATGACCGTTATCGGGTCGATGATCGGACCGAGCAGGTGCTTTCGATCCATCGCGAAATTGTATAAGTCATGGCGAAAAGTGGAGTGAAATTTCGAGACTCGGTAGCCGAGTTTGAACGCCTCAAGGGGCAGATTGCAGCACGATCGTTTGCGCCGATCTACCTGTTGATGGGCGAGGAGAGTTATTTTATCGATCGGTTGCAGGAGTTGCTGGCCGACTCGATTCTGAATGAGGCGGAGCGCGCCTTCAATCAGATCACGGTCTATGGAAAGGATAGCGAGGCCGGCCAGGTGGTCAATCTGTGTCGGCAGCTCCCGATGATGGGCAGCTATCAGGTGGTGATCTTGAAGGAGGCACAACAGCTGCGTCAAATCGAGAAACTCTCCTTCTATACGCAAAATCCGCAGCCGACGACGATTTTGGTGATCTGCCACAAAGAGAAGAATGCCGATCGTCGATCGGCATTCTACAAGGGGTGTGCAGCCCATGGTGTGGTCTTCGAGTCGGTGGCTCCGCGCGATTATGAGATCGGCGGATGGCTCGAACAATTTATCGGCAGTCGGGGGTTGAAGATCGACCGCAAGGCCTTAGCCATGCTGACCGACCACCTCGGTACGTCGATCGCCAAGATAGCCAACGAGCTGGAGAAACTGACCGTTTCGTTGCCCGAAGGGACACGACAGATCACCGATGCCGACATCGAGACCCACATCGGCATCTCCAAAGAGTTCAACAACTTTGAGCTTTGCAAGGCGGTGGTTACGCGGAATATGGGGCGTTCACTGCAGATTGCCGACCACTTTGCCCGTAACCCGAAGGATAATCCGTTGCTGGTGACTATCATTGCGCTCTTTGGTCAATTTCGAGACCTCTTTACGATCAACTATCTCGGTTGGTTGGCACGCCATAAGGGGAAACCGATGCCGTCGGATCAGGAACTGATGCGCATCTTGCGTAAGCCGAGTGTCTATATCGTTGGCGAATTGAAACAACAAGCTGCGTTGTGGCCCAACAAGAAGGTCTTTACGATTCTGGGGCTGTTGCGCGAGTATGATGCCAAGAGCAAGGGTCTGAATAGCGGCGGAGCCTCGGATGGGGAGCTGCTGCGCGAATTGTTGTTGAAAATCTTCCTTTTGTAAATCAGTTGTTTATGCAGCCGTCGGCTCTTTTTCAACAGATCCATGTGGCCCACGGACGCCCGCGTCTGGTGGCCGAACATGTGGCCTTGCTGGAGCGGGCTGCACGGCGGTTGTTTGGGCTGCAAGCTCGTCTCTCGGCGGCCGATTTAGAGCGCGAGATCGCGGCTTTTGTGGCCCGGAAAAGGTTGCCCGATGCCGTTTCGTCGTTTGTGCGCTTGGAGCTGACCGAGGAGGGGCAGGCTCGCTTGTCGGAGGGAGGTATATCGCACTATGCCGGCTATGCCGTGCGCAGCATCCGCCCGCAAACCTTCTCGCTGGTTTATGAACTGCCTCTGGAGGAGTGGACGAGTGTGGCGGCCGAGGCTGTACACGGCTTGATGCGGAGCTATGCGCATAGCCGAGGGATGGATGGTGTGGTGCAGGTCGATCGGATGGATCGTTGCCTTGCGCTGGACGGAGCGCAGCTGTTTGCCTTTCGAGAAGGGGTGTTGCTCTGTGCCGTAGAGCCACAGACGGTTGAGGCCAAACTCTTGGCGCTGGCGGCCGATCGGTTGCATATCGCGTTAGAGGTGGGAGCGTTGAGTCGTGCCGAGTTGGCGCGTTGCGATGAGCTATTTGCCGTCGATGTGCGGGGAATCACCTCCGTGGCACGGTGCGATCAGTATTCGTTTATGAGCCTGCGCGTGGAGCGTCTGGCCGAAGAGATGGAGCGTTTGGTTAGCGCTCGATAATCACAAAATCGGAATAGATCAGTTGTGTGTGGGGATTCGAGGAGCGGATCTCCTGACGAATCGCCTTGGTCCCCCAACGAAAGAAGAGAAAGCGGTGCGGAATGCGTCGTACGATCTGGTGCAGCGTGTCGATGCTCTCGATGCGGCAGGCGATCGTGTCGCGACAAAGTTCCCCTTCGATGCGTACCCAGGGGTCTTGCCAACGAAAGTATTGCAGCGAGTCGCGGATCTGCAGCGAGTCCTGTCGCACGATGCGGATCGTGTCGTGTAGCGGAGTTTGCAGGGTGAGTTGAGTTCCCAACACTTGTTGCGAGGTGCTTTGTAGTTCGCGCAGGCGGATCCCTAATCGCCGAATCGTGGCGGCGTCTTGTTTGCGTAACTCCCTAAATTCGCGGCAACGCAACCGCAAGACCTCAATCGAGGCCTCTTGGGTGTGGAGGAGGGTGTCCTGCGCATGGAGCCGCTCGTAGAGGGCGTGTTGATTGGCCGCAAGGCGTTCGTTTTCGCGGTGGCTGCGGTGGAGTCGTGAGCCGACGATTAACAGGGCGGCCGAGACTGCCAGAGCGTAGAAAAAGAGGTATTTTTTCATGATAAAAAAGTGAATAAAAGGGTTTTGCGACAAAGATAACACCTGCGAGGAGCGACATTTTCTATTTTTTACAGACAAAATGAGTGGCAATTCCAAAAAGGTTTGTATCTTTGTCACTTATGGAACGTACAGCCATTTTCCCGGGATCGTTCGATCCCTTTACGCGCGGCCATGCCGCGATTGTCGAGGAGTCGCTCAAACTCTTCGATCGGGTGATTATCGGTATTGGTAACAACTCGCTCAAGCGGGGATTGCTGACCGTGGAGAATCGCAAACGCCTCATTGACAAGGTCTATGAGGGGAATCCGCGGGTCGAGGTGCAGATCTATCACGGCCTGACGGGCGAATTTGCCGAGCAGATGGGGGCTGTCTCCATCATCCGTGGTGTGCGAAATACGACCGACTTCGAGTATGAGCGGACGATGGAGGCGACGAACCATCGTATCTATCCCGAGCTGACGACCGTCATGCTCTTTACGCCCGCTCCGGTGGCCGATATCGCCTCTTCGACGGTGCGCGAAGTGCTCTCGTTTGGCCGCTCGGTGGAGGAGTTCCTACCCGAGGGTATTGATATTGCAGATTATTTATAAACGACTATAACTATGGAATTTACAGCAGAAATGATCGCCGGTTTTTTGGGCGGCGAGATCGTGGGTGATAAGCTGGCGGCCGTGCATACGGTCTCTTCGATCGAGGAGGGCAAAGCCGGTTCGTTGGCCTATCTGACCAATCTGAAATATGAGGAGTTCCTCTACACGACGGGAGCCTCGATTGTCCTGGTGGACAAGAGCTTCGAGCCGAAGCAGGAGGTGCCGGCAACGCTGATCAAGGTGGAGAATGCCGCCGAGTGCATCGTGAAACTGTTGCAGATGTATGCCGCCTCGAAGCCGCGTCGCAAGGGGGTCAGCCCACGAGCTTCGGTCGATGAGTCGGCTACGGTTGAGGGCGATACCTATGTGGGAGACTTTGCTGTCATTGAGCAAGGTGCTAAGGTGGGTGCCAACTGCCAGATCTATCCGCAGGTCTATATCGGACCGGGTGTGACGGTGGGTGAGGGTACGACCCTCTATCCCGGTGTGAAGATCTACGAGGGTTGCCATGTCGGCAAGAACTGCATCCTGCATGCCGGTGCTGTGATTGGAGCCGATGGCTTTGGCTTTATGCCGCGTCCCGATGGTGGCTTTGACAAGATCCCGCAGTTGGGAAATGTGATCATCGAGGATGATGTGGAGATCGGTGCAAACACCTGTGTCGACCGCGCCAAGACCGATTCGACGATCATTCGCCGCGGTGTGAAGCTCGATAACCTGATCCAGATCGGCCATAATGTGCAGATCGGCGAGAATACGGTTTCGTCGGCACAGACCGGTATTGCTGGAACATCGAAGGTGGGTAGCAACTGCTTCTTGGCCGGTCAGGTGGGTATTGCCGACCACGTAACGATCGGTAATCGCGTGATGATCGGTTCGAAGAGCGGTCTGGATAAGAATGTGCCCGACGGAGAGATCCGCTTCGGTTACCCCGCCCTGCCGGGTATGCAGTATCACCGTGCAGCAGCCGTCTTTAAGCGCCTGCCTGAGTTGGATCGCACGGTACGCCAATTGGAGAAAGAGTTGAAAACGCTTAAAAACGAATAACAAACATGAAAAAGATGATGATGGCCGCCTTGAGTGCGGTGGTGATGATGGGTTGTGCACAGCAGCCCCAGTTTACGATTTCGGGCCAGGTGGCTGATATGGATGGTCAGTGGATCTACCTCTGCAACCGCGACGGTGTGGTCGATTCGACGAAGGTCGAGCAGGGTGCTTTCCGCCTGGAGGGCGTAGTCGATACGCCGAAGGTGCTCTACCTGGCCGATAATAGCGACGTGCGTGCCGCTTCGATCGTCGAGATGGTCTTTATCGAGGAGGGTAATATGACCTTCGAGATGAACGAGACGGGTTGCAAAGTGTCGGGTACGCCCGCTAATGATGCCCGCAATGTCGTAAACGAGGCTCTGCAGGCTCTCTTTACCGAGTATCGTAACCCCGAGACCTCGGATGAGCGTCGTGCTGCCATCGAGGTGGAGTATGATGCCCTGAACAAAGAAGCCTATGCACAGAATAAGACGAACCTCTATGGCGTGGTGTTGTTGCAAAATGAGGCCTATTCGCTCTCGGCCGATGAGATTGATGCCGAGATCGCTACCTTCCCCGAGGATTTGCAGCAGATCGAGATGATGCAGCAAATTGCCGAGATGGCCGATATGAAGCGCAAGACCGAGGTAGGTCAGCCCTACATCGACTTTGCACAGAACGACAAAGAGGGCGTAGCCGTGTCGCTCAAGTCGGTCGTAGAGAATCCTGCCAATAAGTATATTCTGCTCGATTTCTGGGCATCGTGGTGTGGCCCCTGCATGGCTGAGGTTCCCCACCTGAAGGAGGCTTATGACGCCTACCAGGGCAAGGGCTTCGAGATTTTCGGCGTGTCGCTCGACAATAATGCCGAGGCTTGGCAGAATGCCGTGACGGAGAAGCAGCTCAATTGGCTGCATGTGAGCGACCTGCTGGGTTGGCAGAATGCTGCTGCAGCCGAGTATGGTGTCAGATCGATTCCTGCTAACTACCTGATTGACTGCGCAACGGGTAAGATTGTTGCCGTGAATCTGCGTGGTGAGGAGGTGAAGGCTAAGTTGGCCGAGCTGTTGCAGTAGTCACTGCGCGATAGGTTTACGGGAGTAGGTATACGCCCGTTGCATGGTCGAAAAAGCGTATGGTGAAGGAGGTAAAGTATCGGATTATGGGCATCGACCCTGGAACCAATTACATGGGTTATGGGGTGCTGGAGGTCGAGGGCCGCACGGTGCGGTCGGTCGTATTGGGCGAAATAGACCTGCACAAGTTGAGCGATCCGTATGCCAAGTTGCGCTACATCTTTGAGCGGGTCGGGGCTCTTGTCGAGCAATACGCACCACGCGAGGTGGCCCTCGAAAGCCCCTTTTTCGGCGAGAATGTGCAGTCGATGCTCAAGTTGGGGCGGGCTCAAGGGGTGGCTATGGCGGCTGCCTTGAGCCGCGATAAGGAGGTCTTTGAGTATGCTCCGATGCGCATCAAGCAGGCCATCACGGGTCGCGGCTCGGCCTCCAAAGAGCAGGTGGCCGCCATCGTGTGTCGGACGCTTGCCGTCGAGGAGCCGCCCAAACGGCTCGATGCAACGGATGGGATGGCTGTAGCGCTGTGCCACTACTACATGATCTCCAGCCCGATCCACCAAGCACTCTCGAATGAGCGTGCCAAGGGGTTGGGTGGCGGTAAACGAGCTGCCTCGAAGAGCGGGTCGAAGAGTTGGAAGAAATTCCTCTCCGAGCATCCCGAACGGGAGATCAAATAGAATGCACATGTGAAGTGGACTATTGACGAAGACTTCGCTGTGTGAGAAAATATGCTAATTTATCAATCAATTTATGGAGAATACCTGCCTAAAAAGCGGAACGGTCTTGCAGGGTGCGACCTATGCCTATACGATCGAGAAGATCCTCGGTCAAGGGTCGTTCGGTATCACCTACCTGGCCTCGACAACCGTCAAGGTGGAGGGCTCGTTGGGTACCTTTGATAGTACGATCCGTGTGGCCATCAAGGAGTTCTTTATGCGCGACATCAATGGCCGCGTAGAAAGCACCGTGACCAGCGGTACGAAGGGCGGCATCTACGACCATTACCGCCGTAAGTTTGCTCGCGAGGCGCAGAATTTGAGCAAGCTGCACCATCCGCATATCATTCGCGTGCTGGAGGCCTTCGAGGCGAATAATACGGTCTATTATGCGATGGAGTATTGCGACGGTGGCAGCTTGGATGACCGCATTATGCGCTCAAAAGGGTTGACCGAGCAGGAGAGCGTGGAATATACGCGCCAGATCGGTGCTGCCTTGAGCTATATGCACAGCCAGAAGGTGTTGCACCTCGATCTGAAACCCTCGAATGTGATGTTGCGAGGCGATGGATCGCTGGTGCTCATCGACTTCGGTCTTTCGAAACAGTATGATGAGTCGGGAGCCCCCGAATCGAGTACGACGATCGGTGGTGGTACGCCTGGCTATGCACCGCTCGAGCAGGCCAATTATCGCGAGGGCGGACAGTTTCAGCAGACCATTGATGTCTATTCGTTGGGCGCTACGCTCTATAAGATGCTCACCGGTAAACGTCCGCCCGAGGCAACCGATATCTTCAACGACGGCTTCCCGTATGGCGAGTTGCGTCAGCGTGGCGTGAGTGCGGCATTGACGGCTTGTGTGGAGCGGGCGATGTCGAGTGCCAAGCGTGATCGCTATCAGTCGGTTGATGACCTGATGGCGGCCTTGGATGGACTCTCCACGGAGGCAGATATTGAGGCTACGGTGGTCGAGGAGCCGATCGAGGTGACGGTGGTCGATGGACCAGCGCGTCGCCGTCAGCCGGTGCATCCGGCAGACTATGAGGACGAACCCAAAACAACGCCTGTCCTCAAATCCGGATCGGCCAAGCCGAACAGTCCGGAAGAGCCGGAGGAGATCTCCAACGATGTGCCGCGTCGCCCCATCAAGGAGGTCTATGGCGGTATGGCAATAGCGAGCTACCTGTTTATCGCCTTGAGTGTGATTTACGGGCTCGTCATGGTCATCTTGAAGGAGAGTGAAGGGGATGAGGATTTGGCGGCATTTGCCTTTATGCTGGGTATGCCGGCGTTGATTTTTGAGCTGATCATCTGGGGTAAGGTGCGTCTAGCGCTGAAACAGATGGAGGCTCCTCAACTGCCGATGGTGATGATGATGTTACTGGTCGCGCTTTGCAATATACTCGAATTTATTGGTGCGATTTGCGGTGATTGGGATGTTCAGGCTGTGGTATTGGTGCTCATCACCTCACAGCCCTCGTTAGTGCTGATCATCCTCTCTTTTGTGAGTGCGCACCGTCTCAAGAGTGATGCACGGTTGAAAGGTCTGGGGAGGATTCTCCACTGGGTGCCGATTTTGTTGATCGGCGGAGTTTTGTTCTCGTTGCTCGTCATGATCGGAGATTATATAGGTGGCTGTGTATCACTCTACCTAGTTAATTGCATCCTGACCGCAATCTTTTATGTCGGCTTTGCGCGCATGTTTACCTCGAAGAAGATTCAGGTGAAGGCCGAGTAATCGCTTATACACCTTCAAACAAAACGAGGCAGTCTTCAAAAGACTGCCTCGTTTTGTTGTGGGATCATCGGTGGTTATTGCAACAATGACTCGAGGATCTGCACGGCATTCAGTGCGGCACCCTTGCGAATCTGGTCGCTTACGCACCAGAAGGTCAGTCCGTTCTCGTTGGCCAGATCACGGCGAATACGACCTACGTAGACCGGATCGCAGCCGGCCAGGAAGAGCGGCATGGGATACTCTTTTTCGGCCGGATTGTCGCAGACCACCACACCGGGGGCTGCGGCGAAGGCGGCACGTGCCTCCTCGATCGAGATCGGACGCTCGGTCTCGACCCAGATGCTCTCCGAATGGGCACGCATGACCGGCACGCGTACGCAGGTGGCCGATACGCAGATGTCCGAGTGCATGATCTTGCGCGTCTCGTGGAACATCTTCATCTCCTCCTTCGTGTAGTCGTTGTCGGTGAATACGTCGATATGCGGAATGACATTGTAGGCGAGCTGGAAGGCAAACTTATTGACCGTAGGCTCCTTACCCTCGACCAATTCGCCATGCTGCTGCTCCAGCTCGGCCATGCCCGAAGCTCCGGCACCCGAGGCCGACTGATAGGTCGATACATGCACGCGACGGATGTGCGAAAGCTGCTCGATGGCATTCAGAGCCACCACCATCTGGATCGTCGTGCAATTCGGGTTGGCGATGATGCGGCGCGGGGTATTTTTGGCATCGGCTGCATTGACCTCGGGAACGACCAACGGTACATCGGCATCCATGCGGAAGGCCGACGAGTTGTCGATCATGATCGTGCCGTATTTGGTAATCGTCTCGGCATACTCCTTTGAGGTGGAGGCGCCGGCCGAGGTGAGGGCAAAGTCGATATCCTTGAAATCGTCGTTGTGTTGCAGAAGGCGTACCGTCAGCTCCTTACCTCGAAAGGTATAGGTCGTACCGGCACTGCGCGGCGAACCGAACAGGACAAGTTCGTCGATCGGAAGGTCGCGGTGCTCGAGAATGCGCAGAAACTCCTGTCCTACTGCGCCCGAGACACCTACAATGGCTAATTTCATCGCTCTAAATCTGTGTTTTATTAAGTATATAGTTTATTCAAAAAAATCATCTTCTTGCTGGGGTTGCACCTCAGCTTGCTCCGGATCAACCGACATCTCGCAGTTGTAGTCGGGCGTGCGCGGCGGTCGTACAAAGAGGTCGCTGCGGCTCACTCCGAGTGATCCGTCATCATAGACCCGTTTGAAGAAGTCTCCGACGATCGGTAGTGCCACGACGCTACCCTCACCGCGGGAGGTGAGGTGCACCTGCTGATCCTCGCCACCGACCCAGGCTCCGGCCACCAGACGGGGAGCTACGCCGATGAACCAGGCGTCGCGGTTCTCGTTCGAGGTACCGGTCTTACCGCCCAAATCGACATCGTTGAGGCCGAACATCCACTTCAGACGGCCGGCCGTACCGCTATTGACCACGCGTTTGAGCATCGTGAGCATCGTGTAGGCCGAGCGTTCGCTGATGGCATCCTGTGATTGTGGGATGAACGAGGCGATCAGGTTGCCCTGGCGATCCTCGATGCGCGTGACAAAGATCGGATCGGTATGTACACCACCGTTTGCGAAGGTCGAGAAGGCGCTGGTCAGCTCGTAGGTGTTCGACTCCGAAGAGCCTACGCAGAGGGCGGGCACGGGGTCGATATAGCTGCGGATACCCATGTTGTGGATAAAATCCGCAACGGCTGCCGGCTCCTTGGCCTGCTTCATGAGCCATGCCGAGTAGTTGTTGCGGCTCAAGGCCAAACCCCACATAAGCGGATGCAGCACACCATCATACTCCACCTTGCCGGCCTCTTTGGGCGACCAGGCTTGTCCGTTGGCTGTCTCGATCGTCACGGGCAGGTTCGGCACCATCGTACAGGGGGTGAGCCCCAAGTGGTCGATGGCAAAGGTGTAGATGAAGGGTTTGATCGTCGAGCCGATCTGACGTTTGCCCTGCTTGGCCATGTCGTATTTGAAGTAGCGGAAGTTCGGACCGCCGACATAGGCCTTCACGAAGCCCGTGCGGGGATCCATCGCTACGAACGAGGCACGCAGGATGCGTTTGTGGTGCAGAATTGAGTCGCGCGGGGTGAGCAGGGTGTCGCGCTCTCCCTTGTAGGTGAAGACCTTCATCGGGCACTTTACGTTGAACGAGGCGAGAATCTGCTGCTCGCTGAAGCCTGCCTCCTTCATCTCGTAGAAACGATCCGATTGGCGGATGGCGCGTTTGATGATGCGCTCCTGCTCCTCAGGCTCGGTATCGACAAAGAGCTCCTTTGACCAGCGATACTGGGCATCCATCTTGGGCTGAATCTCTACCTCCATTTGGCGTTGTACGGCCTGCTCGGCATAGCTCTGCATGCGCGAGTTGATGGTCGTGTAGATCTTCAGTCCGTCGCGGTAGATGTTGTAATTCGTGCCGTCGGCCTTCTGGTTCTTGTGACACCAACCGACAATCGGGTTTTGCTCATACTCCTTAAGAGCCTGCTCGTAGTCCCATTCGTAGAAGAATTGGTTGCGGCGCGGTTTCTGAGCAGTCAGTGTCAGACGCAGCATCTCACGGAAGTAGGTAGCCGTACCCTCGTTGTGCGAAATCGGTTTGTAGTTGAGCACGATTGGCAGGGCCGAAATCGAGTCGCATTGCTCTTGGGTTAGGGCTCCAGCTACAGCCATACGTGAAAGCACGAGGTTGCGTCGTTTGAGTGCATTTTCGGGGTTGCGGACTGGCGAATAGCGAGTTGGAGCATTGACTACGCCGACCAACACGGCGGCCTCCTGTACAGTTAGATCGCATGGCTCCTTGCCAAAGAAGGTCTGGGCGGCCGATTTGATACCGTAGGCATTCGATCCATATTCGACCGTGTTCAGATACATTGTGGCGATCTCCTCCTTGGTGTAGTTGTACTCCAATTTGAGGGCCGTGATCCACTCCTTGAGTTTTGCAACGACCAACTTAGAGGTCTTGACAATTTTGCCGCGGTTGCGCACCGTATCGCGCGGGAAGAGGTTCTTGGCCAACTGCTGCGTAATGGTCGAACCGCCGCCCTGCGACGAACGTTGCATCATGACGGTCTTGATCGCTACGCGGAAGAGCGACGGGATGTCGATGCCTGAGTGGCTTCGGTAGCGCAGATCCTCGGTTGAAATCAGTGCCGCGACAACGGGTGGCATACGATACCCGTCGAGGGTGATGTAGTCGGCCGAATCACGCGGGAAGAGGTCGGCATATTGCACATAGGAGCGGTTTTGGATGAAGAAGGTGGCGATCACCTTGCCATCCTCGGAATAGATCTCCGTTGCCAAATTCGATTTCGGATTCTCCAACTCCTCGAACGAGGGCATACGACCGAAGAGCCCCAGCGCTGTCAAGATGAGCAACAGCAAGAGCAATACGATCGGGAATAGAACAATTCCCCACAACCATTTAATCGCACGAGGAGAGACCTCCCACCAACGTTTTTTTGCCATATTTAGCCTCTTTTATAATCCTGTTTGTTCCGATATAACGGTGCAAAGATAGTTTTTATTTTTTAGAACGGTAGCCCCAACGAGGCGGAAATCCACGTATCGCTCTTTGAGGTGCGGAAACATGAGATCGTCAGCGACGAAGTAGCCGAGTCGGGCATGCGCAGCACATTGAAGTCGAAGGCCAGTTCACCACCGACCGACCAGATCTGCTGTTTGCGTCCCACATAATCGAATTGGGCGGCGTCGTAGCCCACTCCGAGGCGGACACGCTTGATGTAAAGCACCGACGGAATACCCCACTCGGGATAGCACAACGGCAGACGGTAGTTGCCCGAGAAGGAGGCGTAACGCTCGGCGTAGATCTCACCTCCGGAGAATCCGCGCGGAATGAGGGCCGAGGAGTGGAAGGTCAGCGGGCGATACCCCGAGGGGAAACGGTAGCCTCCCGTCGAATTTTGGTAGGAGGCGGCTACCTGGATTGAGTTGTGTGCGCCGAAGCCCGGCAGATAGAGTGATCCGTAGAGCGAATAGAGATTCGAGAAGTTTCGGTTCGAGGGATCGAGTGCATAGCCTACTGAGAGCGAGTAACCTAGGCGCGGCAAGAAGTCGCGGTGGGCCAGGTTGGCCTGATCAGTAAAGGCAACGCCGAACGAGAACTTATGCAGTCCGTGCTCATAGCCGACTTGGGCCAGGTTGGTGATCTTCTCCCCCTCGATCTGCAGCTGATCCATACGGGCAACCTGACCGTTGGAGTAGTTGTAGGAGGTCGAGAGTGAGAGCATCTGGGTGTGTGATCCTCGGTCGAAGAAGAGGGGCAGCGCAGCTCCCAACGTGAAGGAGTAGTAGGTCTCGGCTGCCGGCTGGGGCTGTACGATGGTCTTTTTGGCCTCCTTGTCATAATAGGCCAGCGAATAGAACTGCTGGTCGCCTCCATAGCGGCCATCGAGGCTCAAGACGACACCCAGACCGTTGTAGCGCACGCCCAAATCGACCACCGAGCCTTCGCGCTCGTTCCAGCCGTAGGAGGCGTAGCCCTCGGTGTTCGAGAGCAGGTTTTGCGAGAGGATCGTAGCACCTGCGTTGAGGTCGATCTCATGCTCATCAACCGCTTGGAAGGGGTTGAAGGCAACGGGTGCCCAGCTGTGGATGCCGGCCAGGTGCACCCCTTTGCGATAGCGTTTTGCCGGTGAGGCGGCAGCCTGACGTGTGGCATCCTCGGTCGTGAAACGTACCGTGTCGAGGTTGATCGTCTGCCAGGTGCGACGCGTGGGATTTACCAGGTTGTGGGGCGTGGTGCGTGGAGTGATAGGCTCCATCAAGGCCTCGGTGAGTTGGGTGAGGCGATAGCCTCGGCGATCGTAGGTGGTCATCAGCAGACCACCGGCTGCGGGTGCAGGGGCAAACGATCCATATTTGGATTGCGAAAGGCGGTATTCTCGGCGTTGGAGGAGGTCGTAGAGGTGTACCTCGTCGCGCCCCGAGTAGATCGAGCCAAAGTAGAGCTTGCCATCGCGGGCACGCAGGTCGCTCAAGGTGATGTAGGCCGGTTGGGTGATGGCGTGCAGCCCCTCGCGGTCGATGCGGGCAATCGACATACCCTCATCGGCGGTGACTAACGTGTAGAAGGCCCGCGTGGTGTTGTCCCACGTCAATCCGTGGAGCTCAACACCTATGGGCAGCAGGATGTGCTGCTTGCCCTCGACCATGAGTGCATAGCGACCCTCGGGACGATACTCGACCCAGGCTAACCCCTCGTCCGACGAGGTGGGGTAGAGGGCCTGTTTGATACCCTGCACCTTGCGAGGCCGTTCGTCTGTCAGATCCATCTGCCAGAGTTGCGAGAAGACCTGCTCCTCGAAGAGCGTCGAACGGCTCAACTCGGTCCAATAGAGGTGTCCGCGGTGTAGCTCGGGGCGCGAGGTGAGCAGACCGACATGCGCCACCACGCGCTCGTTGCCATGCGAGTCGATCGTCACTAAGCGGGCCGTGCGCCCCAAATCGCTCTTGACGGCCAGGATCTCGGCCTCGTTCAAGGCCATCGGCCAGCGATAGGTCGTGTAGTTGGTCGTATCCATGCTGGTCAGCGTGCGGTTGTTCTCCTCGACGCGAGCCAGCGGAGCCCAATGGGCTTGCAGGTCGTCGAAGGTGGCATGAAAGAGCTCGCGCACCGAGGTGTTGTAGTATCTCTTCAGGCCGACGTGGGTGGCGGCGATGACATAGGGGTTGCGGACTCCGTAGCGACCCACCTTGTCCCAAATATTCTCCCCGTACCGATCGTAGGCGAAGCTGCTCATCTGGTAGCCCAGCGCGTAATGGTCGGGGATATGGTCCCGATAGGAGCCGGAAAACCAGCGATCGACATTCTTGCGGGCACGACCGCGGTGATTGCGGCCGATTTGGTCGCCCCAGGCGCGGTAAGCCATTGAGAAAGAGGGTTGCAGGCCGCGGCCATAGGTGGACATGAGCGTTTCGTTCATCACGGCATCGCCCTCCAAGGCCCACAGCGGCATGTAGAGCAGACCGGTTACCGATCCCTGCTGCCCTAAAAACCAACTCAAAACACGCGGTACACCGCGGTTGAGGTTGTTGTACTGCACGGCGTGGCGATATTCGTGGGCTACGAGCTGCTTGTTCCAGGGCATCGAGTAGCTTTCGATGGCGGGCATGGCGAGAAACTCGACACGCTTGGGTAGGTACATCACCAAGCCGTTAGCATCGGCATTCTGGGGGTGCAGCACAAAGGGAATCTCCATCGGGCCGTAGCGGAAGCCCTCACCGATGGTAGGTTGCACGGCGTGGATGTAGTGAAGCGTGCGTGCAGCAAGCTGGGAGGCCGTATCGGGGGCAATGATGCGGACGTTGTTGCCCTCGCGTTGTTGCCACTTCATGGGGGCATCCGAGCCCCAAGTGTAATATTGTGCTTCGGCCTCTACGACAGCGCAGAGAGCTGCCAGCAGCGCGATCAGTCGGTGGAGTTGTTTCATGATGAATTGAGTTTGGATAAGGTGTGACGAATGGGGCTTTCGGGCATCGGGGCGATCATCCGCCGGCCTTCTTGCAGCCATAGCCACTACGGGTGAGGATCTCGATGACGCGGTCGCGGTGGTCGCCCTGGATGAGGATCTCCCCCTCCTTGGCTGCACCGCCTACGCCGCATCGGGTTTTGAGCAGGCGGGCCAGCTCTTGCAGGTCGGCTTCACGCCCTACAAACCCCTTGATGAGGGTCACCACCTTGCCGCCACGTTGCTTGCGGTCTAACCACACACGCAGTTGCTGTTGTGCGGCGGGAAGGGTCTCGGGTTCCTCCTCTTCGTCGGTCGTATATTGAAAGTCAGGATTGGTCGAATAGACCATGCCCAAGCGGGCTTTCCAATCGTTGTCTGCCATGTTGTTTGTCGTTTTGTGGCGAAAAGTTGTGCACTTATCCACCAATTTGTGCAAATGTACGAAAAATATTATCTTTGTACGAACTATGGCCAACAACTTTACCAAAAAATTAAAGCGGCTGAACCCCTTTGGGAAGCCCGACCCCAATCCGGGGTTGCCGGTGCCGTTGCCCGATACGTCGGATAAACGGCTCGTGAAGGTCTATGTCGAGGGCTATGAGGATGTCGCCTTCTGGCGGGCCATCTTTGACCATTTCCGGAATCCCTACATACGGTTTGAGATCTCGGTGCCCGAGCGCGGTGATCTGCCAAAGGGTAAGAAGGTGATCTTGAGTATGATCCCGCAATCGTCCGAGGAGTTGCTGCTGTGTGTCGATTCGGACTTCGACTATCTGTTCAACGGCTCGACCGAGACGGCGCGTCAGGTCAATGAATCGCCCTTCCTGTTTCACACCTACGCTTACGCTACGGAGAACTACCTCTGCTATGCCCCCTCGCTGCATAACGTCTGCGTCAAGGCGACCAAAAACGATACGCGCATCTTCGATTTTGTGCGTTTCATGGAGGGGTATTCGCGGACGATCTATCCGCTCTTTGTCTGGTATGCCTACTCGGCACAACTCTCCAAGGAGCATATCTTCCCGTTGGCCGATTTTCGAGCTGCGGTGCGTTTGGGCTATCTCGACCTGTCGGAGCATGGCGACAATACGCTGTTGTGGCTGGGGCGCAATGTGATGCGTCGGGAGCGCATGCTGTGCGAGAAATATCCCGAGAAGGTGGCCGGCATGGCCCAATTCGAGCAGCTGTTGGCGGCCCGTGGCGTGCGTCCCGAGACAACCTACCTCTATATGCACGGCCACACGTTGATGGACAATGTGGTCATGGTCTGCCTCGAGACCGTGTGTCAGAAGCTGCGCGAGCTCTCGATAGCCCGTATTCGCGCCTCCGAGAAGCAGGGGCTGGCCCTCAAAAATGAATTGGCCAACTACAACAACTCGCTGCGTTCGATCCGCGATGTGTTGCTCGACAACGAGAATTATACGGAGTGTCCGCTCTACGAACGGCTGCGGGGTGATATTGAGCAGTATCTGCAACGGGCCATTGCGAAGATTCGCCAAGCCTAAAGCCTATTTTTTTTGAACAAGAACGACCCAAAACAAGGGGCTGCCGAACGATTTGTCGGACAGCCCCTTGCTGATTGAGTATTGGCCTCTTTTTAGCTGATATTGAAATCGCGCAGCGTGTCGTTCAGCGAGGTCTTCTTGTCGGTCGATTCCTTGCGTTTGCCGATGATCAGGGCACACGAAACGCTGTACTCGCCGGCCGGGAACTGCTTGCGATAGCTGCCCGGAATGACCACCGAGCGAGCCGGTACGTAGCCCTTGTAGGTGATCGGCTCCGGCCCCGTGACGTCGATGATGTGGGTCGAACCGGTGATCACCGTATTCGATCCGAGCACCGCCTCGCGGCAGACGTGAGCACCCTCGACGACGATCGAGCGCGAGCCGATGAAACAGTGGTCCTCGATGATGACCGGTGCCGCCTGCACGGGCTCTAATACGCCACCGATGCCGACACCTCCCGAGAGGTGGACATGTTTGCCGATCTGGGCACACGAGCCGACCGTAGCCCACGTATCGACCATCGTACCCGTATCGACATAGGCTCCGATATTGACATACGAAGGCATCAGAATGGCTCCCGGAGCGATGTAGGCTCCGTAGCGTGCTACGGCTGAGGGAACGGCGCGAACACCCAACTCGTCATAGCCGTGTTTGAGCTCCATCTTGTCGTACCATTCGATCTCGCCCCCCTGCATCTTGCGCATGGGTTGGATCGGGAAATAGAGCAGGATCGCCTTCTTGACCCACTCGTTGACCTGCCAGAGGCTCTGCTCGAGGTCCGTAGGCTCGGCCGTGCGCAACTCGCCGGCATCGACCAGGCGGACAACCTCGCGGATGGCCTCGATCGTGGCACGCTCTTTCAGCAGGGCTCGCTCCTGCCAGGCGGCTTCGATTATTTTGCGTAATTGTTCCATAACGATCAGTTTTTGAATTTGAATTACCAAAGGTAATCATTTTTTTCGTAACTTTGTCCGCGTAAAAATAAAAACAATGAAAGTATATAAATTCGGTGGTGCGTCGGTCAAGAATGCCGACGGGGTGCGAAACCTGCGCAAGATTATCGACGATGAACAGCAACTTTTCATCATCGTCTCGGCTATGGGTAAGACAACCAATGCGTTAGAGCGTGTCTTTATGGCGGCGCAACAACACGACGCAAAGGCGGCTCTGGCCGAGATCGCCTCGATTCGGGAGCAGCATGCCGTGATCATCGAGGAGTTGTGGCACAAACCGCATACCATCGAGCGCGTTGAGGAACTTTTTGCCGATTTGGAGCAGTTTGTCACCGCAACGGCCTACGATCCGGCCGAGGCCGAGGCGTGGTATGACCGCATTGTGGCCTATGGCGAGTTGGTCTCGACGACCATCATCTCCGAGTACCTGAACTATGCCGGACTGCCCAATACGTGGATCGACATGCGCCGTGCGATTCGTACCGAGCAGCGTCACAAAGATGCCGAGGTCGATATCGAGGCCTCGACGCCCTTGCTGCGTGCCGCGGTCGAGGAGGCTCCGACGACGATCTTCGTGGGACAGGGCTTTATCGGTGGGGCACCGGATGGAACGACCACCACGCTCGGTCGTGAGGGATCGGACTACTCGGCGGCTGTCGTAGCCCACATTCTCGATGCCGAGTCGATGGCCGTGTGGAAGGATGTCGATGGCGTGCTCAATGCCGACCCGAAGATCTTCCCCGATGCGGTGCAGATTGCCGAGCTGAACTATCTCGATACGATCGAGTTAGCCTATAGCGGTGCGCAGATCATCCACCCGCGCACGATCAAGCCCTTGCAGAATAAGAATATTCCGCTCTACGTGCGTCCGTTTGGCGATAAGCGCAAGCCGGGTACGGTGATTCGCGGTATGTCGGCCAAGGTCGATGTGCCGATCTTGATCCTCAAGCGCGATCAGGTGCTGCTCACGATCCGCTCGCGCGACCTGTCGTTCGTCTTGGAGGAGAAATTTGCGAAGATCTTTGCGCTGCTCGAGCAGTTCCGCATCAAGGCCAATTTGGTGCATAACTCGGCCGTCAATTTGAGCCTCTGCGTCGATCGCAATTGGCATATCGACGAGGCGGTTGCTGCCCTGCGCAAGGCGGGCTTCGATGTGATGAAGACCGAGGAGATGGAACTGCTGACGATCCGTGGCTATACGGACGAGTTGTGGCGCAAATATGCCCGTTCGCCCAAGGTCTTTATCAAGCAATCGACCCAGACGACCGTGCGCATCGTCCGTAAGAAGAACTAAACCCTGCGCCCGAGATGGTTAAGCCTCCTGTTCATCGCCCCTGGCGGGTGCTTCGCAGTGAGTATCTGAGCCGCCGCCCCTGGTTTACGGTGCGCCGTGAAGAGGTGCAGCTGCCGTCGGGTGTGGTGGTGCCCGAGTGGTATATTTTTGAGTTTCCGGATTGGGTCAATGTTATTGCCCGCACGAAGGAGGGGCGTTATGTGATGATCTCGCAATATCGCCATGCCATCCATCAGACGCGCTACGAGTTGGTGGCCGGATGTTGTGAGGCAGGGGAGAGCCCCGAGGAGAGTGCTCGCCGCGAATTGCTCGAAGAGACGGGCTATGGCGGGGGTGTGTGGCGCGAATGGATGGTCACCTCACCCAACCCGACCAACCACACGAATCGTTGCTACACCTTTTTAGCCGAGGGGGTCGAGCCGATTGCAGCGCAACAAGCCGAGCCGAGCGAAGATATTGAAATTCACCTGATGGAGGAGCATGAGGTACGCGATTTGCTGGAGCGGGATGAAATTTTGCAATGCCTCCATGCTGCCCCTTTGTGGAAGTATTTTGCCACCCGATAGAACCGAGCGATGATCTACCGATTTGATATGCTCACCTCGACCAACGACGAGGCGCGCGCCGAGCACTACCGCCACGGCGATCTGATCGTGGCCGAGCTGCAAAGTGCCGGCCGCGGACAGCGAGGCCATACGTGGCTCAGCCCCGAGGGGGAGAATCTGACCTTCACGTTGGTCACCGAACCGACCTTCTTGGCCGCACGCGACCAATTTCTGCTCTCGGAGGCGATCTCGGTGGCCCTCTGCGACTGCTTTGCCCACTTCGGGATCGTGTCCCGCATCAAGTGGACGAACGACATCTACCACGAAGATCGCAAATTGGTCGGGATGCTGATCGAACACTTCTATTCGGGCGACCGACTGCGTCGTACGTTGGTCGGCATTGGCATCAATGTCAATCAACAACAATTCGACAGTTCGCTGCCCAATCCGATCTCGATGAGCCTGATCAAGGCGCAGCATTTCGATCGCAAGGAGGTGCTGCACACCTTTGAGGAGCATTTTCGGTTGCGTTATGCGCAGTTGGAGGCGGGCGATCAGCATGCCTTGCAAGAGGCCTATCGCAAGCGGATGTATCGCTTGGGTCAGGAGCAGACCTTTCGGCTGCCCGATGGCGAGCTGTTGGTGGCGACGATCGAGGGGGTAGAGCCGGGGGGAGCTCTGGTGTTGCGCCATGCCGACGGTTCGCGTCACAGCTACCAATTCAAAGAGGTTGAATTTGTGATTGATAAAACCACGCTATAGTGGGTGATGAGATAGGCCCAAAGTTAGTTGCTATGAAGACAATCAAAATATTTTTGGCGTCGAGTGAAGAACTAGAGATCGATCGCGCCCGTTTTGGTAATCTGGTGCGTCGGCTCGACCGCATCTATCGCAAACGTGGCATCAGCCTCGATCTGATCATGTGGGAGGATCTGGATGCCGCCTACAATGGGGTGCGCAAGCAGTTGGAATACAATCGGCATATCTGCGCCAGCGATATGTTCTTGGCTGTTTTTCATCGGCTGGCCGGACCCTATACGCGAGAAGAGTTTGATGTGGCCTCCAAGGCCTTCAAGCAGCAAGCCTCGCCCAAGATCTATACCTATTTCAAGGATCTGGCCGAGGGTGAGCAGGAGAGTAAAGAACTGATCGAGTTCAAACGGCGCCTGTTTGATGAGTTGGAGCACTATTGGTGTCGCTATGGCAATACCGATACGATGCAGTTGCACTTTGTCATGCAGTTGCAGCTGGTCGAGAGCGATATGCCGATCAAAATGGAGTTGCAGGGTGAGCAGATCATGCTGGGCGACAACGTCATTGCCCATATGAATAACCTGCCCTTTGCCGCCTGCAATGAGGACTATATGCGTCTGCGGGATGCCGTTAACGCGATGGAGGAGGAGTTCGAGAAGGCGGAGAAGCGTGCCTCGCGCTATCCGGACGATGAGGAGTTCCAGGAGGAGGCCAAGAAGAAGCAGGCGGCTCTGGAACAAGCCAAGCGTAAATATGCCAATTATGGCAACACGTTGTTCGAGACGGCGCAGAAGATGACCGCCCTGCGTTCGCAATACATCACCCGACGCAAGAGCCGCGCTATCGAGGCTTTTGATCGAGGTGCCTTTCGCGAGGCATTGGCGATTTTGGCCGAGGCGGAGCGCGATGCCGAAGAGTCGATCAATCAATACAAACGCGCGGTCGAATTGACGGATGAGTGCCGTAAGGGGGTCTATGTCTCGATCGATGAATTGAAGGTCAAGGTGAGCATTCAGATTGCGAATCGCCCGGTTGAGTCATGGAAGGCTGAAGAGGAGTTAGAGCCCTATGAGGAGTGGGTAAAGAAAACTCCCAAATCTTACACAGATTGGGACAAGGAGGTCTATAAACCCTGGTTTGAAGAGATTGTGGCGTTGTATGGTCGCCTGAGCGAGATGGCTTTGACTCTGGATGATAAGGATCTCTATTTCCAATTGCAGACCGAGTACGACCGTTTCTTGCAGGATGAGGGTTATAATGCCAACGATGTGGCCCCCATAATCCTGTCCATCAAGCTAAATGAACAATTGTTAGTCTTTGCGGAGGAGCATTTCGGCAAGGAGTCCTATCCGATGGTGGAGCGTTATAAGGCTCTGGCTGATGCATATAATACATATAGTGGATTTGGATGCGACGAGGGACAAGGAGGATTCGATGCAATTCGAGAGTCGGTTATTGCGATTGTAAAGGCTGACGGGGAGCAGACGTATCGAGAACTTGATAAACATTGTTTCGATGCCTATGATGAAATCTGTTGGGAGGAGGGCTACCGTGAAGATCATGTTACCTTTGGGTATAGTGAATATACAGAAACAGCTGCACTACTGACCTATCAGAAGGCGTTGGCTTTGTTGGAGCAATTAAGCGAGGGTGCGGAGCGTGTAAAGGCTCAATTGTGTGATGCTATTGTTTCAAACTATAACGGGTTTGGTTTCAGTGATAAGAGCGAAGATCGTCGGTCGTTTGTTGAGCGTGGGCTTCAGTATGCGATGAAGGATGTGTTGGCCAATTATGGGGCCGAATCGCGCGAAATGTGCGATCTCTATCGTCGCTATGCCGGATTCTACGAAGAGGAAGAGGCGGAGTATCTGCAAAAGGCCCTGCAGATTGCCGAGCGGTTGGAACAGCCGGAGCTCGTTGCCGATATTTGTGATGAACTGGCCTGTATGTTGCCCTGCGAGGAGGCCTTGGAGTACAATCTGAAGGGGCTGGAGTTGATGAAGGGTACACGCTTGGAGTCTGATTTCTGTTTGTCGCGGGCGCGCCTCTATGTGGAGTGTGATCGGTGGGAGGCGGCGGCAGAATATGCCCACATGGCTCTCGATCGGTTTATCTCCGATGAGGGATATGAGCGATTATGGCACACTCGCGATGTGTCCCGATTGCTCCGCATCTACGACTGCCTTACCGAGATTGCGGAGAAACGGGGCGATTGGCAGGCTGTGATAGCCCTCGGCCAAGCGGGACTTGACCGAGCCCATACCTTGTGTGTTCGTGAGGTAGAGGAGGAGGTGATGGGCTCTAATGTGCGTCAGGAGGATCTTCCGGCTGAAAAGCAAGCGCTCATAAAGGAGTTTATTGAGTCGGAGTTTGAATCTTGCAAACGCTCTGTTCCCGGCATGATCGTGCGTATGGAACGAGCCAAAGAACAACTACACAGCAAATAGCCCTCTTCAGAAAACAGATTTTGCCCCTCCCGCGTGTGAATCGGTCGAGGGGCAAAGTTTGTTATAGGTTGTTCAACAGAGGTTTACGGTGTAATTATGTCGGCGTCGGGGTTGATTTCGCGACGCGGTCGAAAGAGTTGCCGGAAATAGATCGTACAGATGCTGCGGGTGAATTGCAGACGCGGGTCATCGGGCCCCACATCGAATCGCACATACTGCTTGAGATTCTGCTCAAACTGCGCATACTGATCGGGGGATACAGCTAACGTGCGCGGTGAAATGTCGATATAAAAGGAGATCTCCAACACCCGACCTGTCGGGCTGACTACCATCATTGACTCTATTTTATCATTCCCCACCACAAACTCATCGATCTCTTCGGCGGTAAAGGTAGCTTCGATGGCTTCGATCAAAGTGGTTCGCTGGATATCGCCAAAGACCATCTCGTCATAATCCTCCTCATAAACCGCCTCTCCGGAGGTGTAAACGATTGGTTGATTATTTTTATAATTAGAAAGATTCGTTAAATACATCGTTTCATTCAGGGCGTACTTAATATCATATGTAATACCTGTTGTCGTTGGTATATGATCACCTCGTATAAAACCCCTATATTGGGCATAAGTACTAACTGCCGTTATTATGATAGCGGCCAATACAATACACTTCTTCATAAGCAATAATTTTTTAGTATTCTTCAATGCAAGCAGCCATTAACACATCTAATTGATTGAAATTCCAATCGGATAAAGTGGTTGAAAATGTATACGATTTATAATCCTTTTTATTTTTATTCATAGTTAAAGCATGCACAAATAGCATATAATCTTCCTGAAAAGCGAGATTGCTATCTGTCGTGTTGCGGCTATAATGCTTTGTTAATCTGTTTATTGAGGCAATTCCTTCGTCCGTAAAAAATGCTTTTTGTTGTAATTCTTTCGATAACGGTTTGCCAATCCGTTCGCGATACATCATCCAACCTACTTTGGCTTCAATCTCTAAATTCAGTTGTCGCTCCACAAAATATTCTTTCAATTGTTGGTATTGATAGGTGTGAATCAGCTCTTCCAATAATACATAATCCCGATACCCATAAATCGGGTGATTTTTCAGATTGATCGAACTGCTTGACCAATTAAAATTTGACCTGTCTTGCCCGGTCTGGATTGTTACATTGCCCAATTCCATAATCAGCGTTTTGCCCATACAATCCTCGAAGAGCGAATCGAGCAACTCCTCAATGCGCTCATCCGTAAATTGGATCTTGTCATTGTATTTGTAGGTGGAGAGGCTATCTGTCTCTTCTTCTTCCTCCTCCTCTTCCTCCTCTTCTTCATCCTCGTCGGGGTTTTCGTCGTCCCCAGATTCGGTTTGGGTGCCGCTACCGCCGCCACCACCACCGCCGCCATCGAAGACGCCTTCTTCGATCTCCATGTCTGGTACCGGAGGTGGATAGTCGGGTATGGTTGGGAGGAGGGGTCGCTTACCCTCTATAACGACCACTTCAATCTCTCCACCATTGCTTGGATCCCCTGATCCTCCTTGATCCTCGCCCGTGACACGCGAGTCGGGTTCTACGGTGCGAAACACGCGTGCCGTAGCGAGCAAACTGTCTAACAGCGCGGCATTCTCCTCCAGGGTGCCTTTGCGGTCATAGAGAAAAGCGTATGTTTGCACGTGCGAATCTTGGTAAGTAACGGCACAAACCGGATGCCCGCTCAGTGTGGCGTAGATAGACATGCCGCTAAAGCCGTACTTCGGATGGCTGTTCAATAACCCATCATAGAAGGAGCTTGGCTGCCGGCTCATCTGCTCGGCAGAGGGGAGATAGTAACGTAAATAGACCCCTTCCAGATTTCGCGGGTGCTCTTTGACGACCACCAATTTGGGATAGATCGGTTGTAGGTAGCAACTATCCGACTCGACCTGTTGGAGGTGAAAATAGCGACGCGAGAGGTTGATGGGTACATCGACACTCGATAGAAGACTGTCAAACGAGGGGAGGGCCTGCTCCCAATCGAGTCGATAATCCATCGGAGCCAAGGGGCCACTGCCTTCGTCGCCGGCACGGCTCACGTCCAGATAGGATTCATAAAATGTCTTGGCTTGTGCAACCGTGTATGGGCGCACAACCGGATCGGTCGCGTATGGCAAATCGTGTTTTGTGCAGGCGTAGATGGCCGCAACGAGCATACACGACACAAAAAGTCGAAGTAGGTGGCTCTTTTGCATCGGATTTGGTTGTTAGGTTTTGCAAGATACAATAAATTTCGGAAAAAGAGCCCTGCTTTTGCGAATTTCTTGTAAAAATTTGGCATCGTTTTATTGCTGTTAGAAAAATAACAACTATCTTTGTGGCTGATTCATACACAACGCTTAAAACAGAACGATTATGAGCAATGTACCGGCTAATTTGAAGTATTCGAACGACCATGAGTGGTGCCTCGTTGAGGGCGATGTAGCCACGGTGGGTATTACCGATTTTGCACAGAGCCAGCTGGGCGACATCGTATTTGTCGATGTGCCGACCGTGGGCGAGACGATCGCTGCCGGTGAGGTCTTCGGCTCGATTGAGGCCGTAAAGACCGTCAGCGATGCCTTCCTGCCGATGGGCGGTGAGGTGGTTGAGTTCAACGAGGCGGTCGATGCCGATCCGTCGTTGGTCAATAAGGATCCCTATGGCGAGGGCTGGTTGGTGAAGGTGAAGATCTTGGACCCCGCAGAGTGGGATGCCCTGCTCACGGCCGAGCAGTATGCCGAGCTGATCGGTTAATCGGTCGAAAAGGATTTGCTTGAAGCTGTTTCGCATCGGATGGTGCGGAGGGGCTTTGAGTGTATGTAGATGGATGAGTAAAGTTTATCAATAAAAGTTAAGAAAAACAAACTATGGCAACAAAAGTAACAGTGGTTGGTGCAGGTGCAGTGGGTGCAACGTGTGCCAATGTATTGGCTGCCCGCGGCATTGCCAGCGAGGTGGTGTTGGTCGATATCAAGGAGGGCCTCTCGGAGGGTAAGATGCTTGATATGTTCCAGGCTGCAGCAACGTGCGGCTATAAGACGAAGCTGACGGGTGTAACGGCTACCGATGCCGAGGGCTACAAGCCGACGGCCGGTTCGGACGTGATCGTCATCACGTCGGGTATTCCCCGCAAGCCTGGTATGACGCGCGAGGAGCTGATTGGCATCAACGCCAATATCGTGAAGAGCGTAGTGGCCAATGCCTCGAAGTGGTCGCCCAAGGCGATTTTCGTGATCATCTCGAACCCGATGGATACGATGACCTACCTGACGCTGAAGGCTACGGGTCTGCCGAAGAATCGTGTGATCGGTATGGGTGGTGCGCTCGATTCGTCGCGCTTCCGCTGCTACCTGTCGAAGGCTACGGGCGTGGGCATTCAGGATATCGACGGCATGGTGATCGGTGGTCACGGTGATACGACGATGCTGCCGCTCTTGTCGAAGGCCTCGATCAAGGGTGTGCCTGCTACGCAGTTCCTCTCGAAGAAGAAGTTGGAGCAGGTGGCTGCCGACACGATGGTGGGTGGCGCTACGCTCACGAAGCTGCTCGGCACGTCGGCTTGGTATGCCCCGGGTGCTGCCGGAGCATCGGTCGTAGATGCTATTATCAATGACACGAAGGCTGTCGTTCCCTGCTCGGTTTATCTGGAGGGCGAGTATGGCCAGGAGGATATCTGCATCGGTGTTCCCGTTGTACTGGGCAAGAAGGGTGTCGAGAAGATCGTGAAGGTGGACCTGACCGCCGAGGAGGCTGCGAAGTTCGCTGCTTCGGCTGATGCCGTTCGCAAGGTCAATGGCGCGCTCTACGAGATTGGTGCTTTGTAGCATTTCGGTTAGTCATACGACCTCAAACCAAAATGGGCTGTCCAACACACGTTGGACAGCCCATTTGCTTTTTTTCTGCGGTACATTAGAACGGCAGATCATCGACCTCTTGAGCCGGCGACGGAGCGGCATAGGTCGGCTCGGCAGCCAGTGGCGGCAGATCGGGCATCACCGGTGCGGCCGCGGGTGCCTCGGCTTGCTTAGGCTGCAGACGCCATGCGCGGATGTCGGTGTACCAACGGCCGTTGTATTCGCGCGACTCGATGTTTACCGAGACCTGATAGGTTGCCCCCTCGCGCAGCTTAGCTACATCCTCCGGGCGGTTGAAAAAGGTGACACAAATCTTACGCGTAAAGTTGCCTCCGCCGTCGTTGTAGTCGAAAACGACATCTTGACGCTGCCAGGGACCACGAGCCGATTCGCCCTGTGTGAGCGGCATGATTCGATATACGGTACCTTCAAATTCCATAATCGTACAGTTTTATTTAGTTTAATTGTTAATTCATTTGGGACAAAGGTAGCTAATTTTAGCTGCAAAATGCTATTTTAGGGCACGAAAAATTGTGCAAAATGGGAAAAATCACCCCAAAGCCCCTGTGTAGCTCTCTGTGAGTGGCCTGGATTACCGGAAATGGTTGGATTGGTTTCTGGTGGTGTGTAAATCTGGGTTGGATTGGGCGAAATGGATGCTTTTTAGGGGTGAAATGACTGCTTTATATTTTGTGGTCTAAATAATTAGAGGTATCTTTGCACCCGGAATTTTTATGCGATTACGTTGGCGCAAGCCAAAAAAAGCTATTTTTATACAACAGTCTATGCAACGATTTATGAGAAAGAATCTGCTCGCGGTGGTGTGGCTGCTCGCTCCATTGGCTCTTTGGGCCCAGGGGGAGAAGGTTACTGTGAGTGGTGTGGTAATTTCGGCCGAGGATAAGTTGCCGCTTATCGGTGTGGCCGTAGTTACGGAGGCGATGACCGGTGTGACCACCTCGATCGATGGTGATTATACGATCGAGGCTGCAGCCGGCACGACGCTGACCTTCCAGTATGTCGGCTTCCAGACGGCACAATGGGTGGTGCCGACGGGCCAGACGGCTGTGACCTACAACCTCGAGCTGTTGCCCGAGGCGCAGGAGGTAGAGGAGGTCGTCGTGATCGCCTATGGTGTCCGCAAGAAGGGCACGGTGGCCGGATCGGTTTCGACGGTCAAGGCCGAGAAGATCGAGAATACCCCGACGGCCGCCTTCGACCAGGCTCTGCAGGGTCAGGTGCCGGGTCTGACGGTGCTCTCGAATACGGGTGAGCCGAGCGCGTCGGCCACGATGACCATTCGTGGTACGAACTCGATCAATTCGGGTACGGCTCCGCTCTACATCATGGACGGTGTGCCCATCTCGAGCTCTGACTTCAACACGATTAACCCGGCCGATATCGAGTCGATCTCGGTCTTGAAGGATGCATCCTCGACCTCGATCTATGGTGCGCGTGCAGCCAACGGTGTGATCGTGATCACGACCAAGCGTGGTCGTATGGCCGATCGCCCCAATGTGGAGTATCGCATGCAGATCGGTATTTCGCAGGTGGCCGGTGACAACTGGGACCTGATGAATACGGCCGAGCGCATCCAGTATGAGAAGGAGATCGGGCTGACGGCCGGACAGAACTACAACGTCCTGAGTCAGACCGATGTCAACTGGATGGATGTGGTCTTCAATTCGGCCGCTTTGCTGCAAAGTCACGAGTTGTCGATCTCGGGTGCTGACGAAAAGACGAACTACTACCTCTCGGCCGGTTATTACAGCCAGGAGGGTACGGCACTCGGATCGTTGTTCGATCGCTACTCGATGCGTGCCAATGTGGAGCGTCGCGCCACCGACTGGCTCAAGATCGGTACGCAGACGATGCTCAATTACCAGGAGATTCAGCAGGCCGACGAGGGTAGCTATACACTCGTGACTCCGATCTCGGCAGCCCGTTTCATGATGCCCTATTGGGATCCCTATAAGGCCGATGGCTCGATCGCCTCGATCGAGGATGGTTCGTGGAAGGGTACGGGTCAGAACCCGCTGGAGTGGCTGGAGAATAACCCGGTGGAGTATAAGAAGTATAAGTTGATCTCGACCCTCTTTGCCGAGGCAACGCCGATTGAGGGGCTGACGATTCGTTCGCAGTTCAGCCTCGATTACGGCCACACGACCGGTTTCGGTAAGTCTTACCCGAGCTACTATCCCAACCAGGGCGATGGCTCGGCCTCGCGCAGTTCGACCGACAGCTACACGCTGACCGTCACGAACACGATCAACTACCGTTTCATGAAGGGGAACAAACATTCGTTCAACTTCATGGTCGGTCAGGAGGGTATCGACTACCACTACGAGGCCTTCTCGCTCATGACCAAGGGGCAGAACAACGACCGTCTGACCAACATCTCGACCGGTACGCGTGCCACCTCGTGGAGCGATACGACCGACTCGGACTATGGATTCCTCTCCTTCTTCGGTCGCGGTGAGTATAACTACGATAACCGTTACTATGTCGAGGCGGCCGTGCGTGCCGATGCTTCGTCGCGTTTCGGTGCTTCGCGCCGCTGGGCTGGCTTCTGGTCGGTAGGTTTCATGTGGAATCTGCGCAACGAGCGTTTCATGGAGTCTTCGTCGCGTTGGCTGACCAACATGCAGCTCTCGATCTCGACCGGTACGTCGGGTAACTCGTCGATTCCGAACTACGAGCACCTGGCACTCGTCGGTGGCGGTCTGGACTATATCGGCAATGCCGGTATCTCGCTCATGCAGCCCGGTAATGAGGATTTGGGTTGGGAGAAACCCTGGACCTCGAACCTGGCCTTGAAATTGGGTTTCTGGAATCGCCTCAATGTCGATCTGGAGCTCTACTACAAGCGCACGTCCGATATGTTGATGGAGGTGCCGCAGCCCACCTCGGATAAGGGTTATGGCTACTACTGGGACAACGTCGGTGAGATGGTCAATAAGGGCTTCGAAGTCAATGTGATGGGTACGCTCATCCAGAACGAGAAGTTCCTGTGGACGGTCAATGCCAATGTCTCGTATAACAAGAATGAGATCACGGAACTCTACAACGGCGTGCAGGAGTATGAGCGTTCGAATACGAACACGAAGCTCGTCGTGGGCCATCCGCTCGGTGAGTTCTACATCAACCGCTATGCCGGTGTCAATGCCGCCAATGGTGATGCCTTGTGGTACACGAAAGAGGGTGAACTGACCAACGAACTGAAGGATAGCGACAAGGTGTTGGTTGGTAAGAGTTATATCGCTCCCTGGCAGGGTGGTTTCGGTACGACGCTCAGCTGGCAGGGACTCTCGCTTTCGGCGCAGTTTAGCTGGGTGGCTGACCGCTGGATGCTCAATAACGACCGCTATTTCGACGAGTCGAACGGTCGATTCCAGTCCTACAACCAGTCGAATCGTCTGCTGAATCGTTGGAAGCAGCCGGGTGATCAGACCGACATCCCGCGCCATGGCGTCTATACGGAGTTTGACAGCCGTCTGTTGGAGGATGCCTCGTTCCTGCGCCTGAAGAACCTCATGTTGAGCTATTCGGTGCCTGAAAAGTGGATTCGCAAGACGCGTGTATTCTCGGGAGCCCGCATCTACGTGCAGGGTCAAAATCTGCTGACCTTCACGAAGTTCTCGGGTCTGGATCCGGAGGGTACGACGAATGTTTATGCTGCGCAGTATCCCATGTCGCGCCAATATACCGTAGGTCTTGATCTTAAATTCTAACCAAAGACTATGATGACTCTTTTACGCAATACAAAACTCTACACGATGGTGGTGGCTGTTTGCTTCAGCCTCTCTGCGTGTTTGGATAAGGTGCCAGAGTCAGCGATCCTCGAGGAGGATGCGTTGCGCACCTATCAGGAGGCTGAACAATTTCTTTCGGGCATCTATGCCGAGATGATGAGTGGTGCCTTGTGGAGTGGCTACTTGACGCTGGCTCCCGATATTCAAGCCGATTTGGTCTATGCTGTGGATGGTTATTCGAATACCTATGGCAATATTTGGCAATGGCAGATTCGTCCGACTAATGCTGAGATCGGAGCTGTCTATGGCGCGCTCTATTCGGTGATTGCTAAGTGTAATTTCTTCTTGGAGCGTGTTGATGGGGTAATTGCCGATCAGACGCTAGATGCAAATATTGAGGCGTTGGATTATTACAAAGGCGAGGTCTATACGATTCGCGCCCTCTGCTACTCGGAGCTGATCAAGTGCTACTGCAAGGCTTATGATCCAGCAACCGCCCAAAACGAGTTGGGTGTGGTGATTCGCACGAAGTATAGTGAGCCGGAGGGTTCGCACCGCGCGTCGCTCTACGACTCCTATCAGTTTGTGTTGTCGGATTTGGCCGAGGCCGAACGTTTGCTCGATGCTGAGAATGATGGCTATACGAATCCGTGGATGACCCAGGCGGCAGCCTATGCGTTGCATGCTCGTGTGGCGCTACACATGCAGGATTGGGAGGAGGCCATCCGTTGCTCGTCGAAGGTGATCGATCATCCGAAGAAGGCATTCCGTCTGTCGAGTGCCTCAGAGGCCTACACGTCGTCGATGAGCTACTTCGATTATATGTGGAACTACGATTTGTCCACAGAGATCATCTGGACGATTGGCTTTACGACTACATCGTATGGTGGCGCGCTGGGTCAGCACTTCCTGAACTTCAACAACGATTATACCTATTATTATCCGGACTATGTGCCGGCACAGTGGGTGTTGAATCTCTACCAATCGACCGATCTGCGCTATGGTAGCTATTTCACGCAGTTGCAAACCGGTTATGATCACGGACTGCTTTGGCCCTTGTTAACCAAGTATTATGGTAATCAGGATTTCATCTCGAGCATGATCTACCATGTCTCGCAGCCGAAGCCTTTCCGCTTGGCCGAGCAGTATCTGATTCGTGCCGAGGCCTACTGTCGTCAGGCTACACCCAACTACACGAAAGCATCGGCCGATCTGACGACGCTGCGTCGTGCTCGCTTCACGGCCGGTGGTGGAAGTATTGCGCTGACGGCCGACAATTATATCCAGCAGATTGCTGACGAGCGTGTTCGTGAGCTCTACATGGAGGGATTCCGTCTGTGGGATCTGAAGCGTTGGGGTAATTTGTATAACGATGGAAAGGGCTTTACTCGTCAGCCGCAGACCAGTTCGTTGGCCGAGGGTAGCTCGCTCACGGTAACGATGGAGAATCCGCTCTTCGTATGGCCGATTCCGCAGCATGAGATCGAGTCGCCGGGATCGAACGTAGAGCCGAATGACAGCAATCTTTAGTAAATGGATAAACGCATGAAGAAGATGATCAAATATATCTTGACGGCTATCAGCGCATTGGCCTTCGGCTTTGTGGCTACCTCGTGCGATGAGGAGTATACGACCTACTCCGATGCCGAATATGTGATGTTTGCCGATACGCTCTCGACCCACATGGTGGTGAGCGACGCTGAATATTTCTCGATCCCTGTGGCCTCGACGGTTGCCTGTGACTACGATCGCACGTTCGGTGTGGAGGTGATCGATCGTGGAAGCAATGCTATCGAGGGGAAACACTATCGTCTCTTATCGAATACAGTGACCATTCCGGCCGGGAAACAAGCTACGGAGGTGAAGATTAAGGGCTTCTATGATCAGATTGAGGCTACCGATTCGCTCGGTTTCGTGTTGCGCTTGGTTATGCCCGAGCAGCTGGAGTGGGACCTCTATAAGGAGTATAACCAGACGAAGGTGGTGATGTATAAATCGTGCCCGTTCGATATCAATAACTTTGTCGGGCCGTGTATCCTCACCTCGTTGCTGTTGTATAGCTATCCGGGTGAGAATATGAGCTATCAGCGACTGATTCGTAGCGAGCGCCACCCCTCGGAGGAGAATATGGTGATTCTGCGCAATGCCTTCTTCGATGGCTACGACGTCACCTTGACCTTTGATCCGGCCGATCCGGCACGTCCGCTGGTGACGATGGACGAGGATCAGGTGCTCTCTGATTCGGGTTCGATCTTCGGAATGATCCACGGAGACAATAAGGTGTTGGTGACACACAGCCCCTACAACCCCTCTTATTTTAACGCTTGCCAGCGTTTTGTAGAGTTATGGATCTATGTCTATGTCGAGAATCTGGGCGCCTCGGTTGGTACGGTCGGCAACTTCTACAACGTCCTCGAGTGGATTAGCGAGGAGGAGGCCGATCGCTTGAAACGAGAGGAGGGCATGTAACGAAAAATGATGAGAGTGATGCTTATGAAAACGAATATATTCCGCATGTTGGGAGTACTGGCGTTGTTCTGTGGGGTGATGATTGCCTGCTCGGATGACGAAACAACTCCCGAAGTGGCTCCAGCCTTTCCCGATCCGGTGACGGCTGAGGTAGCCGCCGGTGATACCTACACCTTTACGATTTCGCCGTCGACCGATTGGACGCTAGGCTTGAGCGATAGCTCGGTGAGCTATTTCAGTCTCTTGGATGGCGAAATGACAGCTTATCGTATGTATGGTGAGGCTGGAACCCATCAGATTACGGTGCAAGTCTCCGAATTTGAGGAGTTTGACACAGATCGTCGTTGTGAAGTGTGGCTGACGCAAGGCTCGGGTACACTGCAAGAGACGCGCACGATTGTTACCTTGACACGTCGTAGCATGACGCGCGAGTTGAGCCTCTATCTGGCACAGTATGATACCGATGCCACCGATCCTGATTTTGTGCGAGATGAGGATAGCAACCTGCTGTATGAGTCGGAAGCAGCTTCGGAGATGAGTTATATCTACGATAGCTATAATCAGATCTATTTGCAACGATTTGCTATCGATGCGAACCTCTCATGGTCGTTTGCGGAGTTGCCCGCTTGGTTTGGCACGAATGAGGTGCGTGGTGGCGATGAGGGTCGTACGGAGGTCTTCTCGCTTGTTAATAGCACGGCCCATCCCTTTGAGGATACGACTTTTGAGTTGGGCTTTATTGATGTGAGCAATGTAAATGCTCCGAAAGTATTGGAGACGAAGGTACGTGTCGCGTTGCCGGGTTGCGATGCTTTCTGCGCGGTGGAACGTCTGGCTAGCACGGTAGTTTTTTCGGCCGCCGGTGAGTATGACAACAACGGTACGATGGTCGAGACAGGTGCAGTTGGTACGTTTAACGCCCCGATGGGTGCCCGCTTACTGGTTGCTGCTAAGGTGGGTGATCGTTATCGGTTTGATGCCGATCGCACGGATTGGGTGACGCTGACGATGGAGTCATTGCCGGAGGCTTCGACCGAGTATGGTATTTGGTCGCGCTCGTTCACGGTGAATGTAGCTGCCACTAGCGAAGCAGCTCGTTCGGCTGTGTTGATTGCCGTGCCGCAGTCGCTTGCTCGTACAATCAGCGATCCGTCGGATTTGTTGACAGAGGATGGTACAGCACTGATTGAGGGTGCTACATTGGTTTCGACGCTGAATCAGGAAAGTGGTCTTCCGGAGGACTTTGAGGCCATTGAAGCGGTGGATCCCGATGCCCTGAAGGGTTGGAATATCACCTTTGGTGAGTTGGCCAAGGGTAGCTGGCCGTGGTTGAATGATTGGGCTTCGATTCCCTATGCCTATACGTTGAATTATACCTCGACGGAGGCTGTCGGTGAGTTCTTCGTGCAGGTGGATTATGCTTCGTACCGCATCTTCGGCTTCGATGGCCCGGATGAGGAGTACACCGACCTGGAGAGCTGCTGGATTGCCCTGGAGGAGGGTGTGCAGGCTGGCTCGAAGCGTGTCAAGATGCGTCTCGGTGAGCGTTATACGGCCGCAGACGGTTCGACCAAGACGTACGAGAATCCGTTGGCCGGCGATGGTGGCGAGAATGAGGCTACGATTGTCTTCTACGACCGTGACGGTGTGGCCCTGACGATGCTCTATTGCGCGTTGACGAAGGGTTCGACGCCCGGTGGCGGTGAGGGAGATGATCATGCCGTGTCGTTTGTCGATGCAGAGGCTGCTGCCGCTGCAGGCGTTTACCTGAAGCCGATGGTTGAGACCGATGTGGATTATAGTTATGAGTTGGCTTATATGGCGGTGCCGCAGTATTACGTGATCTTTACTAAACCGGCCAGCGTAGCACTTGCGGTTCCGAGTTATATCTATGGTCACTCGTACAACACCTCTTGGATGAATATCGAGCAGACCGCTGATACGGTGGCTACGCTCGTTGCTACGGAGACTGCTGCGGGTACGAAGAGCTCTGTGACGCTCTACGCCTCGATGGGATTGGCGGGGTCTACCTCGGCTGCTCAACTGACGTGTCTCTACGATCCCTCCTATGTTGATGAGAATACAGGAGGCGAAGAGGAGCCGACCACACCGCCTTACGACCCGCATGGAGCTGTCACGTTTGTGGATGCTGGAGCAGCAGAGGCGCTAGGTGCGACACTCTACACGCTCCCGATTACCGATGAACTATATAGCTTCGATCTGGAGGCCGCAGCTGTGCCGCAGTTCCGCTTGACGCTCAAGAAGCCGGGTAGCATCACGTTGCGTGTACCCGCCTACTACTTCGGTTTCCAATATTCGGGTGGCTGGCTTAGCTTTACGCCCGACTGGACGGAGAATACAACCGAGGTAACCATTACGATGACTTCGACTGGTACGACGGAGCAGAAGACAGCTCTTTCGCTCTATGTCGATATGGAGACACAGGCAGCACAGATCCATTGTGTGTTGCTCAACGAGTAAGTGAAGAATAAACGATAAATACGAACGATGAAACTTTACCGATTTTCCGTATATGTAATGCTGACGCTCATGTCGGTGCTCTTGGCTGTCGGCTGTTCGGACGATGAACAGATCGATAACCGCGAGGAGGACTACGGATATGTTCAATTCAAATTGTACAAGGAGGCCTCGTATGCACCCGCCTCGCGTGCTATGCAACTTCCGTTGGAGTATCTTGCTGATGCCGAGAAGGTTCGCGTCGTGCTTGCCTATGGCGAGGTGACCATGTCTCAGACGCTGTCGTTGCAGGCTATTGATGGTGTCAATGCCGAGTATGGCGTGCGCAGTGATAAACTCAAATTGCAGGTAGGCAACTACCGTGTACTCTCCTATACACTCTATGGGGTGGAGGATGAACCGATTTACAACGGGACGATCGAGGGCGAGAGTGCATTTGAGGTCGTAGGCGGCGGATTGACCGTACACGATTTGACGGTCGATGTGGCTGCTCGCGGTCAGTTGAGTTTGACGCTCACGAAGGACTTCTCGGATTTTAGCCGTGCTGCCGAGCGTGCTTATACTTTCGATGAGATCGCTACGGCGACCATCGCGGTACGCCACAAGGCCACGAATCGCACGCTGACCTTCGAGAAGTTGCCGACCACCTTCTCGATCCATTTTGACGAGGGCAACGAGACGGGCTTTGGCTATCAGACCTCGTCGATCGTTTGCGATACGTTGCTCTCGGTTCCGGCCGGTGAATATGCCTTGCTCTCGTATACAGTCTTCGATTCCTCGAAGGTTTTGTTGGAGAACAATACGAATCCCACGAAGACCGAATTTACGGTGGCCGATAACGCCAAGAGTGAGGTAAAGATTCCGGTGAAACTCTATGAGGCAGATGAGTATATCAAGGATTACTACGCACTCTATGAGATTTGGAAGGGGCTCGATGGTGAGCATTGGTATTACGTAGGTGATAATTATCCTGCCGGTACGAATTGGGATTTCAACAAGGATGTCGATCTGTGGGGCGCACAGCCTGGTGTACAAGTGCACTCAAATGGTCGTATTGCACGCATCGATTTGAGCAATTTTGCCATTCGAGGCCATATGCCTGAGGCGTTGGGTCAGCTAACTGAGTTGGTTGAGCTCTATCTGGGAACGCACAACGATACGAATTTGATGAGCTACGATCCGACGCTCGATAGTCGCAAGTCGCTCGCAGACCGTAAGGCCAACCGTATGACGTATCACAAACAGTATCTGGCTACGCTGCATCCGGGTCCGCAGCTCTCAGAGCCGTGTGCCCGTGCCTTGAAGGAGCACCAGATTTCGATTCCTGCCACGCGCCTCTATGAGACGATGAGCGAGGGTGAGATCTTTGACTTGAAGAGTGGCGCTCAGCGTTCGTTCCGTCTCTACGACACCAATCCGGGTACGTTGTGTAATGGTTTGAAGAGTCTGCCGAAGTCGATTGGTAAGCTGAAGAAACTCGAATATCTTTATGTTGCACATGGTGAGCTGGAGAGTCTGCCCGATGAGTTGGTAGAGCTGACGTCGTGTACCGATGTGGAGGTGTATAACTGCCCGAAGATGACCTCGTTCCCGATGGTTCTGACGCAGATGCCGGAACTCATCTCGCTCAACTTATCGAACAATACGCAATGGTCGGCCGAGGAGATCTATAAGGGTCTAGAGGGGTTGGCAACGGGTCCTTCGCGTGAGAAGATTCAGATCCTCTATGCACGAGAGAACAATTTGGAGGCCCTGCCCGAATCGTTTGCCAATATGCAGAAGATTGGTCTGTTGGATTTGGCTTACAACAAGATTTCGAAGGTACATGCGTTGGGTAAGAATTTCTCGCCTGTACAGCTCTATTTGGATCACAATCAGATTGAGCACCTGCCGGCCGATCAAGAGGGATTCTTCTGTGGATATGCTGACTCAGAGGCCTTCTCTGTAAGTTTCAATAAACTGAAGAAGTTCCCCAACATCTTCTCGGCAAAGGCCAGCTCGATCATGAAGTCGGTCGATTTTTCGGGTAACGATATTACCGGTTTCGAGGGCGAGGAGGATGGTTCGTATCGCGGACTGAAGGTTGAGACGCTCTCGTTGTCGCAGAATTACAACTTGAAGCGCTATCCGACGGCATTTGCTACCTCCAATTCGCTCATTGCGTATATCATTTTGCGAGCTTGTGGATTGGAGAATGTGCCAGCCGGTTCGTTCACCTATACGAACTCGACCAATTTGGTTTCGATTGATTTGTCGTACAACATGTTGACCGATCTGCCGTATGAGTTCCATGCGGGCAATATGCCCTATCTGTATGGTGTGGAACTCTCGTTCAATGCTTTCAGTAAGTTCCCCTATGAGCCTCTTGATGCAGCCGGATTGACTGTACTCGGAATTCGCTCACAGCGCGATGCTTCTGGTCGTCGCTGTCTACGCGAGTGGCCCACTGGCATCTACCAACATGTTGGTCTGCGTGGCCTGTATATCGGATCAAATGACTTGCGCGAGATCAACGATACGATTTCAACGCTTTGCTACTACTTGGATATTAGTGATAACCCGAACATCATTTTCGATGCTTCGGATATCTGCTACGCTTGGCAGATGGGTGCGTATGTCCTGATTTATGATAAATCGCAGCAGATTTTGAATTGTGATTTGATGCTCGAATAATCTAAAGTGCAGATTTTGACTATGAAACAAATGAAATATATTGCAGTAGCACTGCTCCTGGCGGCATTCGTAGCTTGCTCGGATGACTCCACGACCCCCGAATTTGCCATCGATCGCGATAAGCTTGAGATGGGTGCTGAGGGCGGTTCGGAGCGTGTTTTGGTCAGCTCAGGTGATGAGTGGGTGGCTTCGACAGATCATACATGGATCACGGTTTCGCCGGCCAATGGTCGAGGATCGACTCCTTGCCAATTCATCATCGATTCAGCCCTTTCTGTGGAACCGCGTCGTGGTATTGTGCGTGTGGAGAATCTGCGTACGCACCTCAAGCGAGATATTGTGGTCGAGCAGGCCGGTTTCCCCTATACGATCGAGCTGTTGGATGCCAATTCGGTCGAGGTGGGTAACTATGACGCCTACGATAAACGTCATTTTGAGATACGCGTTCGTTCGAATATCGATTTCAATGTGAATATCCCGAAGGAGGCTTCGTGGCTGACTAATAAGCGTTATCAGCTGAATCTGACTAAAGGCGTTCGTCCGCGTGAGGTGACGATTCGTTTTGATTGGAACATCAATACAGCCCCCAACGAGCGTCTGGCCGAGGTGCTTTTCACTCCGAAAGAGACAGTAGAATTGGCTCGTCAAGATAAGTTGCAGGTGAAGCAGCAGGCGGCTGAACCGATTGAGGAGGGTACGCGTGCCGGAGATTCGGTGGCTCTGCTCAGTATTTCGCGATCGCTCAATTTGTTGAATGGCGGCTGGGATCCGACTAGCCCGATGAATACTTGGAGTGGTGTGCAACTTTGGGAAGAGGGCATGAATGGCTATCGTCCTGAAAATGAAGGTCGCGTGAAGTATGTAGAATTCTTGCTCTACAATTACAAAGAGGGCCTTCCGTTTGAGTTCCGCTACCTGACGGCTGCCGAGGAGATCTACCTGTTTGGTAATACGAATACCTTCTTGCTGAACCTGAATCCGGGTGAGTACATCACCGAACTGACGCAGCTTAAGCGACTGACGATCGGTGCGCATGGTTTGACGAGTCTTCCTTCGAGTTTCAAAAAACTGACGAATCTTGAGTCGTTGGATATTGGCGGTAACAACTTCCAAGCGGTGCCGGATATCCTCACGAAGGAGAATTTCCCGAAACTGCGTACGCTGATTATGAATGCCAACCAGCGTTCGACGATCTACGATTTGAGTAATACGACGCGTACGGATTTGGGCGGTTTGATCGATGAGCCGGAGTTCCCGGTCGATCTGATTAAGTGGGATCTGGATACATTGGTGCTCTCGGTGAACTATCTGCAGGGCTCGCTGCCGACTTTCGAGGATGATGATACGATTCCTTACTATACGCAAGAGGAGATCGATGCCGTCGATTCGTTGCCGCAGTTCCTGGTGGATCATAAGATCAAGAAGGTGATGCCTTCCACGAAACGTTTCGCGATTAACCTGAATCGTCTCTCTGGCGAGCTACCCGATTGGTTGTTGTACCACCCGGCACTTGACTGGTGGGTTCCTTATAGCTTGGTATTTATGCAGGAGGGCCGTGCGAAGGATGGTACACAAGCCAAATTCGACAATGAGCCGGTCAGCTTGAATTACTATTACGATATCTATACCACGAAGACGCGCCCGACCGATGAGGAGGAGATCACGGAGGAGTAGCTTTTGAAAAGATGAGGATTATGAAGAATACGATTTTATATGGATTGCTGCTATTGGCGGTGCTCGGTATGGGCGGTTGCGCCAAGCAGGAGATGGTTGATCCGCAGACAGATCCTGTGGTCGATGAACCGGCCTATGAGGAGGGTACGCTGCTGGTGAAGTTTACGCCCGAGGTGACCGCTATGCTTGAGGAGGCTGGTGTGACGCGATCAGCCGTGAGTCGTTCCGGCTCGTTGGCTCTCGATGAGGTCTTGGCTCTGGTGGGAGGTTATGAACTGGAGCGAGTATTTCCGGTGAACAATCGCACCGAGGCATTGACGCGTGAACAGGGGTTGCACCAGTGGTTTGTGGTCCGTTTTGATGACCAGTTTACGGCCAAAGAGGTGGCTGATCGCCTCTCGTCACTCGGTGAGGTGCAACGCATCAACTTCAATCATACGATCAAGCGTGCATACACGGGGAAGGCGATGCCGCTCAAACGAGAGGCTCTGGATGCATTGGTTGCCTCGCGTGGCGTTTCGAATAATGATCCGTTGTTGCCCGTGCAGTGGAATCTGATCAATCGCGGCGATCTCTTCCTTCAGGATGGTGTTACCAAGGGGTTGAAGGATGCTGACGTGCAGTGTGAACAGGCATGGGAGAAGAGTCGTGGCGATGAGCAAATCATCGTGGCGGTACTTGATGAGGGTGTATTTGTCGATCACCCCGATCTGCGTGCCAATCTGTGGGTTAATAAGGATGAGATTGCTGGCTCGAAGGTCGATAACGATGGGAATGGCTATGTGGGTGATATCCACGGATACAACTTTATCAAAGACATGCCGACTATCACGACCAATGACATTAGCGATACGGGTCACGGCTCGCACGTGGCTGGTGTGATCGCTGCCGTGAACAACAACGGTGAGGGCATTAGCTCGATTGCCGGTGGATCTGATACGAAGCCGGGCGTGAAGATCATGTCGTGCCAGCTCTTCTCGGGGGCCATGTCGGGTACCTCGTTGCAGGTGGTGCGCGCTGTGAAATATGCTGCCGATAACGGAGCTGTTGTGCTGCAGTGCAGCTGGGGATTTACGTCGGGTGCAGCCAATATTTACGATTGGGGTGCTGCCGGTCCGGCTACGCAAGAGCAATTTGAGGCCTATGCTCCGCTCGAGAAGGCTGCGCTGGATTACTTTGTGCACTATGCCGGTTCGCCCAACGGCCCGATCGAAGGTGGTATTGCAGTCTTTGCCGGTGGTAACGAGTCTGCCCCGATGGCCGGTTATCCGGGTGCGGACGAGAAGTATATCTCGGTGGCAGGTACAGCTGCCGATTTTACGGCCGCTGTCTATACGAACTATGGCCCGGGTACCGATATCTCGGCTCCGGGTGGTGATCAGGACTACTACTACGAGTATGTCGATGCAACGCATAACTATGGTGAGCTGGGTTGCATCCTTTCTACGGTGCCCTATCATGTCAGTGAGACAGGTTATGGCTACATGGAGGGAACGTCGATGGCTTGCCCACATGTTTCGGGTGTAGTGGCATTAGCCCTTTCGTATCTCTCTGAGCAACGATTGCATATTAAGGCCGAGCAATTGCGTGAGTTGGTCGGTCAGACGGCTACGCCGATTGATCAATACCAGACGGGCATCAAGAAGTATTGCCGCTATGTGGCCGATCTGGGTCCGATTCGCCCTATGCAGATGAATCTGAATGATTATAAAGGTGGCATGGGTGCTGGTCAGATCAATGCTACGCAGCTCTTGGCAGCCCTGGATGGGGTGAGCGTGGAGGTGCGTTTCCCGAACCTCTATTTGAAAGAGGGTGGTTCCGAGGCTCTTGATCCGGCACGTTACTTCAAGGAGGGTGATGGCTTGTCGTACATGGTGTCGATTGCCGATACGACGATTGCCGGCTGCGATATGTACCAGGGTGTCTTCTACTTCAAGGGATACAAAACGGGTACGACAACCGCAACGGTAACAGCCTCGAACGGTGAGCGGCAGACCTTCTCGATCACGGTGCGTAAGGGTGCCGGTGGTAACGGTTGGTTGTAAGCAAAACGTAGATTGGGACGAATGTTGTTGCGTACAGGGTGGCTCGTGGTGTTGATTGGGTCAATCTCGACGTTGGTCGGACAGATCCGTACGATCCCGCAACAGCTACGCGACAGTGTAGCCCATCCGCAACTTGTCGAGCATGCTCCGTTAGAGCTGGAATGTTCGGTCATTGACCTAGGCACGATCGACGAGGATCAAGGCCCTTGGAGCGGGAGTATTGTAGCCCGCAATGTGGGGCAGGAACCACTCGTCATTGAGCGTACGACGACCACCTGCGGTTGTTTGCAAGCCACCTGGGAACAACGACCGCTCCTGCCCGGTGAGCAGATCTCGTTGCAGGTGACCTATCGCCCGTTAGGACATCCGGGGATGGTCTACCAACGGCTCTTTCTATACACGAACTGTTCAAAGCGATTGCCATCGGCAATCCTAACCCTGCGTGGTGTGGTGCGTGCATCGCAGCAGAGCAGATTGAGCTATCCCTACGTGTACGGGGCGTTGCAGATGCGTCGCGAAACGGTTAGTTTTGAACAGCGAGAGGGGATACAGCAGACCCGCATTGCGGTCCGAAATGGAGGCAGACGTAGCATAACGATCCAAACAGACACGTTACTCTCGTCGTCGGGCATACGCCTTTGGAGTGAGCCGCGTAGCCTGGCAGCCGGCCAAGAGGGCGATTTGGTGGTCGAGTATGAGGCCAAACGATGTGGTGATGCCACACCGCGGCTCTATTGGCAGGGATTACCTCTCCCTCCGCGTGAACGAAAAATAGAGGTGACGATAGCAGAAACAAAGTGATAAAAATACGAAAAACAAACAGATACGATGAAGAAGTGGTTCTATTTAACCTGTATGACGATGTTGGTGGCGGTTTGTGGTGGCTGCTCGAGCGATGATGAGTATGTCGAGCCGCAGCTGGACGTGACGCCTCACAACATTAGTGGTGAGTGGCGGTTGGCCTCTTGGCATCAGGGATTGACTCCGGCCGAGGGAACCTATGTTTATCTCAGCTTTGAGCGCAAGAATTCGCGTTTTACGATCTATCAGAACATCGATAGTTTCCAGGCGCATACCGCTACGGGACAGTTTGCTATTGAACTGGATCCTGAGTTGGGGGCTGTGATTCGTGGTCAGTATGATTACGGTGGTGGCGATTGGACGCATCGCTATCTGGTCAAAAGCTTGACTGCCAAGGAGATGATTTGGGTAGCCAAGGATGACGCGAAAGATGTCTCAGTGTATGTTCGTGCGGAGATTCCGGCCTCGGTGCGTCCGTAATGTGGGAGTACCCAAGATCCGATAATGTTGTCAGAAGGGGCTGTCTCAACACAATGGTTGAGACAGCCCCTTTGGGTAGAAGGAGCGGCGTGCCGATTACTTGCGCTCTCGCATCAATTCGTTGAAGCAGTGGCGGCAAATGGGTTCGTAACTGTCTTGTGCACCGAGCAATACCTGCTTCTGATCGGCTGTTAGACGGTGTGAATGATGGGCCAAATTGCCACACCGTACACAGATTGCGTGTACTTTCGAGACGTGTTCGGCTGTGGCCATCAACATCGGCATCGGGCCAAAGGGCTTGCCCATGTAGTCCATATCCAGACCCGCGACGATGACACGTACACCACTGTCGGCCAACTGACGGCATACATCGACCAAACTATCGTCGAAGAATTGTGCCTCGTCGATACCGACTACATCGACATCGGAGGTCATCAGCAGAATGTTCTGCGGAGACTCGACCGGTGTGGAGCGGATGGCATTCGAATCGTGCGAGACGACCTCCTCCTCCGAATAGCGGACATCAATTTTTGGTTTGAAAATCTCCACCTTCAGGTGGGCAAATTGGGCGCGTTTGAGGCGGCGGATCAGTTCTTCGGTCTTGCCCGAGAACATCGAGCCACAGACCACTTCGATCCAGCCCTTTTTATTCGCATTCTCTAAAAACATGGTTCTCTATCTATCTATTTTTTTTGGATTCTAATCATTTGTATTACTCATCTAAACGAGTGATGCGGGCACCGAGGGCATTCAGGCGACCGTCGATGTCGCGGTAACCACGGTCGATCTGGTCGATGTTTTGGATTGTCGAGACACCCTCAGCTGAGAGTGCGGCGATGAGCAGGGCTACGCCGGCACGAATATCGGGCGACGACATCTTCGTGGCACGTAGGCGACGTTGGTGGTCGTGGCCGATGACCGTTGCACGGTGCGGATCGCAGAGGATGATTTGTGCCCCCATGTCGATCAGCTTATCGACAAAGAAGAGGCGGCTCTCGAACATCTTTTGGTGGATCAAGACGGCTCCTTTAGCCTGTGTAGCTACGACCAGGAAGACCGACAATAAGTCGGGGGTTAGTCCCGGCCATGGAGCATCGGCTATGGTGAGAATCGACCCGTCGAGGAAGGTGTCGATGCGGTAGTGATCCTGCTGCGGAATGTAGATGTCGTCACCGCGTTGCTCAAATTGAATACCCAAACGGGCAAATTGAGCCGGGATGATGCCCAGATTCTCGAACGAGACATCTTTGATTGTCAGCTCGGACTGCGTCATGGCAGCCATGCCGATAAACGAGCCTACCTCGATCATGTCGGGCAGCATAGTATGTTCAGTGCCCCCCAACGACTCAACGCCGTCAATGGTCAGCAGATTCGACCCGATGCCAGAAATCTTGGCACCCATGCGGTTGAGCATCTTGCACAATTGCTGCAGGTAGGGTTCACAAGCGGCATTATAGATCGTTGTTCGCCCTTTGGCCAATACGGCAGCCATCACGATGTTGGCCGTACCGGTCACCGACGCCTCGTCTAATAACATATAGGTGCCGCGCAACTCATCGGCCTCGATGGCATAGACCTCTTCGCCGAGGTCGAAGTTGAATTTGGCCCCCAGCTTCTGGAATCCCAGGAAGTGGGTGTCTAAGCGGCGACGGCCGATCTTGTCGCCTCCAGGCTTGGGAATGTAAGCTACGCCAAAGCGAGCCAACATGGGGCCCATGAGCATCACCGAGCCGCGTAGTTTGGTGCCACGGCGGCGGTAGTCCTCACTACGCAGATAGTCGAAGTTGATCTCGCGAGCACAGAAGGCGTAACTTTCAGGGCCGAGTTTCTCGACCTCGACACCCATACGGCGCAGCAATTCGATCAGATTGGCAATGTCAAGAATCTGCGGTACGTTGTGTACCGTCACACGCTCCGAAGTGAGCAACGTGGCACAGAGGATCTGCAGGGCTTCGTTTTTAGCACCTTGCGGGGTGATCGAACCATGGAGGCGATGTCCGCCTTCGACTTGGAAGATAGCCATAACGCGTAGTTTTTAGGGTTATCGGGCGCGTGCACCTGCAACAGAACAACCCGAAAAGGGTCTCTTGAGGTGGCTCCCAGGACAAAGATAACAAGATTTCCACGCTTTTTAGCCGTTAAATGCAAATAATTTTACGAAAAATTTTTGTGAATAAGTTTTTTGTTGTACTTTTGCATTCCGTAAAAAAGTCTAAAACAATAAAACGATACAGCTATGGCAATGAAGAGAACTTATCAGCCCTCGCGTCGCAAGCGTGTAAACAAGCATGGTTTCCGTGCTCGTATGGCTACGGCCAATGGCCGTAAGGTATTGGCTGCGCGTCGCGCAAAGGGTCGCAAGAAGTTGACGGTTTCGGACGAATCGACGTTCAAGTACTAATCGACTTCGCATTTGCGAGAAGAAATAGGACCGGTAAGACCGGTCTTTTTCTTTTTGCAGCTATTTAGCACGGCTCTTTTTGTATCTTGCTTGCTCGCAAAATTGGCACATACGAGAGTATGCTGCGGGAGGGATGTGTCTAAAACGGTGATTTCTGCGTTACGCTTGCCCTCGAAATACTCATTTACATGCGTAAACTCCGTTTTCTCGGGCTGCGCAAGCCTTGAAATCCCACCTTTTATACACATCCTTATCGGAGATCGTTTATTGTCTATTATCGATGAACGATTACATCATGGGGCTGGAGTTATAGCCTTGCGGGTCGCATCTGCCGGATGCGGCCCTCTTTATGCCTGCTACTCCGTTGTTTTGTGGCCGGCGCGGAGCTGCGTCGGGGTACATCCGAAGAATTTGCGGCAGAAACTACTCAAATGACCGGGGTTGGAGAAGCCGTAACGTGCAGCGATCTCGCCAATCGAAAGATCGCTCTCGCAAATGACCTTGCGAATCTCGTGGCTGCGTTGTTCTTGCATCCATGCGTAGGGGGTGATTCCCTGGAAATGTTTGCGGAAGATTACATTGAACACCGAGATCTCATATCCGCATAGTGCTGCTAATTCATTGAGCGTCTTTGCCTTTGTGCAGTTGTTTTGCACCAACGTGCGGAACGATAGGTCATTGTTGAGTAGGTTATAGAAGAGGCGCAACAGCGTCTTGGGCTTATAATAAAAGCGGAAGATGACGAACAATTGTTGGATGGTCGCATAGTGCAAATGCTTGCAGGCGATGCCGTCTTCAAGATAGCGGTGCATCACGTGGAGGAACTCGCGGAGCGGTTCGTTGAAGGGGGTGGTGGTAAATTCATAGCAAAACGACCGCTGTCGCTTGTGGAGTTGTGTGAGGGTCGTTAGGTCGCAGGCTGCACCCAGCGTCGTGAAGTAGGCCCCTATAAGAGTGATGCTGCCGAGGGGTTGCAGTTCGTAGTGGTAACCGGAGTAGCAGAGAAAGAAGGATCCTTCGCTGATGCGGTAGTTGTGTCGCTCTTCGGAGTTTAGAATGGCTTCACCATAGAGTAGAAAGATGATTTGGTGCTGATTTCCAGGTCCGATGGTGAACGATTCGCCGACTTGGCAGTTACGTAGGAAAAATCCAGCTTCGGGGTGGCTGAGAGCCATGCACGATGGAGGGCACGTGTGATTCATAATGATTATTCGCTCTTTACATGGGGCTAATTTATAAATCAGAGCCGTTGCTCTATGCGCAAATTTATAAAATAAATAGAAATAAAGCAACTATCGTTATGAAGAATCTGCGGTTTTCGGCCTGTGGATTTGCTTAAAGGTTTAGGAGTGAGATTGTTGTCGTCAAAAAAATAGGACGATATACGTCGTATATCGTCCTATCTGTGATTGGTGGGCCCAGAGGGGCATGATCCCACGACCTTCGGATTATGAGTCCGCTGCTCTGACCAACTGAGCTATGGGCCCTGCAAAAAGAGTTTGCAGGCGCAAAGGTAGCATAAATCCACTGAAAAAAGCAACTTTCAAATTGAAAAAATAGGGGTAAGTGTTATTTTTGTAGCGAAAAAGCGGCGTAAAGCGTTGCAAATTGAAAAATTATGGCTACCTTTGCCCCGCAATTAGTACTAATTATTAACAAAAACACAAATGAAAAAAGGTATTCATCCCGAAAATTATCGTTTGGTGGCATTCAAGGATATGTCCAATGACCACGTGTTTTTGTGCCGGTCCGCCGTTTCGACCAAAGAGACCATCGAAGTGAACGGCGAAACCTATCCCGTGTATAAGATGGAGATCTCGAACACGTCGCACCCGTTCTATACGGGTAAGATGAAGCTCGTAGATACCGCCGGTCGCGTCGATAAGTTTATGAGCCGCTACGCAAAACGCTACGATAAGAAGAACGCTGCGAAATAATCGCGGACTCGTAAGCAAAAACAGGAGGGGAGATCAGCTGCAAGTTGGGAATCCCCTCCTTTTTTATTTGCTGTTTCGGCTCGAAATACCTATCTTTGTAGAGACAAATCACTTAAACACCATGAAAAAAATACTCTATTGCGCGGCCGTAGTGGCACTGTTTTGCTCGGCTTGCGGTAATCAGCAGGTTTTGGATCAGGCAAATGCTGATCGGGATTCGTTGGAGCGCGTCGTAGCGGCAAAAGATTCGCTCATTGAGGCGGTTTTTGCCGATATCAATGCCATTACGGAGAACCTGGCACGTGTCAAGGCACATGAAAATATCATCACGTCGGCCGAACAGGAGGGCTTTGCCCGTCCGGTCGATCAGATCAATAGCGATATTGCGGCCATCGAGGAGCTGATGGAGGAGAATCGTCAGAAGATTGCCGACCTGCAGCGTGCCGCCGCTCGGTTGCGTCGTGCCAACCTCAAGATTGGTGAGTTGGAGAAGCTTATTACGGAGCTAAATGGCCGCGTGGAGGCGCAGGATCAGCAACTCTCGCAGTTGCGTACCGAGCTGGCCGAGCGCACGATCGAGGTGCAGCAACTCAATCAGCAGGTCGAGGCTATGGAGGCATCGCATCGTACTACGGTTGATTCGCTGACGCGTTCCAACCTCTCGCTCGACGAATCGTTGCATGCCGTCTATTATGTCGTAGGCGAGGAGAAGATACTGCGCGAAGCCTCGATTGTCGAGAAGCAGGGCTTCATCGGTCGTACGTTGGTCCCCTCGAAGCAGAACAACCTGGAATTCTTCATGCGTGCCGATGCTCGTGAGTTGGTGGAGGTGCCGATTGGCAAAAAGAAGGCCCAAGTGGTCACCAACCATCCCGAGGGATCGTATGAGTTGATTACGGATGACGATGGGGTCGTGTTGAAACTCGTCATTTCGGACCCGACTCGTTTTTGGGAGGCTTCGCGGATGTTGATTGTGAGCTATAAATAGGTCGCTGATTGAATCAAACACCTTATATATAATCAAACGAGTTTTAATGCCTGCTTGACAAAATAGGTGTCAAGCAGGCTCTTTTTTTAATATTTTTAGCGAGTTGGTGTCTAAAAAGTGAAAAAAGCGTGAAAAAAAAGAGGATTTGTGCCGAGAATAAAAAAAAGTGATTATCTTTGTTATGAGAAAAAGCCCCGATTTGTGTCGGGAATAGCAAACAAAACCAACTTTATTAACCTATTTTTTACTATGAAGAACTTTTCTCTCAAGTTTGTCCTGACCGTAGTGTTGGGATGGAGCCTGGCTTTTGCAGCTGAGGCTCAAACGTTGAGGGGGGGGGTCAAGGACGCTAAGGGCGAGCCGGTTATCGGCGCGGCTGTGGTTGTCGCAGGAACCTCTCTCGGTACAAGTACAGGTGTGGACGGCTCGTTCACGCTGAATGTGCCCGATGCAAAGAACAACTCGCTGGTTGTTTCGTACATCGGTATGAAGACGCAAACGGTGCCCGTGAATGGTCGCACGGAGATCCAGGTTGTCCTGGAGGAGGATGCAACCGGCATCGAGGACGTCGTTGTGGTCGGTTATGGTACGGTGAAACGCCGTGATTTGACCGGTTCGGTTGCTTCGGTTTCGGGTGAGAAGCTTGCTGCTAACCCCGTATCGAACGTGGCTCAGGCCTTGCAGGGCCAGCTGCCGGGTGTGCAGGTGACCTCGCAGGACGGTCGTCCGGGCGCTTCGATGTCGATCCGCGTACGTGGTGGTGGTTCGATTACGCAGTCGAATGACCCGCTCTTCATCGTGGACGGTATTCAGGTGAGCGATATCTCGGATATCCCGGCCGACAACATCGAGTCGATCGACGTGTTGAAGGATGCCGCTTCGACGGCTATCTATGGTGCATCGGGTGCTAATGGTGTTATCTTGATTACGACCAAGAGCGGTCAGAAAGATCAGAAGACCACCGTTCGCTACAACATGTACTATCAGATCAAGGCTAAGCCCGAGATCCTCGACGTGATGGACGCTTACGACTATGTACTCTACACGTGGGCTCAGGGTATGGAGACCGGTGCAGCTTATGCTGACGGTGTTGCTGAGTATTTCGGCCTCGGTTCGAAGTATGGTAACCACCTGAACGACTACAAGAACGTGAAGGCTCACAACTACATGGAGGACGTTCTTCGTCAGGCTTATGCACAGAGCCACGATATCTCGATGTCGACCGGCAACGAGAAGTCGCAGCTCTATGCTACGGTGAACTACGTGGACGATGAGGGTTCGCGCATCAACTCGGGTTACCGTCGTTGGGGTGCCAACATCAAGTTCTCGCACAAGCTGGCCAAGACGCTGACCTTTGACGCTGACCTCCGTTACTCGGATACGAAGCTCGAGGGTACGAAGTATGACGTGGCTACTTCGGCTTATAAGTATCGTCCGATCGACGAGCCGATGGGTAACGACAATGAGGCGTTGATGTTCCAGGGTGGTGACGGCGTTGCTACGTCGAAGAATCCGGTGGATGTGATCAACAACTATGAGAATATTACGACCCGCCAGCGCCTGCGCGCACGTGGTGGTCTGACGTGGCAGCCGATTACGGGCCTGACGGCTAAGTCGGAGCTTTCGCTCAGCCGCAACTGGTCGCAGACCGAGTACTGGGATGAGGGTACGGCTGCTTCGGACAACGCTTACAACGAGGCTCGTCTGACCAAGCAGGATGGCTATGGTGTTCGTTGGGCTACGACCGTGAACTATGAGATTCAGGGTCTGGGTGAGGACCACTCGCTGTCGGTATTGGCCGGTAATGAGGTATTGGCTTCGAAGTCGAACAAGTCGGAGTTCCGCGGTTTTGGCTATCCGACCGGTTTCTCGAAGGATGATGCATTTGGTATGATGAACATGTACGACGACAATGTGAAGCCGTCGTCGTTCTCGAACACGATCGGTACGCCCGACCACACTACCTCGTGGTTCGGCCGTGTAAACTACGGTTATAAGGGTAAGTACCTCTTCACGGCTACGTTCCGTGCCGATGGTTCGTCGAAGTTTGCCGAGAACAACCAGTGGGGTTACTTCCCCGCAGCTGCTGTGGCTTGGCGTATTTCGGATGAGGCCTTCATGGAGGGTACTCGTGATTGGCTCGACAACTTGAAACTCCGTGTATCGTATGGTACGTCGGGTGCCGATAACATTGACTCGTCGCTCTGGAAGGGTACGTGGAAGACTTCGACGAACGCTGCCGGTGAGACCGTTTACGTTCCTGGTGATATGCAGCCGAATCCCGACCTGAAGTGGGAGACCACGACCTCGCGTAACATCGGTATTGATTTCAGCCTCTGGAATGGTCGCCTGCGTGGTAGCATCGACGGTTACTGGAACTCGACCAACGACATCCTGATGAAGGTTCCGACCGACGCATCGTCGGGTTACTCGTACCAGTTCCGCAACGTGGCTGAGACCTCGAACAAGGGTATCGAGATCGCGTTGGGTGCTGACATCATCCGCAAGAAGGATTTCAACTTGAGCTTCAACATGACGTACAGCTACAACAAGAACAACATCGAGGCTATCGATGATAAGGCTTTGGCTGATACGCACACCGGTTGGGGTTCGACGGCTCGCTTCCCGAACTACGACTACGTGATCCGTGAGGGTCAGCCCGTAGGTACGGTAATGGGCTTCGTGGCTGATGGTTTCTATACGACCGCTGACTTTGACTATGCAAATGGCATCTATACGCTGAAGGACGGTGTGCCCGATATCACCGCATCGCTCGTATCGTACAATAGCACGGAGATGAAGCAGCACGTGGCTGATGGTCAGCTGGCTTATCCCGGTATGCCGAAGTTCAAGGATCTCGATGGTAATGGTGTTCTCGACCTGTCGGACGAGACGATCGTAGGTGAGATGATGGCCAACCATTCGGGTGGTTTCTCGCTGAGCGGTAACTGGAAGAACCTCGATTTCTCGGCTGCCTTCACCTATCAGATTGGTGGTAAAGTTTACAACGCCAACGCTATGCAGTCGTTGTGGGGTAACAAGGATAATAACCTTGGTTCGAACCGTCTGGCTCTGGTGGCTGATTGCTATCAGATCTACGGTGTAGACGGCAATGGTGACCTGGGTCTGGTATGGGATCCCTCGCAGCTCGACGCTATGAACAAGGATGCAAAGCAGCCGATGGCTCACTCGCAGTTCGCTCTCGTTTCGTCGGACTTCATCGAGGATGCGTCGTACCTGCGTCTGCAGAACCTGACCGTAGGTTACACGCTGCCCAAGAAGTGGACGAGCAAGGTGAAGATCGAGAAGGTTCGCGTTTACTTCACGGGTTCGAACCTCTTCTGCCTGTCGGGCTACTCGGGTCTTGATCCGGAGGTGAACACCAACTTCGACGCTGGTGGTGACGGCTTCCCGACCCCGAACTATGACTACAACGCTTATCCCAAGACCAGCACCTACACGTTCGGTCTGAATGTAACGTTCTAATCCTAAAACGAGAAAAAGATTATGAAAAAGATATTTTATTCTGCACTTTGTGTAGCTTTTGCCGCCAGCTCGTGCAGTGATTTTCTGGAGACCGAATCGCCCTCGGTTGTCGATGGTGATTTCGTCTTCTCGAACATGACGACGGCTCGCGCGGCGATGGATGGTACCTATGAGGCCTTCCGCGACGCCATTCAGAACGACCTGTTCGGTGATGGTTTCTACTATGCTATGGATGTTACGGGTTCGGATATCGAGCGTCACCCTGAGGCTTATGGTGCTCAGCTGCCGCGTCACGAACCAGAGTGCTTCTATGTAAATGGTACGATAACAGGCTCGTATGTGGCTACGGGTTATCAGAAGGAGTCGCCCTCGAACGGTTATGCTCGTTCGTTCAAGACGATTTCGAATGCCAATGCCGTAATTTCGGCTATGGAGGCTATGCCGGGCTTCGAGGAGGAGATCGCAGCCGGCGTTCCGACCGACATTCTGAACCTCTACGGTGAGGCTGTTGCCATCCGCGCTACGGCTTATCGTGAGCTGATTAAGTACTACGGTGATGTTCCCTACAACGATACGTTTGGTGAACCGGCCGGTGGTCTGGTAGGTCGTGACTCGATCTTCGAGGCATGTATCGCTGACCTGATCCGCGTGGAGCCGATCATGTATCGTCTGGGTGAGAAGGGTACGGACAAGGATCAGATTTCGCGTACCTATGTACAGGGTCTGATTGGTCGTATGGCTATGGAGGCCGGTGGTTACCACACGCGCCGCTCGGATATCGTTTATCGCGATATCGAGGGTAACGAGATCTCGTTCGAGACGAAGGGTAAGGCCAATGCAAATGCTGCTAACGCTGTCTATGGCCGTCGTACGGATTACAAGAAGTTCTTTGAGATTGCCAAGACCTACTTCAAGGCTTGCTTGGACAACTCGGGTACGGCTCAGCTGCTGTTGAGCGATCCTCGTAAGAACAACGATGCCGGTAAGCGTCAGTACAACAACCCCTATCAGTACTTCTTTGAGGAGATGCACATGGGTGACGAGCACTATGCAACGGAGTCGATCTATGAGATCCCGATGACGATGGGTTCGGGTAACGACGCACGTCCCTACTCGTTCGGTCGTCCGTCGGCCGGTGGTAGTAGCTTGAAGAAGAACGCCGGTATGCCGTGTAAGAACTACGGTCAGGGCCGTATCAACCCTGCTTTCTACTATGGTATGTTCGATCCGAACGACATGCGTCGTGACGTTTCGATCGCCGTAACGGGTAGCGCGGGTGATGGTTCGGAGCAGCTGCTTCCGTTCGTTCCCGGTTCGCAGACCAAGGGTGGTGGTCTTTCGCTCAACAAGTGGGATGAGAACCGTCAGAAGCTGCCTTATGCTAAGCAGCGTAAGTCGGGTATCAATGCTCCCTATATGCGTATGGCTGAGATCTATCTGGGCTATGCAGAGGCTTGCGCCATGACGGGCGACGAGGCTACGGCTAAGCAGTACATGAAGATCATCCGCGAGCGTTCGTTCCCCGCAGATAAGGCTAACACCGATGCATTCATCGCTTCGCGCGGTTCGCTGGTTGAGGCTATTATCGACGAGCGTGGCTTCGAGTATGCCGGTGAGGGTGACCGTCGTTACACGCTGATCCGTACGGGCTTCATTGCCGAGAAGATTAAGGCTACGAAGGAGCTGACGAAGGCAATGATCGATGGTCTGAAGGCTAACGGTTCGTATAAGTTCGCGAACGGCAACGTGATTTCGGACTATGTGTACACGAAACTCGTAGATGGTAAGGCTGTTCTGGGTTATCGTCTGACGGCTCAGTGCCCGGAGGATGCTACCGGTGAGGAGAAGGCATTGCTCTATCCCTCGTGGCGTGGTCAGCACGACGACTGGGCTTCGGTTTGCGCAGCCGGTGGTTTGGAGTATGCCGGTGCAACGGCTACCAACCTGGCTATTCAGGGTCTGTTTGAGCCGGTTGACGGTGCCGCTTTGGAGGCTGACGGTTATACGAAGGTAGAGTGGGGTATAGCTCTTGCAGCCAACGAGGAGGACTACCACAACAAGTACTTCAACGGCTACGACTATCAGTCGGCTCCGATCTATCTGTGGCCCTTCACGCCGAACGTTATTGCTACGGGTGGCTTTACGAATGGCTATGGTTTCCAGAACTAATCGTTCGATACCTATATAATATTAGAGAGGGCTCCTGCGGGGGCCTTCTCTTTTTTTTGGGTGTTGTGTGAAAAAAAAGTGTTCGGGTGCTTGTATATTCGCAAAACTTAAGTATCTTTGCACCCGATTTCCCTCCCTTCGTTTGAGGCGTTGGAGATCAAAGCTCTTTGAGTTTAGGTTTTTGAAAAATTTATCCTGAAAAATTTTGTTGGTAAATTTTTTATACCTACCTTTGCATTCCGAAACGGTTAGAAAATGCCGATGTAGCTCAGTTGGCAGAGCACTTGATTTGTAATCAGGCGGCCGTGGGTTCGAGTCCCTCCATCGGCTCAAGATCGAGAAGGGGCGAGATTTGAGAGAACGACGAAAGAGGTCGTGGTTCTTAAGGTCGAGCAAAGATTTGGGAAGTTACCAGAGTGGCCAAATGGGGCAGACTGTAAATCTGCTGGTTTTTACCTTCGGTGGTTCGAATCCATCACTTCCCACTTTTGAGAAACGGAATGCCGGTTGGGGTTGTGAAACTCGCCGCAGCAAAGAGGGGTCCTCGGGGCGCCTTTATGTTGTTGATAGCGGGTGGTGTGCCTCGATGCGGTATGTTTTTGCGGAAGTAGCTCAGTTGATAGAGCATTAGCCTTCCAAGCTAAGGGTCGCGAGTTTGAGCCTCGTCTTCCGCTCAAAGGGATCGGATGAGAGTCTGGTCCAGATAAAAAGAGATAAAGTAACAAACAATTATACTTTAAAACTTATACAACTATGGCAAAAGAAAAATTTGACCGTTCCAAACCGCACGTAAACATCGGTACTATCGGTCACGTAGACCACGGTAAGACGACCTTGACGGCCGCCATCACCACCGTTCTGGCTAAGAATGGTCTGTCGGAGCTCCGCTCGTTTGATTCGATCGACAACGCACCCGAGGAGAAGGAGCGTGGTATCACGATCAACACCTCGCACGTAGAGTATCAGACGGCTAACCGTCACTATGCTCACGTTGACTGCCCGGGTCACGCCGACTACGTTAAGAACATGGTAACGGGTGCTGCCCAGATGGACGGTGCCATCCTCGTAGTAGCCGCAACGGACGGTCCGATGCCCCAGACGAACGAGCACGTTCTGCTTGCAAAGCAGGTGAACGTTCCCCGCATCGTTGTATTCCTGAACAAGTGCGATATGGTTGACGATCCCGAGATGCTTGACCTGGTTGAGATGGAGGTTCGCGACCTGCTTTCGAAGTATGACTTCGACGGTGACAACGCTCCTATCATCCGTGGTTCGGCTCTTGGTGGTCTGAACGGCGAGCCCACCTGGGAGGAGAAGATTATGGAGCTCATGAACGCTGTTGACGAGTACGTACCCATCCCGGCACGTGAGAACGAGAAGCCGTTCCTGATGCCTGTTGAGGACGTGTTCTCGATCACGGGTCGTGGTACCGTAGTAACGGGTCGTATTGAGACTGGTATTATCCACGTAGGTGATCCCGTTGAGATCATCGGTCTGGGTGAGAAGTCGTTGACCTCGACCTGTACGGGTGTTGAGATGTTCCGCAAGCTCCTCGATGAGGGTGAGGCTGGTGACAACGTAGGTCTGTTGCTCCGCGGTATCGACAAGAAGGAGGTTAAGCGCGGTATGGTAGTTGCCAAGCCGGGTTCGATTAAGCCCCACACGGAGTTCAAGGCTGAGGTCTACATTCTGAAGAAGGAGGAGGGTGGCCGTCACACGCCGTTCCACAACAAGTATCGTCCCCAGTTCTATCTGCGTACGATGGACGTAACCGGTGAGGTTTCGTTGCCCGCAGGTGTTGACATGGTGATGCCGGGTGACCACATCACGATCACTGTGAAGCTGATCTACCCCGTTGCTCTGAACGCCGGTCTGCGTTTCGCAATCCGCGAGGGTGGCCGTACGGTAGGCGCAGGTCAGATCCTGGAGATCGTTGAGTAATACACTCGACAACAATAGAGAAGCGGTGTAAACCGCACCGCTTCTCACTTTTAGGAGCATAGTTCAAGGGTAGAATAGCGGTCTCCAAAACCGTTGATGGGAGTTCGAATCTCTCTGCTCCTGCCAGTTAAAAAAGAAAAGAGATATGTTCAAATACATTAAAGAGTCCTATAATGAGCTGGTGAACAAGGTTTCGTGGCCATCGTTCCCGCAATTGCAGAGCTCGACGGTAGTGGTGATGGTGGCTTCGGCTATCTTCGCCGTTGTCGTTTTGGCTATGGACCTCACGTTCGAGAACGTGATGGAGTTTGTTTATAACACGTTGGGTAATCTGGGTCGTTAATTGATTCATTACTGAACAATGAGCGAGGTTAAGAAGGAGTGGTATGTAGTGCGCGCTGTGGGCGGCAAAGAGGGAAAGGTGAAAGAGTACCTCGATAAAGAGATTCGCCTTGGCAAGTTGGAGGACTACATTTCACAGGTGTTGATCCCGACGGAGAAATATTATACAATCCGTAATGGTAAGAAGGTCTCCAAAGAGAAGGTCTCCTATCCGGGTTATGTCCTGGTGGAGGCGGCTCTTGTAGGCCAGATTCCTATGATAATTCGTAATATCCCCAATGTATTGGGTTTCTTGGGTGAGACCAAGGAAGATAGTCGCAAGATGGTGGCAGCACCCCTTCGTCCACAGGAGGTTGCGCGTATTCTGGGTCGCGTCGATGAGATCAATGCAATGGAGGAGGAAAACGAAGAACCATTCGTCGTTGGCGAGACCGTTCAGGTCATCGATGGTCCTTTCTCAAGCTTCCAGGGAACTATCGAGGCTGTCGACAATGAGCGCAAGAAGCTCACGGTATCGGTGAAGATATTCGGGCGCAAAACTCCGATGGAGTTGGGCTTCACGCAAGTAGAAAAAGAATAATTAACAAAGGAAAACTATGGCAAAAGAGGTTGCTGCATTTATTAAATTGCAGATCAAAGGTGGTGCCGCCAATCCTTCGCCTCCGGTAGGTCCGGCATTGGGTTCTAAGGGAGTCAACATCATGGACTTCTGCAAGCAGTTCAATGCACGTACACAGGATAAGGCAGGCAAGGTTCTTCCGGTCATCATCACCGTTTACAGCGATAAGTCGTTCGACTTTGTTGTAAAACAGCCGCCTGTAGCTATTCAGCTTAAGCAAGCAGCCAATGTTCAGACGGGTTCTGCACAGCCTAACCGCGAGAAGGTTGGTCAGGTGACGTGGGATCAGGTTCGTGAGATCGCTCAGGGTAAGATGCCTGACATGAACTGCTTTACGATTGAGGCTGCAATGCGTATGGTTGCCGGTACTGCTCGCAGTATGGGTATCAAAGTCGTGGGTGAATTTCCTAACAACTAAGTAAGAGATGAGTAAGTTGACGAAAAACCAAAAGATTGCCATCGCAAAGGTGGAGGCCGGTAAGGCCTACAAGCTCTCGGAGGCTGCCGCTCTTCTGAAGGAGATCACGTTCACGAAATTTGATGCTTCGGTAGATGTAGACGTACGTCTGGGTGTAGATCCGCGCAAGGCAAACCAAATGGTTCGCGGCGTGGTTACGTTGCCCCACGGTACGGGTAAGGTTGTTCGCGTACTTGTACTTTGTACCCCCGAGAAGGAAGCTGAGGCTCAGGCAGCAGGTGCCGATTTCGTAGGTCTTGACGAGTATGTAGATAAGATCAAGAGCGGTTGGACCGATGTTGACGTGATCATCTGTACGCCGAACGTAATGGGTAAGGTAGGTGCGCTGGGTCGTATCCTGGGTCCTCGTGGCTTGATGCCGAACCCCAAGACCGGTACGGTAACGATGGACGTCGCAAAGGCCGTTAAGGATGTGAAGGCCGGTAAGATCGACTTCAAGGTTGACAAGTTCGGTATCGTTCACACGTCGGTAGGTAAGATTTCGTTCTCGGTAGATCAGATCGTGGATAACGCGAAGGAGGTACTGAATACGATTATCAAGCTGAAGCCGTCTGCAGCTAAGGGTACGTATGTGAAGAGTGTATATCTCTCGACGACGATGAGCCCGGGTGTGCAGATTGATCCGAAATCAGTAGAAACTAAATAATCAGGAGGAAGTTAGAGATGACAAAGGAAGAAAAACTGGTTGTAATTAACAGCCTCGCCGAGCAGCTCGAAGCTTATCCTCACTTCTACATCACCAACATCGAGGCCTTGAACGCCGAGCAGACCGCAACGTTGCGTCGCAAGTGCTTCGAGAACGAGGTGAAGCTCGTAGTCGTAAAGAATACGCTCTTCGCCAAGGCGTTGGAGAAGGTAGAGAAGGCTGATGCTGATTTGGTAAAGACGCTCGAAGGTCCTACCTCGATCATGTTCACCAACGTAGCTAAGGCTCCGGCGGTGTTGATCAAGGAGTTCCGCAAGAAGTCGGATAAGCCGGTTCTGAAGGCCGCATTCGCAGAGGGTTGCGTATATGTAGGCGATGAGCAGCTCGATGCTCTGTGCAACATCAAGTCGCAGAAGGAGCTGGTTGCCGATATCGTGGCTCTGCTCCAGTCGCCGGCCAAGAATGTTATTTCGGCTCTGCAGGGTGCCGCTGGTCAGAAGATCGCCGGCCTCGTAAAGACGCTCGAGGAGCGCAACAACTAATTTTACACAAGAAACAAAACAAAATTTTAATAATCTACTACTATGGCAGATATCAAGAAACTTGCTGAAGAACTGGTTAACCTGAAGGTTACCGAGGTAAACGAACTGGCTCAGATCCTCAAGGAGGAGTATGGCATTGAGCCCGCTGCTGCTGCTGTTGCAGTTGCTGCTCCCGCTGCTGCTGGTGAGGCTGCTCCCGCAGAGAAGACGTCGTTCGACGTTATCCTGAAGAGCGCCGGCCAGGCTAAGCTCCAGGTGATCAAGGCCGTTAAGGAGGCCGCTGGTCTTTCGCTGGGCGATGCTAAGGCACTCGTTGACGCAGCTCCCAAGGCTGTTAAGGAGGGTGTTTCGAAGGAGGAGGCTGAGGCCCTCAAGAGCGCTCTCGAGGATGCTGGTGCTGAGGTTGAGCTGAAGTAGTTCGCCGGCTGTCACAGACAGCCCTCAGACAACAGGTATAGAGCCTGACACACGCAAGGTGTGTGGCTCTATGCCTTTTCTGGTCTAATGTACGGGAGTGCCGATTTAGGAGCTGTGCCCGTCGTCAGACAATGTAGCCCCGAGGTGCGAGTAAATGCTTGCGCTGGGGCTTTTTTTTCTTTGCCCGACCGACTGAAAGGGGTGCAAAGAGATCGGTGAGTTAGGTTTTAAGAAGTTGATTATCAGAGGGTAATTGTCTAATGACCTGTTCTCGATTTGCAGGCCTTTTAGTCGTGCGGTGCACGATAAAGACAAACAAAGAAGAGGTACGAGCATCTATGAGGTCGTAGAGTGAATCCCGGCATCGGGCTCTCCGATCTGCGCGTACTGCCGCCCGCCCGGGTGGCTATTATACAACAAACGACAGATTCCGCTCGACGGAGGTTTTTAGGGGGAGCATGTGCGATTGGTCAATGCGATCCGAAGAGGCTGCAAGCGAGGCGAGAGATTTGTCAAAGCTAAAAAAAATATCAGTTTTTTTAACCGATGTCCAAAACACAACAACAACAGAGAATCAGCTTCTCGACGGTGAAGAATCGGGTACCGTATCCCGATCTGCTGGAGGTGCAGCTGAAATCGTTCCGGGACTTCTTCCAGATGGACACGACGGCCGAGAATCGTAAGAATGAGGGCCTCTACAAGGTGTTTCAGGAGAACTTCCCGATCACGGACACTCGAAACAATTTCGTTCTCGAGTTTATCGACTATTACATTGATCCGCCGCGTTACACGATCGAGGAGTGTCTCGAGCGCGGTTTGACTTACAGCGTGCCTTTGAAGGCAAAGCTGAAGCTCTACTGTACGGACGACGAACATGAAGATTTCGGCGTAGTCGTACAGGATGTCTATTTCGGTACGATTCCCTACATGACCGAGCGTGGTACGTTCGTCATCAATGGTGCCGAGCGCGTCATCGTATCGCAGCTGCACCGCTCGCCGGGTGTATTCTTCGGCCAGAGCATGCACACGAACGGTACGAAACTCTATTCGGCTCGTATCATTCCGTTCAAGGGCTCGTGGATTGAGTTCGCAACGGATATCAACAACGTGATGTATGCCTACATCGACCGTAAGAAGAAGTTGCCCGTGACGACGCTACTGCGTGCTATTGGTTACGAGGCTGACCAGCAGATTTTGGAGATCTTCGACCTGGCCGATGAGGTGAAGGTTACGAAGACGAACCTGAAGAAGGCTATCGGTCGCAAATTGGCAGCCCGTGTGCTGACTTCGTGGGTCGAGGACTTCGTGGATGAGGATACGGGTGAGGTTGTGTCGATCGAGCGTAACAACGTGGTTGTAGATCGCGAGACGGAGCTGCAGGAGGAGCACATCGAGCAGATCATCGAGAGCGGTGCGAAGTCGATCCTGCTGCACAAGGAGAATGCTTCGGGTATCGATTTCTCGATCATCTACAACACCTTGCAGAAGGACCCGTGTAACTCTGAGAAGGAGGCCGTGTTCCACATCTACAGACAGTTGCGTGCTTCGGAGCCGCCCGATGAGGCTACAGCTCGTGACGTGATCGACAAACTGTTCTTCTCGGATAAGCGTTACGATTTGGGTGATGTAGGTCGCTACCGCATCAACAAGAAGCTCAATATGGAGATTGATCCGGCCGTGCGTACACTGACGCGCGAGGATATTATCGCCATCATCAAGTACCTGATTCAGCTGATCAACTCGAAGGCCGAGGTGGATGATATCGACCACTTGTCGAATCGTCGTGTCCGCACGGTCGGTGAGCAGCTCTCGAATCAGTTCTCGATCGGTTTCGTGCGTATGGCACGTACGATCCGTGAGCGTATGAATGTCCGTGACAATGAGGTCTTCACGCCGGTTGATTTGATCAATGCCAAGACGCTTTCGTCGGTGATCAATACCTTCTTCGGTACGTCGCAGCTCTCGCAGTTCATGGACCAGATCAACCCGCTGGCCGAGATCACGCACAAGCGTCGTCTGTCGGCCCTGGGTCCCGGTGGTCTGTCGCGTGATCGCGCCGGTTTCGAGGTGCGAGACGTACACTACACGCACTACGGTCGTCTTTGTCCGATCGAGTCGCCGGAGGGTCCGAATATCGGTCTGATCTCGTCGCTCTGCGTCTATGCCAAGATCTCGCCGATGGGCTTCATTGAGACGCCTTATCGTTCGGTTGAGAATGGTAAGATTGATATGGACAACTCGCACGTACGTTATTATACGGCCGAGGAGGAGGAGGGTATGATCGTCGCACAGTCGAATATGCCGATCGACGACGAGGGTAACTTCCTGCAGCCCGAGCGCATCAAGGCGCGTGAGGGTGCCGACTTCCCGGTGGTTGTCGCACAGGATGTGAACCTGATGGACGTAGCACCGAACCAGATTGCATCGGTGGCTGCATCGCTCATCCCCTTCCTGGAGCACGATGACGCTAACCGTGCGTTGATGGGTTCGAACATGATGCGCCAGGCCGTGCCCCTGGTTGTTACGGAATCTCCTATTGTCGGTACGGGTATGGAGAAGGATATGGTGTCGGATGGTCGCATCCAGATCGTTGCCGAGGGTGATGGTGTGGTTACGTTTGCCGATGCTACGAAGATCCAGATTAAGTATGATCGCACGCCGGACGAGGTGATCGTGTCGTTTGCTCCTGAGGTGACGACCTATGAGTTGCCGCGTTACCGTCGTTCGAACCAGAACACCTCGATTACGCTTACGCCGACCGTCTTGACGGGCGACAAGGTGACCAAGGGTCAGATCCTGACCGAGGGTTACTCGACGCAGCAGGGTGAGTTGGCCCTGGGTCGCAACCTGAAGGTGGCATTCATGCCCTGGAAGGGTTACAACTTCGAGGATGCTATCGTGATCTCGGAGCGTATCCAGCGTGAGGACCTCTTCACGTCGGTACACGTGGATGAGTACATCATGGAGGTGCGTGATACGAAGCGTGGTGTTGAGGAGCTGACGGCCGATATTCCGAACGTGAGCGAGGATGCTACGAAGGATCTGGATGCCAATGGTATCATCCGCATCGGTGCGGTGGTCAATCCGGGCGATATCATGATCGGTAAGATCACCCCGAAGGGTGAGAGCGATCCCTCGCCGGAGGAGAAGCTGCTGCGTGCCATCTTTGGTGACAAGGCCGGTGATGTGAAGGATGCATCAATGAAGGCGTCGCCCTCGCTGCACGGTGTGGTGATTGACACGAAGCTCTACAGCCGTGCTACGAAGGATACTTCGAAGAAGGGCAAGAACAACGAGAAGTTGCAGTTGGAGAAGATCGACGAGCGTTTTGCACAGCAGATTGTTGATCTGACGAAGGTGCTGGTTAACAAGCTTTGGATGTTGCTCCAGGGCAAGACGACGAAGGGTATTTACGACTACTTCGGTGTTGAGCTTTATGGTGCTGGTACGAAGTTCTCGCAGAAGATGCTTGAGGAAATTGCTCGTAGATCGATCGACGAGAAGACGAGTGTCATCAAGGGTTATCTCGATCTGGGTCCTTGCAAATGGACCGGTGACGAGCACCTGGATGCACTGGTAGAGAAGACGATCAACAACTATATCATCGAGTGGAAGAAGGCAGATGCTGTTATCAAGCGTGAGAAATACAACCTGACGAATGGTGATGAGTTGCCGCAGACGGGTGTTATTCAGGTGGCCAAGGTTTACATTGCCAAGAAGCGTAAGCTGAAGGTAGGTGATAAGATGGCAGGCCGCCACGGTAACAAGGGTATTGTTGCCAAGATCGTTCGCGACGAGGATATGCCCTTCCTGGAGGATGGTTCGATCGTGGATATCTGTTTGAACCCGCTGGGTGTGCCTTCGCGTATGAACCTGGGTCAGATTTACGAGACGGTTCTTGGTTGGGCCGGTCGTGAGCTGGGTCTGAAGTTCGCTACGCCGATCTTCGACGGTGCTTCGCTCGATCAGATCAACGAGTACACGGCCCAGGCCGGTATCCCGCACAGCGGTCGTACGTATCTGTACGATGGTGGTACGGGCGAGCGTTTCGACCAGCCGGCTACGGTGGGTGTGATCTACATGCTTAAGCTCGGTCACATGATCGACGATAAGATGCACGCCCGTTCGATCGGTCCCTACTCGCTCATCACGCAGCAGCCGTTGGGTGGTAAGGCCCAGTTCGGTGGTCAGCGTTTTGGTGAGATGGAGGTTTGGGCTCTGGAGGGCTTCGGAGCGGCCAATATTCTGCAGGAGATTCTGACGATCAAGTCGGATGATGTTGTGGGTCGTGCCAAGGCTTACGAGGCGATCGTCAAGGGTGACAACCTGCCGCGTCCGGGTATTCCGGAGGCCATGAACGTGCTCTTGCATGAGTTGCGTGGTCTGGCTCTTTCGGTCAAACTCGAGTAAGGTATTTTAGGAGAAAGAAAAAAGGAAAAGAGATATGTCAATTACGAAAGACAATAAATCGAACAGCGGTTACAGCCGCATTTCAATCGGTTTGGCCTCTCCTGAGGAGATTTTGGCCCAGTCGAGCGGCGAGGTGCTGAAGCCTGAGACCATCAACTACCGTACCTACAAGCCCGAGCGCGACGGTCTGTTCTGCGAGCGCATCTTTGGTCCTGTGAAGGATTATGAGTGCCATTGCGGTAAGTATAAGCGTATTCGTTATAAGGGTATCGTCTGCGACCGATGCGGTGTGGAGGTAACCGAGAAGAAGGTACGTCGTGAGCGTATGGGCCACATTTCGCTGGTGGTTCCCGTGGTGCACATCTGGTACTTCAAATCGTTGCCCTCGAAGATCGGTTATCTGTTGGGTATTCCGTCGAAGAAGCTCGAGTCGATCATCTACTACGAGCGCTATGTTGTAATTCAGGCCGGTGCGGCTCAAGAGCAGGGCATCGAGCGTCTGGCTACGCTGTCGGAGAAGGAGTACATGGATATCATCGACGCACTGCCGAAGGCTAACCAGCAGTTGCCGGACGAGGATCCGAATAAGTTTATTGCCCAGATGGGTGCCGAGGCTGTGCTGACGCTCTTGAAGAAGGTCGATCTGGATACGATGTCGTATCAGTTGCGCGACAAAGCTTCGCACGAGACTTCGCAGCAGCGTAAGTCGGAGGCGCTGAAGTGTCTGAATGTGGTGGAGATGTTCCGTGCTTCGCGCGAGGTGAATAAGCCCGAGTGGATGGTGCTGAACGTGATTCCGGTTATTCCGCCTGAGTTGCGTCCGTTGGTGCCGCTCGATGGTGGTCGCTTCGCTACGTCGGATCTGAACGATCTGTATCGTCGCGTGATCATCCGCAACAACCGTCTGAAGCGTCTGATCGAGATCAAGGCTCCGGATGTGATTCTGCGCAACGAGAAGCGTATGTTGCAGGAGGCTGTAGATTCGCTGCTGGATAACTCGCGTAAGAGCAACGCTGTGAAGAATGAGTCGAACCGTCCGCTTAAGTCGTTGTCGGATTCGCTTAAGGGTAAGCAGGGTCGCTTCCGTCAGAACTTGTTGGGTAAGCGTGTAGACTACTCGGCTCGTTCGGTCATCGTCGTAGGCCCCGAGCTGAAGATGCACGAGATGGGTATTCCGAAGGATATGGCAGCCGAGCTGTACAAGCCGTTTATCATCCGCAAGCTTATCGAGCGCGGTATCGTGAAGACGGTTAAGTCGGCCAAGAAGATCATCGACCGCAAGGATCCCGTGATCTGGGGTATTCTGGAGAATGTCATCAAGGGTCACCCCGTACTGATGAACCGTGCCCCGACGCTTCACCGTCTGGGTATCCAGGCCTTCCAGCCGAAACTTATCGAGGGTAAGGCAATGCAGTTGCACCCGCTGGCATGTACGGCCTTCAACGCCGACTTCGACGGTGACCAGATGGCAGTGCACTTGCCGCTGGGTAATGCCGCTATCTTGGAGGCCCAGCTGCTCATGCTCGGTTCGCACAACGTCTTGAACCCGGCTAACGGTGCCCCGATTACGGTGCCTTCGCAGGACATGGTACTCGGTCTGTACTACATCACCAAGCCCCGCAAGGGTGAGAAGGGTGAGGGTCTGACCTTCTACGGTCCGGAGGAGGCGATCATCGCCTACAACGAGGGTCGTGCTGACTTGCACGCTGTCGTCAAGTGTGTGGTGGATGACCGCGATGCCGAGGGCAACCCGATCAAGGAACTGAAGGAGACGACCGTGGGTCGTATCATCTTCAACCAGTTGGTTCCGACCGAGGTAGGCTTCATCAACGAGGTGCTGACGAAGCGTTCGTTGCGTGATATTATTTCGGTGGTGATGAAGAAGGCTGGTGCCGATAAGGTGGCCAAGTTCCTGGACGATATTAAGAATATGGGTTACCAGATGGCCTTCCAGGGCGGTCTGTCGTTCAACCTCGACGCGGTGATTATTCCCGAGGCGAAGGAGGCTCTCGTTCAGGAGGGTTATGAGCGTGCAGATGCCATCATGGAGGACTATAACATGGGTCTTATCACGAACAACGAGCGTTACAACCAGATCATCGACGTGTGGACGAACATCAACACGAAGCTGACGAAGGTCGTAATCGACACGTTGGTCAAGGACCAGGATGGTTTCAACCCGGTATACATGATGCTGGACTCGGGTGCCCGTGGTTCGAAGGAGCAGATTCGTCAGCTCAGCGGTATGCGTGGTCTGATGGCCAAGCCGCAGAAGTCGGGTGTCGAGGGTGGTCAGCAGGTTATTGAGAACCCGATCTTGTCGAACTTCAAGGAGGGTCTGTCGGTGCTCGAGTACTTTATCTCGACGCACGGTGCCCGTAAGGGTCTTGCCGATACGGCCTTGAAGACGGCCGACGCTGGTTATCTGACGCGTCGTCTGGTCGATGTGGCACAGGATGTGATCATCAATGAGGAGGATTGCGGTACGTTGCGTGGTTTGACGGCTACGGCCATCAAGCGTAACGACGACGTGGTGCAGACGCTCTACGATCGTATCTTGGGTCGTGTGGCACTGAACGATGTGATCCATCCGCTCACGGGCGATGTGATCTGCAAGGCCGGTGAGGAGATTACTGAGGCGATTGCCGAGACTATCGAGAAGTCACCGCTCGAGTCGGTAGAGATTCGTTCGGTACTGACCTGCGAGGCTCGTCGTGGTGTCTGCGCCAAGTGTTATGGTCGCAACCTGGCTACGGCCCGCATGGTTCAGAAGGGTGAGGTCGTAGGTGTGATCGCTGCTCAGTCGATTGGTGAGCCGGGTACGCAGCTTACGCTTCGTACGTTCCACGTCGGTGGTGTGGCCGGTGGTACGGCCGTTGAGACCAATGTGGTATCGAAATATGAGGGTCGTCTCGAGATCGACGAGTTGCGCACGATTAAGAGCAAGAACTCGGCCGGTGAGGCTATCGACCTGGTTATTTCGCGTCAGTCGGAGTTCCGCATTGTCGATCCGAAGACCGAGATTGTACTCTATACGCACAACCTGCCCTACGGTGCTACGCTCTTCATGAAGGATGGTGCCGAGGTTAAGAAGGGTGATATGATCTGCGAGTGGGATCCCTACAACGCTGTAGTGATCTCGGAGCACGATGGTAAGATCCAGTACGACAGCGTGATCGAGGGCGTCACCTACCGTGAGGAGCGTGATGAGCAGACCGGTCTGTCGGAGAAGGTTGTCATCGAGTCGAAAGACAAGACGAAGAACCCGGTGATCAAGATCATCAACAAGGATGATGAGGAGGTGAAGCAGTTCAACTTGCCGGTGAACGCCCACGTAGTTGTCAAGGACAAGCAGAAGATCAAGGCCGGCGATATCCTGATCAAGATCCCGCGTGCTGTCGGCAAGTCGGGTGGCGATATTACGGGAGGTCTGCCGCGTGTTACCGAGCTCTTCGAGGCACGTAACCCGTCGAATCCGGCCATTGTATCGGAGATTGACGGTGAGGTAGCATTCGGCAAGATCAAGCGTGGTAATCGTGAGATCGTCATCACCTCGAAACAGGGTGAGGTGAAGCGTTACTTGGTACCGCTGTCGCGTCAGATCATCGTCCAGGAGAACGACTTCGTGAAGGCTGGTTCGGCGCTGTCGGATGGTGCTATCACGCCGACCGACATCCTGAACATCCTGGGTCCCACGCGTATCCAAGAGTACATCGTTAATGAGGTACAGGAGGTTTACCGCATGCAGGGTGTGAAGATCAACGACAAGCACTTCGAGGTGATTGTTCGCCAGATGATGTCGAAGGTCAAGATCGAGGATCCGGGAGATACCCGCTTCTTCGAGGATCAGATTGTCGATAAGTGGGAGTTCATGGATGTGAACGACGAACTCTACGACAAGGCTGTCGTGACCGACGCCGGTGATTCGACGACGATGCATCCGGGTCAGATTGTTTCGCTGCGCAAGCTGCGTGACGAGAACTCGAGCCTGAAGCGTCGTGATATGCAGACGGTGAAGGTACGTGACATCGTACCGGCTACCTCGACGCAGATCTTGCAGGGTATCACGCGTGCTGCACTGCAGACGTCGAGCTTCATCTCGGCCGCATCGTTCCAGGAGACGACCAAGGTCTTGAACGAGGCCGCTATCCAAGCAAAGGTCGATCCGCTGGAGAACCTGAAGGAGAATGTGATCTGTGGTCACCTGATCCCGGGTGGTACGGGTCTGCGCGAGTACGACGACCTGGTTGTCGGCTCGAAGGAGGATCTGCAAAGCCTGCAGGCCTAAAATCCAGCCGGATTATACAATTTCAAAGCAAAAGGGGCTGTCCAATGCGGACAGCCCCTTTTTGATTTTCAACTAATTATTGATTCTTATCAGTTTAATTTTTTGACCATTAAGCCATTTTTTTCTATCTACTTATTTAATGATTGAGCGAATAACCATTGAATGCGTTTCGATGTAAATGCACTATCGCAAGCATCTCTATGGCGTAAGCCTTGTAAGACATCGAGTTTAGCATTGCCGCTACCTTTGTTTATTTCGGAGATAAGCCACGGTAGGGTCTCGTAACTCCTCTCTTCGCTTCCGCAAGTTGCGTATATGGGGATATTCATGAAGCTGTTTGGCTGTGTTCGTGGTGATACACCAGAGGCAATTAAAGCGGCAGCAAACAGCCCAGGTTTTGACTTTATAATCTCCCAACAACCGACAGCACCCATGGATGATCCACAAATATAAATACGATTGGTGTCTATGTTGTGCGTGAATATAAAATGAGTAATAAGAGAACTAACTTTATCTATACAACCTGGTATATTTGCACGTGGTGCCCACTCATACTCAATAGGACATTGTGGAACAAGGAAATAAACGCCAACATCGTTCTTTTTAATATACTTTTTGATGTTTTTTACAGCCACATTTGCAAGCTGAGACTTGTTGTCGTTTCCGCTACCACTTTTTCCATGCAAGTATATAATAAGTGCCGACTTTGTGGAGTCATCAACGCAAGAGGAGAGTTGTTGGTATTTCAGTCCTTCGTACTCCGTTGCAACAAACTCTTGGCCATATGCATTCAACGATACAAATAGCATTACCAACGCGCTAAATATAATTTGTGTATTTTTCATTCACGCTATATTCATATGAAAATCTTCAAATTCAGACCGTGTACTCCTTGCCGCGCAGGAAGATGCGGCGGATCAGCGGAGTCTGATAGGCGTAGGTGAAAAATTCGGGCGAGGGGAGGGGCTTGGTCAAGAAGAAATTGGCCACCTTCCCGACGCTGATCGAGCCGAAATCGTGGCTGAGCCCCATGGCCGCTGCTCCGTTGAGGGTGGCGGCATGCAACGCCTCGGTGGGAGTCATTCGCATCTGGGTGGCGGCCAGGGCCATCACCATGCGCATGTTGCCCGAGGGCGAGGAGCCTGGATTGTAATCCGAGGCAAGGGCTACGGCAAGGCCGCTACGGATCATCTCGCGTGCCGGCGGGTAGCTCATTCGGAGGAAGAAAGCCGCACCGGGCAACATTGTGGGGATGGTCTTTGCCCCTTTGAGTGCTTCGATTTCTGCCTCGCCCATCCGCTCGAGATGATCGACCGATAGGGCACCCTCCTCGACGCCGAGTTGAACACCTCCCGAGACGGCCAATTCATTGGCGTGAATCTTGGCACGTAGTCCATAGCGAGCCCCTTGACGCAGGATGCGTCGCGTCTGCTCGATGGTAAAGAAGCCCTCATCGCAGAATACATCGACGAAGTCAGCCAACCCTTCGGCCGCCACGGCGGGGATCATCTCCTCGCAGACCAAATCGACATAGGCCTCTTGGCGACCGATGTAATTACGCGCCACGGCATGTGCTCCGAGGAAGGTGGCACGCACCTCAATCGGGCTGGTTTGGCGGATACGACGCACGACACGCAACATCTTCAGTTCATCCTCGGTCGAGAGACCATAGCCGCTCTTGATTTCGATCAGACCCGTACCCATGCGAATTACTTCGTCGATGCGCTCCATGGCTTGCCGGTAGAGCTCCTCCTCGGAGCAGTCGTGCAGCCGATCGGCCGAGTTGAGAATGCCTCCGCCACGGCGGGCTATCTCCTCGTAGCTCAACCCGTGAATCTTGTCCAAAAATTCCTGTTCACGGCTACCGGCATAGACTACGTGGGTGTGCGAATCGCAGAACGAGGGGAAGAGCATGCCCCCTTCGGCATCCACTACGAGGTCGAATTGCGTCTCGTCGGGCAGCTCATCGGTTGTGCCGAAGGCTGTGATGCGTCCGTCGGTGGCAGTCAGCCAAGCCGCATCGAGTCGATCGAGTTGATCTAACGCGGCCCCGGATAGCCGATCGCGTCCCTGTCGCTCGATGCCGACAATCGAGCCTATATGTTTGACGAGTAGTTTCATCAGTTCGTGCGCAGGAATTGGATCGAGGCGGCGATGTAGGGATACATCACCTCATCGTTTTCGATAAAGGGAACTACCTCCCGATAGGCGGCTACGAGTTGCTCGATGGCTTCGGACGAGCGGGCCGGACGGCGGAACTCGAGTGCCTGGGCCGCATTCATCAGCTCAATGGCCAATACACGCTCTACGTTGCAAACTACGCGATAGAGCTTCGTGGCAGCATTCGATCCCATGCTGACATGGTCCTCTTGACCCTGTGACGAGGGAATCGAATCGACCGAAGCGGGCATGCAAAGCCCTTTGGTCTGGCTGACGATCGAGGCGGCCGTGTATTGCGGAATCATGAATCCGCTGTTCAGACCGGGCTTGGCTACCAAGAAATGGGGCAGGCCGCGTTGTCCGGCAATCAGACGATAGACACGACGCTCCGAGATATTGCCCAGCTCGGCCGTAGCGATGGCCAAAAAATCCATGGCCAAGGCCAACGGTTGGCCGTGGAAGTTGCCTGCCGAGACGATGACATCCTCATCGGGGAAGATCGTCGGGTTGTCGGTCACGCTGTTGATCTCGGTCTCCAGCACCGAGGCTACATAGTCGATCGTATCTTTCGAGGCACCATGCACCTGCGGAATGCAGCGGAACGAATAGGGGTCTTGAACATGTTGCTTGGACCGTTGGATCAGCTCGCTCCCTGCGAGCAGGCTACGGATGGCGCGAGCCGTCGTGAGCTGGCCGCGATGGCTGCGAATCAGATGTACGTTGTCGGCAAAGGGCTCGATGCGACCGTCGTAGGCGTCGAGCGAGAGGGCACCGATGCGGTCGGCCCAACGGCTCAGATCTTGCGCCTTGAGGAGCGACCATACGCCGTAGGCACTCATAAACTGCGTACCATTGAGCAGCGCCAGACCCTCCTTCGATGCGAGTGTAATCGGCTCCCAGCCTAACTCGGCCAGCACGGCGGCACTTGGCCGGATCACACCCTCGACCTCGACCTCACCCTCGCCCAACAACGGGAGCGAGAGGTGTGCCAAGGGGGCCAAATCGCCCGAAGCACCCAACGATCCCTGCTGGAAGACTACGGGCAGGATGTCACGGTTATAGAGCTCGATAAGTCGCTCGACGGTGCAGAGCTGTACGCCCGAATTACCATACGAGAGTGACTGAATCTTGAGCAACAACATCAGCCGAACAATCTCATTGGGAACGCGCTCGCCCGTGCCACAGGCGTGCGACATGACCAGATTTTTTTGTAACTGAGAGAGTTCGTCGCGTCCGATCGAGATGTTGCAGAGCGAACCAAATCCGGTCGTAATGCCGTAGATCGGCTCGGCCTGATTCTCCATCTTGCGGTCGAGGTATTCGCGGCAATGGATGATGCGCGCGCGTGCATCGTCGCTCAAAGCGAGTGGCGTGTGGTGCTCGATCAGCAGGCGGAGATGATCCAGCGAGAGGTGCTCTGCCGAGATATGATGGTATTCCATAATAGGTCTGTTTTAGGGTTGTTTGTGGTTGTTGTTAATCCTCTTTGAGAACTTGACGCAGGAGCTCGTCGTCTGCGATGTGGGGGAGTGTAACCTGCAATTCGGGCGTCTGCTCCATTTGGCGACGAATGGCATCCACAGCTCCCCGGTTGCGCGCCCATGAGCGACGCGCAATGCCGTTATTGACATCCCAAAAGAGCATTTGACGCAGTCGTCGGTCGGCCTCATCCGAGCCGTCGATCACCATGCCGAAGCCGCCGTTGATCACCTCGCCCCAGCCGACACCTCCGCCGTTGTGGATCGACACCCACGTAGCACCGCGGAACGAGTCGCCAATGACGTTTTGGATGGCCATGTCGGCTGTGCGGTTCGACCCGTCGTAGATATTCGAGGTTTCACGATAGGGCGAATCGGTGCCCGAAACATCGTGGTGGTCGCGTCCCAACACAACGGGCGCTGAAATGCGTCCCTCACGGATGGCGCGGTTAAAGGCCTCGGCAATGCGGGTGCGACCCTCGCAATCAGCATAGAGAATGCGTGCCTGTGAGCCAACGACAAGACGGTTCTTGCCAGCCTCGCGAATCCAGTGGATATTGTCATCGAGTTGGCCGCAAATATCGGCCGGCGCCGTGCGACGTATCTCCTCTAAGACCTCGGCGGCCAGACGATCCGTCTCGGCCAGATCCTCGGCACGACCCGAGGTGCAGACCCAACGGAAGGGACCAAATCCGTAATCGAAGAACATCGGACCCATGATGTCTTGCACGTAGGAGGGGTAACGGAATGCTCCCCCCTTGGCCATGACATCGGCACCGGCACGTGAGGCTTCGAGCAGGAAGGCATTGCCATAGTCGAAGAAATACATGCCGCGTGCAGCCAATTTGTTGATGGCGTCAATCTGGCGGCGCAACGAGGCTTGCACACACTCGCGGAAACGTTTTGGCTCTTCAGCCATCATACGATTCGAGGCCTCATAGCTGTAACCTACGGGGTAGTAACCACCTGCCCAGGGGTTATGCAGCGAGGTCTGATCCGATCCCAGATCGACCCGAATATCCTCTTTGACTAACCGCTCCCACAGATCGACAACGTTACCCACGTAGGCCATCGAGACCACCTCACGGTTGGCCACAGCCTGACGGATGCGGGGAATAAGCGCGTCGAGACTTTCGTGTAGTTCGTCGACCCATCCCTGCTCGTAGCGTTTCGCAGCCGCCTTGGGGTTGATCTCGGCCACGACGCTCACCACCTGCGAGATGTTGCCCGCTTTGGGTTGTGCGCCCGACATGCCGCCCAGACCCGATGAGACGAAGAGCATGCCACGAGCATCTTGTTGCCCCTCGGTGAAGCGTTTGCGGGCAGCATTCATGACTGTAATGGTCGTGCCGTGTACGATGCCTTGCGGACCGATGTACATATATGAGCCGGCCGTCATCTGTCCATATTGCGAAACGCCGAGGGCATTCATGCGCTCCCAATCGTCGGGTTTCGAGTAGTTGGGGATCACCATGCCGTTCGTGACTACGACGCGCGGGGCATCGCGGTGCGAGGGGAAGAGGCCCATCGGGTGGCCCGAGTACATCACCAGCGTCTGCTCGTCGGTCATCTCCGAGAGGTATTTCATCGTCAGGCGATATTGTGCCCAATTCTGGAATACGGCCCCGTTTCCGCCATAGGTGATCAGTTCGTGGGGATGTTGTGCTACGGCCGGATCGAGGTTATTCTGGATCATGAGCATGATGGCGGCCGCTTGGCGCGAACGTGCCGGGTACTCCTCGATCGGTCGTGCCTTCATCTCGTAGTCGGGGCGCAGCCGATACATATAGATGCGCCCATAGCAGCGCAACTCCTCCTTGAACTCCTTAGCCAACTTGGCGTGGTGGCGTTCGGGGAAGTAGCGCAAGGCATTCTTCAGGGCAAGCAATTGCTCCTGTTCGGTCAATATCTCTTTACGCTTGGGGGCGTGGTTAATCTGTTTATCGTAGGGTTTCGCGGCGGGCAGTTGATCGGGTATGCCGGCACGAATCTCCTCTTGAAAGGCTTGTAGAGTCATCTTATCCAATTTTTTGTTCCACAATGGCGAGCACCTCCTGCTCGGCTTGGATCACCTCGGCGGCGATGCGGTCAGCTTCAGCCGTCAGACGATCGGCCAACGTGCGATCCTTCAGCCCTGCAGCATTGATGCGTACGTTGAGACGTGCTCCGAGTACGGCTGAACGGGCGGCTAAAGCACCGACACCGGCATCCGATACGGAATTGGGATTGCCCTCCTCGGCCATGGCACGCACGAGCGGGAAGACACGGGCTGCCGTCTGCATGGTGCGCAACGGCACCTCGGTGGCATAGCGTGTCGCCTCCTGCAGGGCTTCGGCGCGGGCGGCCTTCTCCTCGTCAGTGCTCTTAGGCATGGCAAAGACGGCCATGATGCGGTTGAAGGCGGCTGTATCTTCATCGACCAATTGTAGCAACTCCTGCATCAACGTTTGCCCTTGCTCGGCCCAGTCGGAGAACTCCTTCCAACGATCGTCCCAACCCGCTTTGTGCGACGAGAGGTTGGCGACCATCGTTCCGAGCGCAGCACCCAGCGCACCCATATAGGCCGAAATCGAGCCACCTCCCGGGGCGGGTGATTCGCTGGCCGTCTCGACGGCAAAGCCTTGGCACGAAAGGTCGATGAGTCGCTTCGCACTCTGATCCTCTAACATATATTCGATGACCTTCTCGTGCGGATCAAAGGGTTTTAGATCGTCCAGCCCCATCGACTTAATGGCGATGCGGATGATCTCCTCCTCGGCAATGCCGGTCGAACGGTGTTGCTTGTGCAGGAAGTAACGACCGGCCTCAACGAGGGCTCTCTTGGGTACGAGGCCGACAATCTCGGTGCCTGTTACGCGCAGACCGCGCGCTTCGGCTTTGCGGCACACCTCATCGAAGGCTACGTGGAGCGGTGTGACGGCAATATCGGTCAGATTCATCGAAACCTGGGCGATACCATACTCCTCGATAAACCAGCCGATACCCTTGACCGCCTTGAGCGATCCGGGGCGCATGACCGGATTGCCCTGCTCGTCGCGGACGATCTTACCCGTGATGGGGTTTCCTTCGCGCACCGGACGTCCCTTTTCGCGCACATCGAAAGCGATGGCATTGGCACGACGCGTAGAGGTGGTGTTGAGGTTGAAATTGACGGCAATTAGGAAGTCACGTGCACCGACCGCCGTAGCTCCCGTGCGGGCGATACCCTCGTCGAAGGGGCGTGCACCGTAGTCGGGGGCTTTGTCGGGGTTGATCAGTCGCTCGGGCAACCCCTCATACTCACCGGCGCGGCAGACGGCCAGGTTTTTGCGCTCGGGTTTGTAGGCCGAGGCCTCGTAGCAGTAGATCGGAATGCCCAATTCGGTGGCGATGCGTTGGGCCAACGTGCGCGCCAATGCGGCACACTCTTCGAGCGTGATGCCCGAGATGGGGATCAGGGGCAGTACGTCGGTTGCTCCCATACGAGGGTGTGCTCCTTTGTGACGGCGCATGTCGATCAGCTCGGCGGCACGCTTTACGCCTTGGAATGCGGCCTCGACAACAGCTTCGGGCTCACCTACAAAGGTCACTACCGTGCGGTGGGTAGCCTCACCAGGATCGACATTGAGCACGCGAACGTCGGCCGCTTGTTCGATGGCCAATGTGATCTGTCGAATCACCTCCTTGTCGCGTCCCTCGCTAAAGTTGGGGACGCATTCGATAATACGTTTTGCCATATCGTAAAGTTTTCAGTTTTCTATCTGATCAAAGATAGTGTTTTTTCTTGAGTTGGGCAAGGTGTACAGCCAAAAAAAACTGCTTGAGGAGGTCTCAAGCAGTTTTTTAGACGAACGTGTTCGTTAGAACTTATGCACGGCACGCACCAGGAAGGTGACATACTTCTGGATCGGGTCGGGCGTATCCTCGTGCATGTTGTAGAGGTAGGGTACCTCGATACTCATGTGGGCCATCATAGCCAGCGGGGCGTTCAACTCCGACGACGAGTAGTAGATGCGTTTCAGGTCGAGGCGATCACCTCCGGCAGTTTTCATATTCTCGTTCCAACGGGTGCGGCATTGGCGGTTGTTGTGCTGTCGGTTTCCACCGTTGTAGTTATTGCCGATCGTCAGCAACTCGTCGATAGCGGGCAAGTACCACCCCTCGCCCTTCTCACGACACCATTTGAAGGCGGGGAAGTGATCCCACGAGAGGTTGTGCTCGGCAATGTAACGGGCTACAGCCTCCATGTTGGCCTCACCATTCATGCGGTCATTGGCCCCTACGACGCAATATTCGCCTTTGCGGAAGGTGCTCCAAGCGAGCATCGCCTGGTCGATCGACATCACCAGTCCGTGCGTGCGGTCCTCGTTGAGTTTAACGACGATGCCGCGTACACCACCACGGTCGTAGATCTGTCCCAGATCAAATCGCTCGACCGACTCTTCGCTCGTTGCAGGAGCAGGAGCGGCTTGCGGCTGCACAACAGGCGCAGCTTGCACAACAGGAGCGGGTGCCGGTGCCGGTGCAGGAGTCGGTGTTGGAACCGGTGTTTGTTGCGCTACGGTCGCAGCTGCTTGCGAGGCGCGGTTATAATCCTCGATAAAGCCATCAGCGTAGCGGATATAGCAGATTTGAGCCGTGGGAAGGACATAGGTCGGACCATCGGGACGCGCATGGCGTTTGTAGCGTACGGCATCGGTCGAAATCTCGGCAACACGAGCCTCGATGCGCGTGCTGTCAATCTTTACAATGAGATCTTGCGCCGTGGCTGCCAGGCTGCAACCTATGCCGGCCAACAAAAGAATCCAGTTTTTAAGCATCTTTGTAACAATTAAAGCGTGTTCGATGGGTAAAGATAATGCTTTTTTTCAAAGAATCTTCGTATCTTTGCCGATATTAACCGAGAAAATAGATTTTTTATGGGATTTTTCGATATTTTTAAGAAGAAATCGACCACTCCGGCCGCACAGCCCGAGCAGCAGTCGGTCGAGCCGTCGGTGGCAGAACAGAGCGTGGCGGCCAAAGAGCAGGAGGAGCTGAAGAGCGGTCTGGAGAAGACCAAGACGGGCTTCTTCTCGAAGCTGGCACGTGCCGTGGCCGGTCGTTCGACGGTCGATGCCGATGTGTTGGATGAGTTGGAAGAGGTGCTCATTACCTCCGATGTGGGTGTGGAGACGACGGTCAAGATCATCGAGCGTATTGAGGCTCGTGTGGCTCGCGATAAGTATATGAACACCTCGGAGCTGCAACGCATTCTGCGCGAGGAGATTGTTGACTTGATGGACCAGGCGCATGCCACCGAGGGGAACTTCGGTTTGGATGCCAAGGAGGGCGAGCCCTATGTGGTGATGGTCGTGGGCGTGAATGGTGCCGGTAAGACGACGACGATTGGTAAGTTGGCAGCCCAGCTCAAGAAGGCCGATAAAAAGGTCTGGATCGGCGCGGCCGATACGTTCCGTGCGGCAGCCATCGACCAGTTGCAGGTGTGGGCCGATCGTGCCGGTGCGACGATGATCCGTCAGGAGATGGGCTCGGATCCCGCCTCGGTGGCCTTCGACACGTTGCAGTCGGCCAAGGCCAATGGGGCCGATGTGGTTCTGATCGATACGGCGGGTCGTCTGCACAACAAGGTGGGTCTGATGAACGAGCTGACGAAGATTCGTAACGTGATGGGCAAGGTGATTCCCGATGCCCCGCACGAGGTGATGCTTGTCTTGGATGGCTCGACGGGTCAGAATGCCTTCGAGCAGGCCAAACAGTTTACGCAGGCCACGCAGGTGACCTCGCTGGCCATCACGAAGCTCGATGGTACGGCCAAAGGCGGTGTGGTGATCGGTATCAGCGATCAATTCCATATTCCGGTGCGCTATATCGGCATTGGTGAGGGGGTGGATCAGCTGCGCATATTCGATCGTCGGGACTTTATCAATGCCTTGTTCGGTGATGGAAAAAATTAACGTCATAACGCTCGGCTGTTCAAAGAATACGGTCGATTCGGAGCATCTGGTGGCTCGCCTCGAGGCGGTGGGCTATCGTGTGCAGTTCGATAGCGACCGCACCGATGCCAAGACGGTGGTTATCAACACCTGCGGATTTATTGGCGATGCCAAGCAGGAGTCGATCGAGATGATTCTGCGTGCCGTGGAGGCCAAGCGGGCGGGGAAAATCGACCGACTGTTTGTGATCGGCTGCCTCTCGGAACGTTATGCCGATGAGTTGCGTGCGGAGATCCCCGAGGTGGACGACTATTTTGGTGCACGCTCCTGGGATGGGATCATTCGAGCGCTCGGTGCGGCCGAAGGCGCGGCGTGGAATAGCGAACGTACGCTCTCGACGCCGTCCCATTATGCCTATCTGAAGATCTCCGAAGGGTGTAACTGGATGTGTGGCTATTGTGCCATTCCACTCATCCGTGGTCGCCATGTCTCGGTGCCGATGGAGGAGCTGGAGGAGGAGGCGCGCAAGTTGGCGGCAAAAGGGGTCAAGGAGCTGATCGTTATTGCACAAGATACAACCTACTACGGTATTGACCTGTACGGCAAGCGCATGTTGGCCGAGTTGCTGCGCCGTTTGTGTCGTATTGAGGGAATCGCCTGGATTCGACTGCACTATGCCTATCCGGCGGCCTTCCCCGAGGAGGTGATCGAGGTGATGGCCTCCGAGCCGAAGATCTGCAAATACCTCGATATTCCCTTCCAGCATATCTCGGACAATCAGCTTTCGGCCATGCTGCGTCGCCATACAAAGGCCGAGGCGATGGCTTTGATTCGTAAATTGCGTGCAGCGATTCCCGATTTGGCCCTGCGTACGACCCTCTTGGTGGGCTATCCGGGCGAGACGGAGACCGATTTTGAGGAGTTGTGCGACTTTGTTCGTGAGGTGCGCTTCGAGCGATTGGGTGTCTTCCCCTATTCCGAAGAGGAGGGAACGCATTCGGCCGAGAAACTCTCTGACGATGTCCCCGAGGAGGTCAAGGAGGAGCGCGTCGAGCGGATCATGCGGTTGCAGCAGCAGATCGCTGCGCAGTTGAATCAGGAACGAGTTGGAACGATTGAGCGTGTCATTGTCGATGGTCGTCAGGGCGATTATTACGTGGCTCGTTCGCAATATGACTCGCCCGAGGTGGATCAAGAGATTTTGATCGACAGCTCGCAGCGGCGGTTGTTGCGCGGTCGATTCTACGATGTAACGATCACGCAGGCAGAGGAGTATGACCTCTACGGTGAACTGATCTAACGCGGGGAAGAGCTGCGCACTAGGCCGGCGTTGTGAATTTTTTTTTGGAAGTTTGCTAAACTTTTTCTACCTTTGAGTGGATAAATATTCTCCAATAGGAAAAAATGGCAGAAAAAAGCATTATCGTAAATCTCGAGTCACGGGTGCGACAGTTGATTGTGGCACACGAAAAGATGGCGTCGTTGTGCGCCGAGCTGAAGGCCGAGTGTACGAAATTGCGTGCTGAGAATCGCCACCTCGAGGAGCAGAATCGCTCGCTGAAGAGTGATTTGGCGCGTCGGGAGTTGGCCGAAAGCCTGACCGGGGAGAGTAAAAATCGTGATAAAGCGCGTGTGCGTGTCAACCGGCTTATGCGGGAGGTCGATGCGTGTATTGCTTTGGTGGGTCGGTTGGAGAACGATGCTGCCCGCCAACAGATGAAGGAAGAGTAACGAAGCGAAAACACACTTAATTGTTCAAACCGATGGAGAAAAAACAGGCTATCACCCTCAAAATTGCCGGTAAGAGCTACCCCCTGAATATTGATCGCGAGAAGGAGGAGGTCTATCGCTTGGCCGAGCGGGAGGTGAACACCTATTTGGGTCGTGTCAAACAACAGCAGATCAAAGGGTGGAGTGATGCCGATTATATGGCCATTGCAGCCTTAAATTTCGCCATCTCAAATGTCAATATGCGCCGAAGCCGAGAGGTGGAGGATGAGGATTTGAAGCGTCTTGAAATGCTCGATGTCGAGCTAGAACGCTATTTGAATAGTTGCCGCGATTAGCGGTTGAGTGTCGGGCGCAGGTGGCCCTGAGAACACCGAACGTTCTTTTTACATACGATAGAAATCTACCCGCATAGATTCCTTAATAGCTTTGCGAAACTGAACACTTTTTATATTGGAGTCAACTCGCGGCTTATTCAAAATCAGGCCTTAACCCTTCGGGGTGTCGCTGCGGCGGCCATTGGAAGATTGCGATGTCGGAGCCTCCACTCATGACGTTTTTTGCAGATTCGTCAAACAAGACTAAGGATTCCTATGCGGTTTTTTTTGTGAAAATAAACTACTATAATTTATATTAACCACTTATTAATTTAGAAATTACGACAATGGATATTACAACAACAATTGCTATCGCTTTGGTAGCGGCAGTTGCGTCCGTCGTGGTCTATGCCGTGGTGACAAACCTGATGGCAAAGACCTCGATTCGCAAGCGTCGCGAGGCGGCCCTCAAGGAGGCCGAGGCCGAAGGCGAGATGCTCAAGAAGGAGAAGATGCTGCAAGCCAAGGAGCATTTCATGCAGCTCAAGAGTAACCACGACCGTCAGGTCAACGAGCGCAATCAAAAGCTCCAGCAGAGCGAGCAGCGTGCCAAGCAGATCGAGCAGAATTTGCAAAATCAGCAACGCGAGCTGGATAAGAAGATGCAGGAGAATGATCGTCTGAAGGAGCAGATGCAGAACCAAATGCAACTTCTCGAGCACAAAAAAGAGGAGGTTGATCAGATGCGTCGTGAACAGAATCAGCGTCTGGAGCAGATCTCTGGCCTCAGCTCGGAGGAGGCTAAGAACATCCTGATCGAGAACATGAAGGCCGAGGCTAAGACCGAGGCAGCTGCCTATATCAACGAGACGATCGAAGAGGCGAAACTGACCGCTACGAAGGAGGCTAAACGAATCATCGTAGCGTCGATTCAGCGAGTGGCTACCGAGACAGCGATCGAGAATGCTGTGACGGTGTTCAATATTGAGAGCGACGAGGTGAAGGGTCGCATCATCGGCCGCGAGGGTCGCAATATTCGCGCCCTGGAGGCTGCAACGGGCATCGAGATCATCGTCGATGATACGCCCGAGGCGATCATCTTGAGTGGCTTTGACCCTGTGCGTCGTGAGATTGCCCGCCTGGCGTTGCACCAGCTGGTGACCGATGGTCGCATCCACCCGGCACGTATCGAGGAGGTCGTGGCAAAGGTTAAGAAGCAGATCGAGGAGGAGATCGTTGAGGTGGGTAAGCGCACGGCGATCGACCTAGGTATCCACGGCTTGCATCCCGAATTGATCCGTTTGATCGGTAAGATGAAATATCGCTCATCGTATGGTCAGAACCTCTTGCAGCATGCTCGCGAAACGGCTAATCTGGCCGGTATCATGGCAGCCGAGCTGGGCCTGAATCCCAAGACGGCGCGTCGTGCCGGTCTGTTGCACGATATTGGTAAGGTGCCCGATGATGAGCCGGAGCTGCCGCACGCACTCATCGGTATGAAACTGGCCGAAAAGTATAAGGAGAAGGCTGAGGTATGCAACGCCATCGGTGCTCACCACGATGAGATGGAGATGTCGTCGATGATCGCTCCGATTATCCAGGTCTGCGATGCTATTTCGGGCGCACGTCCCGGTGCTCGCCGCGAGGTGGTAGAGAGCTACATCAAGCGTCTGAAGGAGATGGAGAACATCGCTCTGTCCTATCCCGGCGTAGTGAAGACCTATGCTATTCAGGCCGGTCGTGAGTTGCGCGTGATTGTGGGTGCAGACAAACTGTCGGATCAGGAGTCGGAGAGCCTGTCGCACGATATTGCAAAGAAGATCCAGGACGAGATGACGTACCCGGGTCAAGTGAAGATTACGGTGATTCGCGAGACGCGCGCCGTTTCGTATGCTAAATAAAGTCTGTTGAACCGGGTACGCCATCCGGTTATCTAGACAAACCCTCCAAACCTCCCTTTGATAAGGGAGGCTTTTTTTGTCTGGCGACAAAAACGGGTCAAGTGAAGATTACGGTGATTCGCGAGACGCGTGCCGTTTCGTATGCTAAATAAAGTCTGTTGACCGGGTACGCCATCCGGTTATCTAGACAAACCCTCCAAACCTCCCTTTGATAAGGGAGGCTTTTTTTTGTCGTCGATCCAAGAAAACGTCCCCAAAAAAGTACTGTTTTTCTTGCTTTTATGATGGGCCTTGTTTATATTTGCGCAGGATTTTTCTTATAATATTAGGTTGATCTCTTGCTTAATTCGTTGTTAAAGAGTGAGATAGATTGATCTTTGGCATGTTTCTGAACGAATAATCGTTTAAATTATTTTTGTAAGAGACAGGCTAAAACGTTTTAAGAGCCCTGTAGATAGACTGAAAGATTTGATAGAATTATGAAATATTGTTTCCGATTTTCGCCACGATGGATGGCGACTAGCTTGCTGTTGTTGATTGCAACGTTTGCAATGGGGCAAAGTCTGACCGTGCCGACGGTGATTGGCGATAAGATGGTCTTGCAGCGTAACGCTACAGCCCACCTGTGGGGTACGGCCGAGCCGGGCTCGGAGTTGCGCATCACCGTGTCGTGGCAGAAGACGCCGATCGTGGTCAAGGCCGATAATTATGGCCAGTGGCTGGCCGATGTGCCGACGACGGAGGCGGCCGAGGGGCAGAAGATCGTCATCAAGTGCGATAATGGCGAGCGTCTCACCTTCTCGGATATTATGCTCGGTGAGGTATGGGTTTGCTCGGGTCAATCGAACATGCGCTTTACGGTCGAGTCGTCGATCGACGTGGTGGATGCTCTCAAAAAGCCCAATCCGAAGGTGCGCCTTTACAATACGGGTCGCCGCTCGTCGCGTGTGCCACTGGAGAATATCTACGAGGTGAGCTGGACAACAAGTGCTGCGGCCAATCTTCGTGATTTCTCGGCCGTAGGCTATGCTTTTGGTGATCGCCTACAGCGCGAGCTGAATGTCCCGATCGGTTTGATCGGAGCATCTTATGGTGGTACGTCGATTGAGTCGTGGATGCCTGAAGAGGAGATCGTGAACAATCAGCTGTTCTTGACAGGCTTGAATAAGAGCCTGCAGGATAATGCGCATAAATGGAAGGGCAAGGAGCGCTATTTTGCTGCTGCACAATATAATGCCAATATCCATCCGTTGATCAATACGACGATTGCCGGTGTGATCTGGTATCAGGGTTGCCACAATGTAACCAATACGGTCAATCATTATGACCTGCTGCTCGAGCGATTCATCCTTTCGTGGCGAGAACGTTTCCGTAATTCTGAAATGCCCTTCTATGTGGTGCAGATTGCACCGCACACCTATGAGGGCAATAGCGGTGCTTTGCTGCGTGAGAAGCAGGCCAAAGTGGCGGCAACGATGGATCATGTGGAGGTCATCGCTACGATCGATCAGAATGAGCGTACGGGCGATATTCACCCGCGTAATAAGCAGGTGGTGGCCGACCGTTTGGCTGCAGCTGCGTTGGGCGAGCACTATGGTCTGCCGATTGATTATCGTTCGCCGACCTACAAGGAGAAACGCAACGAAGGCAATAAACTGCGCGTGAGCTTCAACGATGCCGAGAAGGGGCTGATGTGCCCTGATGACAAGATTATCGGTTTCCAGGTGTCGGATCTGAACGGCTACTTCCACCTGGCTCAGGCCGAGATCGACGGCTCGGAGCTGCTCGTGTGGTCGGACGAGGTGAATGAGCCGGCGAACATCCGTTACTGCTTCGATGAGTGCGAGGGTAACCTCTATGCTAAGAATGGTTTGCCTGTGATACCTTTCCGTACGGATTTCGATACTCGTCGTGTTAGTGCACGCGCCTTCTACGATACGCTCTCAGAGATGGCTGTGACGGTCAAATATAAGGGTTGCGAGAAAAGACCCTTTGAGGGAAAGCAGATCCACCTGTGGCAGAATAAGAATTGGGTGGTTCGCCAGCCGATGAAGGAGCTGCTGGGTTGGGAGGTTCTGATTCCTGAAGTGTTGGATGCTGAGGTGTTGACGCCCAAAATGCAGATCACGGCCCACGACGATGGTTATGTCTATGTGTTGACGCGCAATCCTATTTTGATCTATGACAAGGAGGGTTGGGAGGTAATGCCGTGTACCGATATGCCGCTCGTTGATTTGGATAAGAAGAATCGTCCGCGCGGGCGTGTCTTCCTCTGCCGCCACGCGGTGAAGAAGGGTGAAACCGTGACCTTGCCGGCCATGGAGAATATAACGGGTGTGAACCCCATTGCCAAAAAGATTATTTATCAATAGAAACAAATACAACTAAAAAACTTACAACCTATGAAAAGACAGATGATCTATGAAGAGCCGACCGTGCAGCTCTATGAGGTGGCGGTTGAGGCCGGCTTCTCCGTTACGGGGGGGGGTAGCAGCGATTGGGGCGAGGGACGTCCCGGTGGCGACTTTGATGAGAACGAATACGATGATGAACTCTAAACCGATGGTCGCTATGAAAAAGTTTTGGATGATGATGCTGGCTGCTGCCACGTTGGTAGGTTGCCAGAAGAGTGAGGAGGTCACTCCCGAGACGGATGGTGCTGTGACCATTCAGGCAGCGTTGGGCTTTGATGTTGCTTCGCGCGCAACGCTTGTTGAGCAGGATGGAGCCTATTTGGCCCGTTGGTCGGAAGACGACCTCCACATGCTTAAGTTAAATTATATAGGAGCAACGGATGGACAGATCGGCTTGTATGATCCGACGTCGATCGATCTTGAGAATGGGGGTGAGACGGCAACGTTCACTTTTCAGATGAATCTGGACCATTTGGCTGGAGAGACGATACAATTTTTAGCAACAGAGAATCTGTATGGCCTGAATCCAGAAGTCGCTCTTTTGCGAGTTCCTGATCAGCAGATGCAATATTGGATGGGAGGTTTTGATTTTAGAGCCGACGTGTTGGTTTCGAAGCTGATTGAGAGTCAGAAACCTCAGACCGGAGCAGTCATGCCGATGCAGTTTACGATGACTCGACTGAATGCCCTCTTGAAGTTGTCGTTAGCGAATCTTGACCTGACGGATGATGAGGGGATTGAGAGCGTTACCTTCTCGTGCGAGCAGCCGATTGCCGGTGTGATAAATGTGAATTTGGCTGATCTGGATGGTGTGACCTATCCGGTTCCCTTTACGTTGAATGAGTCGATGGCTAAGACGAGCGTTACACTTGTTAAGAATGGATGGGATGACTACTACTTCTCGACGCTGCCTGCCACGCTCAAGGCCGGTGAGAGCTATACAGTAACGGTGAAAACTGACCAAAAGTATATCATCAAGACCGGTAAGCTGGCTGCAGACTTGGCACTTACGGCTGGTGATATTACGACTGTTACGGTCAATATGGGCGACGCTGCCACGAAGAGTAAGGTCGAGAACCTGAGCGAGGAGTATGAGTATGCGATTGGTTATACCGATGCAGAGGGCAAAGTTTGGTTGCTGCCCAGAAGGGCAGCCAATCGTCGTCCGAGCGGTCATCAGGTAGGTGTGTCCGGTACGGGAGCAGGTGATTATGGTGATTATGTGGATACATATGATTTGACAAAGGTTAGTGTTGCTGAAAATGGCTCGCTGATTGGAGAGGTGGCTGACGCATATCGTTGGAAAATTGCCAAAACGGATGATCTCTATCATTTCTACTATCCGAACTCGGATGGTAAACCTATATATCTGATCGCAGCTGCTAATGCAAAGAAATCTGACGGATTAGCTATTAAAGGTTACAACGACGCAGGTGGATTCACGGCACAATATACTGATACGTATGAAAATACCTTCTCGATTGTAGCCAAAGAGGGAGGTTATGATATTGTCTTCGCCCCTACAAGCGGTTCGACGACCTATAAATATGTTTATTTTACAGGAGTACAGTACCGATGTGGTACAACATCACCTGCCGGTGTGGTAAACTTCTACCGCATTCAGCCTGCTCCGCAGAAGACGATCTATCCGGTGATTACGAAGGCCGCCGACATTACGGAGGGTACGTATGCTTTCTTGGCTAAAAAAGCAGATGGTGCCTACTATGCCTTGCCCAATACGAAGACGGTAGCCGATGGTGTCAATACATGCCCGACGGCCTATCCGCTTGATGTTGTTTCGATGACGATCGAGAATGGTTTGGTTACGGCTGCCGAGATTGGTGATCAATATAAGTGGGTGATCACACATCGTGGTGAGACGGAGCAGTGGGATGTTCGCTCGGCTTTGGATATGAAATGTTTCCTGTGGCAGAAACCTGCGGGTTTTGGTATTGCTATCTGTACGCCGGATGAGCGAAATGCAGTTGATACGGGCTTTATGCCTGACTGGAATTTCTATGACGATGCAGCGAAGGGTATGCAGGCACAAACCCCCAATAGTGCAGCTCATAAAACACCTCGCTGGCTCTATGTCGGTGCGAATGCGAATATGACGACCGGATATCAGTGGTTGGGTGCCAAGTCGGCAACGGATGCTGTGGTGCTGGTTAAGATCTCCGATTCGACCGAGCAGATCGTAACAGAATAACTTTCGTAAATGGCTTTTATGCCCCCGAGCTCGAAGGGGTTCGGGGGTGTAATCCAATTAAAAATTAGAACGTTTTAGCCTATGAAAAGATGGCAACTATGGTTGGTGGCCCTGCTTTCGTGTCTGACTCTGTCGGCTACGGCGCAGACCCCCTACCAATTGCGTGGACGCGTGGTCGATCGCAACGGTAATCCGTTGTTGGGTACGACTGTCGTCTGCAAAAACAATCCCCAGGTGGGTGCAGTGACCGGTGCTGATGGTTACTTTACACTCAAAGTGACCCCGAACGAGGTCCTGGTAGTCAGCATGATCTCCTACGAGCCGCGCGAGGTGCCCGTGCAGGGGCGTCGCACGCTGGTGGTCGAACTCTCCGACAGCAACGAGCAGATCGAGGAGGTCGTGGTGATCGGTTATGGCGAGCAGAGTGCTCGCGATGTGACCGGAGCAATCACCTCGGTCGATGTGGCGGCGATCGAACAGATGCCGACGACCAATGTGAACGAGGCCTTGCAGGGTCGTATGGCCGGTGTCGTGATCTCGTCGAACGATGGTCAACCGGGTGAGGAGATGAATCTGGTGATCCGCGGTGCAAACTCCGTGACGCAGGATAACTCGCCCCTCTATGTGGTCGATGGTTTCCCGACGGAGGATTTCTCGATGATGGATCTCAATCCGAACGATATTAAGTCGATCTCGATTTTGAAGGATGCCTCGGCCGGTGCGATTTACGGTTCGCGCGGTGCCAATGGTGTCGTCATCATTGAGACGAAGAGCGGTCGTGGTAAGGTAACGGTCAATTACTCTGGCTCGCTGGCCATTCAGCAGGTAGCCAACAAGATGGATGTGATGGATCCGTATGAGTATGTGCGTTACCGCATTGAGCTCTATCCCGATTCGGCCTCGTCTCTACTCGATGATGCCGGGATGACACTCGACGACTACCGCAACGTCGAGGGCTATGATTGGCAGGAGGAGCTGTTCCGGACGGCGCTGACGCACAACCACTCGGTGACCATGTCGGGTAGCACAGATAATACACAGTATATGTTCTCGGGTTCGTATCTGAATCAGGAGGGTGTCGTTATTTCGACCGGTTATGAGCGTTTCCAGGGTCGTTTGAAGCTCGATCAGAAGCTCTCGCCGAAGCTGACGCTTGGTGTGAACGCCAACTACACCTACGGCGAGACGGATGGTGCTTTGGCGGCCGAGGCCGGTTCGTCGACCAGTTCGTGGCAGAGCTATCTGATGTACCGCGTATGGAGCTTCTCGCCTATCGACAAGGGTGTCTTGGATAGCGACGAGGGAGAGGAGGCTGAGGTCGATGTGACCCAGCTCAACCCGATCACCTCGGCGGTCAATTCGCTGCGTCTTGTCGAGCAGAAGGCCTTCTTGGGAAATCTGTCGCTTAAGTATCAGATCACGCCCGAGTTGCGCTGGATGTCCACCTTTGGTATGAACCACCGCATGAACGAAGAAAAGCGTTTCAATAACAGTAAGACCTATGCCGGTTTCAAACACAAGTACAACACGAATGGTCTGAATGGTTCGTACGACTCGGATACGCGTCGCGAGTGGGTGAATGAGAATACGCTCAATTTCAAGAAGAAGTTCAACCGCCGCCATACACTCAATGCCATGGCCGGCTTTACGTTGCAGAACTATACGCGTAGCCGCTATGGGTATAACGTGATTCAGATTCCGAATGATGCACTCGGATTCAGTGGTCTGGAGACCGGTACACCGAACAAGATCCGTTCGACCGAGTCGCAGAACCGCACGATGTCGTTCTTGGGTCGTGTGAACTATTCGCTCTTGTCGCGCTACCTGTTTACGGTGTCGTTCCGTGCCGATGGTTCGTCGAAGTTCCCCAAGGATAACCGCTGGGGCTACTTCCCTTCGGCTGCCGTGGCTTGGCGCATCAACAACGAGTCGTTCTTGAAACGTGCCCGCTGGATCGACGACCTGAAGCTGCGTGTGAGCTGGGGTATCACGGGTAACAACCGTATTGGCGACTTCAGCTACTACTCGGCACTCGATTATGTGGATCATTACGCACTGGGCAATGCGACTCCGTCGGCTGCTTCGGGTATCTCGAGCTATGCCAACAAGGCCCTGACGTGGGAGGAGACCGAGCAGTATGACCTGGGTCTGGATTTCGCCGTGCTGAAGAATCGCATCCGCCTGACGGCCGATGTCTATCGCAAGACGACGCGCGACCTGCTGCTCAATGCCTACGTTCCCTATTCGACGGGTGTCGGTTCGGCTCAACTCAACGTGGGTAGTGTGCGCAACGAGGGTATCGAGTTGACGCTCGAGACGGTCAATGTCAAGACGCGCGACTTCACGTGGGCCTCGTCGTTCAACATCGCCTTCAACCGCAACGAGGTGTTGGAGTTGGCCAACGGTCAGACCTCCTTCACGACCAACGTTTCGTGGACGGGTGATTTCAGTGCTACACCGCTCTATATTACGCGTGTCGGTGGCCCGATCTCGTCGTTCTACGGCCTGATTTGGGACGGCGTGTACCAGTTGGAGGATTTCAACCAGCTGCCCAATGGCGCGTATGAACTCAAGTCGACCGTGCCTGATAACGGTAACAACCGCAACATCATCCAGCCCGGTGACATCAAGTATGTCGATCAGAATGGCGACGGTACGATCACGAACGACGATATGGTCGTCATGGGTCGCACCTATCCGATCCATACGGGTGGTTTCAGCAACGACTTTAAGTGGCGTAATCTGGCCCTCAATGTATTCTTCCAATGGAGCTATGGCAACGATATCATGAATGCTAACCGCATTGCGTTGGAGGGTAATTATGCCGGTCGTGCGGTGAACCAGTTTGCCAGCTATAGCGACCGTTGGTCGTTCGACAATCAGGAAAGTCAGAATTTCCGTGCCGGTGGTTATGGTCCGCGTGGTTACTACTCGACTCGCACGTTGGAGGATGGCTCGTATCTGCGTCTGAAGAATGTCACCTTGTCATACGATCTGCCGAAGAAGGTCATTCGCAAGCTCTCGCTGGCGAAGGCGCAGGTCTATGTCTCGTTGCAGAATCTGTGGGTGCTGACCGACTATAGCGGTATGGATCCTGAGGTTTCGACGATGCACTCGACGCTGACGCCGGGTTTTGACTATTCGGCCTATCCGCGCAACAAGACCTATACGTTTGGTGTGAAAATCGGATTTTAATCAAAGGAGGAGAATATGATCAAATTATTGCATAAATGGGCCTTGCTGGTTGTGGTAGCCTGCTCGACATCGTGTGATTTCCTGGATGTCGAATTGCAGGGCGCAATGACCGAGGAGGGCTATTATCAGAATGTCGACCAACTGCAGGAGGCACTCAACGGTGTCTATGCCGGGTTGAACGATAGTAACCTCTATGCCGATGCTATGTTGGGTCGCATGGGGTTGAGTGCCGATATCGGCTACGAATATTATAAGAAGGATGCCAATACGGTGGGCTACTACCAGGCCTCGACGGGCGATACACGCATCTTGGGCTATTGGCGTGCCTGCTACCAGGGTATCAACCGCGCCAACATGCTGCTTGAGAACCTGGATAAGGCAGATGGCGCACAGGTCGAGAAGAATCGCATCAAGGGCGAGGCTCTCTTCCTGCGTGGTTACTACTATTACATGCTGGTGAAGCGTTTCGGCCGTGTGCCGGTCGTACTGACGACGATCGACGACATTAATACAGCAGAGAAGTTTGTGCCGCAGAGTGAGGTGGAGGAGGTCTATGAGCAGATTATTGCCGACATGACCACGGCGGCCGATTTGGTGCGTACGACAGATAAGGCTACCGAAGGGTGGCAGGTGAGCCAGACGACATGCTGGGGTATGCTCTCGCGTGTCTGCCTCAATATGGCGGGCTATCCGGCCAACCGTACGGAGATGTATGCCGAGGCGGCACGCTGGGCCAAGCAGGTGATCGACTCGGGTCGCCATGCACTCAATCCGTCGTATGAGCAGATCTTCATCAACTACTCGCAGGATATCTTTGATGTAAAGGAGAGCATGTTTGAGGTGAATTTCTGGGGCGACAACGAGGGTGTCTATAAGACGGCCGGTATGGTAGGTCGTAATATTGGTATAGCCTCCAGTGAGAACAGCCCGATCGGCTTCTGTCAGGGTATGTTGCGTGTGAATCCCTATTTCTACTACCTCTATGAGGAGGGCGATTTGCGCCGCGACTGGACCATCTCGAACTTCCAATACAGCACGTCGGGCGCGAAAACGTATGATGCAAGCCCCGATGAGGGAGGCATCGTCAGCCGTAAATATTGCGCCAAGTTCCGTCGTGAGTATGAGATCTCGGATAGCAAGAATACCTCCTATACGGCAATCAATTTCCCGATCCTGCGCTATTCGGATGTGCTGCTCATGTATGCCGAGTGTTATGCGTTCGATCCTACGTCGGCAGATCAAACATTGGCTTATGAGTATTTAAATCAAGTGCGTCGCCGCGGCTATGGTCTGCCGATCGAGACTCCCAATCCGACGGTCGATATTGCCGTGACGGATCAGACCGGCCTCAAGCAGGTGATCTACGACGAGCGAGCCCGCGAGTTCGGCTATGAGATGCTGCGCAAGGATGATTTGACCCGTTGGGGTATCTTCTACGAGCAGATGCTCCTGGCCGGTAAAAATATCGAAGGTCGCGGTTCGCAGTATCAATTGGCTGCCATCTTGGCCTACGAGAGTGTGCGTCAGCGCGATGAGTTCTGGCCCATTCCGGCTCGTGAGATGAGCGTGAACCCCTATTTAACCCAAAATACAGGTTGGTAAGATGAAGAAGAGTATCGTATTTATGGTTGCAGCTGCTGCACTGTGTGTCGGTTGCGACAAGGGTTTCGAGAAGGTGAGTGAGCCTACACTCGAGCTTTCGACTCCGCAGACTACCTATTTTACCCAGGAGCCGGTTGTCTTCGACATCGCGAGTGATGCCAACTTCCTTTCGTTCTATTCGGGCGAGCGTGGCAACGACTACGCCTATGCCCATAAGGAGCGAATCTACGAGGGCGAGGCCTTCTTGAGTTTCAATACCGCCTTCCAAGCCGGCGCACAATGGAAGCGACAGCTGGAGGAGGATGTCGAGAAGAAGGTGTTGCGTCTGTTCTATTCGACCGATTTCTCGGGTGAGTATACCCTCGAGGCGGTGGAGCGTGCTACGTGGAAGGAGCTGACGACCCAATTCGAGTTCCCCACCTCGCGTGCCGACAATGCCAAGGTCTTGAGCCAGACGACTCCCTCGGGCGCGGTCAATGTCAAGGAGTTGTTTGCCGAGGAGGATCTTGTAAAACCGATCTATCTGGCCTTCTGCTATCGCATCGAGGGCTATGATGCAGCCTTGGGTAATAGCCGTTCGCGCGCCAGCGTAATGAACTTCGAACTCTATACGCGTTGCGAGGAGGTCAATGCCACAGCCGATATTGCCAAACAATCGACAGCGGGCTGGCAGCTCGTAACGAAGGGTTACGAATTGGAGAGTGGCAACTATGCCCCCGAGGTGACCTCGAACATGATTTGGTTTGATTGTGATGGTGCTACGACCGATGCTGCGGCACAAGAGCGTATCTGCTGGGCTATTTCGTCGGCTATACAGATCAATACCGATGTCAATATCGGTTGCGATTATGGCGTGGGTATCAAATCCTTCGCCAGCGAGCCGATCTCGACCTACACCTACACCTACGCCAAGCCGGGCATCTATGATGTCTATGTGACGGCCGCCAATGTCGACCACGAAGGCTCGCGTATCGAGAAGACGGCTTCGGTGCGTATCGAGGTAGTCGAGCAGGGCAATGCCGATATCGAACAACCCGGTGACGGAGAGTGGTAAACCGCTAAAATGATTCGAATTATGATGAAACGATTATCAACTATCTTGCTTTTCGCAGGGGCAGTGCTTACTATCGGCTGCTCGAAAAGCGACGAAGCGGTAAATACCGTAATCGAGGGTGATGTGGTGCAATTTGCCATGCAGCAACCGATTTCACGTGCCCTCTTTGAGGCCGACCCGGCCGGTGCTCTTAATGTGGCTTGGGAGTTGGGTGATAAGGTTGGTATCTCGGCCACGGTCGATGGCCGGTTGCTGGGTGCTAACTATCAGTATGCTGTGTCGAAAATCGCTCCCGAAACGGGCTCGGCTACGTTAGGTGCAGTATCAACCCTGTTCCAATTTCGTTGGGCCGAAGAGAAGGCACACACCTTCTATGGCTACTACCCCTACACGGGCGAGCAGGGCCAGGGTGTGCACTATCTGACCGAGGTCTCGCTGCCGGCTACGCAACCGCAGGCTGCAGCTGGCGACTTCAGCCACCTGCACCCGATGTGGGTGATGAAGGCCAACCCCTACACCATTCAGGGTGGTCAGGGTACGGTGTCGATGGATTTTCGCGGTGTGTTCAGCATTGTCGAGTTGAAGCTCAAATATGCAACCCAACCGGCAAAGGATCGCGCTATTACGCGTGTACAACTCAATGCTGCAGAGGCTCCGCTGGCCGCTCCGATTGCCAACTTGACCCTTTCGAGTGACAAGGAGCAGGAGAAGCAGGAGCCGGCGCTGATCATCAATGATGGTGTACAAACGGTCGATGTTCCCTTGACGCAGCCTTGTACGCTCGATGAGGCGCAGACGCAGTCGATCTGGCTGCTTGTTGTGCCGGGTACGCATGCCGCGGGCAGCATTGGCCTGCAGCTCGAGACGGCCGACTCGTATCGTCTGGATATGACGATTCCCGAGGCGGTGACCTTCGAACCAAACAAGGTCTATCGCAAGGAGATTGCCATTGATCCGGCCGATTTCTACTACTATCGTGACCCGAACGCGCCGGCTGTGACCTATTACAAGCAGATCTCGACGATCGAAGAGCTGACCGATGGCGCCTATCTGCTCGGTTTCCGTTATACGGCTACCGGCAAGGATTATCTGGTGCCGGTGGCTCCGATCGCCCGTAATCCGATTGCTACAGACTACGCTACGGCTAACGTAACGCCTTACCTCGATTTGGGTATCTTGTCGGTGGACAACCACTATGTATGGACGGTTACGAAGGGCTCGACGGGCTATTCGTTCTACGGTACGGCGGCTGACGCAAAGGGCTATTACCTAATCTGCTGCAATAAGATGCAGGGTCTGTCGATTGCCGAGTCGCTCACGAAGGGTGGTTATGGCTCTTACATCGGCTCGTACAGCGATCAGTGGTTGATCGTGCCGGTTGATGGAGGCGGCTTTACGATGCAGATCGATTGCGCGCCGGAGCGTATGGGATCGCTCGATGCGCCCTCTTCCTCGTTGCGAAACGCTCCGATCACTGAGTCCAATGGTGTATTTGTACTCTATAAGCAGGTGACTGAATAATGGAACGAATGAAAAGTCTCTTGGTTTGGGTGGTCACTCTCCTCTTGACGGTGGAGGTGACGGCCCAGACCCCGCTTACGAGCGGCAAACCGCTCTTCGGTGGTGGTGAGAAGCAGCTTGCTCCGCTAACGCTGGCCGGTGTTTACAATCAATATCCGGTGGGCTATGCCTACCTGAAGGGACGTACTACGCCGTCGCTCTTTATCGCCTCGAAGGCCGGAATGGGTCCTTCGCGCGGTCTGTTTATCTGCCATTATCGCTATACGACCGATGATGGGCATCTGGTCTTTACCGCCCCGAAGAAGGTCAAATGCTGCTGGGGTACACCCAAGAATATGCCTGATCATGGGTGTATCTTCAACCTGGGAGGTGAGGTCTATTCGCTGTGGCGCGAGACCGGCTCGACCCTCTTTGTAGCGCGCTATAATGAGCAGACCAACACGCTGGAGCGTGTCGGCGTGTTGGAGTCCGAAGGTCTTTCGCGTAAGAGTCAGGTGGCCGCTACGCCGCTTGCGGATGGTACGGTGGAGATCGCCATGGCCTATATGGATAAATCGCAATATCGTCCGGAGGACTATGATCATATCTCCTCCTACTACGATGGTGCGGGTATCTATCGTGGCGAGCTGCCCTATGGCGGTGTGAAACGCTTTATCTTGCAGAGCTTTGATACGCCGGTGAAGGGCGTACGGGTGACACCCGACGATCACATGCTGGGCCTGTCGGCTGCTGCACGTGTCAATCTGAGTGGCAATCGCTTTGGCTATGTGCTGCTCAACCGTCTGGGTGCGTTGATGTTTATCGACCCGCGTTATCCGCAGGAGCCGCGCTATGTTTGGGACTTTGCCGGTGAGCCGATGGCCTACGATCGTACGGGCGGTAAGTTGATTGCTTACCCCGATCCGACGGGCAATCCCACCTCGTTTATTGCCGGAGGTGAGGGTGTATTTGACTATTATGCCTACCTCGGCCCGCATAAGCAGGGTGTGCAGTATGACGAGCCGCGGACGTTACTCATGGAGCACGGACACATTTATTCGGGTACGCTGGGCGTACCGAATGTGGTCGATTGGGATGGCGATGAGAAGCTCGATATTGTGAGCGGAAACTCGGAGGGTGAGTTCCTCTTCTGGAAGAATCGGGGCACGAACGAACAACCCGATTTTCATTGGAAGGGCGAGCGTATTCAGGCTGGAGGCCGAGAATTGGTTGTGCGACCGGGTTATTACGATATCCAGGGCCCAATGGAGGCATCATGGGGCTATACCGCACCGACGGTCTTTGACTGGAACAGTGACGGATTGCTTGATTTGGTTTGGAGTGATGCTACGGCCTCGTTCTATGTTGCCATCAATCGTGGTACAAAGCAGGAACCGCAGCTGGCACTGCCCGAAAAGATTCATCTGGACGGACTGCCGTTGTGGGGTACATGGCGTGTCAAGCCGGCCGTAGCCAAGGTGGGCGATCGGGTGGCATTGATGCTCTTCGATGAGGACGATGCGCTGCACCTCTATTGGCGTGTGAGCAATACGCGCGTGAGCGATGGCGGTTGTGTTCGTCTGGCGAGTGGTCGCAAGATCACCAGTTATAGTGCTCGTACGCCCCGTTATGGTGCTCGTGGACGTGCCAAACTCAATCTCTTTGATTGGGATGGCGATGGCAAACTCGATCTGCTGATCGGAACACCGCGTTCGTCGAGTATCCCCACGCCGGAGCGTGGTCTGCCGAATGGGGCACTGAAGCCCATCGACGGTTTGCAGGTGCTGCTGATGAAGAACGTGGGCACGAACGAGGCCCCCGTATTCGAGGAACCGGTGCAGTTCCGCCTCAATGGCAAGGATCACTACATCGGTCAGCATGCCAATGGCCCTACACCCTGTATGTTGGGCGATACCTCGGCAGGGGCCAATCTGCTTGTCGGTTGTGAGAGTGGACGTTTCTACTTCTACAACCGTAAGGATCTGACGACAATTTCGATTGATGAACGTATCCAAGAACAACAAGAATAACAAACACAACAATGAAAAAATTGATGCAACGCTTGGGCTATGCCCTCTTTGCGATAGCCCTGGTAGCCTGTTCCTCGTCCGATGATGAGCCTACTCCTACCCCCGATCAACCCAGCCAGCCCGATCAACCGATGCAGGGACTGACGTTGGTCAGCGGTGAGGCCGTGCCGGGTACGATCAGCGGTGGTATGGTGCCGCTCAACCTGACCAAATGTTCTGCCAACGCCCTACTGGGTGTAGCCTATCTCAGTTCAACGAGCTATCCCGACCTCTTTGTGTCGGGTACGTATGGTCTGAATGCCACCTATGGCGGTAAGACGGGTGTGAACTTGTGTGAGTTTCAGGGTAAGAGTGCCGATGGTCGTCTGATCTATGGCGAGCCGATTGCCATTACGACCCATCCGTGGGAGTGGGACGATCGCATGGTGCGTGTCATGGAGATTGATGGCACGGTGTATGGATTCTTCCTTTCATCTACCCGCTTCCGTGTGGCGGCCTACGATAAGGCAACCCGTTCGTTTGGCTCGGCTTGGATCTCGAATGAGCAGCTCACCGGCATTACGAACGGCGTGACGGCCTTCGACGTGGTGGTCAATAAGAATACGGTCGATGTGCTCTTCTTGAGCCCGAATGTGGCCAACTATAAGCCGACGATGGACGATGTGACGGAGAGCTACTACGACAGCATGGGTATCTATCGCGGTATGTTGCCCTTCGCCGGAGTCTATAAGATGAGTTTCAACCGCTCGAATTGGCAGTTGGCTACGAGTGGTGTGGAGCGTGTGAGTGCTACCGAGAAGGCTATTTTGGCCGGTCAGGGGTTGGCACACATCCAGACCGGAACGATCGATGGTTATGTGCTGGGCAACAAGTTCGGTACCTTCAAATGGCAGCCCGCCACGAAGAGTGCCGAGGTGGATTACCTCTACGCCACTGATGGCGATGTGTTGGTCAATAACAACGTGATGGCGAACATCTGCCCCGTAGCTGCCGATGACGACAAGGTGGCCGACGACTTCATCTCGTCGGGTGAGGGTATGCTCTATCTCTACCGCTTTACGGGTGATGTGACGGCCAATGGCACGCCGATCTATGCCAAGGGGCAACCCGTGATGATGGCCAAAGGTAATATCTATCCCGGATCGCTCAGCGTTCCTTCGGTGGCCGATTGGGATGGTGATGGCGCGTTGGATATTTTGTCGGGTAACTCGGAGGGTCGTCTGCTCTTCTTCAAGAACCGCGGTACGAATGCCGAGCCCGCCTTTGGCGACTATGAATATGTCTGCTCGGATGGAGAGCCGATCTGCTTCCGTGCCGGCTATTATGAGGTGCAGGGCCCGCTGGAGGCCGGTTGGGGCTATCTGTGCCCCAATGTGGTGGACTGGAACCAGGACGGACTGCTCGATGTGGTCTTCTCGACCAACGAGGGTAAGTTCGAGTATATGCTCAATGAGGGTACGGCTACCGAGCCGCGTCTGGGTCGTCGTCGGGTGATTCAGCTCGATGGCCTGGAGCTCTATGGCGTGTGGCGTTGTCGTCCGGCCGTGGCGCAGATCAATGGCCGCACCTACATTGCTATTATGGATGATGAAGATGCACTACACCTCTATGAGAAGCGTGCCGAAAATGCCGTGATCGATAAGGGGCAGATGCGTCTGACCAATGGACGAAATATTACCGGTTATCGCGCGAATACCAACGAGTCGTTGGGTGAGCGTGGCCGCGAAAAACTCGAATTCGTGGACTGGGACGGCGATGGCGATTTGGATTTGGTTGTGGGTACTCCGGGTCAATCGTCGTTCCCAGCTCCCGAACTCGGGCTGCCGTGGTCGCGTTCAGCGGGTCTGCAGGTGCTCTGGTTGGAGAATGTAGGCTCGAACGAGGCCTTCCAGTTCGCCTATCCCAAGCAGTTCCTCTTCCGTGGAAAGGATTTCCGCCTGGGCTGGCATGCCAATTCGGCTGCAACCTGCATGCTGGGTGACACGTCGAACGGCCCGAACCTGCTGGTGGGTTGCGAGAGTGGAAACTTCTATTTCTTCCATAATTACGATTTGACGACCGTCACGTTGTGGTAGGCGGTTTGTCACCGATGGCCCTGTTAGGTTTGTTTTGTAGTTAGGTTGATGATAGGGCCCCGGGGCTGCTGATCGAAGGATCGGCAGCCTCTTTTTTTGCAGGAATGGCCACAAAACGTTATCTTTGCTATCAGAAATTATGTAAACAACACTACACTTATGTCTATCCGAATGCGTTATGCCTGGCTGTTGCCCTGCCTGCTGTTGCTGTTTGTGGCTTGTACCTCATCCGATGAACCGGTCGAACCGAACGACCCCTCGGAGGAGCAGCCTATGCCCGAACCGGAACCCGAACCGGAACCGGAGCAACCCTTTACCCTGCACAACAAGCGCATGGCGATCCTCGGTGACTCCTATTCGACCTATGGCGGATGGATCCCGTCCGATTACCTGACCTGGTATGCCATTGATGGGGTAGATGGCAATAACTCCTCGAAGAACGATGTTTCGTCGGTTTCCGATACGTGGTGGCATCGGCTGATGACGGCCTACAACTGCACGCTTGTGATCAATAGCAGTTATAGCGGCTCACCGATCAGCTATACGGGCTACAAGACCGACTCCAACCCCACGGGCGATGAGACCAAGACGGCCTTCATCACCCGCATGAAACGTGACTTGACGCGGTCGGTCGATGTCGAGGTGATCTTTATCTTGGGTGGTACGAACGATCGTTATGCCGGTGCCCCGCTGGGTGAGCCGCAGTATGCCGATTGGACGGTCGAGTCGCTCAAACAGTTTTGCCCCGCCTTCTGTTGCATGCTCGACTACCTGCTTACAGAGCATCCGCAGGCGCGCGTGATCAATATTATGAACGACTGCTTTACGACCGAATGGCAGACGCGCATCGCGGAGATGACGGCCCACTACGGCGTGCAGAATATCGCCCTGACAAACATCAAAGGATCGGCCAATCTGCAAGGCGGTCATCCTACGCGTGCCACCATGCAACGCATTGCCGAGCAGGTGGCAGCGGCCGTGGAGGGGCAGGAAAAATAAGCGAAGCCTTCGCATCCCGCTTGCTATACGACGTCTGACCCAAAGGACGAGTTACGCGAGTAAATCGTTGATCAAAAATTGGATAATGGGGCAAAACGAACGATTTTTAAGGAAAAATTTTGTTTTGCCGTCGGTATGTCGTATCTTCGCGGTCGGAAAATTCAAATTATAAACACATAACACTATGCAAATTACAGCTGCTGATATCAAAATCGGTATGTGCATCGAGATGGACGGCAAGACCTTCCTTGTAGTCGATTTCCAGCACTGCAAGCCCGGTAAGGGTCCCGCCTTCGTTCGTTCGAAGCTCAAGAATCTGGAGAATGGTCGCGTTCTGGAGAACACCTTCTCGTCGGTAGGTATTAAGATCGAGCAGGTGCGCGTGGAGCGTCGCCCCTATCAGTTCACCTACGAGGATGACCTGGGTGCTCACTTCATGCACACGGAGACCTTCGAGGAGATCAACATCGAGAAGTCGCTGATCAACAACTACGACCTGATGGCCGATGGCCAGATTGTCGAGGTGATGTTCCACACCGAGAAGGAGATGGTTCTCTCGGCCGAGCTTCCCCCGATCGTGGATATGGAGGTGACCTACACCGAGCCGGGTATCAAGGGTGATACGGCTTCGACCAACTCGCTCAAGCCCGCAACGGTAAACACCGGCGCCGAGATCCGCGTTCCGCTCTTCATCAACACGGGTGATAAGATCCGCGTGGATACGCGTACGCGTGAGTACTACGAGCGTATTAAGTAAGATCCCTGCATAGGCTTTGCCGGGTGACCCCGGGAGCGTGGGTGAATCGTTACTCGCCAATAAAAAGGCTGCGACCTAAAGAGGTTGCAGCCTTTTTTGTTGTGTGTTCCTTTGCGGGAGAAAGTCTTACAAGTGGTAATTCTTGGCCAAGCCACCCTCCGAGGTCTCGCGGTAGAGGCTCGGGAGGGCCGCTCCGGTCTCGTTCATCACGGCAACCACCTTGTCGAAGGTGACCAGATGCTGTCCGTCGGAGAGCGTGGCGTAGGTGTTGGCATCGAGGGCACGAGCTGCCGCAATGGCGTTGCGCTCGATGCAGGGTACCTGCACCAATCCGCATACAGGGTCGCAGGTCAGCCCCAGATGGTGTTCCAGACCCATCTCTGCGGCATATTCGATTTGCGAGGGGGTACCGCCAAAGAGCTGGCAGGCAGCAGCTGCCGCCATGGCACAGGCCACACCAATCTCGCCTTGGCAACCTACGGCTGCACCCGAAATCGACGAGTTGGTCTTGACGACATTGCCAAACAGACCGGCCGTAGCCAAGGCGCGGAGGATGCGGATACGCAGGAAATCGCGCGAGGTTGCCAGGTGAAAGATTACGGCCGGAATGACGCCACACGATCCGCAGGTCGGGGCTGTCACCACCTCGCCACCGGCAGCATTTTCCTCAGCTACAGCCAGGGCGTAGGCGTAGATGCGCGCACGCGAGGCGAGCGAGCCGGTGTAGCTCTGCGATTTGACGTAGTAGGTGCTGGCCTTGCGTGCCACCTTTAGTCCGCCCGGCAAGACGCCGTCGTTGTTCAGGCCGCGTTGGATGGTTTCGCACATCACCGTCCAGACCCGATCCAGATACTCCCAGATCTCGGGACCTTCGCAATCCTCGACATACTCCCAGTAGGTCTTACCCTCCCGCTGACAATAGTCTTTGATCTCTTGGATGGTCGAGAGATGGTAGATATCGGGTGCCGACTCGGCTTTGGTCTCCTCGTTCTCTAAGGCGCCACCTCCCGTACTGTAGATGGTCCAGCTGTCGATCACCTCGTCTGCCTGAATGGCCTCGAAGCGCATGCCGTTGGGGTGGAAGGGGAGTACGATCTCCGGCTCCCAGCAGATCTCCGTGGGGGCAATGGGCTCCAGAACGGAGAGGATCGCCTTGTCGGTCAAGTGACCACGTCCGGTGGCGGCCAACGATCCGTAGAGGGTGACCCGATAGCGATCGACTTGCGGGCAGCGTACCGAGAACTGTTCGGCCGCCCGCTTGGGCCCCATCGTGTGGCTGCTCGACGGGCCATTGCCTATTTTGAATAGCTCTTTGAGTGATTCCATAATCTTGATCTCTTTGCAAATTTCGGGCAAAGTGGTCGGGTGATTGCCCATTATTGATGTGGTCCCGAGGGGAATCGAACCCCTATCTGATCTTTAGGAGAGACCTGTTCTATCCATTGAACTACGAAACCCGAAACTTTGCCGCGTCTATGCCGTAGAGGCCTTCGGCGCGGCAAAGATACACTTTTTTAGCGAATATTGACATGCAGCGTACGTTGCAGTCGTTTCTCGGACGACCCACCTACACGCACGATGTATTCACCCTTGAGCGGCTCCATGCGGTTCGTGGCGGGGTTGAACCAAGCAAAATCGTCGTATTTGAGCTCGAAGACCAACATTTCGGTCGTTCCGGGCTGCAGCGTCACGCGACGGAATTTGCGCAGGGTCTGCTGAGGACCCTCCTTATCGGCCGGACGCTCGAGGTAGAGCTGTACGATCTCCGTGCCGGCTGCCTGGCCTACATTGCCGACCGGAACGGTGACAAAGAGCGATTGCCCGGCGCGCAGGTGGCTGCGATCGGAGCGCAGATAGCCATAGAAGAACTGCGTGTAGCTCAAACCGTGACCAAAGGGAAAGAGCGGCTTACCTTCGAAGTAGCGATAGGTGTGGCCCTTCATGTTGTAATCCTCGAAGTCGGGCAGTTGCTCGGTGTTGCGATAGAAGGTGATCGGGAGCTTACCCTGGGGAGCAGCCAATCCGAAGAGCACCTCGGCCAATGCCTCGCCACCGGCCTGACCCGGATACCACGCCTGCAAAATAGCATCACAGTGTGCGCTTTCCGGCTCCAGCGCGATGGCCGATCCCGAGAAATTGACCAGCACGATCCGCTTACCGGCCTTGTGCAGAGCCTCGATCGTGGCGCGCTGAATGGCGGGCAGCTCGATCGTCTCGCGGTCGCCGCCTCGGAAGCCCGGAGCCGATACGGCCATCTCCTCGCCCTCGAGCTGGGGCGAGATACCTCCGGCGAAGATCACCACATCGACATCCTCGATGCGCTTCAGGAAACGCTCCATATCCTGCGGTACAGCCTCGGCCATATCCAGACGCAACATGGCATCGTTGCGACGACGGTAGCCGGCATAGTCGATCTGAATGTCGTAGCTCTTGCCGGCCTGGTAGTCAAATTCGCAGACCTGCGCCTCGTTCTTGACGTTGGTCTTGTCGGCCAGCAACGCTCCGTTTACCCGAATGCGAACGGTCTCGTTCGAGGCCAGACGGAAGACGGCACGACCCGAATTGGTCGGGGTGAAGCGGCTTTCGAAGCGGGCCGTGATGCCGGCCAACTCGACACCCGGAGCAAAGACCGTGTTGCCGGCTGTGCTGAAGCTGAAGGGGCGCGTGAGTTGGTCGTAGGCAGCCGGCGTGCCCTCGAACTCGAGGTTGTTCCAATAGGTGGCCTTAAAGCCTGCCTTGCCCTCCCAAGCGCACTGGTCGAAGAGCGAACGGAAGGTGGCAACGTCGGTGTGGCCGCAAAGCGGTTCATAGATGACCTGCGCCTCGGGCAGCAGGCCGTGCACACCCTCTAAGAGCGTGCTCGTAAAGGCCGGCGTACCGTTGTAGTTGCCCCACTGCATCACCTCGTTGTGCGCATTCGGGCCTACGACGGCGACCTTCATGCGGGCATTGAGCGGGAGCAGGTTGCCGCGATTTTGCAGCAGTACGAAGCTCTCTAATGCCATCTTCTTGGCCAGGTCGCGGTGCTTCTGGCAATCTACGACCGAGAGCGGAATCTGATACGGCTCGACCTCCTCGAACATGCCGAGGGCGAAACGAGCCTCCATGAGACGAATCACAGCACGATCGATCTCCGCCTCGGTGATCAACCCGCGCTTCACGGCCTCGCCCAGCGCAGCATAGCTGCTGCCGCACTCCAGGTCGCAACCTGCCTTGACGGCTGCAGCCGAGGCTTCGGCCGCATCGGCGTGGGTCTCATGATCCCCTTTGCGATAGAAATCGCGGATCGCACCGCAGTCCGAAACGACAAGACCCTGATAGCCCCACTCCTTGCGCAGAATATCATCGAGCAGGTAGGTGCTGGCGTTGCAGGGCACACCCTCGAAACGGTTGTAGGCACCCATCACCTCCTTGACGTCACCCTCTTTGACCAACGCCTCAAAGGCGGGCAGGTAGGTCTCACGCAGGTCGCGCTGCGAGATATTTTTGGCATCGAACGAGTGACGATTCCACTCCGGACCCGAATGGACGGCATAGTGCTTGGCGCAGGCGTGCAGTTTGTCGTAATGAGCCGTCGGATCACCTTGCAGACCACGTACGACGGCCAAGCCGAGGTGGGTCGTCAGGTAGGGATCCTCGCCGTAGGTCTCCTGGCCACGACCCCAGCGCGGGTCACGGAAGATGTTGATGTTGGGCGTCCAGAAGGTCAGACCCTGGTAGCGCTTGCGTGGCCCCTGGGCTGCGAAATGGTGGTATTTGGCGCGAGCCTCATCCGACACGGCGGTGAAGACCTCCTCGAGTAGTGCATCGTTGAACGAGGCAGCCATACCGATCGACTGCGGGAATACGGTGGCCAGTCCGGCACGCCCCACACCATGCAGGGCCTCGCTCCACCAATCGTAGGCGTCGATGCCGAGGCGCGGAATCGGGGCTGCATTGTTTTGCAATTGCGAGATCTTCTCCTCGAGGGTCATGCGGCTCACGATGTCGCGTGCGCGATATTCGTGCGAATAGTTGGAATCCTGATAGGGCAATTTTTGGGCCATGCCGCCGGTTGCGAGCAGTAGCAGGCCGATGCTGAGCAGAAAACGATTCATAGTATGTGGCTTTTCTATTTGTTACGGTTGTTGTAGGCCTCGAGTGCCTTGCCTAAGATCATCAGGGCACGTTGCAGGTCCTCCTTCTTGAGTACATAGGCGATGCGCACCTCATTACGGCCATATTCGGGCTCGGAATAGAAACCCGATGCCGGGGCCATCATGATCGTTTCGCCTTCATACTCAAAGTCGGAGAGGCACCAAGCACAGAAATCTTCGCTATCCTCGACCGGCAGACGTGCCACCGTGTAGAAGGCTCCCATCGGGATCGGCGAATAGACGCCCGGGATGCGGTTCAGCCCGTCGATGAGGCACTTACGTCGCTCGATGTACTCCTCGTAAACCTCGGTCGAATAGCTGCGCGGAGCCTCGATCGAGGCCTCGGCAACGATCTGACCTAACAACGGGGGCGAGAGGCGTGCCTGGCAGAACTTCATCACGGCCTCGTGTACCTTCTTGTTCTTGGTGATCAAGGCGCCGATGCGAATACCGCACTCCGAGTAGCGTTTCGAGACCGAGTCGATCAGCACGACATGCTCCTCGATACCCTCGAGGTGGAAGGCTGAAATGTAGGGCGAGCCCGTGTAGATAAATTCACGATAGACCTCATCGGAGAAGAGGAACAGGTCGTGTTTCTTGACCAGCTCACGAATTCGTTCCATCTCGCGGCGGGTGTAGAGGTAGCCGGTCGGGTTGTTGGGGTTGCAAATCAGAATACCGCGCGTGCGGGGGTTGATCAGCTTCTCAAACTCGGCCACGTCGGGCAGGGCAAAACCCTCCTCGATGGTCGATACGACGGGACGAATCTTTGCACCGGCCGAGATGGCAAAGGCCATGTAGTTGGCATAGGCCGGCTCGGGGACAATAATCTCGTCGCCCGGATTCAGACACGTCATGAAGGCAAACAACACAGCCTCCGAGCCACCCGTCGTGACAATGATGTCCTCGGGCGAGAGTTTGATCTGATACTGTTCGTAGTATTCGACCAGCTTCTTGCGCAGTGAGAGGTAGCCGGCCGAAGGACTGTATTCGAGGATCTTACGATCTACTTTGCGCATCGCCTCAAGACCTACTTCGGGGGTGTGCAGGTCGGGCTGACCGATGTTGAGGTGGTAGATTTTTGTACCGCGCGCTTTGGCTGCCTCGGCCAAAGGTCCAAGTTTGCGAATCGGGGAGGCCGGCATCAGCTCGGCGCGTTCAGAGATAATCGGCATAAGCGATAAATTTTATGGTTAGTCCAACTCGATGAGTTGGGTCTTATTCATAATGCATACATATTGTCATATACAAAGGTAATAAAATGTGCGGAAAAACGAAAAATTAAATGGGAGTTCGGTAAAATAAAGGGAGCGTTTGCAAGAGATTGGCTACTTCGCTCGCTGCCAGCTCGCTCCGTGACGCCTTTCCCCTCCGCTCGCCGCGGGGCCCTTGCAAACGCATCAACAATGATGTTGCGAAGCTCCTTCGGAGTATTCTTTTTTTGTGTGTATGGGTTGTTACAAGCGAGCTTGACAACCATACACACAAAAAAAGCTTCAGCCATATGACTGAAGCCTCGCAACATCTTGTTGCCCTTTGCGGAGAGAGAGGGATTCGAACCCCCGGAACAGTTGCCCGTTCACCGCATTTCGAGTGCGGCCCGATCGACCACTCCGGCATCTCTCCTTTTGCGAGTGCAAATATAGAGATAATTTTTCATTCCGTGCAAACTTCCACCCACTTTTTTTTGACTTTTGTTGATTTTAGCCCCCAAATCGGGGTAAAACGATCTCTTCACACCCCATTTTTGCACTTTTAGGAGGCGGCATGCTTAACATTGCAATTCTTTTTCTATCTTTGTAACAGATAAAGCAGGCTCTGTTCGGAAAGGATTGGACCTTACGAATGGATGCGATTGTTCAAAATCGGACATAGTGTCGGACGAAACGGTAGCTGTAATACCAAAATAGGTATGATTTTCGTTACATTTTTGAACAATTAGGAATGTTGAACGCAAAACCATGCGCTATGAAGAAGATGATCAAACAGATGATGATTGCGCTTTTGGCACTCCCGGTAGTGGGTTGCTCGGCCTCATTTTTGGCCGCGTCCAACGGGGCTGCGAACGATCTGTATGGCTCGCACAACCGCACCCAGATTGCGCAACGTCAGCAGGCGGAAGCCGAGGCCCGCAAGGCTGAGGCCGAGGCGCAACGTGCCCAATGGGAGGCTCGACTAGCTGAGGCGCAGGCCAATCAGGCACAGCAGAACTACTACAACGCCTCGAGTGGCGAGAATTTCCAGTCGGTGCTGGCCGATGATTATGAGAGTGCCTATGCACGACGTCTGAGAGCCTTGGACGATGCCTCGTATAACATGCCGTCGAGCTATACGAATGCGCGTTACAGCACCAGCTTTCAGTATGCCTCAGCCTACGATCCGGCCTTCTACAACGTGATGGTCATGGGCGATCAGGTATGGGTAGAGCCGAAGTATGTGACGGCGATGTTCGGCACGTGGGGCAGACCCGTGTACTACAATCCTTGGTATTATGGCTGGGCTGGTCCCTCCTATTCGCTTTCGTTCTCGAGTTGGGGATGGAATGTCGGCTTCTCGTGGTATGATCCTTGGTTCTACGATCCGTGGTATTCTCCCTATTATGCCTACTATAACCCTTGGTATGGCCCTTGGTACAATCCTTGGTATAACCCCTGGTACGATCCCTGGTATGGACCGCACCATCATCACCACTATCCGCATTATGGCCCCGGTGGCCATGGCCCGCACCATCCGCACTATCGCCCCGGAGGAGGCAATGTGGTACACCGTCCGACGAATCGTCCGGCAGCCCGTCCGTATGGCGGCAGTGGGACAACGGTCAATCGCGGGAGCAACGGCAATCGCAATTGGAGCTCGGGTGTCTATCAAGGCGGATCGTCCGGTCGCAACAACAACCGCAATAACAGCGGGGTGAGCAATTCGACCAGCCGTAATCCGTCAGGCAACAAGAACAACAGCAGTTATAACAATAGTAATAACTCGAACCGCTCGTCGCGTCGCAGCCCCTCTTCGGGATCGAATTCGTCGTACAACAACAATTCGTCGCGAGGTAACAGCTCTTTTAATAGCGGATCGTCGTTTGGTGGCGGCTCGCGTAACAGTGGTGGTGCCGGTCGTGGCGGGTTCTCGGGTAGCTCGTCGCGTGGACGCTAGGAGCAGACCTTGTATTATAAATAAGATAAAAACAGGTAGATCATGAAACGAATCCTCTATATGCTTTGTGCGATGGTACTGGCAGTCGGTACCGCACAGGCGCAGCAGCGAGACTATACCTATGCGTTGGGCGGCTCTGCCTTTACAAACGATGCGCTCTCGACGTCGGACTTCTTCTCGCTTTCGCAGCAGCAATTCCACTTCGCCTCGGCACGCTCGATGGCTATGGCCGGAGCCTTCACCTCGCTGGGCGCCGATCAGGCCTCGCTGACGATCAATCCGGCCGGTCTGGGTATGTATCAACATGGCGAATTTGCCATTACCCCCTTGGTGACCAATACGAAGGCTGAGACGGCCGGAACGCTCCCCTTTGAGAGCAATACGAAGAGCCGCTTCTCGTTGGGTAATATTGGTGCTGTGTTTAATGTCTATGAAGGTTCAGGGGCGTGGCTCAGCATCAATATGGGTATCGGCTATACGCGCTTGGCTGATTATAACTACAACTATTCGTTCGCCTATGGCCCTTCGGTGGGAAATGCTTCGATAGCTGATGCGATGAGCGTCATGCTTGAAGCTGGTGGTGCTGTGGTCGATGACAACGGGCGTGTTTCGCTCGGAGGTATGCCCAATTGGTTTATTGACCCCTTCTTCTGGCCGGCTGTGGCGGGTTATAAGAGCTATATGGTCGATCAGAATGAGGCTGGTGTGTGGTATCCGGGTGAGATTGGTGATAATGCGGCCGTGGAGGGTGCTACGTCGGTGCGTAGCCGCGGATCGGCCGGAGAGATCTCCTTTGCGATCGGTGGTAATTATAATAACAAGCTCTACGTGGGTGCTACGATTGGCATCATGAGCCTCTACCAACGTCAGGATATCTATTACGGCGAGTCGTATAGCTACGACGGCGGTAACGGCTACGACAGCGCGACGAAGGCTGTCTATGCCGATGGTACGCTGCTGCCGAGCGTGATGCAGGCCATGGGTATGATGCAGTCGATGCGTGTGGATGGCGTGGGTGTCAATTTCAAGCTCGGCGTGGTCTATCGCCCCATCGAGTCGTTGCGCCTGGGTCTTGCGCTGCATACGCCGACCTACTATTCGCTCGATCGCCGCTATAGCCTCTCGATGAGCACCGTATCGCTCGGTGAGACCTCGCCTACGGATCCGACGACGCACGAATATACATCGGACGTCTTCTCCGATGTGCTGGAGGATAACGGCCCCAACTCGTGGGACTTCTACTCGCCCACGCGCCTGATGGTCGGCGCTTCGTACACGCTGGGTCAGTTTGCCATTCTGTCGGTCGATTACGAGCGCACGTGGTATAACGGTATCCGCGTCAAGGGGCAGCCCTACCTACCTTATGGCCCCGGCGAGTCGGACTTTAAGCAGGATTTCAAGAACTATTTCCAGGGCGGCAATACGTTGCGTGTCGGTTTGGAGGTGCGCCCCGTGCCGATGATGGCCCTGCGTGTGGGATATGGCTATAGCGGCTCGGCCTTGAAGGAGGAGACGACGATCCTCTCGAAGCCGGCCAACTACGAGACGACCTGCTACACGGCCGGTTTGGGCTTCAACCTGGGGCGTGTCTGCTACCTCGATTTGGCCTACTGCTATACCACGAATCAGATGACCGAGTATATGCTCTTCTACGGCAACCGCTATCCCGAGAGCTATTCGAGCGAGCCGGCTGAGATCTACGAAAGCGGCCGCTTTAAGACCGAACTCGAACAACACAACTTTGCGCTGACCTTTGGTGTGAGGTTCTAAAGCAATAAATCGCTTGCTATCAAAAATAAAGGGCTGTCAATGGTGGCAGTCCTCTATTTTTTTATTAACTTTGCACGTTAAATGTCGAAATAACAAACACAGAGACCAATAAAATATGGCAAAGGAACTGAAAGATTTGACCAAGTCGGATGATAACTACTCGCAGTGGTATAACGACCTGGTTGTGAAGGCCGGCCTGGCCGAAAATTCGGCCGTGCGCGGCTGTATGGTGATCAAACCCTATGGTTATGCCATCTGGGAGAAGATGCACGAGGCACTCGATAAGATGTTCAAGGAGACGGGACACCAGAATGCCTATTTCCCGCTCTTTATCCCCAAGTCGTTCTTCTCGCGCGAGGCTAACCACGTAGAGGGCTTCGCCAAGGAGTGCGCCGTGGTGACGCACTATCGCCTGAAGAATGACCCCGAGGGAAAGGGCGTAGTAGTCGATCCGGCCGCCAAGTTGGAGGAGGAGCTGATCGTGCGCCCGACGTCGGAGACGATCATCTGGAATACCTATAAGAACTGGATCCAGTCCTACCGCGACCTGCCGATCTTGTGCAACCAGTGGGCCAACGTCGTGCGTTGGGAGATGCGTACGCGTCTGTTCCTGCGTACGGCCGAGTTCCTCTGGCAGGAGGGTCACACGGCTCACGCAACACGCGAGGAGGCGATCGAGGAGGCCGAGAAGATGGTACACGTTTACGAGCGTTTTGCCCGCGAGTGGATGTCGCTGCCGGTGGTCGTAGGTCATAAGTCGCCCAACGAGCGTTTTGCCGGTGCCGAGGATACGCTGACGATCGAGGCCCTGATGCAGGATGGTAAGGCACTGCAGAGTGGTACGTCGCACTTCCTGGGTCAGAACTTCGCCAAGGCTTTCGATGTGCAGTTTGTCAATAAGGAGGGCAAGCAGGAGTATGTATGGGCTACCTCGTGGGGCGTCTCGACCCGTTTGATGGGTGCGCTCATTATGGCACACTCGGATAACAACGGTCTGGTGCTGCCACCGAAGTTGGCGCCGATCCAGGTGGTGATGGTGCCGATCTACAAGTCGGCCGACCAGCTGGCCTCGATCTGCGAGCGTTTCGATGCGATTGCCGCAGGGCTGCGTGCCAAGGGCATCAGCGTGAAGATCGACGACCGCGACAACGTGCGTCCGGGCTTCAAGTTTGCCGAGTATGAGCTCAAGGGTGTGCCCGTGCGCTTGGCTATGGGTGGCCGCGATATGGAGAACGGTACGATCGAGCTCGTGCGTCGTGATACGCTCGAGAAGCAGACCATCTCGCAGGAGGGTCTGGAGGAGCTGATCGAGCAACTGCTGGTAGATATTCAGCAGAACATCTACCAGAAGGCCCTCGACTATCGCAACTCGATGATCACGAAGGTCGATACGTGGGAGGAGTTCAAGCAGGTACTCGACGAGAAGGGTGGTTTCATCTCGGCCCACTGGGATGGTACGGTCGAGACCGAGGTGGCCATCAAGGAGGCTACGAAGGCTACGATCCGTTGCATTCCGCTCGATGTGGAGGATGAGGAGGGCACGTGCATCTTCTCGGGTAAGCCCTCGCACCGTCGTGTGCTCTTTGCTCGCAGTTACTAACGGTTGAAAATAGGCATTGAACGATGAAACGCATGGTACTTTTGAGCCTGCTCGTGGCTCTCTGCCTCCCTTCGTGGGTGGAGGCGAAGAAGAAGCAGGAGGAGCCTGCTCAGCTCGTGATCGAGAACCCCTGGTATGGGAAGCGTGTTGCCTATCTGGGCGACTCGATTACCGATAAACGCCAGACGAAGGATCAGCAGGTCTATTGGCAGTTCCTGGAGGAGTGGCTCGGCATCACGCCGCTGGTCTATGGCATCAGCGGACAGCAGTGGCACCATATTCTGCCTCAGGCCGAGAAATTGGTGGCCGAGCAGGGACAAAATGTCGATGCGATTCTGATCTTCATGGGTACGAACGACTACGGTAACGATACGCCGCTCGGTGAGTGGTATACGACCAAGGCGCAGAAGGTACAACTCTTTGAGGATGGACGCGGTGAGGTGCGTTGGACGCGTGAGTTGGTGATGGATAAGTCCACGACGCGCGGCCGCATCAATATGGCGATGGCCTATCTCAAGGAGCACTATCCGACCAAGCAGATCATACTGCTGACGCCGATTCGTCGCGGCCATTTCTTGCGTGCCAATGGTGAGTTGATGCCCGGTGATGGGGTGGCCAACCGTGTGGGTCATTTCCTCTCGGAGTATGTGGAGGTTGTACGCGAGGCGGGCGATGTGTGGTCGGTGCCGGTGATTGATCTGGCAGCTGTCTGCAGCCTCTATCCGCACGAGGCGTCTTTTGCCCCCTACTTCCGTCAGGGTGCGCGCCGCGATCTGCTGCATCCCAACTCGGAGGGCCAGAAGCGCATGGCGCAGGCGCTGATGTATCAGTTGTTGGCCTATCCGGCAACCTTTGAGTAGCGGTTATTCAGACCTTGTAACAAAACGAGGGTGTCCGACAATTTTGTTGGACACCCTCTTTCTTTTTTGCGGGAGATTACTTCTCGAAGACTTTGTCCTTCGCGCTGGCCGTGGTGGGAACTCCGGCACGGCCGCCCAAGTGGCAGTCGGTGAAGGTGATCTCGGCGGTGTGATCCATCGAAAGCCCGATAGTCGCCTCCTCGACATTGACTCGCGTGAAGTGGATGTTGTGGAGCGGCTCGGCCTCGGTGCCCTGCAACACGATGGCCGCAGCACGGGCCTTTTGGCACGTTACATCCTCGACATAGATGTCGTGAATGGCGGTGTAGTGGTGGTTGTCAAGTCCCTCACCGGCATACATCGAGGTGAGGAAAAAGAGGTCCTCGACCTCGCCAAACGAGCAGTTGTTGAAGAAGATGTTGCGGATGAAACCGCCACGGTCGGGGTTGGTCTTGATATAGAGTCCACGTTTGCAGTAACCACCAAAGGTGCAGTTCTCGATAAAGACATTTTCAATGCCCGATGACATCTCGCTGCCCAACACAACGCCATGCAGCCCCTTGAAGCAGCAGTTGCGAATCACAATACCCGACGACGGGGTTGCCGTAGCTCGACCATCGTCATCGCGGCCACATTTGATCGCTACGTTGTCGTCCCCGTTGTTGAAGATGATCCCTTCGATGAGTACGTCCTGGGCATATTCGGGGTCGATACCGTCGTTATTGACCAATTTGGCGTCGTAGCGTAATCCGCGACAGATGATGTTGCGCGAACGCAATAGGTGGATGCACCAGAAGGGGGCGTTGGTGATGAAAACCCCTTCGAGGGTGACGCGCTCGCAGTCGAAGAGTTGGATGAGCTGCGGTCGCAGGTAGTGGCCCTCGCCGAAGATGCGCTCCTCGATCGGCGTTTGCTCGTGGTTGTAGCGACGGCTCAAATCTTTGCTTGCGCCTTGCCGCTCCTTCCAGGTGGCAAAGGTCGTGGCAGCATTGCCATCAATCGTACCTTGCCCCGTAATCGCCACATCGTGCAGACCATAGCCGTAGATGAAGGGGCTGTAGTTGTAGAGGAAGGTCCCCTCCCAACTGCTCTTGACGACGGGCAGATAGTGGCTCGGCGTGGGGTCAAAGCGTAGCGTCGCTCCCTGCTCGAGATGGAGCGTAAAGTTGCTGACCAGATGCAACGGACCACATAGCAAGTATTCGCCGGCTGGTACGACCAAGCGGGCACCACCCAATTCAGCGGCTCGGGCAATGGCGCGGTCGAATGCCGGTTTGCAGTCGGTTTGTCCATCCGCTACGGCTCCGAAATCGGCTATCGAGAGCTCCGTGGTGGGCTTGGTTGCTCCCGTGATACGGGCCAAAATGGCGTCACGCAGTGCCTCGCGGTCGGGCGTTTGTGGTTCGGGGGTGGTTGTGCAACAGCACAGCGCGCAGAGGGCGCAACAGAGGGTCAGTAGTCGTTTCATGGTGATTACCAGTTAATGGGTGTTTTTCCTTGTGAGAGGAGATATTCGTTGGCTCGTGAGAAGTGGCGGCATCCGAAAAATCCGCGATAGACCGAGAGTGGTGAAGGGTGCACAGCCTTGAGGATGCAGTTGCGCGTGGGGTCGGCAATCGCCCCCTTCTTCTGGGCATAGCTGCCCCAAAGCAGATAGACGATGCCCTCTTTACGGGTGGCAATGGCGCGTACTACGGCATCGGTGAACTGCTCCCACCCTCGGCCGGCGTGCGAAGCGGCTTCGTGTTCGCGTACGGTCAGTACGGCGTTGAGCAATAGGACACCCTGTTCGGCCCAGCGATCCAGATTGCCCGATGTGGGGATGGGTGTTCCGGTGTCGGAGGCTACCTCCTGGAAGATGTTGCGCAGTGAGGGCGGGAAGGGTACACCGTCACCCACCGAAAAACACAATCCGTTGGCCTGCCCGGGGCCGTGGTAGGGGTCTTGGCCGATGATGACCACCTTGAGCTGCTCGAAGGGGCACTTGTCAAAGGCGCGGAAGATGTTGCTGCCTCGCGGATAGATGCGATGTGCGGCATACTCCTCACGGACGAAGTGGGTCAAGGTCTCAAAATAGGGCTTTTCGAACTCCTCACGAAGTAACTCTTTCCAGTCGGATGCGATTTTTACCTCCATAACGCAAAATCTTTTGCTCAAAGATACAAAAAAGCGTGACAATGAATCCACTTTTTTTATAATTTTGTCGTATGATGAAACAGATCTATCTTTTGCTCGCGCTGTTACCGGTGGTAATGGGGGGCTGTACGACCCAAGAGGCTGCCCAAGAGGAGGTGCAGCGTGTGATCTATTTGATTGGCGACGGCATGGGCTTGGCTCAGGTCTCGATGTTGGAGATCGAGGGCGGATATGCCCCGACGGCCTTCGACCGCGCCGAGCGCGTGGCGCTCGTTACGACCCGCTCGGCCAATAATCGTGTGACCGACTCAGCGGCTGCGGGCACGGCCCTGGCTACGGGTACGAAGGTCAATAATTCGGTCTTAGGTATCACGCCCGATAGCGTGGAGCTGACCTCGATGATGGAGCTGGCGCGCGACCGAGGCCGTGCGACAGGCTTGGTGGTGACCTGCTACCTGCAGCATGCCACACCGGCCTCCTTCTATGCCAATGTGCCCAACCGTGGCATGAACGAGCAGATCACCGAACAGCTTGTAGCTTGCGATTTTGATGTGTTGATCGGCGGTGGAATGCGCTGGCTGGATTCGTTGCATTGCTGTCAGATGGTAGAACGGGGCTATCAGGTGGCCTACAATCTCGAGGAGGCAGCACCGATCAACTCGACGCCGTTGTTGGTGCTGCTGGCTGATAAAAACCTGCCGCATGCTCCGGAGCGTGGCGATTATTTGCTGCAGGCGACACAGAAGGCGCTGGATTTGTTGGCTGCGAATCCGGAGGGTTTCTTGCTGATGGTCGAGGGGTCGCAAATTGATAGTGCCGGCCATGCCAAAGATGCATCCTATCTGCTCGCCGAGATGCGCGATTTTGAGCGTGCGGTAGCCGTAGCGATGGATTTTGCCGATACGCATCCGGGTACGCTGGTGGTGGTGACGGCCGATCATGAGACGGGTGGCCTCTCGATGCCGAGTGGCAAGAGCGATTTTACCCTTTCGGAGAGTGGTATCGACTACCGTTTCGGCACGGGTTCTCACTCGGCCATTCGTGTGCCGGCCTATTTCTATGGTGCCGGGGCTGATCGTTTCCCCGCTATGATGGACAACACGGAGTTGGCCAAACGTTTGATGGAGGTGATGGGGCTGTAGCAACAGCTTGTGTGCGACAAGAGACAATATGGGGGCTTCCGATCTGACTCGGAAGCCCCCATTGCTTCGGGTTAGGATTGTCGGTTAGTCGAGCGCAAAATCGATGGGTAGGGTGAATTTGATGGCGATGGGTGTGTCGCGGACCTCGCCTGCAGCCCATTTGTCGGGCGATTGCTTTAATACTCGCAAAACCTCCTCACCAAGCGATTGATCAGGTGCTTGCAGAATTTTGGGATTGACAAGTTTGCCTTGCTCGTCGATCGTGAAGCTGCAGATGACGCGTCCAGCAATCTTTTTGTCGGCCGCCTCCTTCGGATAGCGTACCTGCGACATTACCCACATACGGAAGGTGCTTAGATCGCCCCCCTCGAATGTTGGTTCGCTCTTGACCAAGAAGAAGGGCTCGGCCGACGGCTCTTCGCTGACATTGCCTGCCTTGTCGATTGAGGCTTTGGCAAACATCACGGGAAGCATATATTTTACGCGCACCGTTTTGCCTTGCTGTGTGCCGGCTTCCCAACGGGGTGACGACTTCAGTACACGTTCTACCTCTTGTGACAGCCGTTCGTTGGGCGATTTCAATGTTTTAACATCGCATAAGCTGCCGTCACGATCAACGACAAAATCGACCATCACCATACCCGTAAGCTGCACTCCGTGCTCATCGGTTTGGGGCTGTACTTGCGTGGATAGCCACGCCAGAAAATGGTTCAGATCGCCCCCTTGGAACGAGGGTTTCTTCTCGACAGCGGTGACGGGGATCTCCTCATTTTTTGCAGGGCGTTGGTGGACGGTCGGGGCTGTCGCTTGCGGTGCATCGGTAAAGTGTGTTACGCGAATGGCATCCAGATCGCAGTAAGGCTCTTTAGCGAGCTGTGCTTCGAACGATGTGGTGTCGGTGGGCTGTTGTTTTGTTGTCCGGTATTGGGTAGCCTGTGCCGTCAGCGAGAAGGCACAGAACAAACCTGCAACGGTGGTTGCAACGGCCGTTGTGCGGAGCAGCAGGTGGCTGCTTGTCAATTTTCGTGTCATCATTTGGAATCGTTTTTTTGTGAGTGAATGGGGCAAACCGTTCGCGATGTCCGGACTTATCCCGAATAGCTGCCTAAATAGGGTCGTCATATAATAGCTGGGCTCGATCCCCGATGCCAAGACATCGCGGTCTGCCTCGTACTCCTCGACCTCGGTCAATGACCGTACGGTGAGCCAAAGGAAGGGATTCCACCACATCACCATCTTCAGTGCCTCGGCAGCGAATCGCTCGAGGGTGTGTCGATGTCTGAGGTGGCTCAGTTCGTGGGCTATGATGGCCGGCATAGCCTCGTCAGGTGTGTTTTCTCCAACGTAGATTGAGTGCCAGAACGAGAAAGGGATGATCTGTTGCTGTGTGCGGTAGAGGTGGTAACCAGCGACGTTGGTAAGCGATGCCTCTCGGCGCAGCGAACGAATCAGGAGGAGCTGTCGGAGTGTAGCGATCGCCATCAATAGTGTTCCGATTGCGTAGAGCATTAGGATGATTCTCTCCGAGGTGATGAAGACCGAGGTTGTACCCTCACCGCCAAGATCAACTTGGGGAATGTTGAATTCGGTTGCCGGTTCGATCCATACCACCTCGGCCGGCCACACCGGTATATGTAACAAGGGGATCAACGTTCCCAGTAGCAGTGCCCCAAGGAGGTAACAACGTGCCCATCGAAAGGCAATTTTACCCTCCAGGACCACCCTGTAAAGCAGGTAGAGTGTTCCACTGCATAGGATCGATTCGGCAATATATTGCAGTATATCGTTCATAGCTTAGCCCTATTCGTTGGTGTGTGTTGCGAGTGCTTAGGCTTGCTCTTTGGCTTTGCGGATAATGTCGGCAATCTCCTCCATTTCGTGGGTCGCGATGCGCTCCTTTTTTGAAAAATAGGAGACTAACTGCACGAGCGATCCACCGAAATAGCTGTCGAGCATCGATGTCATCACCCGTCCGGCATAGGCCTCTTTGGTGACGATGGGGTAGTAGCTGTATCCGCGTCGTTGTGGCTTGCGGGCCACGAACTGTTTCTCTTCGAGAATCTTTAGGAAGGTTGCCACCGTCGTGTATTTTGGCTTAGGCTCTTCTGTCCGATCCAGCAAATCGTTGATGTTGGCCTCTCCCAACTGCCAGAGCAGTTGCATAATCTCCTCTTCACCACGGGTGAGTTCGAGTTGTTTATTTCTTTCCATACTTGGTTCGATTGAATGGTTTTTTTGGGGTGATCCCTATTTTGTACTACAAAATTAGTACTAAAAATTTAGAAAACAAATTTTTCTACTAATTTTTTAGAAATAAAGTGCAAAAAGGGGGAGTCCCCCTCCTCAGAATGAAAAAAATACGGGCCGTTCCCCAAGGAACAGCCCGTATTATAAATATAGGTGTACTCTCTGACTACTCCTCCGTAGCGGCAACTACCGAGAACTTGATCTCAGCCTTTACCTCGCGGTGCAGCTTCACCGTTGCGGTGTACTCACCTACGGTCTTCACAGCCTCTACAGCGATTGCCTTGCGGTCAACCGTGATGCCCTTCTCGGCCAGAGCCTCAGCCAGGTCGGCAGCCGTGATCGTACCGAAGAGCTTACCCTCCTCGGCCTTAGCCGTCAGCGTGAGGGGCAGGTTTTGGATCGTCTCGGCGAGTGCCTGAGCGTCAGCCAGGATCTTGGCATCCTTGTGAGCGCGCTGCTTCAGGTTCTCGGCCAGGATCTTCTTTGCCGAAGCCGTAGCGGCCTTAGCGAAACCCTGGGGAATGAGGTAGTTGTTAGCGTAGCCGGGCTTTACGTTCACGATGTCGTTCGCGTAACCCAGATTCTCCATATCTTTGATCAGAATAACTTCCATAGTGCTTCTCCTTCTTTAATTATTTCATACAATCGGTTACGAAGGGCAGGATGGCGAGGTGGCGGGCACGCTTCACGGCCTGGGCAACCTTCTTCTGATACTTCTGCGAAGTACCCGTCAGGCGGCGGGGCAGCAACTTACCCTGCTCGTTGAGGAACTTCTTGAGGAACTCACCGTCCTTATAGTCTACGTACTTGATGCCGAGCTTCTTGAAGCGGCAGTACTTCTTCTTCTTAACGTCTACCGATACCGGGTTCAGGTAACGGATCTCCGACTGAGTTGCGTTGTTCTCCTGTGCCATAGTTTACTCCTCCTGTTTGTTTGCAAGTTTAGCACGACGCTTCTCCGCATACTCTACGGCAAACTTGTCCTGCTTGAAAGTTAAGAAACGGATCACGCGCTCGTCGCGGCGATACTGGGTCTCCAGCGTGTTGATGATCGAGCCCTCACCGGTGAACTCAATCAGGAAATAGAAGCCGGTGGTCTTCTTCTGAATCGGATAAGCGAGCTTCTTCAGGCCCCAGTTCTCACGATTCACGATCTGACCGCCGTTCTCGGTGATCACACCCTGGAATTTGTCAGCCACCTCCTGTACCTGAGCCTCAGACAGAACCGGCGTAACAATGAAAACGGTTTCGTAATTGTTCATACTGTGTTTTGTTTATAAAAAATTAGTTTTGTCCCAAAAGGGACGGCAAATGTACGGATTAAATTTCAGAATTCAAAATTTCGAGCTCAAAATCAGCCGATAAAGTGCATTTTGAACTCCTACAACGCCTCGATGAGCGCCTTGATGCGGGCATTCACCTCCTCGATCGTTCCCTGGCCATCTATTTTGACATACTTGTTTTGTGCCTTGTAGTGCTCGGCCACAATCGCAGTCTGGGCCCAATAGACCTCCAGACGCTGACGAATCACCTCCTCCGAACTGTCGTCGGCGCGTCCTGACTCCTTGCCACGCAGTAAGATGCGGCGTATCAACTCTTGCTCCTCGACCTTGATCTGGATCATGATGTCAACCTGCAGACCATGCTCGGCCAGGATGCGATCGAAGGCCTCGGCTTGGTTGGTCGTGCGGGGAAACCCGTCGAAAATGCAACCTGCAGCCTCTTTGTGTGCTTGGATATACTCATCGATCATGTTGATAACCAGCTGATCGGGGGCCAATTCACCTCGTTCGATGCAAGCTTGCACCGCCTTGCCGAGTTCTGTGCCGCGACGAATGTGGTCGCGGATGACTTCGCCCGTCGAGACATGCTCGATGCCAAACTGCTCCTTCAGCAGGGCGGCCTGTGTTCCCTTACCACATCCCGGAGCTCCGAATAAAACGATATTGATCATCCTAAAGGACTGTTTTACAGTTTTCGGCGGCAAAAGTACGCTATTTTTTTGAAGGGAGAAAAAGTTTTGCTAATTTTGTAAAAAATTTTTGAAATTATATGAAGCAAAAGCGTACCGAAGTGGCCGAATTGGGCCCGTTTGGACTGATAGATCGATTGACGAAGGGGTTTGAGACGCATCAGGAATCGACCTTGTGCGGTGTGGGCGATGATGCAGCCGTGATCGCCACGACGGCCGATCAGGTGCAGTTGATCTCGACCGAGACCCTGTTTGAGGGGATCGATTTTGATTTGACCTACTTCCCGCTGAAGCATCTGGGCTACAAAATCGTCACCGTAGCCGTGAGTGATATTTTAGCGATGAATGGTCGTCCGCAGCAGATCACCGTCTCGCTGGGTCTCTCGTCGAAGATTCCAGTCGAGGCGTTGGACGACCTCTATGAGGGGATTCGTTTTGCCTGCCATGAGCAGCAGATTGATCTGGTGGGGGGCGATACACGTGCCTCGATGACCGGCATGGTGATCTCGGTGACGGCCGTGGGTACGGCGCAGCGCGATGCGGTGAGCTATCGCTCGGGAGCCGGCATGCACGACCTGATCTGCCTGACGGGCAACCTGGGTGCTGCCTATATGGGCCTGCAGCTACTCGAGCGCGAAAAGCGAGTGCTGGAAGGTGTTACGAACCCCGAACCGCAGTTTAAGGGGTATGAATACCTGCTCGAGAAGTATCTCAAGCCGCGTCCGCGTACCGATATTATCGAGGTGCTGGCCGAGGAGAAGATCAAGCCCACGGCCATGATCGACCTCTCGGACGGATTGTCGAGCGATCTGATGCAGTTGTGTCGCAGCTCGAAGTGCGGAGCCCGCATCTACCTGGAGCGTATCCCGATTGCCCGGCAGACCAACCAGTTGGCCGACGAAATGCACCTGGATGCGGTGATGGCTGCTTTGAATGGCGGTGAGGATTATGAGTTGCTCTTTACGGTGCCGATCTCGATGCAGGAGCAGGTGATGCGTCTGGGTGTGGTGGATGTAATTGGCCACATCACCGATGAGCAGGCCGGTTGTGCGCTGGTGACGCCCGATGGTGGTGCGATTCGTCTTAAGGCGCAGGGCTTTCCCGAATCGAAATAGTACCGCTCCGACGCTATGACCCTATTTGCGAAATACAAAGAGCAATATCGAAAAAATCTGGCACTTTCGATCCCCGTCATCCTAACACAGGTGGGGCAGATGGTGACCCAACTGGCCGATACGATGATGGTCGGGCAATATGGTGGCGAAGATTCGTTGCCCCTGGCGGCCGTATCGTTTGGCAGTTCGATGGCCTTCTTGATTCTGATCGGTTGCATCGGTGTGGCGCTGGGCTTGACCCCACTTGTCGGTGAGCGTTTCGCGCAGGGTAATAAGCAAGAGTGCAAATCGTTGTTACACAATGCGCTGATCTTCTATACGTTGCTGGGCGTGCTGGTTGGCGCGGCGCAATATGCGGCCACCCCGTTGCTCTACTACCTGGGGCAGCCGGTTGATGTGGTGGATGGGGCGATTCCCTACTATCAAATGCTAGCCTACAGTATCCCCTTCATGCTCTTCTTCTTCGGTTTCAAATCCTTCCTCGAAGGGGTGGGTAATACGAAGGTGGTGATGATGATTACGATTTTGGCCAATGCGATGAACGTTTGGTTCAACTATCTGTTTATCTATGGCCATTGGGGACTGCCCGAGATGGGTGCCGAGGGCGCCGGTCTGGCGACAACCTTGTCGCGCGCGGCTTCGGCAGCGATGGTGTTCGGTTATTTCTTGTACAAGAAACAATATGCGGATTACCTCAAAGGCTTTACTTTGCGGGCGCTGCGTTTGGAGCGGGTGCGTCGTCTGCTGTCGATTGGTCTGCCGATTGCCGGACAGATGTTTCTCGAGTCCTCGGCTTTTGTCGGCACGGCGGTGATGATTGGCTGGTTGGGTGAAGTTTCGCTTAGCGCCAATCAGATAGCCATTACGCTGGGCAATTGTGCCTTCATGGTGATTCTCTCAATCGGCTCGGCCGCTACGATCCGCATTTCACACTGCTACGGCCAACGCAACAAGGAGGAGCTGCGCCTGGCAACGCACGCCACCTACCATCTGGTGTTGGCTTGGAGCCTCTTGGCTTCGCTGGTGTTTATCCTGCTGCGACATGATATCCCACGCTTGTTTACCGACAACGAGGAGGTGATCGCTATCACGGCCGATTTGATGTTCTTCGTGGCCTTGTATCAGCTGTGGGATGGCATGCAGAATGTCTCGGTGGGCATTTTGCGCGGTCTGCAGGATGTAAAAATCATCATGCCGATCGCCTTTGTGGCCTATTGGCTGATCAACCTGCCGGCGGGCTATCTGCTGGGTATTCCGGGCGGTATGGGGGCTTCGGGCTTCTTCCTTAGCTACTCTTTCGGACTGTCGGCAGCGGCTCTGTTGATGATGTGGCGCATTCGTCGTAAGATTCGAACTTTGTAAAATGATTTTTTGAGGGTCGAATGGTTGATTTTTACCGCAATCTTCGTACCTTTGATGCCAAATATACCAACGATTATGGAAATCGAACAAAAACAAGATATGGTCAAACGAGGTTGCTGTCATCCCCAAGTGGGGCGTGGCTGTTGTTTCGTAGAGACCGAAACTGGCCTTGAAGCGACAGCTGCCGAGGGGTGTTTCAAACTTCATGAGGCTGATTGGCTGGAGGCTTATCCCGATACGGAGCCGTGTGATATTTTTGAGGTGCGTTTCAAGAATACCCGTCGCGGCTTTTATCAAAATGTCAATAATCTGGAGCTCAAACGCGGTGATATTGTCGCCGTGGAGGCTGCTCCGGGTCATGATATTGGCATCATCTCGCTCACGGGCGACATGGTGCGTAAGCAGATGCGCCGCACGGGCTTTAATCCCCAGAATGGTGAGTTCCGCAAAATCTATCGCAAGGCTAAACCTTACGACATAGAGCGTTGGCAGGAGGCGATTGCCTTGGAGCACGAGACGATGATCGCCTCGCGCCAGATTGCGGCCGATATGGGGCTCAACATGAAGATTGGCGATGTGGAGTATCAAGGCGATAAGATCAAGGCCATCTTCTACTATATTGCCGACGAACGTGTCGATTTCCGTGAACTGATCAAGGTCTTTGCCGAGCGATTCCACATCCGTATCGAGATGAAGCAGATCGGTGCCCGCCAGGAGGCCGGACGCATCGGTGGCCTGGGTGCTTGCGGTCGTGAGCTGTGCTGCGCCTCGTGGATGTCCACCTTCTCGAGCGTGACGACCGGTGCGGCACGTGCGCAAGACCTCTCGCTCAATCCCCAAAAGTTGGCCGGACAGTGCTCGAAGCTTAAATGCTGCATGATGTATGAGTACGACGCCTATGCCGATGCTCGCAAGGATATTCCGCGTCTGCGCGAACCGTTGCAGACCTCCGAAGGGGAGTGGTTCTTGGTCAAGACCGATATTTTGGCCGGTCTGATGACCTTCTCGTCGAGCAAGGAGACGATGTCAAACTTGCAAACCCTCTCGGTGGAGCGTGTCAAGGAGGTGCTGGCGATGAATCGTGCCGGCAAACATCCCGAAACACTGCTCGATGCCGACGATGTGCAGGAGCGCGTCGAGGAGCCGACCTATCGTTCGGAGGAGGATAGCATCACCCGTTTCGATAAGGCGAAGCGTCGCAAGCGCAAGAACAACCGCAATAAATCCAAAGCAGCCGATGCGGAGCTAAAGACTGAACCTAAGAACGAGGCTCAAACTGAGCCGAAGGCTGAGGTGAAGGCCGAGCAGAAATCGGAGCAGAAGGCGGTTGTCAAGGCCGAACAAAAGCCCAAGCAGGGGCCCAAACCCAAGCAGGAGCCGGCCGCTAAAGCCGAGCCGCAACAGCAGGGTGAGGCCGAAGCCGGTGGCGAGGCGGGTCAGGCCAACCAACCGCGTCAGCGAAACTTCCACCGAGGTCATCGTCACCACCGCCGTCCGAATAACAACGGTGGCGGAGGAGGCCCGAAAACCGAATAAGGGGCGATCATGCGTCGAGCATTGAGCTGCTTGCTGGGCCTCGTGTGTGGTATGCTGGTTGGGTGCGTTACGCCCGATCGGGCTGTTGTGACCGATGTTGATGTCGAGGGTTGGGCGTGTGGAGCCTCGCTCTGCTACGCCAATGATGATGTGCAGTCGTTGTGCACGATGAGCCTCTTTGTACGGGTCGATGACCGCTTTTTGGAGGATACCCTCACCGTGCGGATTGAAATCCGTACCCCCGACTCATTGCGTACCACCGAGTGGCATCGCATGCGCTTTCAGGGAGAACCTACGCCTGCGTCGCTCCATCGTGTGATCCGTGTGCCTTACCGTCGCTCGGTCTGCTTGTCGGGGCGAGGTAACTATTACTTCCGCATCACTCCAACCCGCACTGTGGCAGGTGTTGAGGCGGTTGGTCTGCAAATCTCAAACGAATAATATAGAACCTGATGGGAAAAGATAAACTGCGTAAATTTCGTGAAAATGAGAACTTTGCCTGCTTTGTGCAGCCGGAGTTTGACTCGGTTTTCGGGGTCGATCATCCACTCAAAGGACATTGGCGGAGCGACTTTTTTCACAACGACCATCCGATCGTCCTCGAATTGGGGTGCGGTAAAGGCGAATATACGGTTGCTCTGGCCGAGCGCGATCCGTCGCGCAACTACATTGGTATTGACATTAAGGGAGCCCGCATGTGGCGCGGAGCCAAGACGGCAACTGAGCGAGGTATGGCCAACGTAGGCTTCTTGCGCACCCGCATCGAATTTATCAATGCCCTCTTTGCCGAAGGCGAGGTCGATGAGATTTGGATCACCTTCCCCGATCCGCAACTCAAGACCAATCGTGCCAAGAAACGCCTCACCTCGCCTCTCTTTTTGGCACGTTATGCTCAATTGCTCCATCCCGAGGGGTGCATCAATCTTAAGACCGATTCCAAACATCTCTATGCCTACACCTCGGCCGTAGCGGCACATTATGCCCTGCCTGTTGAGGTGGCCAATGAGGATATTTACGGCACCGGATTTGCCGACGAGACCCTTTCTGTCAAGACTGCCTACGAGTCCCGTTTCTTGGAGATGGGTCTACCCATCACCTATCTGCGTTTCGGGTTAGCCAGTCGCACCGAGTTCCCCTGGTTTGATTGGGAGGGGGATGAAATTGCTCGTTCGGAGAAGGATAATGAGGAGAATCGCGAACGTGCCTTTTAATTTTTGATTTTATAGGGCATATTTTGCACCTTCTTGCTCGGCATGAATGGGATGTACGCCAAGTACACCCCATCCATGCCGATCTACGTTCGGCACAAAATCTGCGCCTCTAAAATCAAAAATTGGTCGTGGTGGGGGAGGCATATTTTGTCTTCCTTGCCGGGTGCCGCGTGGGCTATAGGCCAAGTACACCCCATCCGGGGCAACCTTCGTTCATGCCAGAATCTGCGCCTCTAAAATCAAAAATTGCGCGCGGGTGGGGAGGACATATTTTGCCCCTCCTTGCTGGGCGCTGCGTGGGCTATATGCCAAGTACACCCCATACATGCCGAACTTCGATATTGATAAACGCAGAACCGGCTGACCTTTGGGGCCAGCCGGTTCGCCTTCACTTTTAATCTATTGACAGAATGAGTGGAAAAAATGGTTTATACAAAAAAACGCGGGGTCTTTTTGTCTTTTTTGATCATTAAGCCCTTTTTTTGTTGAATATACGGTTGCAAAAACAAAGGGGCTGTGTAGATGGTTTGTGAGATTACTCTGCAAGGAGAATCAGGGCCTCGATCGGAGCCACCGAAACACCCTCATCCTCCTCGATTGTGAGCGAGGCAATGCCCTCGGGGGCTACGCGGTCGCCATCGGCTACCACCTTATAGGTGCCGGCCGGCAGGGTGAACTGCGCCATCTGACGCGAACCATTCAACAGGACGATGATCTCACGAGCCGAGTCGATCCCCTCCAATGCGGTCAAGCGGAAACCGAAGGCCGCCTCGTTTTCAGTCGCAAGGAACGAAAGGTGTTGGCGGACCGCCTCGGCCGAGCCAAGGCAGAAGGCTGGGTGAGCCTTGCGCAGGGCGATCAGTCCGCGGTAGTAGTGGAAGAGGTTGTTGTAGCGCGTCTTGTTGAGCCAATCAATGGCGTTGTAGCGGTCGGGCATGTTGTAGGTGTTCTTCTCACCCAGCTTGGTGCGGTAGAGCTCCTCACCGCAGAAGATAAAGGGCAGACCCTGCGACGTGAAGACGGCCGTCTGTGCCAACTTGACCATCTTTAGACGCTCCTCCTCGGTAGCGGTGGGGGAGAGGTGCTCCAGACGGTCGCGCAGGTTGTGGTCGTCGTGGCAGGTGACATAGCTGATGTGCTGGGTTGGCTCGGCGCACCACGCAGCCTCGCTGTGGGCCACTTCGGGGTGAGCAACACCACCGGCAATGCCAAATTTGACACCTTCGATGTTCCCCGCTACGCCGTGGATGAAGCCACCTGTCGTGCAACCCAGATCGCCACGCAGGGCATTGCGGATGTCATCGCTGAAGGCCGCTACGCCCGGCATGCGGTGTGTGTAGCGTTTGAAGGCGAGCAGCGACTCCTCGTAGGCGGGATTCATCGCGGCCCATCCCTCGCCATAGAGCAGGATCGTGGGGTCGATGGCCGACATGCGCTCGCGGATGAGCTGCATGGTCTCGATGTCGTGGATAGCCATCAAGTCGAAGCGAAAACCGTCGATGTGGTACTCCTTGACCCAATATTCGAGCGACTCGACCATGAATTTGCGCATCATAGCCTTGTCCGAGGCGGTCTCGTTGCCGCAGCCCGAGCCGTTGGCGAACGATCCGTCGGCATTGAAGCGGTAGTAGTAGCCCGGCACGGTCAGCTCGAAGCCGCAACGATCGACCGAGGTGGTGTGGTTATAGACCACGTCGAGCACCACGCGCAGACCGGCTTGGTGCATGGCCTGCACCAGGCTCTTGAGCTCGCGGATGCGGGCTGCCGGATCGGCCGGATCGGTCGAATAGGTACCCTCGGGGACATTGAAGTGTTGCGGCTCGTAGCCCCAGTTGTATTGGTCGTTGTTCGGAATGGTCTCGTCGATCGAGCCGAAATCGGCTGTCGGGAGCAGGTGAACGTGGCTGACACCCAGCTCTACGAGGTGGTCCAAACCGGTGGCCTGACCCTCTAACGTGCGTGTGCCGCGCTCGGCCATGCCGAGGTATTTGCCCGGATAGCGGCTGCCGGCGGAGCGGTGGGCCGTCATGTCACGGTAGTGCATCTCGTAGATGGCAATTTGGTTGGCGGCGGTCAAGGCAGGACGCTGATCCTGCTCCCAGCCCTCGGGGTTGGTAGTCGCCAAATCGAGGATCGCACCGCGCTCGCCATTGACGCTCACGGCACGGGCAAAGATACCCGGGGTCTCCTTGAGCCACTCTCCGGCCACCTTGACGCGGAAGGTGTACTGCTTGCCGGCCTGGTCACCGGGAAGCTCGGCCTCCCACATGCAGCTCTCGGTGGGGCTCATCGTGAGGGTCTGCTCCAGCGTGTTGTCGGCGTAGATGCGCACCTCGACCTCCTCGGCCGTGGGCGCCCAAAGGGCAAATTGGGTCATTTCGGGCGTGTAGCGCATCTCCTCAATCGGAGCTTCGGGGGCAGGCCAGCCACCCTCAATGTCGCTCGAACTGCAAGCTGTTGCACCTACTGCCAACAGCGTGTAGAGTGCCATTTTCCAAAACTTTTTCATAGGTTACAAATATATAAGTAGCTTTTTGACCTCAAATATAGCCAAAAAAGCGGATTGGAGATGGCAAATCGACTATAAATCGGACGAGTGGTGTAATCTGGCCGACGAATGGAGCACCCTGTAGGGTTGCGATCTATACTGTGCGTAAGTCTTGATTTTTGTTGTTTTGTAAGATTATTTATCCCTCTGTACGGTTGAAGGGCGACTCTTTGCCTAAGCTATAGAAATAATAAAATAGGAGTTACGTATGGTTTCTTGTGGAAAAAATTGGCTTTCTCAAGGGAAAATTGTATATTTGTACAAGTAAGCAAATACCTAAAACGAATTGAATGCCTATGATGACGCACCGTGAACGCTTCTTTGCCACCATTGCGCGGCAAGAGGTCGATCGTCCCGCTTCGTGGCTGGGGCTTCCCGTGCCTTCGGCTCTGCCGAAACTCTTTGCCCACTTTGGGGTGGATTCGGTCGATGCGCTAAAACGCAAAATAGACGATGATGTCTATCCCATACCGGTTCCCTATCACAATCCGCCGACCAACGATATCGGCTGCTCGCTCTCGTTTGCCAAGAGCGGTGAGGGTGGGGCACAGGATGAGCGTACGCTGACCGCTCCGGGTTTCTTTGAGGATATGACCGATCCTGCGTTGGTGGATACCTTCCCCTGGCCCGATCCGGAGGAACATATCGACTTCAACGAGGCGCGCCGCCTGGCTATGGAGGCTCCCGAGGATTGCGCGCGGATGGGTATCATGTGGGCGGCTCATTTCCAGGATGCCTGCTCGGCCTTCGGCATGGAGAATGCCCTGCTGACGATGATGATTGCCCCGGAGATGTTTCGCGCTGTGATAGATCGCATCACCGACTTCTACATCCGTTGTGGTGAGATCTTTTACGAGGCCACGAAGGGCTATCTCGATGCCGTGCTGATTGGCAACGACTTCGGTAGCCAGAATGGCCTTTTGGTTTCGCCCGAGGAGCTGCGCGAATATGTATTCCCGGGGACGAAACGTTTGGTCGATCAGGCCAAGAGCTATGGGCTGAAGGTCGTGCACCACTCCTGCGGTGCGATCCATCCGATCATCGACGATCTGTTCGATCTGGGCATCGATGTCATCCACCCGATTCAGGCCAAAGCGCGTGACATGCAGGCCGAGAAGCTGCGTGCCGACTTTGGCCAGAAGGGCTGCTTCTTTGGCGGTGTCGATGCACAACACCTACTCGTGAACGGCACACCCGAAGAGGTGGAGGCTGATGTAAAACGCCTCAAGGAGATCTTCCCCACGGGACTGATTCTCTCGCCGAGCCACGAGGCGATTCTTCCCGATATCAATCCGGCCAATGTGGAGGCACTCTTCCGGGCCGTACACCAATAGCATTTTAACATTTATTATAACTTCCTATGAAACGTTACGGAATGGTGATCGGCGTCAATGCCGAAAAATTAGAGGAGTACAAGCGTCTGCACGCAGCTGCTTGGCCCGGAGTGTTGCGCATGATCAAGGAGTGCAACATCGAAAACTACAGCATCTACTACAAAGATGGTTTGCTTTTTAGCTACTACGAATATGTAGGCACCGACTACGCTGCCGACATGGCCAAGATGGCTGCTGACCCCGAGACCCAGCGTTGGTGGGCTGTTTGCGAGCCTTGCCAGCGTCCGCTTGATACGCGAGCCGAAGGGGAGTGGTGGGCCAATATGGAGGAGGTTTTCCACCTCGATTAAAAGTACACGCATCGGGTGATTTCTTCCTTCTGCTTGAAGAAAAAATCCTCACATACGTTTTGTATGCTCCGGTTTTTTCTCCTGCGCGAGCGTTGAAATCCCCGCGATGCGAGCACTTTTAGCCTTGGCTTCGGTTTTTACTCCTGTGCGAACGCCCAAAATAGCCGCCTACATCGCATTTTTTTGGGGGGGGGTGGCTGCTGCGCGTGCGTTGAAATCTCCGCAAGGCAATAGTTGTCGCCCTGTTCAATTTTGTTTGAAAAACTATGTCTAAACCCTCTATGTTCAAATCGGCGACCGGCGTGAACTACCTGGTCCCCTTTCTGCTCATCGCAACGCTCTATCTGTTGTGGGGCTGTGCACACGGTCTGCTCGATGTGCTGAACAAACATTTTCAGGAGACCTTTACCCTCTCGAAGGCCGAATCGGGTTTCGTGCAATTCTCGGTCTATATCGGCTACTTCGTAATGGCCCTGCCGGCCGGACTGATCATGCGGCGCGTAGGCTATAAACGGGGGATCATGATCGGTCTGCTGTTGTTTGCGCTCGGAGCCTTGCTCTTCGTGCCGGCATCGTTCATCCATTCGCCCATCCCCTTCTTTGTGGCACTCTTTGTGTTGGCGTGCGGCCTCTGCATCATCGAAAACGGTGCACACCCCTGTGCAACAGGTATGGGTCCCGAGCAGTATGCGGCGCAGCGCATCAACCTGGCAGCCGCCTTCAACGGCGTGGGCTGGATCGTAGGTCCGCTTATTGGCGGTATGCTGATCTTTGGCGATCAGAGCTCGCAGTTTGCTCTGGCCAAGCCCTATATCGGGGTAGGAGCCTTTGTGCTGCTCGTCTGTCTGGTGCTGACCCGCATCCGGATTCCCGAGCGGGAGATGGCGGCCGAAGTGGAGGCCGAGGCTGAAGTAACACCCGCCAAGACGGGTTCGGTGTGGAGCCATCCGCACTTCAAATATGCCCTTCTGGCCCAGTTCCTCTATGTCGGGGCACAAACCGGTGTGGGTAGTTTCTTTATCAACTATGTCTTGGAACTCGACCCCTCGATCTCGAAAGATACGGCCACGTTGCTGCTCAGCATGGGTGGTATGGGTCTCTTCTTTGTGGGGCGTCTCTGCAGCTCGTTCTTCATGCGTTGGATCGCTCCGGGGAATCTGTTGGCCCTCTTCGGTCTATGCGCCACGCTCTGCATGGCATTGGTCGTAGCCAAGGCGGGAGCTGTCTCCTTGGTGGCACTCTTCCTGACCTTCTTCTTCATGTCCACGATGTTCCCCACGATCTTTGCGTTGGGCGTACGGGGCATGGGGGCACAGACCAAGCAGGCCTCGTCGCTGTTGGTGATGTGTATTGTTGGTGGTGCGATCTTCCCGATCTGCATGGGGCTGATTGGCGAGCGCGATATGGCGTTGGGATTCCTGCTGCCGCTCGTTGGTTTCCTCTACATCGCCTTGTTCGGCTATACGCAACGACGCAAAGCGTAGTATTCCCGTCGGGTTATAAAGTGACAAACGAGAAGGGACTGTCTCAACGATATTGTTGGACAGCCCCTTTCGCGTGTATATACGCCTCTGTTAGCAATTCATGCCGCCACAGCAATGGATCACCTGACCACTGACGTAGGCCGAGAGATCCGAAGCTAAGAAGACTGCTACGCCGGCCACATCCTCGGGCGTACCCCCGCGACGCAACGGAATCATCTTGGCCCACTGCTCACGTACCTCCTCGGGCAGGGCTCCGGTCATCTCGGTGATGATGAAGCCCGGAGCGATGCAGTTGGCGCGGATGCCACGAGCACCCATCTCCTTGGCAATCGACTTGGCCAGACCAATCATACCCGCCTTCGAGGCCGAGTAGTTGCACTGTCCGGCATTGCCGCTGACGCCTACGACCGACGACATGTTGATGATCGAGCCGCTGCGCTGACGTGCCATGATCGGGGTCACGGCATGGATGAAGTTGAAAGCCGATTTGAGATTGACCGTTAGTACGGCATCCCACTGCGCCTCGGTCATGCGCATCATCAGGCCATCCTTCGTGATACCGGCATTATTGACCAAAATATCGATATGTCCGAAATCTTCGGCAATTTGCTTGACTACGGCGTGGGCCTCATCGAACGAAGCGGCATTCGAGGCATACCCCTTGACGCGGACACCGAAAGCTGCAATTTCGGCCTCGGTAGCACGGCCATTCTCGTCGATCTGCAGATCGGTAAATGCGATGTCGGCGCCTTCGGCCGCAAATTTCAGTGCCACGGCCTTACCGATGCCGCGGGCTGCACCCGTGATGAGTGCCACCTTTCCTTCCAACAATTTCATGGTTTTGTCGAGTTTGTGTTTGTTTTGCTGCTACAAAGTTACAAAATAAAATGACGAAGTGCAACACATGCGTTGTGTCCGCCAAATCCGAGCGAATCGGAGAGGAGGTAGCCAATGGACAAAATGATGCCATACCGTTGAGAACTACGCATTTTTCGTTTATGATCGTTCTAAATATTTGTACTAAAGCACCTTGTGTGGTTGTGGCGCACGGAGATTTTCTAGTTTCATGAAAAAGTCTTACCTTTGTCCCGACGCAAAACAACGCTTATGGAGGTACCTCGATTTTTGTTACGCAAAAAATATTTGTTGGAGTCGGTGCTCTTTGTAGCCCTCTTCTCCTTCGTGTTTATGGCACTCTATCAGCCCTTTTCGACCGAAACGGTTTGGTTTGGTTTTGTGCCCTGGTCGCGTTTTGTGTGGATGCTTTCGTTCTACGTAGCGGCCATCGCTACGTTGCTGGTGAGTAAATACCTGCTCTATCGTGTCTTTGCCGTACGTACACCGATCATGCCGATCTATGTCGCATGGTTGGGTGCCGAGTTCGCTGCGCTGACCCTGCTCTATATCCTCTTTTCGCAATCCTTCGATTCGATCCCGATGGATGCCTTGTGGTTTGTGCGTGTCTTTGGTTGCGTGGCGATGATTCTGATCATCCCCTACACGATCCTCGGTCTCTATGCCGCCTATCGGGTGAAGAAGGAGGAACTGAATCTGGTCCGGCTGGGGATGACTGTGCAGGATCTTCCGGCCGAGAACGAGTTACTGCATCTGTGTGACAACAACGGTATCGAACGCATGACGATCGACGCCCAAGCGATCTATTACGTGGAGTCGCAGGATAACTACGTGCGCATCTACTACGAATTGGAGGGACGGCTCGTCAGCTACATGTTGCGCTGCAAGACACAACGGATTGAGGAGATGTTGGCTGGTACTGCACTCATGCGCTGCCACCGTTCCTATATCGTCAATCTGCAAAAGATCAAATGCTACAAACGCTTTTCGGATCATGCAACCATCTACTTGTCGCATGCCTCAGCCAAGGCAATTCCGGTTTCAAAGAGCTATTTTAAGGTGGTTACGGAGCGTGTGACGGCTCAAGGTCTTGTGTCGTAGTGCAAGCAAGATACTCGTCCCTGTATATAAATTTCCAACCCAAAGGGACTGTCTGACTCAAAATTCAGACAGTCCTTTTTTTGTTATTGGTAGAGGAAACGTTTAATGCTCCCTTTCGGGGTCTTGGCAAAGCTCCTCGGTGGCGCGGGGCGCGAAGGCCAGATCGGCCGACGTGAAATTCGTCGAGCGGAATTGCGCGCGACGCTGATAGTAGGCCTCGAAATCACCGCGTGTGGCCAGCAGATCTCCACTACGCAGGTCGATGGCGGCGATCAGCCGAGGCATGGCTTCGAAATCCATCTTCTCGAAGGCCACCCGATCGGTGTAGAGCAGGCGGCTCTCGGAGTGGTCGATCAGCCGTTGGCTGTCGCTCGGCAGGTAGCCACTCAAGAGGGGCACGGCCACATAGCCGCCCGAAATGGTAGCCATGAAGAGTTTGATCCACTCGGAGGTGCTGGCGGCCTGAATGGTGATCTTGTCATCGGGTTGCAGGCCTGCCTCACGCCAAAGACGATGCAGGGTGACTATTTGGGTCGCCAGCTCACCGTAAGTGATCGGCTCTTGGCGAAAATCGTTCAGTGCGGGCTGCTCCCAGCAGCGGCGCATGGATTCTTCAAAGATGGTAATAAAATTTTTCATCATAAAACGAGGTGAAAAAATCATCAAAAGACCTCCGAGGCTGATGATGGGTTAGCCCCGGAGGTTCCAAAAAAATGGATGATGGGTTTGTTGTATGAAAAAACGTTCGACGGCAAAGGTGAAAAAAATACAACACACGCTTTGCAATCCTGGGTTGAAAGTGGCAAAACACCCCTTTGGTGTGGTCGGTGGGGTAGGTGTGTGGCGAATGGAGGGGCCAAATCGGTCACTTTTTGAGGCGCGGATGGTTGCAAAATGGCAGAAATAGCGTACCTTTACATCCGAAAAAAAATCCAAACAGATGAAAAAACTCGTTTTACTGGCAATGGCTATGATGACAATGGCCTCGGTGGAGGCGCAAGAGCCGCAACGTCTGCTGACGATGGAGGAGGCAGTGTTGGGCACCGGTCTCGCGGTGGAGAATTTACGATGCACCTGGCGGGCCAATTCGGCCTCCTATTCGGTGGTCGATCAGGGGGTGATCTATGAGGTCGATCCCAAGACCGGAGCACGGCAAGAGCTGACCACGCTCGAGAAGATCAATGCGTTGCTGGGGACTTCGCTCAAGTATATGCCCGCCTATCAGATGACAGGACGCGGCACGATGCGCTTCCATACGGGTAAGGAGTTGGTCGGCATTGAGCCGTTGCGCGATTCGATCGTGCATCGCTATGCTCCGCCTGCCGGTGCCGAGCAGGCCCGCTATGCCGATGAGGGCCGTTTCCTCTATAACCGTGGGGGCGATCTCTATTGGAGCGACCGTGCCGGTGAGGAGCATCGCATCACGCACTACAACGACCCGGCTATGGTCTGTGGCCAGGTGGTGAGCCGCAACGAATTTGGTATTACGGAGGGGTGGCTGCTGGCTCCCGATAAGATGAAGGTGGCCTTCTATCGGAAGGATGAGCGTCATGTGACTAAGTTTCCGCTGCTCGATGTGACGACGCGCACCGGATCGCTCGTGGAGATTCGCTATCCGATGGCGGGCATGGCTTCGGAGCGAGTTTGGGTGGATATTTATGACTTTGAGAGCGATCGTACGGTGACCCTCCAGGTGACGGACTTTGACGAGGAGCGCTATCTGACCAATTGGAGCTTCTCGCCCGACTCGAAACGCATCTATGTGCAGGTCGTGGCACGCTCGCAGAAGGAGATGCGCCTGAATGAGTATGCTGTCGAGGATGGCCGTTTCCTGCGGACGATTTTGGAGGAGCGCAACGACCGTTTTGTCGAGCCGCTCCATCCGATCAGCTTCCTCAAGGAGGATCCTGATGCCTTCCTCTACACCACCTCGAACCGCGACGGTTACCGCAACATCTATCGTGGCTCCTTTGCCAAGGGAACGTTGGAGCGTCTGACGAAGGTCGATGCCGATGTGGAGTTGGTGCAGGTCAATGGTCGCTACCTCTATTATACGTCGGCCGAGGTTTCGCCCGTCGAGAATCACCTCTTCCGCCTCGATCTGAAGACAGGTAAGAGTCGTCGTCTGACCCCCGATGCAGGGTGGCACTACTGCTCGCTCAGCCCCGATGGACGTTATTTCATCGACAATTATTCGTCGCTCAAGGTGCCGCGTGTGGTGCGCTTGGCCTCGACCGACGGAAAGTTGGAGCGCGAATTGCTGCGCGCGGCCGATCCGAGTGCTGCGCTGAACTATGGCGAGATTGAGCTGGGAACGGTCAAGAGTGCCGACGGCGAGTATGACAACTACTATCGTCTGATCAAACCCCACGATTTCGATCCTGCGAAGAAGTATCCTGTGATCCTCTATGTCTATGGCGGCCCCCACTCGCAGATGGTGCAAAATGTCTTCCAGGCGCAGTTGCGTCGTTGGGAGATGCTGATGGCGCAGCGTGGTTATGTGGTCTTTGTGATGGATAATCGCGGCACGTCGAATCGCGGTTTGAGCTACGAGCAGGCCATCTATGGACAATGCGGTAAGTGCGAAATGGCCGATCAGGTGGCCGGTTTGGAGTGGCTGCTTGCCCATGAGTGGTGCGACCGTGACCGTGTGGGTGTACACGGTTGGTCGTATGGTGGTTTTATGACCATCTCGCTCATGACGAACTACCCCGACCTGTTCAAGGTGGGTGTAGCCGGTGGTCCGGTGATCGACTGGAAATGGTACGAGGTGATGTATGGCGAACGCTATATGGGTCACCCCGACCAAAATGCCGAGGGGTATGCCGCGACGAGTCTGATTCCGATGGCCGCGCAGCTGAAGGGTAAACTGCTGATCTGCCAGGGTGCAATCGATCCGGTGGTGGTGTGGCAGCACAGCCTGAATTTCGTGAAGGCGTGCATCGACCATGGTGTGCAGGTCGATTATTTCCCCTATCCGACCCACGAACACAACGTGCGCGGCAAGGATCGGGTACATCTGATGCAGAAGGTGACCGACTACTTTGCCGATTACCTCTAACCGAGAGCAGATAGACTGCTGACCCAGAGGGGCCGTCGCAACAAAGTTTGTTGGACGGCCCTGTTTGTTTTATCGCTCTTTTTTAGAAAAAAGAGTTGTCGTTTTGTTGAAAAAATTGTAGCTTTGCACCTTGTTAGGTTAAGAAGAGTTGTATTTCAGTCTTTTACACCACGGAAAGAACAAAACGAAAACCCAATTTTTAATTTTTTTAACACAATGAAAAACTTGTTCAACAAACTGGTGGCCGTGCTCTTTATGGCAGCGGCTACGGTAGGTGTTTCGTGTTCGGATTGCGACCACGAGCCCTATGATGACACGGAGATCAAGCAGCAGATTGCCGATCTGTACTCGAAGGTTTCGCAGTTGGAGTCGAAGCTCAACGCCGACATCGCTTCGCTGCAGGGTATGATCAGCGGCCTGGTGACGGTAACGGGTCACACCCAGGATGCCAACGGCAACTGGACGATTACGCTCTCGGATGGCACGAAGTTCGTGGTATATGCCGAGTACAAGCCCGAGGCTCTGCCTTCGAACTTGATCTACGTCATGGACCACAACGGCGAGAAGGTATGGGCCGTAATGGGTGCTGATGGTCAGCTGACCCCGATGATCGGTGGTGATGGTAATACGATTCCGGTGGTGCCGAGAATTGAGAAGCCGGAGCTGAGCACGAAGATTGAGGGTGGTTACATCTACATCAGCATCGACGGTGGTACGACGTGGGTGAAGACCGGTATCGAGGCTGTTGAGTCGGTTGAGATCACCTCGAAGGTGGAGGGTGACTACATCTACATCAGCATCGACGGTGGTAAGAATTGGATCAAGACAGGTATGAATGTCGCTGCTGCCGTAGTGGCTCCTGAGCTGGAGACTAAGGTGGAGAACGGTGTGATCTACATCCGCATCAAGGGTTCCGAGGAGTGGATCGAGACGGGTGTTTCGGCCGACAATATTGAGGACTTCCTCCCCTCGACGGGTGGCTCGGGTGCCGCTTGCGCTTGCAACATCGTGGGTGCCGAGTACATCTACGAGAAGGATCGTTGGGGTGATGACGTAGCTGTGGCTATCACCTTCACGCTGTCGGATGGCAGCACCTTCACGGTAGCGCTCGACTCGCTGGATGCGAACGAGGCAGGTTTCTACTATGAGGGTCAGCGTGATGCAGTCACGACCTTCTACCTGGAGCCGGGTACGACGAATAACTATATCGAGTTGCGCTACACCGGCTTGGTCGATATTATCAAAGAGGTTTCGGAGGGTTGGAAGATGGAGATCCCTGAGATTGATCCCGAGGAGAACTATGTAATGACCAAGTTGACGGCTCCTACGGCCGAGGCTATTGCTGCTCAGCCGGCTTTGGCTAATGGTTTTGTGAAGCTCTTTGCTGTATTTGAGGATGGTACGACGCGCGTAGTGAAGATGACTATGACGTCGGGCAGCCCCTTCCAGACGGTTTCAGCTAACAGCAAGTCGGTGAAGGTACAGGCTTACACGGGTGTTCAAGGTTTCGTTTACGGTGTAGTACCCGCTTCGGAGTACAATGCTGACACGATCGAAGCTACGGTGAATGCGCAGCTGGCTAATGATGAGGCATTGACGGTAGCCTCGTGGGATGGCCTGGTGCTGGACAGCACGCCCGAGGAGATCTACGGTAAAGCATTGGAGGAAGGTGTTGAATATATCTTCTACACGGCTGCTTATGTAGAGCGTCAAGTTGGTTGGAACTTCGTTATGGAGGTTGCATCGGAGTTTGAGACGGTTGCCTTCCAGAATCAGGTAATTAGCTTTGTGCAGACGAACTCGACCTTCAATACGATTGAGGTTGAGGGTAAAATGGCTGGCTTCGATACGTATTATGCTGTATTCTCGAGAAAGGATGAGTTTAACTTAGAGGAGTGGCTCTCGTATACCAATATGTATTTGGGTTGGGGTATTAATCCTGAATCGACCTACTATCTGAATAGCGCATTGGCTTACACGGGTTCGATTATCGGTCTTCCCTTTGTCGATAGTTCGTGGCAGCTCAATCCGGATACGGAGTATGTAATTTGCGTAGTGCCGGCTGAAGATGGTAAAACAGAGTATACGACTGACGACGCCTACGTATTTGAGGGCTTCAAGACCGGCTCTTTGTCTGCGGGTGGTACGATTACCGTTGCTACACCGACGATCGAGGCTGATTTTACTTCGGCTCACGCCATGTTGTCAGCTCCGGGTGCTCGCATGATCTACTACTACTTCTATGCAGCAGCCGAGGTGCCGGCAACCGAGAGTGATCTCGTAGCAGATATGTTGGCTAAGAATATGACTGTTCTGAATAACGAGACGGCCTATGCGCATGATCTGACGTTTGGTTCGGATTATGTCTTGGCTGTAATGGCTGTAGACAATAAGGGTGTGTACACGGCTCCGCAGAAGTTTGCCTTCTCGACCCCGGGTATCAGCTACGATAGCGCCGTGACGGTAACGATCGACGAGGCTAACTCGGTAATCAACCAGTCGGCCGGTACGTTGACTTGGAGTGCCTCGGGTGAGGTCAAGGAGTTCCTCTACTTCATCAACACGACTGATAACTATGCTTATATGAACACGATGGGTGGTACGCCTGAGGCTGCAGCCGAGTGGATGCTGATCAACCAGACTATGTATCAGGTAAAGCATACGACGACAACGTCGATCTCGCAGAACTTCTACTACACGAAGCCCTACATCTTGATCGTCATTGCAGTGGACAACGAGGGTAAGTACTCGAAGCCCGCTACGTGGGAGTTTACGCCGAGCTTCTAATCTCGGATCGACTTCCCGGTCAAAACAAGATTGCCGCTCCTTTTTGGGGCGGCAATCTCTTTTTTTGCGACAGGGTCGTTGATTAGTATTTCTCGGATTGGTTTAGTTCGTCGGTTGTCAGCGACTGCTTATCCATCTTGCGCCAGAAATAGGCGATGTAGGCCAAGACGAAGGGAATCACGAGCGATACGGCGGCCATCGTGCGGAGGGTAAATTCGCTCGAACAGCTGTTTGTTAGCGTGAGCGACGATTGCAGATCGGCTGTCGAAGGGTAATAGGCCGTGCCGTTGTAGCCGGCGATCAGGAAGAGGGCCATCACGGCAAAGACGGTTCCCGGTGCGGCTAACCAGATGCCACGTGTGTAGGTCGCTTTGCGCAGGGTCATCACCACGCCGGCCACGAGCAATACGGCACCGATCAACAGCAACGCCAAGACGATGGGCATTTGCAGCAGATTGTGGAGATATTTCCCGCTCTCTAGATAGACTGTGCCCTGATCATTGACGGCAAAGCCCTCCATTGTGACCAGTTGTGCCACGACGATCACAAAGAGCAGCAGGAAGGCTCCAAAGCTGAAACGCAGGCTGCGACGTAGGCGTGGCAGGAGCTGTGCGTCGGCGACGTTGTTGATCAGGTAGAGCGCGCCGAGCGTGATGGCGAGGAACATCACCATCAGACCGAATTCGATGTTGAAGGGATTAGCTACAGCCTCAAGACCGTGCCACTCGGTAGCCCAACGGCTGATCACCGGTGCAGCTATTTCGCCCACGGCCGCCTTGTTGACCACGAATTGCGAGCCGGTGAAGAAGGTGCCGACAGCCGTGCCGATCAATAGAGGTGCCAGGCAACCGTTGAGGGTCAGGAAGATGCGGAAGGCCTTCTTGCCAATCAGATTGCCCGCTTTGCTTTGGAATTCATACGAGACGGCTTGGAATACAAAGGTGATGAGGATCAAGATCCACACCCAGTAAGCTCCGCCGAAACTCGTGCTGTAAAAGAGCGGGAACGAGGCGAAGAAGGCACCACCGAAGGTGACTAACGTCGTGAAGGTGAGTTCCCATTTGCGCCCCGTGGAATTGACGATCAAGGCTCGATCCTCCTCATTGCGACCGGCCAAAAAAATCAGTGCATTGCCGCCCTGTACAAAGAGCAGAAAGACGAGCAAGCCTCCCAAAAGGGCGATTAAAAACCACCAATAATGCTGTAAAAAATCGTAGGTTATCATAGTCAGGTCGTTTTATTCGTTTTCAATTTGTGGACCCTTTTGGATGGCCTTCATCAAGATGCGCAGCTCGATGGCCAGGAAGAGGGTGAAGATGACCACGAAGAGGAAGAATGTGGTTTGAACAGCCCCTACGCTAACACTCGAAATGGCTGCTTTTACGGGTAGCAGTCCTTCGATGACCCACGGCTGGCGTCCCACCTCGGCTACGATCCAACCGGCTTGCCCGGCCAGATAGACCAACGGGATGGCGAGAATAGCGGCGCATAGCAGCCACTTCATCTCGGGCAGCCGATTGCGACGTTCGGCCCACAAGATAAGGAACATCAGCAGGAGCAATAGACCTCCGACACCAACCATGACGCGGAAAGCCCAATAGATGAGTTTGACGGGCGGAACGAGCTCCTTGCGCGAGTCGATGTAACCATAGCCAAAGTAGGGCATGTGCTCCTCGAGCACCTTGCGGGCCTCGGCAGCCACCGCCGGGTCGCTCTCCTTGTTGGCACGATAGGTACCAAAGGCTTCGATTGCCATCTTACCTCGGGCGATCTTCTCCTCGGCAGAGGGGTAGGTCTCACCCTCCGGTGTAGTGTACCCATCCAGCAGGTTGTTGATGCCGGGAACATAGCCGTCCAGGTCGTGGGTAGCCAAGATCGACAACATACCCGGAATCTCTACGCCCGGCACGATCGAGAAGGGGGCACGCTCGCCTCCCTGCTCCAGCCCCTCGGCTGCAGCGAGTTTCATAGGCTGGTATTTGGCCGCATGCACACCCGAGCTGTCGCCACTCAACATGACGGCAAAGGTGCCGAGGATACCCACGATGGCAGCCACGCGAATGCTGGCCATGGCAAAGCGACGCTCCCGCTTTTTGAGCAGATACCAGCAGCTGATGCCGATCACGAAGATAGCACCGGTCATCCAGCCGCTAAAGACCGAGTGGAAGAACTTTGAAATGGCGACGGGGTTGAGTGCCAAGGCCCAGAAATCGACCATCTCGTGGCGCACGGTGTCGGGGTTGAACTCCATGCCGACGGGATGTTGCATCCAGGCATTGGCCACCAAGATCCATACGGCTGAGATCGCAGCACCGATGCCCGTCAGCCAGGTGGCCGCCAAGTGCACTCGTTTGCCCACCTTCTCCCAGCCGAAGAACATCACAGCAAAGAAGGTGGCCTCCATGAAGAAGGCGAAGATACCCTCGATGGCCAGCGGAGCACCGAAGATGTCCCCGACAAACCAGGAGTAGTTGCTCCAATTCGTGCCAAATTCAAATTCGAGGATGATGCCGGTGGCGATACCGACCGCGAAATTGATGGCGAAGAGCTTCATCCAGAATTTGGTAATCTTTTTCCAGAACTCATCCCCTTTGACGACATAGAGGGTCTCCATGACGGCCACGATGACCGCCAGACCGAGGGTCAGGGGGACGAAAATCCAGTGATAACCGGCCGTGAGCGCAAATTGCAACCGCGACCAATCGACTAATGCGGATTCTACCATAGTGTGAAACGTTTAGTGAGTTGTTAGATCGTTGTTTGTGAGTTGTTGCTCGATGTATTCGATGCGTTGCTCTTCATTCATACCGGCCAGCGTGGGGCGGAAGAAAAAGAGGCGAAGAACGGCAAACAGAATGATGATTTTGAGCAGGATAAGCCACCAGAGTTGCCTGCCCCACGTCATGCTTTTGAACCCCTCCAGGTAGAAGTTGTATATGGCAAGAAAAGCGTTTTTCATCTTTCTGACCCATTTCGCTCTATAAAAATAGATAAAAAAAACGAAATATACAAATGAGGAGGAAGGAAATGGGGGGGGGAGCGCGGGCAAGGAATTGGCTACTTCGCAGCCCTGCGGACTGCTCCGTGACGCCTTTTCAGAAGGCTCCCTGGGTGAGGTTACAAAGTTTCGCACTAAGCACCATTCGCAAGCGAAACTTTTGTTGTTTGTCAAGGCTGTATGGTGCAAGCCCCGACCATCCTTGACAACAACAAGACCTCCGATCTTTCGATCGAAGGCTTCGTGCTCAACTTTGTCGGGATGGCTGAATTGGCTACTTCGCTCGCTGTTAGCTCGCTCCGTGACGCCTTTCCCCTCCGCTCGCCGCGGGGGCCCTTGCCACACGACACGAATGTGTCGATCAAGCCCCTCCTTTTGCAAGGAGGGGTTTGGGGAGGATGTAAGACGCTCTCTCTGCAAAGGGAGCGTTTGCAAGGGATTGGCTACTTCGCTCGCTGCGAGCTCGCTCCGTGACGCCTTTCCCCTCCGCTCGCCGCGGGGGCCCTTGCAAACGCACCAACAACGATGTTGCGAGGCTCCTTCGGAGCGTTCTTTTTTTCGTGTGTATGAGTTGTTACAAGCGAGCTTGACAACCATACACACAAAAAAAGCTTCAGCCATACGACTGAAGCCTCGCAACATCGTTGTTGCCCTTTGCGGAGAGAAGGGGATTCGAACCCCTGAAACGCTTTTGGCGTTTACTCACTTTCCAGGCGAGCCAGTTCAACCACTCCTGCATCTCTCCTTTTGGTGGTTTCGGAGGGCAAAGGTAACATAAAATCCTGATTTTCCAAAAGGATTTGCACTTTGCCCGAACGTAACCTTTCAATTAGAACATGTTGTCGTACATCGACTGCGACTTGTCGTACTTCAGATCCTGCAACGAGGAGGCCTTCACGCCGATGTTGAAACTCCAACTGCGGTGGAAACCAAACGGAATCCAAGAGAAAGACATCTGCCAACAATGTAGGTCGCGCGTGATCGAGATAGCCGAGGTGGTCAACTCGTTGGTCTTGATGTCGTAACCGCCTTGGAATGTCACACCCATTTTTGGTGTAAGGTTGAGCGATCCGTTGAATCCGATCGTCTGCGTGATGTTACGCCTGAATCCCGTAGTACCGTTATTGACATAGGCCACCGAGTAGTTGATCGCATAGTTAAATCCGAAGTTCCACGGCAATGAGAAATCGTAGTAGGTTTGCGCCATGTATTGCCTTCGCAAGGTTGGATCCATATGTCCGTAGGGGTCGTGGAAGGGGTTCTGATACTCTGGCGGGATACTGTTGATGTCGTTCATGGCCGGTTGTGAATTGTCCTGACGCGACTTGAAGGTGTAACCAAACGACCAACCCAGCGAGGTAATACGGCCGGGGAAGAAAAGTTTATCATAGCGAATACCCTGCGGTGTGACCTTGTAGGGGTCGAGGGTGGTTGAGAAGTTGATACCGAAGTTCTTGAAGAGCGTCGTACGGAACGATACGGGGATGGTCGAAAGACGCATTGAGTCGGCCAAGAAGTTGTACGAGGCACTTAAACGCAACTCGTCGATCAGCTTGATCTTCTTCACGCCCGATGTGTCGCGCCTCGAGAGAACTTTCATCTCGAGGTTTTGCGAGAGTGAGAAATTCATCGACATGGCTCGACCTGATGAGGGAACTCCATAGGCATTCACCGCATAGGGCGAATAGGTCGTAAAACGGCCCGTGGAATCGACCTGACGGGTGCGGTAGTAGCCATATTTGGGATCTGAGAAGTCAGGCGCATATGAAAAACCAACCGAAGGGGTGATGGTGTGGCGGATGGCCTGGATCTTGCGATCGCGCTTCTTCTTCGTGAAGTCGAACATACCGTAGAGCGTCGTTGAGGCCGAGGCCGAGAGCGAGTAGTTGTAGAGGCGGTAGAAGCCATACTCCGCATCGAGCGTGTCGGTTTGGTTTGTCTGCGGATTCCATTCGTACTCCTGACGCTTGAAATACCACTTTTCGTTGTAGTTGAACGTCGGGGTGAAATTGATGTAGTTCAGGATGTTGAACGAAGCCGACACGGGCAGCGAGTGCTCGACGCCGTTCTTCATGTTGTCGAAGGTCTTCTTCGAGAAGATCTCATCCTCGGTCGTGGTCACCGAGTTGGTCAGCTTACCCGTATATTGCATCGAGATCTTCTCGTACCAGCGATCCTTGCCTACCTTCTCCTTGCGTTTGAAGGGGTAGACGCGTGACACGTTGAAGACCATTGTCGGCAGCGTCACGGCAATGGATTTATTTTGCGAGTTCTGCGAAATGGCCATGTTGGCCGAGAGCGAGAAGGGGGTACCTGCCCAGTTCTTTGAGAAGGAGATCGACGAGTTGGTCTGCGTCGAAAGCATGTCGTTGAGGTTCGTTGCCGAATATTTGCTGTAACCACTCGTGGCGAAGTTCACCGAGGCTGAGAAGGTTGTTCCGGGGTTGGCCTTGGCATCCTGCTGGTGGGTCCACTGCACGCGGAAGTTCTGCTGCTTGAGGTAGTCGGGCTCGCCCTTTTCGCCGGTGACGATGTTCGAATATTGCAGGTTGAAGCTACCGCTGTATTTGTAGCGTTTGATGTAACGCGAAGCGGCCGAGGCCTCCCACGAACCGAGCGTATAGAAACCACCGCGCACAGCCAGGTCGGCATGATCACCGAGCGTGAAGTAGTAACCCAAATCGCGCAGGAAGAAGCCCTTCGTGTACTCCTCACCGAAGGTGGGCATCAGCAGACCCGACTTGGGACCCGAACTGATCGGGAAGAAACCCTCGGGGATACCGAGGAAGTAGATCGGCACATCCTCCATGACCAGGTAGGCCGGGCCTGTTACGACCTTCTTGCCCGGAATGACCTTGGCTTTGGTCATGGCCAGGTAGAAGTGCGGATGGTCCGTATTTTCGCAGGTCGTGTACTTACCATTCTCGATATTGACCGTATTGTCGGTCATCTTCTTGACCGAACCACCCACGAGCCAGCCGTCGCCCTGCTGGGTGGCAACACCCTTGATCTTGGCCTTCTTCGAGTCGAGGTTGTAGGTGATCGTATCCATCTTGTAGCTCTCCTCGCCCTCGGTGTACTCGGGTTTGGTCACGATGGCCTTGCCGTCGAGCGAGTCGGGCTTACCGTAGGCATAGACGAGCTTTGAGTTTAGGTCGATACGCATGAAGTCGGCCTTCAGGTTGCTGGTCTGGTAGCTGACATCGCCTTGGTTGTAGATGTAAACTAACTTGTTGCGCACATCATAAACCAACGAGTCGGAGTTCTTACCCTGAATTGGAGCCTCGAGCGGCTTCTGGGCCGGACGGGGCTGACGCACCGAGTCTTGTTGGGTGGAGTCACGACGGATCGAGTCCCGGGCAATCGAATCGACTGCAGGAGCCGTGTTAGCTACGGAATCGGTCTTGGAAATTTGCAATTCATGTGCACGCAGATTGCGTTGGCGACGTGCAGCACGTCGCACACTGCGCTCGGATTGAGCCGTCGGTGCGGATGCTAAGGCCGAATCCGATGCCGAAGCCGTGGCTACACGCAGGCTGTCCTCGAGATACGACGCCACAATGCCGTGTGATGACCCAAATCCAAAGACGAGTTGGGCAAAACAGGCGGCAATGAAGGCCGAAAGCAGATATTTTGTAGTCCTTTTCTTCAAAATCAACGTAAAATACCGATTTTTTTTGTACTTTTGCCGACAAAGTCGGCAAACCTCCTCATGGGAGCTCGGTTTTCGCTCCCGAAGGGTCGGTAAAGACGGACAAAGATAGGTAAAAAAATAGAGATAGACACACTTTTCAACCCTTAAAATAATGCGCGCGCGTAGTTTTCTGCCTCTTTTGGCCTTTTTTGTGGCTCTTTTGACCCAGACCATCGCCAATCCGACCAACTACGGAATTGGTACGGTTGTCTTGGATGCCGGGCATGGCGGTTCTGATCCGGGAGCTGTTTATGGCGGGGTGCGCGAGAAGGATCTTACGCTGAAGGTCGTCTTGCGACTGGGGCGGAAGATCGAGAGCGGTATGCCTGGCGTGAAGGTGGTCTATACACGCACGAGCGATCGTGCGTTGGCAGCAACCAAGGTCGATGACCTGCAAAAGCGAGCCGATATAGCCAATCGGGCAGAGGGTGATTTGTTTATCTCGGTCCATGTCAATGCGGCTAAATCGCCCCAGGCGCATGGTGTGGAGACGTTGATCATGGGTGAGACGCCGAAGGAACAGAGTCGTAACGAGGAAGCCCTCTACTCGACCAACCGCGACGACCTGCTCGATATGTCGAACGAACGCGAAGCGGCCATCGTGCGGGCCTATATCCAGAATCTGCAATTCACCTACGGACAATATAGCGAGGCGATGGCGCGTTGCCTGCAAAATCGCTATGTGAAGTCGGGGCGTTACTCGCGTGGGGTGAAACGACAGCCGTTGCGCGTGCTCTATGCCTCGAATATGCCGGGCATCTTGACTGAGATCGGTTTCTTGTCGCATAAACAGGATTTTTCCTACTTGAAGAGCGATAAGGGGTTAGATCGGATCGTTGAGGATATTTATCAGGCTGTGCGCGACTATTCGGACTTTGTGCTGGAGGCGCGTCGTGCCGAGGAGCAGCCACTTGACGAGGTGCAGACGCGTCCTGTGGAGTCGGAAGCGGCAACCGAGGTGGTGACCCCGCCGTCGAAACAGATGGAGCCGACACTCTACGATCCGCGTTTGTATCAGTCGAAGGGGAAGAACTCGGAGCAGGCTGCTGCAAAACCGCAGGCGGAGCAGTCGGCGGCTGCGACCCGTGGAGAGAAACCCGCGACAAAACCCGTTGCAAAGCCGGCGGCCGAGCAGCAATCTGGTTCGACAAAATGTTACTATACGGTACAGGTGATGGCCTCGAAAAAACAGTTGTCGCTCAATTCGTCCGATTTTAAGCAATATAAAGGACGTGTACATCAATACGAGAGTGAGGGCGCATATCGTTATAAGTATGGCGTGGGACGCTATGCGACGCGCGGAGAGGCGATTGAGGCGGCTGCTGTGGTGCAGAAGAGCTTTCCGCAGGCCTTTGTGGTGGCAGTCGAGGGTGGCCGGACGGTGGTAACTCAAACGAAAAAGAGATAAATGGAATATGAAAAGAGAGGTTAAAATAGGCATTTTTGCTGTGGCGATGATTCTCCTGGCATGGGGTGGTATTCGCTTCTTGAGCGGACTAGATGTGTTCAGCCGCAATGTAACCTATTTGGCTGCCTATGAGCAGGTCAATGGCGTACAGGAGGCCTCGGCTGTGATGGTGCGCGGTGTGAAGGTCGGCTCGGTGGCAAAAATTGAGTTGAATCCGCAGTGCGGGAAGGTGGTTTTGCACCTGAATGTTCGCAGCTCGTATCAGATTCCGAACGATTCGGAGGCGCGTATCTACAGTGATGGCTTGCTTGGTGGTAAGGCCGTGGAGTTGATCTATGGGCACTCGTCTGTTATGCTCGAGGAGGGCGATACGATTCGTTCGAGCCACGATCGAGATCTAATGGCTGTAGCCGGATCGGAGTTGGAATTCTTCAAGCAACGCTTCTCGGTCTTGGCCGATGACCTGACACGTCTGCTGGGTAACCTGAATCAGATCATGGAGACCAATGCTGCCAATCTGGAGTCTTCGTTACAAAATGTGGAGTCGATTACGGGCGATGTGGCCGAACTGCTCGATAGCGAGAAGCATAATTTGGCTCAGGCTGTGGAGAGTTTGTCGGAATTTTCGGCTATGTTGGGCGAGAATACAGAGCGTGTGGATAGTCTGCTGGGTGGGGTGAACCATTTAGTGCTGACGCTCGAGGAACAACAATTTGCCGAGCAGTTGAGCAGTGCTGTCGGTCGTCTGGATACGCTGCTGAAGGAACTGAACGAAGGGGAGGGAACCCTGGGACAGTTGTTGCACGACGAGGCAATGTATGGCAACCTGACCGAGGCTAGTGCCAATCTGGCAGCGTTGCTAGCTGATCTGAAGGCCAATCCGGCACGTTATGTCCATCTCTCGGTGTTTGGTAAGGATGTTGCCAAGTCGGAGGCTAAGGCGGCAAAACGAGCTGCCAAGGAGCAGGAGAAGGTTGCCAAGAAGGAGGCTAAGGCGGCTAAAAAAGCGGCTAAAAAAGCCGAAAACTAAGGGGTGATGATCTATCCGCATACGTTTGAACAAAAGATCGGCTTCGACCGCCTGCGTGAGCAGGTGGTCGAATGCTGTACGATGCAGGCTGCACGACGCAAAGTGGCCGAGCAGGGTTTCTCAACCTCGCCCCGCGAGATTGAGCTTCGCTTGCTGTTGGCTGACGAGATGCGCCAATTGCTGATGATGGAGTACGACTTTCCTGGTGGAGAGTATCCCGATGTCGAGGAGTTGGTGGCCAAACTGCGTATTGAGGGAACCTTTCTCGATGGTGAGGAGATGCTCATGTTGCGTCGGGCTCTTGATCTGGTCGGTATGGTGAGTTTCTTTATTCGCTATCGAGAGAAGAGTTATCCGACGCTGTGGAATCTCACGCGTAATGTGGCTACCTTCCCGAGCCTGGTGGCGACGATTGACAATGTAGTGGACGATCATGGGGAGGTGCGCGATGCCGCCTCGCCCGAATTGCAATACCTGCGCAGTTCGATTCGGGAACGCGAGGGGCAGGCCGCCAAACGGTTGCAGCAGGTGCTGCAGCAGGCTAAACGGGCCGGAATCGTAGAGGCAGATGCCCAACTCTCGGTGCGCGACGGTAAGACGGTGATCCCCGTTTCGGCGGCCAACAAACGCAAATTGGCCGGCTTTATCCATGATGAATCGGCTACGGGACGTACCTTCTATGTTGAGCCGGTCGAGGTTGTGGAGTTGAATAACGAGTTGCGTGAGCTGGAGTATGCCGAGCGTCGCGAGGTGGTGCGTATTCTGACCGAATTAACCGAGCAGATCCGTCCCGATGCGGCGCTGATAGCCGATTCGAGCGACTATCTGGCTGAGATCGACATGTTGCGCGCTAAAGGACGTTGGGCCTCGGAGAATCGGTGTGTACGCCCGATTCTGTCGATGGACGATCGGTTGGTGTTGCGCGATGCGCGCCACCCGATTTTGGAGCAGACATTGCGCAGCCAGGGGCGTGAGATCGTGCCTCTCTCGCTCGAGTTGGATCGCCATAAACACCTGTTGGTCATTTCAGGCCCGAATGCCGGTGGTAAGTCGGTCTGCCTGAAAACGACCGGCATTGTGCAGTACATGTGCCAATGCGGCTTTTTGGTGCCCGCTTCGGAGAATACGGAACTGCCGATCTTCCGCTCGCTGATGATCGATATTGGCGACGAGCAGTCGATGGATAATGATTTGTCAACCTATTCGTCACACCTGCACAATATGCGACAGATGTTGGCTGGAGCCTCGCCCGAAACGTTGGTGCTCATCGATGAGTTTGGATCGGGTACCGAGCCGATTATCGGCGGAGCGATTGCCGAGGCGATTCTGGAGAGATTGCGTGAAAAGGGGTGCTATGGCGTCATTACGACCCACTATGCCAATATTAAATATTATGCCTCTTCGACCGACGGAATTGCCAACGGAGCCATGGCTTTCGATGTGCAGCAGATACGCCCGCTGTTCCGCCTGGAGATGGGTAAGCCGGGCAGCTCGTTTGCCATTGAGATTGCCCGTAAGATGGGTCTGCCGGAGGAGTTGATCCGTCGGGCAAGCGAGAAGGCCGGATCGGATCATATCAATCTGGAGAAGCAGTTGCGCGAGATAGCCCGCGATAAACACTATTGGGAGCAGAAGCGCGACCGCATTCGTCAGACCGATCGCAAGGTCGAGGAACTGGAGCAAAACTACTCCGAGCAGTTGCAAAAGATCCGTGCCGAGCGGCAGGAGATTTTGCGTCGGGCCAAGCAGGAGGCGCAGGAACTGATTGCGGGGGCCAATAAACAGATCGAGAATACGATTAAGACGATCCGCGAATCGCAAGCCGAGAAGGAGTTGACCCGTTTGGCTCGCAAGGAGTTGGAGGATTTCCGCGAACGCGTGGAGGCGGCCGATGAGGCGGCGCGTCAAGAGAAGATACAACACGAATTGGAGCGCATCGAGCGTCGTCGCCAACGACGCGAAGAGCGCAAAACCAAGCAGGGGACAAAGCCGGCCGAGCAGCCGATGGCTGTGGCCGAAAAACCGCGTGAAGTGGTGGTCGGCTCGAAGGTGAAGATGGTCGGTCAGGATGTCGTAGGTGTGGTGCAGTCGATGCAGGGGCGCAAGGCTCAGGTGGCCTTCGGGCAGTTGCTGACGACGGTCGATAAGGCGTTGCTGACGGTCATCTCGAGTGCCGAATACCGCGAAGCAACCCGCCCGACAACACCTCGTACGGTCTATTCGTCGGATATTTCGGCCCGCAAGCTCAACTTCCGCGACCATATTGATGTGCGCGGTATGCGTGCCGTAGAGGCCCTGGAGGAGGTGCGTGATCTGGTCGATGATGCTATCATGCTCGGTATCGGGTCGGTGACGATCCTCCACGGTAAGGGAACGGGTGCTCTCAAAGAGGAGATTCGCCGCTATCTGCGCTCGGTCAAGGAGGTGGCTTCGGCTAAAGATGAGCATGCCGATCGCGGTGGTGCCGGAATTACGATTGTGACCTTTCATGCATAGAAATAGTTAGCAACTATGAATTACCGTCTCTCTCAAATAGCATCGATCGTCGGAGGAAGGCTACTGGGTACCGACAATATGGTCTGCTCGGTGGTGACCGACTCGCGCTCGCTCAGTTGTGAACTGGGGGCCTCACCGCTCTTTGTGGCGATGCGGGGTGTAAACCACGATTCGCATACCTATATCGACCAGATGGTCGAACGTGGCGTGCGTGCCCTGCTTGTCGAGCATGAGGTTACGCTCCCCGAGGGGTGTGGTTGCGTTGTGGTGCGCAATGCGATTGATGCGTTGCAACAATGGGCGGCCTACCATCGTGCCCAATTTCGAGGTTGCGTGGTGGGTATCACCGGATCGAACGGAAAGACGGTCATCAAGGAGTGGATCGCCGAGGAGCTACCTGCAGGGCTGAAGTGCTACCGTTCGCCCAAGAGTTTCAATTCGCAGCTCGGTGTGGCCCTTTCGGTTTTGATGCTGGAGGGTGACGAACAGTTGGCTATTTTTGAGGCCGGAATCTCACAAGTAGGGGAGATGGAGCGACTGGAGCGCATCATTCGCCCCGATGTAGTGCTCTTCACCTCGCTGGGCGATGCCCACCAAGAGCACTTTGCCTCGATGGAGGAGAAGGCGGCCGAGAAACTAATCTTGGCACGTAGTGCTCGTACGATCCTCTATCATAGTTATTATCAGCCGCTTGGTCGTATGATCGTGGATCGCTATGCCGACCGCACGCTATTCGATGCAGCCTCGGTGCCGGCACCCGAGGGGACGATGATCGGTGGTGAAGCCTCACGGCGCAATGCACAGTTAGTCGAGACCTTCCTGCGGACGATGGGCTACCCCTCATTGTCGGCCGCCACGGTGCCGCAGGTAGCCATGCGCCTGGAGGTCAAGGAGGGCATCTACCACTCGCTGCTGATTAACGATGCCTATAATCTGGATATCAATTCGTTGGCGCTTGGTTTAGACTACCTGCATTCGGTGGCTATGGGGCGTCGGCGTACGCTGATCCTCTCCGATATTGCCCAGAGCGGTATGGGGGATGAGCAACTCTATACACGCGTGGCTGAGATGGTGAGCCGAGCCGGTATCGATCAGTTGATCGGCATCGGATCGCACATCACCCGCCATGCGGCCAAGTTTGGGTGTCAAACCCAATTTTTTCCGACGACGGATGCCTGCATCGCTCAATTGAGCCGTCGCACGATTGCCGATCAGGCCGTGTTGCTCAAAGGGGCGCGCACGTTCCGTTTCGAGAAGTTGGCACACGCCCTCTCCGAGAAGAGTCATACGACGATCTTGGAGGTCAATCTCGACGCCATGTTGCACAACCTGAACTATTTCCGTGCTCGTCTAGGTGATGAGATTCGGTTGGTTGCCATGGTCAAGGCGTCGAGCTATGGCACGGGCGATTTTGAGGTTGCACAACTCTTGCAACACGAAGGGGTGGCTGCCTTGGCCGTTGCCTTTGCCGATGAGGGCGTGCAGCTGCGCGAGCGGGGCATCACGATGCCGATCGTGGTGCTCAATGCCGATGCTGACAGCTTTGAGCAGATGGTGGTCTATCGGCTCGAGCCGGAGATCTACAGCCTGCATGCCTTGGATTCGTTCGTGGAGGCGGTAGAGCGCAGCGGCGAGCAGCACTATCCGATTCACCTGAAGCTCGATACGGGGATGCACCGTCTGGGTTTTGAGTCGTGTGACCTTTCGTCGCTGCTGGAGCGGCTGGCTACGACCGATCGCGTGCGGGTAGCCTCGATCTTCTCGCATTTGAATTGTGCCGACGATCCGACGCAGGATAGCTATACGCGTGAGCAGATAGCGCTGTTTGATCAACTTTCGAGCCGGATCGCGGCCGCCTTGCCCTATCCCGTCGTGCGCCATACGGCCGCCTCGGCTGCCATGTTGCGCTTCGAGCAGGCACGCTTTGACCAATGCCGATTGGGAATTGGTCTGTATGGATTTGGTTATGCTGAGGTGGGGGCTTTGCAACCCGTTGTGACACTCAAGACGCGCATTGTGCAACTCAAACGCCTGCCTGCAGGAAGCTGCGTTGGGTATGGACGTGAGGGGGTACTCGACCACGACGCGCTGATCGCTACGATTCCGATCGGCTATGCCGACGGTCTGAATCGTCACCTGGGGTGTGGCCGCTGGTCGATGCGTGTGGCCGGAGTGCAGGCTCCGATTGTGGGGCGTATCTGCATGGATAGCTGCATGATCGACGTGTCGCAGGTGGAGTCGGTCAAGGAGGGTGACGAGGCAGTGGTCTTCTCATCCGAGGTGGGTCACGATGCTGCAGCGATGGCCGAGGTGCTGGGGACGATCCCCTATGAGGTGCTGACCTCGATCTCGAGCCGTGTGAAACGTATTTATATAAAGGAGTAGATGGAACAAGGAGTACTCTATATGATTCCCTGTCCGATTGCGGACGAGACGGATCCGTGGCAGGTGCTGCCGGCTGGAAATCGACCGGTGATGGATAGTCTGGACTATTTCATCGTCGAGAATGTCCGTTCGGCGCGTCGTTTTCTGTCGAAGGCGGGTGTACAACGACGCATCGAGGAGCTGGAGTTTCGGGAACTGAACGAACATACGGTGGCCGGAGCGGCCGTCGAGGAGCTGATCGCGCCCCTCTTGGCGGGTCGTTCGGCCGGTGTGATCTCCGAGGCGGGGGTGCCGGGTGTCGCCGATCCCGGGGCTTTGGTCGTAGAGGCGGCCCATCGGCACGGGATTCGGGTGGTGCCATTGGTCGGCCCGTCGTCGATCCTGCTATCGGTGATGGCCTCGGGGCTCAATGGACAGTCGTTTGCCTTCAATGGCTATCTGCCGGTCAAAGGGCCAGAACGCCAACGCGCCATTCGCTTCTTTGAGCGCAGAGCCCATCAGGAGCAGCAACTCCAACTCTTCATCGAGGCGCCCTATCGCAACCAGAAACTCTTTGAGGAACTCTTGCAGAGCCTGCAGCCGGAGACTAAATTGTTGGTGGCGATGGATCTAACAGCTCCCAGCGAATGGATTTGCACGCGAACAGTGGCGGCGTGGCGAAAAGAGCAACGTCCAGAGTTGCAACGCCGGCCGGCAATCTTTGGAATCGGGTAGTTGGTATATAATTTGCGCCTAATATGTGGTGGAGAAAACGAAAAACTAAAGATATGAAAGCAGAAAAGATTAAGAATGAGGCTGTTAATGCCAACGAGGGTTTCGACGACCGCGATGGATATCCCTCCTGCGAGGGACAGTCGTGTGCCAATGTGGCAGACGAGACGGAGGGTCAGGCTGACACAATGTCAGAGCCTGCCGTCGAAGAGCCGGCTGAGGTGACCGAAGTAGAACGTCTGGCTACGGAGGTAGCCGAGTGGAAGGATAAGTATGTGCGTCTGCAGGCGGAGTTTGATAACTACCGCAAGCGCACGCTCAAGGAGAAGATGGAACTGGTCGAGACCGGCGGTAAAGATGTCTTGCTGGCCATGTTGCCCGTGCGCGACGATGTGGAGCGAGCTGTGGCTGCCATGATGAAGACCGAGGATCTGGAGGCCGTACGGCAGGGGGTGCAGCTGATTGCACAGAAATTCACCGATGCTCTCAAGCAGCGCGGTGTGACGCAAATCGAGGTAGTAGGTGCCGATTTCGACGAGGAGGTAGCCGAGGCTGTCGCCCGCTTTGCAGCCGGTGAGGAGCAGCGTGGCAAGGTGATCGACTGTGTACAGACGGGTTATCGTTTGGGTGAGCGCGTGTTGCGTTTTGCCAAGGTAGTTGTAGGAGAGTAATGCTATGGCAGAAAAGAGAGACTACTACGAGGTGTTGGGCGTGGCCAAAAACGCCAATGCCGACGAAATAAAGAAGGCCTATCGCAAGGCGGCCATCAAATATCACCCCGATAAGAATCCGGGTGATAAGGATGCCGAGGAGAAGTTCAAGGAGGCGGCCGAGGCCTACGACGTCTTGTCGAATCCCGACAAGCGTGCACGCTATGATCAGTTTGGTCATGCAGGCATGAGCGGTGCTGCCGGTGGTGGTGCCGGTGGATTCGGAGGTGGCTTTGGGGGCTTCTCGATGGAGGATATCTTCTCGCAATTTGGAGATATCTTCGGAGGCCATTTTGGCGGTGGATTCCGTTCGTCGGGAGGTGGTCGTTCGGTCAATCGTGGTTCGGATATCCGTGTCAAGGTGCGCCTGACGCTCCAGGAGATTGCCGAGGGGGTGACCAAGAAACTCAAGATCAATAAGACGGTTGCCTGTGATCGTTGTGGGGGTACGGGAGCCAAGGATAGCTCCTCCTATGGAACGTGTACGACCTGCAATGGTACGGGCTATGTGATGACCGTCCAAAACACCTTCTTTGGTCGCATGCAGAGTCAGTCGGTCTGCCCCACCTGTGGTGGCGAGGGTAAGATCATTACCGCCAAATGCGATAAATGTGGCGGTGAGGGTACCGAGCGCGGTCAAGAGGTGATCGAGATTAAGATTCCCGCCGGTGTCGGCGAGGGCATGGTGCTGACTGTCTCGGGCAAGGGTAATGCTGCCCGTCATGGCGGTGTAAACGGCGATCTGCAGGTGCTCATCGAGGAGGAGCAGCATCCCGAATTGTTGCGCGATGGCAACGATCTGATTCACAACCTCAATATTCCCGTGACTACAGCGCTGTTGGGTGGATCGGTCGAGGTGCCTACCGTCGATGGACGTGCCAAGATCAAGATAGCTCCGGGTACCCATGCCGGTAAGGTGTTGCGCCTGGCTGGAAAGGGCCTTCCCGAGGTCAATGGCTACGGTCGTGGTGACGAGCTGATCGTCATCGATATCACTATTCCCGATCGACTCACTAAAGAGGAGAAACGGCTCGTCGAGCAACTTGCCGAACAGCCTAATTTCCAGCGGGCGTCGTCGATCAAGGAGCAGAATATATTTGAGCGAATGAAGAATTTCTTCCGGTAATTTTTGATTTTAGGCGGTAGATTTTGCACCTTCTCGTTTGTTGCGAATGGGCAGTACGCCCTTGTACAGCCCATCCGCACCAACCATCGGGCGGCACAAAATCTCCTCGCCTAAAATCAAAAATTGGGGAGGACAATCGAGGTATCGGTAGATTTTGCACCTTCTCGTTTGTTGCGAATGAGCAGTACGCCTTTGTACAGCCCATCCGCGCCAACCGTCGGGCGGCACAAAATCTCCTCACCTAAAATCAAAAATATGAAGCACAATAGCTATGGGTTTGTTTAGTCCTTACAAGCGTCACGCGAACAAATTTAACTACATACCGCGTTATTACGATCCGGCTAAAGAGGAGCGTGAGCAGCGGCGTGCCGAGTTGCGTGGCGAACGCAGTGATCAAGAGGGGGAGTACACTCCCGGAAAGTATATCCGCACGCAACGTGAAGCGCGTGAAGCGCGTCGGGCCGATAGTCAGGCGCGAGGCAACCGTTCGATCTGGAAGATGGTGCTGGGAGCGGCCCTATTGCTGTTGCTCATTGCGATCCTCTATCCCCGTTTGGCCGATGCCTTCCTGCGGGCTCGTCAGCATGGCAGTGGCTCGCCGATGCCCGAATGGGTGGCACGTGAGGCGGAGAGTGCACTCGATCAGCGTGGTATTAGCGATGTAGAGTGGCAGGCACAACCTATTACGGTCGTGCCGAATGATTATACCGAAGAGTAAGCGAACTGTTTCCCAATCCCCAAACGAAGAGAGATGGCTGATAAGATACGTCTGTTACCCGAAGTGGTGGCCAATCAGATTGCGGCCGGCGAGGTGGTGAACCGCCCCGCCTCGGTCGTCAAGGAGATGGTCGAAAACGCCATCGATGCCGGAGCTACTCGAGTGACGGTTAATTTCCGTGATGGTGGTAAGGAGTTGATTCAGATTGTCGATAATGGGTGTGGTATGTCGCCCATTGATGCCCGCATGGCCTTCGATCGGCATGCCACCTCGAAGATTCGCTCGGCCGAGGATATCTATGCCCTCCACACCTTTGGTTTCCGTGGTGAGGCGTTGGCTTCGATTGCTGCCGTGGCACAGGTTGAACTACGCACACGACGCGTCGAGGATGAGATCGGTACAGCTGTCGAGATCCATGGCGGAACGTTCGTCAGTCAGCAGCCGATCATGTGCAGTGTCGGTTCGCAATTCCTGGTGCGCAACCTCTTTTACAACGTGCCGGCCCGTCGGCGATTCCTCGAAAAGAGTACCACCTCGGCCCGACAGATTAAGAGCGAGTTTCAGCGTATCGCCTTGTGCTACCCCGAGATTGAATTTGAGCTCTATGGCAACGATGCTCCGATCTATTCGCTTACGGCCAACACGCTGGCCGGACGCATTGTCGATCTGGTAGGGCGGTCGATCAAACAGAATCTACTGGAGGTGGATGCCTCGACCTCGATAGCCTCGCTTAAGGGCTACATCGGTCGTCCGGCAGCTGCCAAACAGCGCAACACGGAGCAATATCTCTTCGTCAATGGTCGCTATTTCAAAAGTCCCTATCTGGTAAGTGCCTTGTTGCGTGGTTATGAGAAGTTGATCCCGCCGACGGCTCAACCCTCCTATTTTCTCTTCTTGGAGATCGACCCGTCGCGCATTGATGTCAATATTCACCCACAAAAGACCGAGGTGAAGTTTGCTGATGAGGAGGCCGTATGGCAAATCATCAATGCAGCCGTGCGGGAGACATTGGCCAAGTCGGGCTCGGTGCCAATGATGGATTTTGAGAATGGCCCGTCGGTCGAGATTCCGGTCTTGCAGCGCGGTGTCTTCTATGGTGAGCCGCAGAGTGTCTCGGGTGAGGATTACAACCCCTTCAGTGATGGTTACATCGACCCCTCGGCACCCGATCCGAACAAAGATTTCAAGGGTTTCGATGTCCCCTATTACGATCCGCAACGCGCCACGCTCTCCGATGTCTCGGCCGGTGCAGGATCGGCCGCGCGGACGCCCCATTTTGGGAGTGGTTTCGGTGCAATGGTAACCCCGGGCATGGAGTTCGACGATTTTACCTCGGGTAGTGGTTTCTCCACGGTGGAGTCGTTCCCCTCGATGGCAGGGCAGGAGCATTCGTTTATCGAATTTGAATCTCAGGGCGGTGAGGTGGTCGAGCAACGTCTGGTGGTCGAGCCCGAGAGACCGCAGTTTGCCTCGCCGGTGGTGCTGGGAGGCGGCCTGTTGGGGGTGATGATGGATGGATTGTTCCGGGTGGTCGATCTGCGTCGGGCGCGCGAGAGGATTCTCTATGAGGAGTATCTGCATCGCATGCAGGCCCAACAAGCAATCAGCCAGCAACTGCTCTTCCCCGAACAACTGACCCTCTCGGAGGAGGAGTATCGTCTCTTGGAGGAGCAGGAGGTGCTGCTGGCAGCGTTGGGCTTTGACCTCACCTTTGAGGGCACTGGGCAGATCGAATTGCGCGGTTTGCCGGCCGAGGCTGTTGATGCCGAGCCGGAGCGACTGCTTTACGAATTGCTACAATCGCTCGCCGAACCGCTCGATAGTGAGCAGCGCAGACGCGAGGCGATGGCCCGTTCGCTGGCTGTTAGTGGCGCCCGCCAGCAGCCCCGCATCAGTTCCGACGAGGAGGCCATAGCCCTGCTCGAACGGTTGGTGGCGTGTGTCAATTATAGCTTCACGCCTTCGGGCAAACAGATTATGATCAGCCTGACGCCCGAAGAACTGCGGGCAAAGTTGGGATAATCGAAAAAAAGAGTTATTTTTGCAAAAATCAATCGTAAGGAGATGAATCCCTATTTCAAGACCCCGCCGGTGGTGAAAAACCTGCTGATCATCAATGGTCTGTTGTTCTTGGCTACGACGCTCTTGAGTCAGTATCATTTGACCAGCTATTTGGGGTTATTTAATCCGCTGAGTCCGCTCTTTCATTCCTATCAGGTGGTGAGCTACATGTTTCTGCATGCCGATTTCAACCACCTCTTCTTCAATATGTTTGCCCTGTGGATGTTTGGCCGCACGGTGGAGTATGATTTGGGCTCGAAGCGATTCTTGATCTATTATATGGTCTGCGGCGTCGGGGCTGCCCTGTTGCAACTGCTGGTGGGCTGGATTGAATACCAGGTCCTCACGGGATCGCCCGAGACGTGGGTCTATGCCCAGGGCTTGCTGCGTGTACCGACCGTAGGTGCTTCGGGAGCGATCTTTGGCCTTTTGCTGGCCTTTGGCTTTCTGCATCCCAATGCGCAAATCATGCTGCTCATTCCGCCAATTCCGATCCGTGCCAAGTGGTTTGTGGTCATCTATGGTGTGATCGAGCTCTTCTTCGGTATCTCAGGCTACCAGGCCGGCGTGGCACACTTTGCCCACCTGGGTGGTATGTTGTGGGGCTTGTTGCTCTTGCTCTATTGGCGTAAGAGCCGACGCCCGCTCTTCTGATAACCTCTTCTGATCGTTTAGACCCATGGCAAAAGGCGAATATTACGACGGATACGGATCGCGCAACGCACCGAAAGAGCGCCGCGGCTTCTTGTTGTGGCTGCTCGATGGCGTGATGGCCGTCTGCTCGGTCATTGCCTTGGTCTTGTTGGTGATCGTGTGGCTAGTGCCGCGCATCCATCCGGTCTATATGTGGGCTTTGCCCATGTTGGGATTGGTTGCACCGGGCATCTACCTCTCGACCGTCATCCTGGCACTCTATTGGGTGGTGCGTTGGCGACTGAAACGAGCCTTGGTGTTGGGTATTCCGGTGCTGATCGGACTCTTCTCGGTCTCACTCTTTTGGCGATCCAGTTCACACCGTTATGAATTGCTCTATCAACAACTCGAACAGGTGGAACACGATTTGCCAATCGTGCAGGCCGATACGACCCTCGAGGAGAAGGTCAAAAACGACCAACTCTATCGTCTGCGTCGTCGTCGGAATGTCTTACGCAGCAATCTGTATCCGAAAAATTCGGTGAAGATTTTGAGCTACAATCTGCGTAGTTTCTATGGAGATGACGGCAAGAACTCGGCCGACGGGGTGGCCGCGCTGATTGACTCGCTTGCGCCCGATATTGTCTGTCTGCAGGAGTTCGCCCTGGGATTGGCTGAGCAATCGGAACGATTCCAAAAGATCCTAAAGCGCTATCGGCAGGCCTCGTTTGGGTTGGATGGCGCGACGGCTCGTCCGCAAATGATTCTGACCACGCACAAGATGATCAATTCGGGTGTTATTCTGACCCCTCGATCCTCGGTCTGGGCTGATATTTTGCTCGGGCAAGATACGGTGCGGGTGATCAGTACCCATCTCCACTCGACCGGTATCACGGCGCTCGATGATAACTATATCACAGGCTACGAATATCTCTCGGATACGGCTCGCGAAGCGAAGATTCGCAGCATCATGAACCGCTTTAGTGAGAATACGGTCTTGCGAGCTTATCAAGTGGATTCGATTCGTCACCATCTAGATAGTCTGGCACCACGCTTGCGCATCATTTGTGGAGACTTCAACGATACGCCGATTTCGTATACTTACCGGGAAATGGCACGCAATATGCAGGATGCCTTTTCAGCCTGCGGAAGCGGATATTCGTACACCTTTAGAGGCTTCTTTAACATGTTGCGCATCGACTATGTCCTCTTGCCGGAGAGTTTTGAGGCGATCAACTACGAGGTCCCGGAGGCGAATTGGTCGGATCATCGTCCGGTCTTTGTGCGATTCCAAAAACAAAAACTTTTATAACTCAACACTAAAAACTATTGACGTATGATTCTCGATTCATTGAAAAATTGTGCGGCCTATTACGGACTCTCGCCGCGCATTCAGCAGGCATTTGAACTGTTCGCTCAGGTCGATTGGACGAAGGCCGAGGCCGGTGTACACGAATTGGATGGTCGCACGATCTTTGCCAATGTGCAGGTGCGCGGTCTGAAGACCAAAGAGGAGGCCAAATTGGAGGTGCACGATAAGTATATCGACATCCAGATCTTGATCGAGGGTGCTGATGAGGCCTTTGGTTGGGCCGACCGTGCACAGCTCACACAGCCGAAGGGTGAGTTCAACACCGAGAAGGATATTCTCTTCTACGAGGATGAGCCGCAGACCTACTACACGATGCGTCCGGGCCAGTTTACGATCCTGCTGCCGGCCGACGCACACGCTCCACTGGTGGGTGAGGGTGAGATTCGCAAGGTGATCCTCAAGGTGCTGGTATAGTATTTTCAAGGTGGACTACAGCTTGGCAATGGCTTTTTTAGTCACCTTGTCAGTTGTGAAAAGCCATTGAATAGCAAAGGGAAAAGATTTTTATAAAAAAATTTAATTTATATTTGCGTATTCCGGGGAAAGTCCCTATTTTTGCGCTGTGAAAAAAATAACATTGGTTATTTAGGTTTAACTTCATAATACAAAAACAAAACTATGGCAATCAAAATTGGTATCAATGGCTTCGGTCGTATCGGCCGTATGGTCTTCCGTGCTGCCCAGACGCAGACGGACAAGTATGAGATCGTAGGTATCAACGACCTCTGCCCGGTAGATTACCTGGCTTACATGCTTAAGTATGACACGATGCACGGTCAGTTCCAGGGCACGATCGACTTCGACACGGAGAAGAATCTGTTGATCGTAAACGGCAAGGCTATCCGCGTAACGGCAGAGCGCAACCCGGCCGATCTGAAGTGGAACGAGGTTGAGGCTGAGTACGTAGTAGAGTCGACGGGTCTGTTCCTCACCGAGGAGAAGGCTCAGGCTCACATCGAGGCTGGTGCAAAGTATGTCGTTATGTCGGCTCCTGCAAAGGACAAGACCCCGATGTTCGTATGCGGTGTAAACACCAATACGTATGCTGGTCAGACGATCGTTTCGAACGCATCGTGCACGACGAACTGCTTGGCTCCGATCGCTAAGGTGCTCCACGATAACTTCGGTATCACGGATGGTCTGATGACGACCGTTCACGCTACGACGGCTACGCAGAAGACCGTTGACGGTCCCTCGTTGAAGGACTGGCGTGGTGGCCGCGCTGCTGCCGGTAACATCATCCCCTCGTCGACGGGTGCTGCTAAGGCTGTAGGCGTAGTGCTTCCCGAGCTGAATGGTAAGCTGACGGGTATGTCGATGCGCGTTCCTACGTTGGACGTATCGGTTGTTGACCTGACGGTGAACTTGGCAAAGCCTGCTAAGTATGAGGAGATTTGCGCTGCCATGAAGGCTGCTTCGGAGGGTGAGCTGGCCGGTGTGCTGGGTTACACGGACGAGGCTGTTGTTTCGTCGGACTTCCTGGGCGACGCTCGCACGTCGATCTTCGACGCTAAGGCTGGTATCGCACTGACCGACACCTTCGTAAAGGTTGTTTCGTGGTACGACAACGAGTGGGGTTACTCGAACAAGGTTCTGGACCTGATCTCGGTGATGAAGGCTTACAACAAGTAGTCTTTCTTGCGAAACCGCATAGCGCGCCTCTTTTGGCGTTACGCTTACCCCGCAGTTGCTCACATACGTTCAGTATGCTCCGCACTGCGGGGTTTCGCGTGCCTAAAAATAGGCACACTCTTCGGCTTCGTAGCGGTTTTGGTGTCAAACGGACGGGAAAGGGTGCTCTTAGCACCCTGAAATAGTTTCTTTTTTCAAGAATTAGTTCTATCTTTGTTCCATTATTTGTATACCTCATTATTATGAAACGTGTTTTTTCTTTTCTGATGGTGCTGACTCTCTCGTTGGGGGTGGGTTGTAGTGATAGCTACGACGATACGGCACTCAAAGAGCAGTTGGCCGAGCTGGAACGCCGCATCGAGGCTGCCGAAACAGTGATCAAGGCCTACGAAAACAACCTCTTTATCAAGACGGTTACGACGTTGCCCAATGGCTACGAGATTCTCTTCTCGGATGGCACGAAGGCTACGATCCAAAATGGCAAGGATGGCCAAAATGGTCAAAATGGTCAAAATGGTCAAGATGGTGATTCGTGGATCAAAAATGTGGTGATCGGCCCCAATCGAGTTACCTTTGAGATGACCGATGGCCGCACGTTCACGATTCCGTTGGCGAGCTTCGTGCAACAGATTCAGCAGATTCACTTCGTGCCCTGTTATGACGATGGCAAGGCTACGGTCACCTATTCGTCGGCTGCCGATAGCCGCCTGAAGATCGACTTCCAACTCTCACCGCGTGAGTTGGCGGCCGAATTGGTCAAGACGTGGCAGGAGTATTGTTCGATCGAGGCCGTACTGACCGAGTCGCGTGGGGAGGCTATACAGCTCCCGATTTCGGCTTGTGTGATCGATCCCGAGCAGGGCATTCTGGCGCTGGAGGCCGAGGCAGTACAGCTCGGTACGGAGTTCTTTGCCGGCACGGTGTCGGCTGCGGCCGCCCTGGTGATCTCGGACGGCGTGACCACCATCTCGTCGGAGTATATTCCGCTAACAACCCAACAGGTGGAGCCCGCTCCAACCCCCTCAGTAGCCGATGGTTTGGACTACATTTTTGATCTGACGGCGCTTCCTGAGATTCACGTTAAGGTCTCGCTTAGCGAGTGGAATCGTTTTCTGACCCTCTATGATCAAGATGCAAACCACGAGGAGTACATCCATTGCGATGCCTCCTTCACGAAGAATGGTGAGACGCATTCCTTCACCGATGCCGGACTGCGTATGCGTGGCAATACGTCGCGTCGTCGTCCGGAGGGTAATGGTGGTCAGATGCACCAAAAGGATAAGGCCGATTGGCATCACTGCCATTTTATGCTCAACCTCCGCAAATTTGTCAAGGATGATGCGCATGAACTGGGTGGTGTGCGCAAGATTCACCTCAAGTGGTGTAAGGACGACCCGACCTACGTGCGTGAGATGTATTGCTATAACCTCTTCCGTCGCTATGGTATTGAGGCTGGTCTGCGTACCTCCTACGGTCGTCTGTGGATCCATGTCGAGGGCGATCAGAAGGAGGCCTATTTTGGCGTTTACGAGATGCTTGAGGCGGTGGATGAACAGTATCTGAAGAACCGCTTGGCGCTCTTTGGGTCGGCTGACCACAACTTGTGGAAGTGTGGTTATCCGGCCGGCTTGAATGCGACGAACGACGATCTGTTCTGGTCGGACGAGAATGCTGGTACGGTCAATCGTTCCTATGTGTTGAAGACCAATACGGAGAATTTTGCGGCAGCAAAGGCTCAGCTGATCGACTTTATCCTTAAGCTCAACGGTAAGTCTGGCGATAGCTTTAAGACTTGGATTCAGCAGGTGACGGACGTGGAACTCTTATTGAAGACCTATGCAGTCAATGTGGCGGTAGGTATGTGGGATGACTATTGGTGCAACCAGAATAACTACTACATCTACTTCAATAGCTCTGACCTCTACGACTACAAGTTCTTCTTTATTCCTTATGATTACGACAATACGCTCGGCACCTCAAATATCATTGATGCCGGTCGCCAGAATCCTCTTAATTGGGGTAATAGTGGTCATAAACTCATTTCCAAGATTCTGGAATATCCCGAGTGGCGAGCCATTTATGTCAAGGCTCTCAATGAGTTGTGCCAGAGTAATGACCTCTTCAAAATGGAGGGTAGTGTGGCACGTGTGAAGGCTTGGCAGCAGATGATCAGCCCCTACGTCTCGAACGATACGGGCGAGGATATGTCGATCTACGATCAGCCCGCCTCGTGGGGTAACCATTCCGAGTATCGTGTGATGGATACTGGGGCGAACAACTTCTTTAGAGTAAAGGCGGCGAGCATTCCTGCCAACTAAGAAAAAAAGGCTTGAGAAAGGCTCTTTTGGCATCTGCCTTGGGTGCAAAATCCTCACATACGTAGAGTATGCTCCGGTTTTGCCCCCTGCGAGCAGCTTCAAAATGAGCAAGTAAAATAACGAAAGGAGGACGTTCAACCGCGGTTGCACGTCCTCCTGGTTTTAAGCTTTTAAGGCGAGGCGCACCGATGCGCCACCCCAGGGGTTGACCGTGACCGATTCGCAGG
>JBGVPZ010000004.1:0-368356 GCA_045127275.1 Alistipes sp.
ACCTCTACGAGGGCAGCGATGTTTATAAAATCAACGCCACATCGTTCCCCGACGAGGATGGCGACCGCCTCTTTATCATTATGCCAAAGCAGGCTGCGTGGATTGGTGGCTTTGTAAGCATTATAGAGGAGCAGAACGAGGGTAAGAAGTTCAGCGAGGCACAGATTGCCGAGTTGGAAAAGGAGTTTATGGCAACCTTTGAGACTTTCACTGTGATTCTTTCACTTAGTAAGAAGTAATAGAAAACCTATCAATACATAAAATTGGTGCGTGTAGGGAACGATGTAGTCCCATCACGCACCAATTTTGTTTATTCATATTGCATCAGCGAAAGATGCTTGATTTCAGAGCCATACTTTCAAAATGCTATACACATTTTACTCGTCGGGAAATGGATTTAACCACAACCTCCATGTAGTCTTCTATGTAGGATTTCGCAATTTTCGTAAAAACAAACACTGAAAATCAATTAGTTAAAATAAAATAATGGTTGCCTTTTCGACAGCCTCTCTTTTTGTTGGGGGGAGTCAACTCTTCATTTGCCGATAGGCCGTAGGAGTGAGTCCTGTATGCTTACGAAAAAAGCGCCCCAAATAGGACTGATCCGGAAAATGGAGTTGATAGGCGATCTCCTGCACTGAAAGATCCGTATTTCGCAACAACATCTGGATCTCGATCAGGGCCGTATGGTCGATCAACTCTTTAGCCGTATGGCCTGAAACCGTGCGTGCTATGGTCGATAGATAGCGAGTTGAAATACAGAGTTTTTCTGCGTAAAAAGCGACCTCTCGTTCCGTATGTATATATTGATGAACGAGCTGGGTGAAACGGCTGAAAAGATCGCTTTGGCGAGACGAGGCTTCGATCGGTTCGAGGTGAATTTCGGGCTTACGCAACACCTTATCGTAGGCCTCCATTAAGGCTATCTGCAAACGGTTGCGAATGATGGAATTCCGAAAGCGGTTTTCTCGATCCAAATAGCTGTATTCCAAAATCTTAAACCATGCACTAAAAGCCTTGGTCATCTTTGCTGTATGGTGATTGACCGGGTGGTGTTTCAAGATACGCAGGAACTCGATATCGAGGCGAAAAGCGGCCTCAGAGAAGAGTTGCGCCGAAAAGACGAAACAGTCGAGCTGAAGATCATCCGAACGCTCCCGAATCGAAACCATGGATCCCGGTAAAATCAGAATCGAAGCATAACGACGAATCGGCCATTCGGCATCATCAATCGAGAGCAAGGCTCGCCCTTTTCGGCACAAAAAGAAGCCTCCAGAAGTACTGCGTTCATGGTAATTTTCCAGCCCTTGCAGATTTGATTTTCCGACTGCAAACAGCTCGTTTTCGGGCAGTAGCAGGGGGTTTTGCAACATATTTACCATAATTTCGATGTTAAATTTCGAACAAAGATAACTAATTTTTGATATAATCACGAATTTTTGTTCCGAAAAAGGCTAATCTTGTTCTCATATTTTAGGTGAAAATTTGCATTTTATAAAATACTTTTGCAATCGGAATAATTTGTATTTATATTAAATAGTGCATTTATGAAACAGACATTTGTCAAAGCAGCCGCAATGGTCTGCGCCTTGGCAGCCATAGGCTGCGCTCAAGCTCCGGTGACGATGCCGCCGGCGCAATACGCCATGCTGGAGATCTCGACGACCGATCGCGTGATTCCGAGCTCGTACTCGGCAACGATTCGTGGTCGTCAAGACATCGACATCTATCCCCAAGTGGGCGGTACGATTGCAAAACTGTGCGTAACCGAGGGTCAAACCGTAGCCCAAGGTCAGACGCTCTTCATCATTGATCAAGTCCCCTACAAGGCAGCTCTGCAGACGGCCGAGGCCAATGTTGCTGCCGCTAAAGCCGGTGTAGCTACCGCTCAGCTCGTTTATGACAGCAAGAAGGAGCTCTACGCCAAGAACGTCGTATCGAAATTCGACCTCTCGACGGCCGAGAACAACCTGCTGACGGCCAAAGCACAACTGGCTCAGGCTGAGGCTCAGCGCGTAAATGCCGCCAATTCGCTCTCGTACACGGTGGTGAAGGCTCCGGCAAACGGTGTGGTAGGTACGCTGCCGTATCGTGTAGGTGCACTGGTAAGTGCCGCTATGCCCAAGCCGCTAACGACCGTCTCGGACAACTCGGTGATGTATGTTTATTTCTCGATGAACGAGAAGCAGCTGCTGGATCTGGCTCGCGAGTATGGTTCGATCGACGCCACGATCAAGCAGATGCCCGATGTTGAGCTGAAGCTCTCGGACGGCACAATCTACTCGGAGAAGGGTCGTGTGGAGTCGATCAGTGGTGTGATTGAGACCTCGACCGGAACGGTATCGCTGCGTGCAGCCTTCCCGAACAAGGGTGGTTTGCTGCACAGCGGCGGTTCGGGTAACGTCGTGATTCCCAACACCTACAAAGATTGCATCGTCATCCCGCAGGTAGCTACCTTCGAGTTGCAGGATCGCGTCTTTATCTTCAAGAATGTCGATGGTCTCGCCAAGTCGTTCCCGATCTCGGTAGAGAAGATCAACAACGGTAAGGAGTATGTCGTGACGGCAGGTCTGACGGCCGGTGATGTCATCGTAGCCGAGGGTGCTGCGCTGCTGCGCGAGGGTACCCCGATTCAGCCCAAACAGCAAACGGCTGCTGCAGCTCCCGCCGCCGAGCAGGAGCAAGCTGCTGCCCAAACTGAAAATACGGAGGAGTAAACTATGAATTTAAGAGCATTTATTGAGCGACCGGTTCTGGCCTCGGTAATTTCGATCTTGATCGTCTTTGCCGGTGTCATCGGTTTGGCTTCGCTGCCAATTGAGCAGTATCCCAATATCGCACCGCCCACTGTGATGGTTCACGCCACCTATCCGGGTGCAGGTGCTGAGACTATTCAGAAATCGGTAATCGTTCCGTTGGAGGAGGCTATCAATGGTGTGGAGAACATGATGTACATCTCCTCGACCGCCTCGACCGGTACGGCTTCGATCAACATCTTCTTCCGCCAGGGTACCGATCCCGATATGGCGGCCGTGAACGTGCAGAACAAGGTGGCTACGGCAACCGCACTGCTACCGGCCGAGGTAAACCAGATCGGTGTCTTCACCATGAAGCGTCAGACCTCGATGCTTCGCGTATTCTCGACCTACTCGCCCGATGGTCGCTACGACGAGAACTTCATCTCGAACTATGTGAAGATCAACCTTGAGCCGCAGATTCAGCGTATCCAGGGTGTGGGTGAGTGTTTCACGCTGGGTGCCGATTACGCCATGCGTATCTGGCTCAAGCCGGAGGTGATGGCACAATACAAGATCATGCCTTCGGACATCACCTATGCGCTGGCCGAGCAGAACATCGAGGCTGCTGCCGGTGCACTGGGTTCGGAATCGGAGAACGCTTTCCAGTTTACGCTCCGCTATAAGGGTCGTCTGACCACGCCCGAAGAGTTCGAGCAGATCGTGATCCGTTCAACGCCCGATGGTCAGGTACTCAAACTCAAGGATGTAGCAGACATCGAGTTGGGTGCCGAGTCGTATGCCTATAAGGGCCTCCTGAACGGCTCGCCGGGTCTGATGACGATGATCATGCAGACGCCCGGATCGAACGCTACGGAGATCGTAGAGAACATCGACGCCCTGCTCGACGAGGTAGAGGCCGACATGCCCGAGGGCTTGGCTATCGCCCGCGTAATGTCGGTGAACGACTTCCTCTACGCCTCGATTCACGAGGTAATCAAGACCCTCTTGGAGGCTATCTTGCTCGTAATCTTGGTGGTATATGTCTTCTTGCAGGATATTCGCTCGACGATCGTGCCGACGATCTCGATTCTCGTATCGTTGATCGGTACCTTCGCCTTCATGGTGGTTGCCGGCTTCTCGATCAACATCCTGACGCTCTTCGCTTTAGTGTTGGCAATCGGTACGGTGGTCGATGACGCGGTGATTGTGGTCGAGGCCGTACAGGCCAAATTCGACGAGGGCTATCGCTCGCCTAAGAAGGCGACCGTCGATGCCATGTCGGGTATTACGTCGGCTATTATCACCTCGACGCTGGTCTTCATGGCTGTGTTTATCCCCACCTCGATGATGGGCGGCACGTCGGGTATCTTCTACACGCAGTTCGGTATCACGATGGCCGTGGCCGTGGGTATTTCGGCTGTGAACGCCTTGACCCTCTCGCCGGCCCTCTGCGCCCTGATGCTCAAGCCCTACCTGGATGAGGATGGCAACGCCAAGAATAACTTCGCGGCCCGTTTCCGTAAGGTCTTCAATGCTGGTTTTGGTGCCATGATCAAGAAGTACAAGCACGGCGTGCTGCTCTTCATCAAGCACAAGTGGCTGGCTTGGGGTACGTTGCTCGGTGCCTTGGCACTGCTCGTAGTGCTGATGAACAACACGAAGTCGGGTATGGTGCCTGACGAGGATATGGGTGTTGTGATGATACAGGTATCGGCCGCTCCGGGTGCTACGCTGAATGAGACGGACCAGATCATGAAGGAGGTTGCCGGTCGCATTCGCTCGATTCCGCAGGTACGCATCGTATCGCAGGTAGCCGGTTACGGTCTGATGGCCGGTGCAGGTTCGTCGTATGGTATGTGTATCGTCAAGCTGAAGGATTGGTCGGAGCGTCCCGAGAAGTCGGACAACGTACAGGCTGTGATCCAGCAGATTTATGGCCGCACGATGGATATCAAGAATGCCCAGATCTTCGCCATTGCTCCGCCGATGATTACCGGTTACGGCACGACCTCGGGCTTTGAAATGTATCTGCAGGACAAGGTTGGCGGTTCGGTTAATGACTTCTACAATGTCTATCTGCAGTATGTAGCCGCCCTGAACCAGCGTCCCGAGATCGCCATGGCTTACTCGTCGTTCAGCATCAACTTCCCGCAGTATATCTTCGATATTGATGCCGCTAAGGCTAAGCGTGCCGGTGTTTCGCCTGCCGATCTGCTGTCGGCCATGTCGAGCTATTTCGGTAGCTCGTACATCTCGAACATCAACCGTTTCTCAAAGGTGTACCGCGTAACGATGCAGGCTCGCGCGATCGACCGCGACGATCCGGAGTCGTTGAACAACATCTATGTGCGCAACTCGGCAGGCGAGATGGCTCCCGTAAGCCAGTTCGTCGAGATGAAGAAGATCTATGGTCCTGAGGTACTGAACCGTTTCAACCTCTACAACTCGATCTCGATCAGTGGCTCGGTAGCCGATGGTTATTCGACCGGTGACGCCATTACGGCTATCCGCGAGGTGGCCGACCAGGTGCTGCCGCGTGGTTATGGCTACGACTTCGGTGGTATGACCCGTGAGGAGACCACGACGACGAACAATACGGGTATCATCTTCGGTATCTGTATCTTGATCATCTACCTGATTCTGGCTGCTCTCTATGAGAGTTTCTTCGTGCCGTTTGCCGTCATTCTGTCGGTTCCGTGCGGTCTGATGGGTTCGTTCCTCTTCGCCAAGGCAATGGGTATGGAGAACAACATCTACCTGCAGACGGGTCTGATCATGTTGATCGGTCTATTGGCCAAAACCGCCATTCTGCTTACCGAGTATGCCGGTCAGCGTCGCGAGCAGGGCATGTCACTCTCGCAAGCTGCCATCTCGGCTGCCAAGGCTCGTTTGCGCCCGATTCTGATGACCGTGGCGACGATGATCTTCGGTATGTTGCCGCTGGTATTCTCGCACGGTGTAGGTGCTAACGGTAACTCGACGCTCGGTACGGGTGTTGTTGGTGGTATGTTGATTGGTACGCTGGCCCTGCTCTTCCTGGTTCCGATGCTCTTCATCGTCTTCCAGACCTTGCAGGAGAAGGTAAAACCGATCCAATTCAAGAAGGAGACCCAGGAGGGTGATAACGAGTAATACGATGAAAAGTATGAAGAAATTAGTAATCTTTTGCCTGGCAGCCGGCTTGCTGACCGGCTGCGGCATCTACAAACAATACGAACGTCCCGAGGTGGAGACGGCCGACCTGTATGGCGACGCCGTAGGCACCGAAGGAGAGACGTTTGGCGATCTGAAGTGGGAGGAGATCTTCACCGATGCACACCTCCGCACGCTGATTACCAAAACGCTGGAGCAAAACACCGACCTGCAGTCGGCACAACTGAAAATCGAGGAGGCACAGGCCGCCCTGCAATCGGCTCGTTTGGCCTATCTGCCCTCGATCAACCTCGCCCCGCAGGGTTCTTTGTCGAGTTTCAACCATGCTACGCCGACTAAGACCTACACCTTGCCGGTGGCTGCCAGTTGGCAGTTTGACCTGCTGATGGGCGGCATCACGAATGCCAAGCGTCAGACGAAGGCCACCTACGAACTCTCGAAGGAGTATGAGCAGGCCGTACGTGCCCAGCTCATTGGTGGGGTAGCCAACCTCTACTACTCGCTCTTGATGTTCGATGAGCAGGTACGCATCACCGAGCAGACGGTAGCCATCTGGAAGGAGCTGGTCGAGAAGGCTCGCATCATGAAGGAGGCCGGCATGTTCAACGAGGCTGCCGTGTCGCAGTACGAGGGCACCTATTATTCGATCGAGGCCTCGCTCAAAGATCTCAAGCAACAGGTAAAGTCGATCGAGAACAATATCTGCACGATCTTGGCCGAGGCTCCGCATACCATCGAGCGTGGCAAGCTGGCCGACCAGCAGCTGCCCGCCGCCATTGAGGTGGGTGTACCGGTGCAGATGCTCTCGAATCGTCCCGATGTGCGCATTGCCGAGTATAGCCTGATGCAGGCTTACTACGCCACCAACATCGCTCGCTCGAAACTCTATCCGTCGATCTCGCTCAGCGGTTCGATCGGCTGGACGAACAGCAGCGGTATGGGCATTGTCAATCCTGGTGACGTGATCATGAGCGCAGCCGGTTCGTTGCTGCAGCCGATCTTCAACGCCCGCGTAAATCGCAATCAGGTGAAGATCTCGAAGGCTCAACAGGAGGAGGCCGAGTTGGCATATCGCCAGACGATCCTCAATGCCGGTGCCGAGGTCAATACGTTGCTGGCCCAGGTGCAGGCTGCCCGCGAGAAGCGTGCGCTGACCGCCCAGCAGGTGGCTGCGTTGCAGCGTGCCGTGGAGAGCACCGAGCTGTTGATGGAGCACACCTCGACGACCTATCTGGAGGTTTTGACAGCTCGTCAGACGTTGCTGTCGGCCGAGTTGTCGGAGGTAAGCAACCATTTCAACGAGTTGCAGAGCGTCGTGAGCCTCTACCAGGCTTTGGGTGGTGGCCGCGAGGTGAAATAACCCGCCACAAACAACCGCAGGAGGTGTCGAGACTCTTTTCTCGACACCTCTTTTTTATAGGGAAATTGGAGGATAATAACAAAAAATTGTATCTTTGCCCAATCAAACGACAGACCCATGCATTGCTATCGACACGGAGCTTTTCGATTAGAGTCGGGTGTTGAGTTGCCCGAACTGCAGATCGCATACCACACCTATGGTACGTTGAATGCCGCACGCAACAATGTTGTGTGGGTCTGCCACGCCCTGACGGCCAATTCGGATGTAGCCGATTGGTGGCCGCACACGGTCGAAGAGGGGCGTTTTCTCGATCCGGCAAACCACTTTATCATCTGCGCCAATATCCTCGGGTCGCACTATGGTACGACGGGGCCGCTGTCGATCAATCCGACCACCGGAGAGCCGTGGTATGGCGATTTTCCGGCCTTCACGATTCGTGACATGGTCGAGGCTCACCGCACGTTGGCTTCGGCATTGGGCATTGAGCAGATTGACACGTTGGTGGGTAGTTCGGTCGGTGGATTCCAAGCCGTCGAGTGGGCCGTCATGGAGCCTGCACGCTTTGATAAACTTATTTTGATTGCCACAGCGGCCAAAGCCTCACCCTGGACCATCGCCATTGACGAGACGCAACGCATGGCCATCGAGGCCGACCAAACCTTTGGCGAGCGACATTCGGATGCCGGTATGCGTGGCATGGCAGCCGCCCGCGCGTTGGGACTTTTGACCTATCGCGGATCGCTGGGCTATAACCTCACGCAGCAGAACCACGAAGAGGCCCCGACGGTGCATCGCGCCTCGACTTATCAGCAGTATCAGGGTGAGAAGTTGTGCCGTCGCTACAATGCCTACTCCTACTACGCCATTCTGAATGCCTTTGACACGCACGACGTAGGGCGTGGACGTGCCGGTCTGGAGGCCGAATTGGCCAAAATCACCGCTCGGACCGTGTTGGTGGGTATCACCTCCGACATCATCTTCACACCGGCCGAAATGCGCACCCTGCAAAGCCAAATTCCCGGCAGCCGTTATTATGAAATCGACTCACCCTTTGGCCACGACGGTTTCTTGGTCGAGCATGAACAGTTGAACCAAATTCTCTATCCATTTATACACGCACACCATGAGTAACATTAAAATAGGTCTATTCGGCTTCGGAGTTGTCGGACAAGGCGTCTACGAAGTGATCCGCAAATCGAAGAATGCCCACGCCGAGGTGGTCAAGATTTGTGTCAGCAACCTACAGAAGCCCCGCCGCACGGAGGTCGAGGCCTCGCTTTTGACCGATCGCGCCGAGGATATTCTCCTCAATCCGGAGATCGATCTGATCGTCGAGGTGATCAACAATGCCGACGATGCCTATAAGATCGTCAAAACGGCTCTTGAGCGCGGTATTCCGGTTGTTTCGGGCAGCAAAGCGATGTTAGCCAAGCACCTGCCCGAATTGATCGAGTTGCAGAAGAAACACAACGTAGCCTTGCTCTACGATGCCTCGTCGTGTGGCTCTATTCCCGTCATTCGCAACCTCGAAGAGTACTACGACAACGATTTGCTGTTGGAGGTCAAGGGTATCTTGAATGGCTCGTCGAACTACATCCTTTCGCGCGTCTTCGACCACAAAGAGTCCTACGAGAGTGCGCTGCGCAAGGCTCAGGAGTTGGGCTTTGCCGAGACTGACCCCTCGTTCGATATCGAAGGCTACGACTCGTTGTTCAAACTCGTCATCATCACCGTCCATGCTTTAGGCACCTATGTTGCCCCCGAGCGTATCTTCACCTACGGTATCTCGACCATCCACGATTCAGATATTCAGTATGCCCGCGAGAAGGGGGTGAAGATCAAGTTGGTGGCGCAGGTTGTGAAGGTCAGCGACGAGCACTTCACGATGTTTGTGATGCCCGAATTTGTTAGCCCGAACAAGTATATTTATAGCGTCGATGACGAGTATAACGGCGTAGTGATTCGTGGCGAATGCTACGACCGTCAGTTTATGTTCGGCAAGGGGGCCGGCTCGTTGCCTACGGCCTCGTCGATCTTGAGCGACATCATGGCCCGTCGTCACGATTATCGCTACGAATACAAGAAGCAGCATTTCGAGCAGAAGCCCGACTACACGACCGACATTCTGTTGAAGATCTACGTCCGCTATTCGCAGACCAATATTCAGCACGTGCTGCACTTCGAGCAGATCCACGAGCAGTATATCTCGTCGGAGAGCAACTACGTCATTGGCGACATCCGCCTCTCGGAGCTGATCGCCAAACGCGACCAACTCACCGCCAAGGATCTCTTTATCGCCAATATCCCGATCTTCTTCCTCAATAAGGATAACTAAACAAGGGCGTAGTGCATTCACAAAACGGGGTGTCCGACAATATGTCGTGACACCCCGTACTATAAACATACCAATTCTTTGCAAGGTATTAATTATCTATTTGAAAGTTCCCTTTGATACTTATCTAAGACCTGCTGAATTGTTCTGTGAAGATCTTTGTCAGTTTCATCGTAATCAAGCGTCATTCGATCTACATTAAATCCCTCAAATTGCTTTAAGTCTGCTATCAGTTGCGCTAATACCTTCATACTGATTTGACTATTGATCAATATTTTCATTTGTGCCATATTAGAGTCTCTACGAGCGAGGAGTAAATGTTACTTTTCTATTTTTTAATGTTAATCTACTTATGTGCTGATTATTATCTTTGTCGCTATAAACAATATCAAATTCTATGACAGCTTGCCTAATATTGGAGAGATCACCTGTATATATGAAGACAACTGGCGTACTATCCTTTGTACAAAGATCAATGGGTAACTTGGGATCTCTATGATTAATATTGTTTGATATCACCTTGATGCTGATAATCTTGATAGTTTGAGCTAAATTCTCAATATTGAAAATGATTTTGTGTTGCGATAATTCTATTCTATAATCGTTACAATAAAACACAGCTTTCAACGTTGAGCGATAACTCTTTCTAGCAATACGAACCGCCCAAAGTGATATTACTAATGCCAAACCAGATATAACAATTGTTATTATTTCACAAATCATCGTCTTTTAGTTTTGATTATTTGCAAAATCATACTCTTCGATTTTAGAGGCATAGTCTTTCCAGTATTGAGCAGACTTATATGAATCGGCACATCCCAATGGAACATATATTTTCTCTAAATTAGAATAAAACATATTTGTACTACCTATAGGAGGTAAAATTGATTTGCAATAAACATACTCAAGAGTATTCACATTAAATGCTTCTTGACCAATTAGTGCAACCGATTCCTCTAAAACAACAGTTTTAACCTTCCCTTGGTCGGATTGCATCCCATAACCTGGGAATGCATAAGCACCTATTCTGATACATTTTCCTCCAAATATCACCTTATCAAATGTTCCATCATAGAACACACCGGATCCTGATATAGAAGTATTATCCTGAATAGAAGCATTACATACAAGTTCACCACATACACAGTTGGAAAAAACGCCCCATCCAAATTCTGCAACTCCACTGCCAATAGTCATATGATTCAATCGGCTACAACCGCTAAAGGCTTTCTTCTCTATAATTGTAACACCGTCTGGTATAATTATTTGTTTTAACTTTATACATCTGCGAAAGACATGAGGGCCGATTGATTGTAATTTCTCTGGTAATGTTATATAAGAAAGAGATTTGCAGTCTTGAAAACATCCAAAGTCTTCACTGGTGCTATTCCCAGACTGTCCTTCTAAATGCATAACATTTGCAGGTATAATAATTTTCCATAAAGAAGAACAGCCTTCAAAAGCCTGAGCGGGAATCGATGTTAATCCTGTAAAATACTTTAATTCTGTAAAAGCAACAATATTAGTATTGCCCTTAAACTTTGTTCCGATTGTTTTTACTGCAGCTGCCTCTGCATATGAAAGTTCACCGTCGTTGTTAGTATCCCAATTTGTACAACAAACTGACTTCACGTTTATATCCTCAAACTGAATATTCTCTTTGTCGTGCTTTGGTAGGGTAATCATTGTGCCGTCAGACAGATTGAAATAGACAAATTCATCATCCTGCGTCACGCTTTTGAAGATGCTGTCTCCATCAGCTCCGTCGCTACCGTCTGCACCATCACTGCCATCTGCACCCGTCGCTTTGCCGAGTTTAGTCCATGTTTTGCCGTTGTCATACGATACATACCAATAGTCGTTTTCGATTTTGAGTTGCGGCGTGATACCATCCTTGCCATTGCTACCGTTCGCGCCATCTTCACCGTCTTGGCCATCTTTTCCGTCTGTACCGACAGCCTTGATTTGATTACCTTGTGCATCGAGCAGCCATTCGCCATCAACGGTCCAATAATAGATACCGTCGGTATCTTTCATCACGCCGACTTGGGGTGTATAGCCATCCGCACCATTCGTGCCGTCTTTTCCATCCTCACCGTGGTAAATCGTAATAGCACCACTGCGCGAGAAGGTAATCGTATAACCAATCACTTTTCCGCCCTGCGTGACAGGGGCAACCGAAGTGATGTAATCGTTTTGCTGCAACGCATTGACAATGGTCTGCAACGACGAGATGTTGGTGTTCATCTGTTGACAAAGTTGTTCGAGTTTGGCCACACGATTCGCCAAATCGGTCAGATCATTGCGCAAGGCTGAATCGTCATACTCATCGCCTCCGCAACCTACGGCACACAGCAATGTAGCGGCCGCAAAAAGAGTTAATAGTTTTTTCATGGTTTATTCCATTTCTGCCGTAGCAACTCCTTTGCGGCGTGTTAATATAAAAAGAAAGTGTGGAGTTGATTTTCGTTTATCTGTTGAAGGTTGTGGAAAGACCCGACCAAAATAAACGCTACAATGCCCCACACTTGAATAGTATGGGGGTAAATACGCAAATAGCGTACAGCCACATGACTATACAAGAAATGAGTGCTGTTCGTTCGCCCTTTGGTCAAGAAAACTTCCACATTTTCAACAAGGACTGCGAAAAACACTTTCGTAATATGTCTGCCGTGCAGAAAGCCCCACACGACAATACAAAATTAGCATATTTTTCGGAAACGAACAACACTCCGAAGGGCATTGTTTGCACAGCATACAAAAAAAGCCTCTTCTACCACGAGGCAGAAGAGGATTTTATACAGAGCAATCGCTGTCTCTATGCTCAAGATTATAATATATAGGTGCAATCACCACGCTACTGCACATAATAGCGTTTGTCCATGCCCAGGACAAAGTGGCGGCGGTGGCAGCAGGCGGCGATGGCGCAAACCAAGACCAACACGGCATTCATCTGAAAGGCGAATGATTCGTTCGTCGTCTTGAAGAGCACACGGGCCAACGAGAGCAGGAAGGGGCAGATCATCACGGCCAGATAGTTCATGGCCATCACACACGCCAAAGCCCAGGTAGCCGAGCGCGGTGGAGCGATCGTGGCAGCCTTGTCGTAGATGATCGGCTGCATCACCCCATAGCCCAAGCCCGACAGGAGCACCCCGAGCACCAGCATCCCTTTGGCATGGAAGAATCCGATGCAGATCAACCCCAACGCAACCAGCACGAGCGAAAGGAGATTCGTCAGCGAACGCAGGCGGCGAATGATCGGATTGAGCACAAAGCCGGGTGCCATAATGGCCAAGAAGAAGAGCGAAATGAGCCACCCTGAAAGGCTGGACGGGAGGTGATTATGCTCCACGAGGAAGGGCAAATCGTAGGTGATGACCAGCACGGCATAGGTGATAAAGAGGTATAAGAGCATCAGACCCGCCAATTTCCGATAGTCGGTGCGGGTGTTCTGCAACTGCAAACTTTCGCACGGCTCGGGCGGAATAGGCACCCGCCGCAGGGCAAAGACCAGCACAAACGAGAGACCGGGCAACAGATAGACCAAAAAGGGGAGGTGCCAATCCACCTCGGCTAAATAGCCTGTCAAGGCGGTGGCGACCACCAACGTGAGGTTGTTGATGGCCGAGCTGTAACCGAGTTGGCGGACGCGGAAATCGCCCGTGAAGTAGTTCACAACCAGACCCGTCGAGAAGGGGATCATCATACCGGCACCCATGCCCAGCACGCAACTCATAAAGATCAGCATGCCGATGCTCTTGCTGAAGAGGCAGACCACACCGCTCAAAAAGAAGATGGCCAGACCTACGAACAAGATCGGCAACGGCTCACTACCCTCCGAGAGTTTACCCGCCAGCAGGACAAAGGGAATAATCAGCAGCGAGGGGAGTGACGTGAGCAGTTGAATCTCCAGCTCGGTAGCCGTCGGGAAGATTTTAGCCAGATCGCCCAAGATGGGGGAGATAGCCAATCCGGGCAGCGAAGAGACAGCCGAGACCGACCAGATAGCCAAGAGCACAAGCAGCGAAATAGAGCCTTTACCGGTATTGATTTGCATAATCCGTCTGTTTTGACGACTATCCTGCAAGGTGCATACCAAACCTACAAAAAAGCCCCTCCAAACAACAACGAGGGCTGTCGAATACGCCTAGATTCGACAGCCCTCGTTAAGATCGTTTTGGGTGCGACTACTTCTCGCGCACACAGCGCACCGACAAGCCATTGGCTCCGCCCAACTGATAGTCGTTGCGCACACCGCTTGTGGCGGGATTGGCCTTGTTAAACCAATAGGTAAAGATCGTTCCCTCAGAAGCCCACAAATAGCCCACCCAGGGTTGCGCCTCGGTAGCAATATTGCGCACCAACGTATCGTTATAGAGGTTCTCAATCTTACCATCGAGGTAGATACGACGACCGGCCGCAAACCAGAAGTGCGATGCACTGCCATTCGTCAGTTGCCATCCATAGCTCGAGGCGTAACGCGTGGCAGCATCCTCCACGGTTAGATCATCCGCGATGGTCAAGCCGGCAAAAGCTGCCGCCGGAGCTACACGCCAACCATAGGGACAAGGGTCATTGACCGACTTTTGTGTATCATTCCAGCCCTGCACGCTGTTGGTCATTTCGCGGCACCAGTTCTCACTCTTATGCTCAGTCGTGATGAAGTGAGTGGGGTGGCTGTTCGCGTAGCTATAGTTGCCCGTCTCGCTGCTGGAGGCCGGATATTGATAGGTTACCGTGTTGCTTTCGGCATCAAACAGGCTGATCGTTGTGCCCTTCGAGGCCGTATAGGTCGAGGGACCGGCAAAGGGATCCTTGCGGCCCAACTGATAGTACAGGCCATAGGAATCGAGGATCTCCTGCGGCGTGCCGTTAGCGCAAGCCAAGGCACCCAATTGACGCCCCATCAACTCATAACCACCATTCACAATTACCTCGCCATCCACATCCATATCGGTCATCCACACATGCCAACTCCAAAGCAGATTATCAGCCGAGTCGTAGGCTCCCAGCAGGGCGTTACCCCGCTTGGGCTTTGTGGCATCATCGTCCTCGGCCTTGATATAGAAGGCGCACTCGCCGTTGTTAAAGGTCAAATATTGCACCAGATTCATGGATGTCTGCCAGATCACCGCCACGCGCGCCGTAGCAATCTGCTCGCCATTGCCCTTGCGCATCGCATCGAAGCGATAGTAGGCATTCGGTTGGTTGGCAATGTAGCAGTTAGCAGGTTGCGCGGTGTAGTCCACCTCAAGCGCATTGAGAGCTACATAGAGCGACGAATGAATGTATTCGCCTCCGGTCGTCAAGCCACGCAGACGAATCGTACCGGTAGCGGCAGCCCCCGAATCCTCAGCCGGAGCAACGATCGTTGCCGTGAGGCTCTGCGCATCAATTTTCGGTGTCTCCCAACCCTCGGGAACGCTCGCAATCGAATAGCTTGCGATATTAAATCCACTAAACGAGACGGTCGCCTCCTCACCCCAATGCATAAAGAGTGCTTTCTGGTTCCAGCTGATCGAACCAGCCTCGTCTTTATCACTACAAGCGGTCGTCAGCAGTATGAGACCACATACGACGCCCAAGATATGTACGATATGTTTCATGATTTGCATATTTTCCTTCAAAAATCGTTGCAAAGATAGCATATTTTGTATTATAAAACGCGAAAAACAGGGGTGATTTATCGAAATAAATCACTGTTTAACCGTTTTATAAACGCAAAGGCGAGCAATTTATTATTCGCACAAGAATGCCACATAACGTTCAATGGCCGCTTGGCAGACCGGACAGAAGGCTTCGACCCCTCGGAAACTGTTCATCAGACACTGCTGCGCCGGACGATAAATCCCCTTGGCCGCATAGCCTCCGCCCTCATAAACGCCGACCTTTTCACGATACAGCTCGGTCGTCGGCGTAGGTACCGGTGTGGTCCGCTCGAGCAGTTTGCGCCAGATCTGTTTACGCTCGAAATCGACCAACGTCGTCAGATTTGGCTCCCAGGGTTCCAACCCACGATCGTACATCGTGTCATCATAGGCTGTCGTTCCCACATATTCATCGCCTAGCCCCATCAACAGATGACCAAATTCGTGGATATAGATCTTCCCCGTGAAACCCGGATTGTGCGCTGCGCTGATGCCATAGAAGTTGAAGATACCGCCACCGCCATACTTCTGCGTATTGGACAACACGTAGATATATTCATACGGCACATGAGCCGCTAGATCGCGCAGTCGCTGCTGATCGGCCACCGTTTGATAGCGTTCCGAATCGAAGGTTGTAAAATTGGCTCCACACGCCGTATTGCGCCAGATGCGCTCACCCGGAATCGTTACGCCAGAGTCCTCCGAAGGGGCCCAGACGGCGCGGATGTTAAATCGCTCCTTCAGCCTATTGTAGGGGGCATAGGCAAACATTGCCTCGGCAAAGCCACGACAGGCCTCCTCGAATTTGGCACGCTCATCGGCTGCATAGCCTTCGGGCAGGACAACAATATCGACCCGATGGTCCGGAGCACCCTGATAGACCACGTCAAAGGTCTCATATCGGGGAGTGAACGACTCCACCCAATAGCTCTCCGGGTCGATCTGCTGGCTGTATCGCTGCGTAAATGTTCCCTTTGCATCGCGGCTGTAAAATTCGATGATCACCGCCCGCTTGGGATAGGGGAAAACGACCGATTCGGGGTAGCTACGCGCCATACGGGTAGCCTCCTCGGTCTGCTGCCATTCGTTGAAGAGCGTGCAGTAGCCCCGCGAGTAGAGCACCTGACGGCTCTCGGCATCCACGATCCGAAAGAGTTGATTGCCCAGATTGGTCGTATCAACCAACGAACGCTTCGACCCGGCCCAATAGGGTTCCGATTTGAGCGCATCGAAGGTGTAATGCTCCGTACGACTATCACCGCCATGATAGAAATCAAAGCGCATCGTGCGATCGAAAAAATGCTCTTCAAAGTGCACTTGGGCCGTTGCTGCAATTGTCCAAAACAACAAACAGAATATGAGTGTTCTCTTCATCTATAACTAATTTTCTACAAAAAGAGGCTGCCACAATGTGCTGTGGACAGCCTCTAAAACACCTAACATCGGATGCATCATCCGTTTATTTCTTTTCGGGCTTGCCAATCGTCTCACGCATCTGCGTATCGGCCATGATGTTCTTCATCTTGTAGTAGTCCATAATACCCAGATTACCATTGCGGAAGGCCTCGGCCATTGCCAGCGGCACCTCGGCCTCAGCCAGGATTACCTTTGCACGGGCATCTTGTGCCTTGGCCTTGTTCTCCTGCTCCAGCGCTACCGCCATAGCACGACGCTCCTCGGCCTTGGCCTGGGCGATATTCTTATCTGCCTCAGCCTGATCCATCTGCAGCTGTGCACCGATATTCTTACCGACATCAATATCGGCAATATCAATCGACAAAATCTCAAAAGCAGTACCTGCATCGAGGCCCTTCTCCAATACAACACGCGAGATCGAATCGGGATTCTCCAACACGATCTTGTGCGAATCGGCTGAACCGATCGACGAGACGATACCCTCACCGACACGCGCCAGAACCGTCTCCTCGCCGGCACCACCGACCAACTGCTTGATGTTGGCTCGCACAGTCACACGCGCCTTGGCAATCAGCTGGATACCATCCTTGGCCACGGCTGCTACCGGAGGCGTATTGATCACCTTCGGATTTACCGACATCTGCACCGCCTCGAATACATCACGCCCGGCCAAATCGATAGCCGTAGCCATCTTAAAATCGAGCATGATGTTGGCCTTCTGTGCCGATACCAAGGCGTGTACGACATTGGTTACATTACCACCAGCCAAATAGTGAGCCTCCAACTCGTTTGGATTTAACTTCAGACCCGCCTTCGTACTCTCGATCATCGACGAGACGATGGTCGAAGGCGGCACCTTGCGCCAGCGCATCAGAATCAGCTGCAAGAGGCTGATACGCACACCCGACACCAGGGCCGAGAACCACAATCCGATCGGAATAAAGTAAAAGATCAACCAAACGGCAACCAGCGATACGAAGATCACCAGCGCCATAATTCCCATGTCTGCATTTAATTCTATCATACGCTTATTTTTTAATTGATTTTCTTGACAATGACACTAAAATTCTCAAAGCCGACCACCTCGATCGGACTTTGCTGATCGATAAAGCAATCGACCGATTTGGCCTCATAGGTACGCCCTTCGATCTGTACCTTGCCCATCGGAGCCAAGCGTGAGAGGGTAGTACCGCGATCGCCCACCTTGAGCTCCTGCGCGGGCGAAGGCATGCTCGTATTCTCCAGATTTTGTTTAAGCGAGAAACGTTGCCAAGTCTTGGCTCGGAGCGAGAAGACAATGGTCAGGAGCGACAACAGGGCAATGATCACGATCACCACAATACCCGCCGTAGCTCCCAAATGGGTGAAGGCCAAATAGATGGCTCCGGCATAGCAGGCCAGCGACAAAATACCACACACCGAGACACCCGGCAGCAAGACCAACTCGGCCACCAAGAACAGCAGCCCGAAGAGGATCAACAAGGCAATATACCAAACCATAAAGCGAAATCTTTTATCGAGGTAAAACTTCTTAACTATCTATGCTACTGACCAATCTGTACGATCGAGAGGTCGATCGACCCCATCTCAGCACGAATCGCCTCGACCACCTTCTCTGCATCGGCTCGTTCGGCAAAGGTGCCGATGATATAACGATTACTTCCCACGCGGGAGATTTCAACGCCGTACTCTCCCTGCGCAATCGTCGTTCGCACCTGCTCGGGCAGCGCATCGTCAAATTCAAACTCAATGCGATAGCCCGAATCAGCGGCCGAGGGTAGCGGTTCCTCGGCCAAATTACGATAGATGCCATCCATCCACACAACCACCTCCGGACGCGTAAAGCCGCGCTTTTTCAGGGTTGCTTGAGCCGCTTCAGCCTCCTCAAGCGTAGCAAAGCCACCGGCAAAATAACGCCACTTCTGGTCCTCGGTCTGCTGATAGCTCAAGGGCGAAGTACCGCGGAAGATCGAAACGGGGCGTTTGGTCGAGAATGTGCCCAACAGTATGCGATAGATCGTACCGCGCTGATAAATGCGGACCTCCGGAATTGGATTTGTCGCCGTATAAACCGGTTTGGAGGAGAATCGAAGCGAGTCATACTCTATAAAAGTGCGCTCTTCAACTGTAACTTTGGGCAGTTTATAGTCAATGGCCGTCAGCTGCGAGGCCACTCCGCGCAACGAATCGCAAGCCGAATCAAATTGCAACGCCTGCGCCACATCCAATTCATAAGCCACCAGAGCCTGTTTGCGCAGGAAGTAGTCCACCAACTGATCCGAAACAGTCTCGCCTTGCAACGTACCGATCTCGCGCATCGTGGCCGACAATCGCTCCTGCTGACGATCCAACTGATCCTCTTTGCGCAGTGCCTCCATCAGGTAGTCATACGCATAGCTTTTGTTATCAAAAATTTGATTCCAAACCGCGCTCAGCGAATCTGCCACATGCGCATTCCGACGCTCGATCATAGTCATGCTATCCAAAACGGCAAGAGCCTCCTGCTCGGTCGCCACCACCGCATAGGTCGCTCCAAGTTCCGTGAGCGACAAATAGTTGTTCAGATAACGATTGACCATCTCCACAGCCTGCATCTCATCTCGTTGAGCACGTCGCAGCGCAATATAATCTTGGCGAGTCAGATGCTGCCGGAAGGGGGTGTTATCAATCAAGTTACGACATTTCAGCGAGTCGGGAAGTTCCTGACCGGCAGGATCCTGCTGTTGGCGGGCGATCTCAGCATTCAAATTGGCCAAGACCCACTCTTGTTCAATCGTGTTGATACGGTCAATCACTCGTCCCTTAGCCATGCGAAGTTCAAATATTTCGTTCTCGCACTGTAAGATTTGCTGGGAATACTGCGGTCTATTTTCTGGATCCTCACGCAGTTGTTGGCGCCCTCGAATCATCGCCGAAGCAATCGAATCCTCGCGCATCTGTAACACTGCATCCTGTTCCAAAAGCGACATATATTCAGCATGGGATTCCAAACCGGCAATACGTGCCTTGATAGGCTGTTGCTGTGCGACAATCGGGGTTACAGAGAATAGGATTAACCCCCATAGAACAAGCAATTTTCTCATCACAAAACTCTTTATTTCCACCACTTCATAAAGAAGAGTTGTATCAAACCAAAAATTTCCAAACGACCGAAGAGCATCAAAAGCGAATCCACGCCCTTGATCATCGTCGGCATTGAGGCAAAATTATTCATCGAACCGACCTCACCAAAACCAGGACCAATGTTACCCATACAAGCTACCGATCCGGTAAAAGCGGTCGTCATATCCAATCCCCACATCGTACCGATCAAGGCGCCGATCAGAATCAGCACGACGTAGGCCACGATAAAGACCATGACCGAGTGCAACATATCGTGCTCTTGAATAATCCCATCCAAGCGTACCCGAATGACAGCATTGGGGTGTCGCTGTTGCAGTAGACGCGCCTTCATCATCTTGGCGGCCAAGATCAAGCGGTTGATCTTTAGACCTCCAGTCGTCGATCCCGCCGAAGCGCAGACCATGGCACCAATGATCAGGATCACAATGGCAAAGGGGGTCCATAGATTCGTATCAGCCGTAGCAAAACCACTCGTCGTCACCACCGAGACCACCTGGAAAACAGCATGGCGGAACGAGGTCGAGAAGGTAGAGTAGAGCTCGGCGCCATAGAGACTGATGGCAATCAAGAGCGACATAACGAGCAACATGCCCACGTAGTAGCGCGTCACCTCCGACCGAAACACATTGTTTCGCTTACCGGTCACCGTGGCATAGATCAGGCCAAAGTGAATACCCGAAACAGCCATCGTCAAGATCAGAATCGTCTCGATAGCCGGGCTGTTATAGAAGGCAATCGAGAGGTTTTTGGTCGAGAAACCACTGGTCGCCGCAGCCGACATGGCGTGGCATAACGAATCAAACCAATTCATGCCGGCCATCTTCAGCGATACGAGCGAGAGCAGCGTCAGACCCACATAGACCACCAACAGAATGCGCACGATCACCTGCGTGCGATAGTTGAAATTCTCTTTAGCCAGGGTCGAAAGCTCGACATTCGAGAGGGTCATCTTGCTGCGACCCATTGATGGCAGAATGACCAACGCAAACATCACAACGCCCATACCACCGATCCACGTAGAGGACATTCGCCAAAAGAGCAATCCGCGAGGCAAAGCTTCGATATCGTTCAGAATCGTAGCTCCGGTAGTCGTAAAACCCGAAACACTTTCAAACCAGGCATTGATCAGGTTAAACTCCCCGCCCCAGATCAGATAGGGGAACATACCCACGATACAGGCCACCAACCACGAGCCTACCACCACGGCAAAGCCCTCTTTGGTGCTCAAATGCCCCTTCTTTTCAACAAAAATCTGCGGGAAGGCCCCCAGTAGGGCAGTCAGCAGTGCCGAGAGCAGCAGCGGATAGAACGCCGAGTCCATGCCGCTCGCATAGGAGATACCTACCGAAACCAGCATGAAGGCGGCAATGAATAACATCACCATCCCGACATATCGCAACACTAAATCAATTCGCATAGCCTCGTCCGCCTTTGTTTTTCGAGATTAGAGTTTTGATTTACGCACCTGCCCAATGAGTGTATCGATCTTCTCTTTGAGTTCCAACACCTCATCTTTCAGCTCCGATTTAACCGAGAAGGGTATCTTGAAGGTGAGATAATCTCCCAGACTCTTATTCATACGGAGCATCGGTTTGACACAATAAATCATCATAAAGTAGTAGAGCATCAACACGATGGCTATCATCACCACAAGAGAAATCAGCACCGGTGTAACCGCACGATAGGCATTTTTCTTCATCTGCTCGGTTCGCGGAGCCAATGAACTCTGCGTCGAGGTCATATAGGCCTTCACGGCCGTGGTCAGACGACTATATACCGACTCAAACTGATCCGTATACCAATTTTGAGGCTTCTCTTCGACCACCACAGCCTGCATCGGATCGACTGTTAGCTGATCCGCAACTACGGGTTCCACCACGACAAGCGTATCGACCGTAGCGGATTGCGGCAGCGGGGTAGCAAGGTAACTATCAACCAAAATTTTCATCTCAGTTGCAGCAAAGGCAAGCGAATCAAGGAACGATTTATCGAGGGCCTCCTCCTGCGCCGTCAGCCACACCGTCTCTAAGCGAACCATCGAACGACGTGCCACGCTATCCTGAGCACGATCACCAAAGACCGAGCTGTGGATCAACGAGACATTCAGTTCGTGCGCAGCATCGAGAATCTCCTTTGCCAACTCGATATTGCGGCGGCTGGCCTTCAGAATATCGCCCGTATCACGGCTCAAACGGCTCAACTCGACAAACGAGAGCATACCCGAGATAAAGAGCAGACAGACGATGCTCAAAAAACCTACGGTCACCCGTTTTTGCATTCCTTTCATAACTTACCGTATCGCTATAAGTATAGTATAATATGCAAATATAAGCATTTAATCGAGAATTTCACCTATCAAATCGTCAGAATTGTCAATCTCGACCATTTTTACCCGACAAATGCGGTTAATATAGTTCCGATTATAGGGCACTTTGACCCGACGATAGTTGCCCGTAAAGCCAAACATCCACCCGCCACGCATCGTACTCTCAAACAGAACCAAATCCTCGCTGCCGACGGCCTCAGCACAGAATTGGCGGTGCAACTGCGCACACAAAGCCTCCAACTCGGCTACACGACGCGTAGCCACCGAGGCTTGCACCTTGCCAGGCATCGTGACAGCCGGCGTACCGGGACGCTCCGAGAAGGGGAAGATATGCAAAAATGCCGGAGCAATATCGGCCAGGAAATCATACGTTTGGCGAAAATCCTCCTCCGTCTCGCCCGGGAAACCGACAATAACATCAATCCCGATAAAGGCATCGGGCATCGCACGGCGCACAGCAGCAATACGATCGGCAAATTTAGCCGTCGTATAGCGACGACGCATCAGCCCCAGAATCTTGTCCGATCCACTCTGAATCGGGATATGGAAATGGTGCTGAAACTTCGGCGAAGAGGCGCAGAAGGCAATAATCTCATCCGTGAGCAGATTGGGCTCGATCGACGAGATACGATACCGCTCGATCCCCTCGACCCGATCGAGTGCGCGCAACAGATCCAGAAATGATTCCCCAGTCGTTCGGCCAAAATCGCCCGTGTTGATCCCCGTGATAACGATCTCCTTTTGTCCCTCGGCAGCAATCTGCTCGGCCTCTCGCACCAGATCGGCAATCGGCATATTGCGGCTCGATCCGCGTGCATAGTGAATCGTGCAGTAGGCGCACTTGTAATCGCAGCCATCCTGGACCTTGAGAAAAGCGCGTGTACGATCACCCGTCGAGAAGGCCGCAAAAAAGCGCGTCAGCTCCTCGACCGAGCAACTATGAACGGCTGCATCGCCACCCTTCGATGCGATCTCAACCACTCGTTGATATAAATCTCCTTTATAGTTGTTTCCCAGTACAATATCGACACCTTCAATTTGGGCTATTTCATGCGGTTTGAGCTGTGCATAGCAACCTGTCACGGCGATCAGCGCATGCGGATTTCGCCGATGCAATTTGCGAATCAGATTGCGGCATTTTTTGTCGGCATGCTCCGTCACCGAACAACTGTTGATCACACAAATATCCGCCTCGGCCGTCGGGGCAACTCGCTCAAAACCTCCCTCGACAAACTGACGTGCCAAGGTCGATGATTCAGAAAAATTGAGTTTGCAACCCAAGGTATGAAAATTAACTTTGCGTACAGCCATATTGCTACAATGAATGGTTATTTCGGTGGCGAAATTACGAAATCTTACCCAAAAGAGGCGGCCTTTTCAGATAAAAAACGTAAATTTGCGCGCACAATTTTAGAAGAGATGGATTTTTTTTACGACCTGACCCATTTTGGCTACCTCAGTAACGCCTTTCTCGCTGCACTCTTGGCGGGCGTGGTGTGTGGTTTGGTCGGCACCTACATCGTCAGTCGGCGACTGGTATTCTTGGCCGGAGGTGTCACTCACGCCTCGTTTGGCGGGCTGGGTATCGCCTTTTATATGGGTGCAAATCCAATTCTGGGAGCCATGCTTTCGGCCGTAGCAGCGGCCATCGGCATCGAGTGGGCCTCTTCGCGTGGACGGATCCGTGAGGATTCGGCCATCGGCATCATCTGGTCGATCGGTATGGCCATTGGTGTTCTCTTCATGAGCCTGCGCCCAGGATACACCTCGGGTGACCTTTCAGCCTATCTGTTCGGCAGTATCATCACTGTCACAAAAGGAGATTTAATAGCCTTGGCCCTCTTGACGTTGGGTGTTGTTGTTGGAGCTATTTTTTGGTTACGACCGATCATGTATGTCGCTTTCGACCGCGAATTCGCTCGTAGTCGAAACATCCCGACTCGCCTGATCAGCTACTTGATGGCCATAGTCATGGCTTTGACCATCGTCCTTTCGATCCGCATCATGGGCATCGTGCTGTTGCTATCACTCATCACCATGCCTGTGGTGGTGGCCAATACGCTCACCAAATCCTATCGACGCATCATTGTCGTGGCACCGCTCATCGCAATTGGTTGCAACACGATTGGTTTGATTATCAGTTACCAATGGGATATTCCGCCCGGAGCTGTAATAATATTTACGCTCACCATTGCGTTGATTGCGGTAAAACTATTAACTTTGTATCGAAAAAAAACGAGCCGACTCGATGAAAACCCTACATAAACTTGTACTGAAGTCCTACTTGGGACCAATGATCCTCACCTTTTTTATCGTGATGTTCGTCTTAATGATGAACATCGTATGGCGTTATATCGACGAATTGGTAGGCAAGGGTCTTTCGGCCGGTATTATCATCGAGTTGATGACCTATTTCATGGCCAACATGTTGCCGTTGGGTCTGCCGTTGGCTGTCCTACTGGCAGCCATCATGACCATGGGTAATCTGGGTGAAAACTACGAGTTATTGGCGATGAAGTCGGCCGGTATGTCGCTCGTACAAATTGCCAAGCCGCTCATTGTCCTGATTGCGTTTGTCTCGATCGGCAGTTTCTTTATCGGAAACAACTTGGTGCCCTACGCCAACAAAAAAGTATTCAGCATCCTATACGATATCCGGCAACAGAATCAGAACATCGAATTCCAGGACGGTCTGTTTTTCAACGGTATTCCCGACATGTCGATCCGTGTCGGCAAGCAGAATCCTGAAACTCATCTGCTGACCGACGTCCTGATTTACGATAACCGTGATTCGCGTGGCAACATGAACACAATCGTGGCTGATTCGGGCTATATCCGACTGTCGGATGACAAGCGCTTCCTGCTTGTCACACTCTTCAATGGTGAGACTTACGAGCAGACACGCACGACGACGGGAAACAGCCAATGGTTCACCAAGAGTGCTTTGCGCCACCATATTTTCGATCGACAGGATCAGATCATCCCCATGGAGGGTTTCGATATGGGCCGTTCGGATGCAAACCAATTCTCGAATAGTCAAACGAAGAATATCAACCAGCTGCAGGATGACATCGACTCGTTGGAGTTGTTGGTCAGTACGGCTACGAACCGCTCGTACGAGCCATTGCTCAAAGAGCGCATCTTCGCCAAAGACCACTCTGTACTTGATCTGCCCGATAGCCTGAAACCCGACCATAGTGGATTCTACAGTCCGGTGCTGATCGACTCGATTTCCAGCCTTTCAACTCGCGACAAGGAGCAAATTTGGGATCAAGCGGCCGCATCTGCCCGCAACTCGCGTAACCTCTTCTCGTTCGACGAGACCAACGCCAAAGAGGCTCTAAACCAACTTTACAAGAGTAAGGTCGAGTGGCACAAGAAGATGTCACTGCCTATCTCGATCATGATCTTCTTTCTGATTGGTGCACCGCTGGGTGCTATTATCCGCAAAGGCGGACTGGGTATGCCGGTGGTCGTATCGGTGCTCTTCTTTGTGATCTATTACATCATCTCGCTCTCGGGCGAGAAGGCGGCCAAAGAGGGTAACTGGGATGCCATCTACGGCATGTGGTTATCAACCTTTGTCCTTTCGCCCATAGCCATCTACTTGACCTACAAGGCGACCAACGACTCGACGCTGCTCGACACGGATTGGTATGCCGGTAAGATAAAACTCCTGCAAGAGAAGATGCAACCCTTCACCGCATGGGTAAAAAAAATCGTAAAATTCAAGCGAAATGGAAAAAAGCAAAAGCATATTGAATAGCGTAGAGGAGGCCATTGAAGATTTTCGCCAGGGCAAAGTAATCATCGTGGTTGATGACGAAGACCGCGAAAACGAAGGTGATTTCATCGTTGCAGCCGAATTGATCACCCCGGAGGTTGTCAATTTCATGCTCCACGAGGGGCGTGGCGTGCTGTGTGCTCCACTCTCGGAGCAGCGTTGCGACGAGCTGGGGCTGCAGATGATGGAGCAGAACAACACGTCGCTGCTCGGCACCCCCTTTACGGTTTCGTGCGACCTGCTGGGGCATGGCTGCACAACCGGTGTCTCGGCCGCCGACCGTGCTGCTACGTTGCGCGCCTTGGCCGATCCTGCCACCTTGCCGACCGATCTGGGTCGCCCGGGACATATCAATCCGCTCCGCGCTCGTGATAAGGGCGTACTGCGTCGTCCGGGGCATACAGAGGCAGCCATCGACCTGGCTCGCCTGGCAGGTCTGCAACCGGCCGGTGTGCTGATCGAGGTGATGAACGAAGACGGCACGATGGCACGTCTGCCCCAGTTGGTAGAGATTGCCAAGAAATACGATCTAAAGATCATCTCCATTGCGCAACTCATTGCTTATCGTCTGCGTGAGGAGTCGATCATTGAGCGTGGTGTCACAGTACCGCTCCCGACCGAGTGGGGCGATTTTATGATCACCCCCTTCCGTCAAAAGTCCAACGGTGTAGAGCATGTTGCGCTGACGATTGGCGAGTGGAGCGAGGAGGAGCCGGTGCTGATCCGCGTACACTCATCGTGCGCCACGGGTGACATATTCGGATCGAAACGTTGCGACTGTGGCGATCAGCTCCACCGTGCCATGCAGCGCGTAGCCCAAGAGGGTAAGGGTGCTATTGTCTATCTGAATCAAGAGGGACGAGGCATAGGTCTCTGCAACAAGATTCACGCCTACAAGCTGCAGGATCAGGGTCTCGACACGGTCGATGCCAACCTGCGTTTGGGCTTCAAGGCTGACGAGCGCGACTACGGTGTGGGTGCCAGCATCATCCGCGAGTTGGGCATCCGCAAAATGCGTCTGATGACCAACAACCCCTCGAAGAAGGCGGGGTTGGAGGGCTACGGTCTGACCATCGAGGAGATCGTTCCACTGGTGATTCAGCCCAACGAGTACAACGAACGCTATCTCTCAACCAAGCAGGAGCGCATGCATCACCAGCTGGGTTTGGAGAAGAAATAGTCGGTTAGGATGAACGCCAAGGATCTACGAATAGTCTTTATGGGTACGCCCGAGTTTGCCGTACCCTCGTTGCGTGCGTTGGTAGCAGCAGGCTACAACGTGGTGGGCGTCGTCACCACCCCCGATAAGCCGGCCGGTCGTGGTCAGCAACTGCGCGAAAGCGATGTCAAAATCGCCGCCAAGGAGCTGGGGCTGCCAATTCTCCAGCCCGAAAAGCTGCGCGATGAGGCCTTTGTGGAGGCTATGCGGGCACTGCAACCCGATCTGGGTATCGTCATTGCCTTCCGCATGTTACCCGAGGTGATTTGGGCCATGCCGCGCCTGGGCACGTTCAATCTGCACGCCTCGCTGCTTCCCGAGTATCGAGGTGCAGCCCCGATCAACTGGGCCATCATCAACGGCGAGCGAGAGACCGGTGTAACCACCTTCCTGCTCAATCACGAGATTGATAAAGGGGCTATCATCGGCCAACTGCGTGAGCCGATTGCCGACGACGACACGATCGGAACGCTCTATGATCGATTGATGCACAAAGGAGTAGGGTTGGTGCTTGAAACGGTCGATAAATTAGCAGCAGGGGAGATCTCACCCATCGAGCAGCAGCACATCGACGAGAGCACGCTCAAACCGGCACCGAAGATCTTCAAAGAGGATTGTCTGATCGACTGGTCAAAGCCGGGAGCCGAGATTGTCAATTTCGTGCGCGGACTATCACCCTATCCGGCGGCATGGAGCCGTCTCTACCGTCAGGGGCAAGAGGTTGGCTCGGCCAAACTCTTCCGCGTTGCATTCCATGCAGGTGCACACAGTGAGCCTTGTGGCACGATTCGGACCGATTACCGCACGCTGCTCGAAGTGGCTTGTGCCGACGGATGGATCGCCATCGAAGAGTTGCAGTTGGCCGGCAAACGTCGCATGGCCACACGCGATTTGCTACTCGGCTTGCGGGATATCGACACCTGCCAATTTCAATAGCCAAACAACAAATAAGAAGGGCTGCCCAACCTGTTCGGTTGCGGCAGTCCTTTTTTTTTAGATTTTACTCCACAGGAGCATACTCCTTCTCCTTGAGCGACAGGGGCTTGGTGCAGAAATACCAATCGTAGCAGGTCAATCCCTCCATGGATCGTTCCGAGCCATCATAGGTCGTCGGTGCTCCCACCACAATGTCATCGCCCGGATGCCAATCAGCCGGCAGAGCCACTTTGTGGCGATCGACCACCTGCAGCCCGACCAAGATACGTTTCAGTTCGTCAAAATTGCGTCCCAACTGCATCGGATAACTCATCACCGCTCGAATTTTCGCCTCGGGGTCGATGAAAAAGACCGAACGCACGGCCATCGTCGCGGACGAGCGAGGAGCGATCATGCCATACAAACGGGCAACCTCCATCGTCATATCAGCAATGAGCGGGAAGCGCATCTTCACATGGCTGTGGCCTTTGTAGGCGATATTCTGCTCAATGGATCGCAGCCAGGCAATATGGCTCGAATTGGTACCGATCGAGAGCCCCAACAGCCGGCAGTTAAGCCGCTCGAACTCCTCCTGCATCGCCCCAAAGAGGACAAATTCGGAGGTACAAACCGCCGTAAAGTCGGCCGGATGGCTAAATAGAATTATCCATTTACCCCCGAAATCTTCCGGAAAGTGGATCGTTCCTTGCGTTGTCTCGGCCACAAATGCCGGTGCAGCATCGCCAATCATGGGTGCATGAAAATTTTGTGTCTCCATAATAGGTGTATAAATAAGTCGTAGCACGATGCCACACAAAAAAAATGCCGCTCGTCAGTTGAGCGGCATTTTTTCTCGCTATGCTAAAGCATCTATTCGGCAAACGAATGGATCACCACACCCGAACGCAACTTCGGCTCAAACCACGTCGTCTTCGGAGGCATGATGTTACCCGTATCGGCAATGTTGATCAGCTGCTGCATCGAAACAGGGTAGAGGGCAAAGGCCACCTTCATCTCGCCACTATCAACGCGACGCTTCAGCTCACCCAAGCCACGAATACCGCCCACAAAGTCGATACGCTTCGAGGTGCGCAAATCCTTAATGTCGAGTACCTTATCCAACACAAGATCAGAGAGCACCGTAACGTCCAACACTCCAATCGGGTCGGCGTCATTGTACGTACCCTCCTTGGCCGTCAGACTATACCATGCGCCCTCGAGATACATCGCAAAATTGTGCAGGGCCGTGGGACGATACTCCTCAGCACCCTTTTTCTCCACGATGAACGACTCCTCCAACTTGGCAATCAACTCCTCGGGGGTCAGACCGTTCAAATCCTTCACTACGCGGTTGTAGTCGATGATCTTGAGTTGCGATGCGGGGAACGTAACAGCCAAGAAGTAGCAATACTCCTCCTCGCCCGTGTGGTTCGGATTCTTTCCCTCGCATTCGGCACCCACGCGAGCTGCAGCAGCCGTGCGGTGGTGGCCATCAGCCACATAGAGGGCCGGGATAGCAGCAAAAAGCTCCGTCAGACGATCATTCGTCTTACGATCGCGGATCACCCACAACTGGTGGCCAAAACCATCTGCGGCCGTAAACGCATACTCCGGTTCACCCTTCACCACCTCGGTAACGATGGCATTGACCTCCTCATCATCGGGGTAGGCAAAGAAGACCGGCTCGATATTGGCCTGCTGATTGCGGACATGGATCATGCGATCCTCCTCCTTATCCGGACGGGTCAGCTCATGCTTCTTGATGGCACCCGAACGGTAGTCCTCGTAATGGCAGCACATAGCCAGGCCATACTGCGTGCGGCCCTCCATCGTCTGGGCATAGACATAGTAGTACTCCTCCTCATCCTGGCGGAGCCAACCTTCGGTCTGCCAACGTTGGAAATTTTCAACAGCCTTTTCGTAGACCTCCTGCGAATGCTCGTCCGCAATGGGGTCAAAGTCGATCTCGGGCTTGATGATGTGTAGCAGCGAACGCTCCGTGGCCTCGGCTTTTGCCTCGACCGAATTGAGCACATCGTAGGGTCGAGAAGCCACCTCGGCGGCATATTGCTTTGGTGGACGAATAGCTGCAAACGGTTTGATTTTCACCATAGTCTTATCGAAGTTTTAAGGAGTGAAAGGCTTATTTATTGACCTGAAAACGCGTGTTGCCCGTTGCCAAATAATCGACAATCTGGCGAGCAGCAGCCAAACCTGCATTCATATTGGCCTCGGCTGTCTCGGCACCCTGCTTTTTCGGCGTAGCGAAGAAACGTTTACCGAAGAGTTCCTCCAACTCGGCAGCATTGGCCGGAGCGATATCCGAGATATACTTCAGATCCGTACGCTCACTCATTGCGCGTTTCAGACCCTCCTCATCGATCACCTCCTTACGAGCCGTATTGACCAACGTTGCACCCTTGGGCATCGACATCAGACGCTCATAGCCGATCGAACCACGCGTCTCGGCCGTAGCCGGAATGTGCAGCGAGAGGTAGTCGGCCTGGGCATACAACTCCTCGACCGAGGCAACCTGCTCCACGCCGTCATTCTCAAAAATCGTCGCATCAGTGATAAATGGATCGAACGCAATCACTCGCATACCCAATGCCTTACCTTTGCGACCTACGAGCTTACCCACATTGCCATAGGCATGGATAGCAAGCGTCTTGCCCTGCAACTCCGAACCCGTACCGGGCGTAAAGCGGTTGCGAGCCATATAGATCATCATGGCCAACGCCAACTCGGCCACAGCGTTCGAGTTTTGACCCGGCGTATTCATCACCACGATACCACGTGCCGAGGCAGCTGCTAGATCGACATTGTCATAACCAGCACCGGCACGTACCACAATCTTAAGGTTGCGGGCAGCCTCGATCACCTCAGCTGTCACCTTATCGCTGCGAATAATCAAGGCATCGACCTCGGCAACAGCAGCCAGCAGATCGGCCTTATCGGTATATTTCTCCAACAGAACAAGCTCATGACCAGCCTGCTCTACAATCTGACGAATCCCCTCTACGGCAGCAGCAGAGAAGGGCTTTTCGGTTGCTACAAGAATCTTCATATTTTTCAGTAGTGAGGTAAAATAGAGCCGCGGCTCCTCCCTCTTTTCGTAGGTTAATGGAACAATGGTTGGCATCCTTTATTTGGCATGTTTGGCAGCAAAATCCTGCATGCACTTCACAAGTACCTCGACACTCTCCTTCGGCAGGGCGTTGTAGCACGATGCGCGGAAACCGCCTACCAGACGGTGGCCCTTGATGCCGACGATGCCCTGCTCTTTGGTGTAGGCCATAAACTCCGGAGCCAACTCCTCATAACCCTCGGCCATCACAAAGCAGATATTCATCAGCGAGCGCGAATCCTTCTCAACCGTACCACGGAAGAGCGGGTTGCGATCAATCTCATCGTAGAGCAGTTGTGCCTTCTCCTGATTGCGGCGATAGATCTCCTCCACGCCACCGATCGACTTGAGCCACTTGAGCGTCTCCTTGAGTACGAAGATCGGGAATACAGGCGGCGTATTGAACATCGAATTGTTATCCATGTGGGTCTTGAACTGCATCATCGTCGGCAGGTCACGCACAACGCGATCGACCATATCCTCACGGATGATGGCAAAGGCAACACCGGCCGGAGCCAGATTCTTCTGTGCGCCACCGTAGATCATGGCATACTTCGTCACGTCGATCGGGCGCGACAAGATGTTCGAGCTCATATCGGCAATCACCGGAATAGGGGAGTCGAGGTCCTCATGATACTCCGTACCATAGATCGTGTTGTTCGAGGTGATATGGAGGTAATCAGCATCCTCGGGAATGGTAAATCCCTTCGGGATGTAGTTGAAATTCTTATCCTCGGACGAGGCGATCACCTCGACCTCACCATAACGCTTGGCCTCCTTGATAGCCTTCTTCGACCATACACCTGTATTTATATAGGCTGCCTTCTTCCCGAGGAAGTTGGCCGGAATCTCATAGAAATAGGTGCTGGCACCACCACCTAAGTAGATGATCTTATAGTTATCGGGAATATGCAGCAACTCACGGAACAGCGTATCTGCCTCCGACATTACGGCATCGAAATCGGGCGTACGGTGCGAAATCGACAGAATCGAGATACCCGAATCGTTGAAATCCATAATCGCCTTGGCGGCACTTGCATAAACCTCGTCGGCCAACAACGACGGACCGGCGTTAAAGATGTGCTTTTTCATAATAAATATCTGTGAATGATGTTATTTTACTCAAAAAACCGTCCTAAACTCAATTGTAATATACAAAGGTAGTAAAAAAACGGAATATAGCGAACTTCGGCTACAAGAAATTCAGCCATCGGCTATCGTTCTTTGATGTAACCACGACGATAGGCTCGGAGCAGGCTCTTCAGGTCCTCGATCTGCTCACGCAACTCACGACCGATATCGGTATCTTTCACCATCTCACGACGGCCCATCATCTCGACAATCTGCGTCGTGCTGTGGATATCCGTACCATTGAGAATCGCCTCCTCGGCCGACTTAAACGGTTCATGTTGCACAAGCTGAAATCCACGGCTGTGATAGACCAACGTATAGCCCGCAATACCCGTTTTGTTGTGGTAGGCCTTGGCAAAACCACCATCAATAACCATCAATCGTCCCTCAGCCTTGATCGGATTCTCACCCTTACCAGCTCGCACGGGTACGTGGCCATTGATGATGTGACGATGGGATCCCGTCACGCCAAACTCATCGAGGATGCGTTCACACACTTCGGCCGAATCGCGCAACGTATAATACCAACCCTTCTCCTCTTTGTGAGTTGCCGTATCGGCTATGAAATAGCGTTCAAAGGTCGCCATCTTCGACTTACCAAAGAGGGGCGAGTCGGCGCCACTCCACAAATACCAAAAATAATCGGTCGCAAACTTACGCTCTTCGTTCGAGGCTCCCAAGTCGAAAGCCGTGCGCACCACTTGATCCACACGTTGCATCAGCTCCTTACCCTTAACCTTTGTCTGGTCGATGCAGACCTCGCGCAGCGATCCGTCGGCATTGAGCGGTATCGAGGCATGGAACAGCAGATTCGAGTTGTAAATCTCATACATGCCGCCATGCGAAAGCAGGCACCCGACATGCGTACGCAGACGCTCGCTGATCATAAACGAGTGTTTGAGTCGCTCCATCAAATCAGCCTCCTCAGGGGTCAACATATAGGGATTTGCAGGGTCGAGCGTCGGGAAATTGCGATCAATGAGCGGATAGGTAACGCCATCGAGCGTAATCGTTCCCGCATCTTTGTCAATATGTTCCAACACACAACGATGCATCATACCCCATTCCGGGTAAGCCTTACACATCGCACCTTCGAGCTTGAAGTTGATGATCGTGATGGCTTTGTGCATCTGGGCAATCAGGCGCAACGTTTTCTCGTTCAGATCGGGACGATTCTCCTCGACATGCGGAGCGAAGATGCGGCAGTCGTCATCAGCATAGGTCTCCATGGCAAAGGTGGCCAACGGCACCATGTTGATGGCATAGCCGTCTTCGAGCGTAAGGGTGTTGGCGTAGCGCAACGAAAGGCGCAATACGCTGGCTATACAACAGAGGTTTCCGGCGGCAGCACCCATCCACAACACATCGTGGTTGCCCCACTGAATATCGAAATGGTGATAGCTGCAAAGTGTATCGAGAATCAGGTGAGCACCCGGGCCACGATCGAAGATATCGCCCAGAATGTGCAGACGGTCAATCGACAAGGTTTGAATCAGGTAGCAGAGCGCCACGATAAAATCGGCCGCGCGACGCGTCGAAACGATGGTCTGCACGATGACATTCAGATAGGCCTGTTTGTTGCTCACATCCGAGGTCTCGTGCAGAAGTTCCTCGATGATGTAAGCATACTCCTCGGGGAGACTTTTGCGCACCTTTGAACGGGTATATTTCGACGACACATCCCGACACAGAATGATGAGTTTATTGAGCGTCGAGGTGTAGAACTCCTCGAGATTAGTCTCGGTGCGGCGTACGAGTTTGAGTTTCTGTTCGGGGTAGTAGATCAGTGTACAGAGATCTTTGATCTGATCGTGGGTAAGTTCCTGACCGAAAAGCTCTTTCACCTTACGCTTGATGTTACCCGAAGCGTTGCGGATCACGTGCTGGAAAGCCTCATTTTCACCGTGCAGGTCAGCCAGAAAATGCTCCGTCGGTTTGGGCAGATGGAGGATCGCCTCCAAATTGATAATCTCGGCCGTCACGCTCGAGACGGTCGGGAAGTCGCGTGCGAGGAGTTTGAGGTATCGCAAATCCTCCTTCACATCGCGTTTTTTTAGCTCGTTTGCCATAGTCTTTTGCTTATAATCGCTGCGCTCATGCGCGCTAATCATACAAATTTACGCATTTTTCTCGAATTTACTACCGCGAATGAAATAAATTTCATTCTACAGCCCAAATCGACACCTTTTCCCAGGTTTTTTCGTATCTTTGCTCAAATTTTACACCCATTACACGACTATGGTAAAATCAATGACCGGCTTCGGCAAAGGCGAAGCGCATGTGCAAAATCGAAAAATAACCGTCGAGCTTCGTTCGCTGAACGCCAAGCAGCTCGATCTAAACCTACGTATTCCGGCTCGCTATCGCAGTGCCGAATTTGAGGTGCGCCAACTCTTAGCTCGCCGCCTGCAACGCGGTAAAGTCGATGCCTTCATCAGCGTCGAGACGCAGCAGGTGGAGACCCCCGCATCGATCAATCATGAGCTGTTCCGCGCCTACATGCGCCAGCTCTCCGACGCCATGACCTATTCGGGTGTAGAGGCATCGTTCGACACCATGGTTTCGACCGTCATGCGGATGCCCGAGGTGGTTTCGACCCAGGTCGAGGTGGTGGACGACGATGAGATCAAAGCCCTGATCGAGGCAGCCAACGGTGCTTGCGACCAGCTCGACGCCTTCCGTGAGCAGGAGGGAGCTACACTCATTGCCGATCTATTGCATCGCATTGATCTAATTGAGCAGTACAAGAACGAGGTTATTCCCTTCGAGGTACAGCGCAGCGAGACCATTCGTCAGCGCATCTACGACCACCTAGCACAACTCAAGGTCGATGTCGATACGAATCGCCTAGAGCAGGAGATGATCTTCTACATCGAGAAGTTGGACATCACCGAGGAGAAGGTACGCCTGCAGAACCATTGCAACTACTTCCGCGAGGTGGCTGCCAGCGAAGAGGGTGTCGGTCGCAAATTAGGTTTCATTGCCCAGGAGTTGGGACGCGAAATCAACACCATGGGATCGAAGGCTAACGAGACGAATATGCAGATCCTTGTAGTTAAAATGAAGGATGAGCTCGAGAAGATCAAAGAGCAGGTACTCAATATTTTGTAACGATGGGAAAAGTAATCATTTTTTCCGCTCCGAGCGGTTCGGGTAAGACGACCATCGTCAAGCAACTACTGGCCCGATACGACCAATTCGAGTTCTCGATTTCGGCTACCAGCCGTGCCCCGCGCGGTGAAGAGCAACACGGCAAAGATTACTATTTTCTCTCCCAAGAGGAGTTTGCAGCCAAAGTTGCCGAGGATGCCTTTGTCGAGTGGGAAGAGGTCTATGCCGGCACCTCATACGGCACGCTGAAGAGCGAAGTAGAGCGCATCTGGTCGAAGGGCCATGTCATTCTGTTTGATGTCGATGTAATGGGCGGCATCAATCTCAAACGCATCTTTGGTGAGCAGGCCTGTTCGATCTTCATCATGCCCCCCTCGATCGAGGAGCTGCAACGTCGTTTGGAGGGTCGCGCCACGGATAGTCCGGAGGTGATCGCCAAGCGCGTGGCAAAGGCGGCTTTCGAGTTGGAAAAGGCTCCCGAGTTTGACCATCGCGTCGTGAACGATCAGTTGGAGGTCGCTGTCGAAGAGACGTGCGCTATTTTGAACCAATTTTTAAGCCGATAACCGTGCAGCGCGTCATGCTCTATTTCGGGTCGTTCAACCCGATTCACAAGGGCCATATCGCTTTAGCCGAATATGTCATTGAGCAGGGGTTATGCGACTTGGCAACCTTGATCGTCTCCCCGCAAAGTCCCTATAAAAGCGAGGAGGAGTTGGCTCCGGCACTCGACCGTTTCGAGATGGCTGAATTGGCCTGCACAGCATCGCGCTACCCGGAGCAGATTAAGCCCTCGGTGGTAGAGATGTTGCTCCCGAAGCCCTCTTACACGATCGACACATTGCGCTATCTGGAGCAAGTAGCGGGCGGATCAATGCAATTTTCGATCTTGATGGGTGCAGACCAGCTCGACGGCCTGACCGGATGGCGCGAGTGGCAGGAGATTGTCAAATATCCCATTTGGATCTATCCGCGCGCCGGTGAGCAAAGCGACTCGGAGGCTCTACCTGCGCCGACCATGCAACTGCTAGCTGATGCGCCGCTACATGCCGTATCGGCTACCGAGATTCGTCGGCGAATAGCCGCCGGCGAGGATTGCTCGCAACTGATTCACCCGAAGGTAGCGTGGCACATCCGCACCAAAGGATTATATAAAAAAGTGAAATAATGAAGAGATTGAAGATCGCCTTGATGGCGGGTGGCGACTCCTCGGAACGAGAAATCGCCCTGCAGAGTGCCGCGCAGATTCACGCAGCACTCGATCACGAAAAATATGACATCACACTCATCGACCTCAAGGGCCGCAGCTGGAGCCATACGGCGGCTGATGGCACACGCTACGAGGTGGACAAAAACGATTTCTCGATCACCATTGCCGGGGAGAAGAAGGTTTTCGACTACGCCCTCATTCTGATCCACGGCACGCCGGGCGAGAATGGCATGTTGCAGGGTTACCTGGAGATGATGCAGATTCCCTGCAGTTCCTGCTCGATGACCTCATCGGTGATCACCTTCGACAAAGTGACCACCAAACGCACGTTGCAGGGGCGCGTCAATCTGGCGCGCGATCGCTTTCTGCTACGGGGTGAAAAGGTTGATGTGGAGGCCATCGTAGGGGAGTTGGGGCTGCCGCTCTTTGTCAAGCCCAACGCCAGCGGATCGTCGTTCGGCGTTACGAAGGTGAAGACCGCAGCGGAGTTGCCGGCAGCCATCGAAGCGGCTCTTAAGGAGAGCGACGAGGTGCTGATCGAGGAGTGCATCACGGGACGCGAGATGGGTTGCGGCGTGATGATCGTCGGGGACAAAGAGTGGATCTTCCCGATCACCGAGATTGTCGCCAAGAACGACTTCTTCGATTACGAAGCCAAATACACCGAGGGATTCTCCGAGGAGATCACACCGGCCGACATCACCCCCGAGGTGAAGGCCGAGCTGAATCGCATGACCCTCGAAGCCTACAAGACCTGCCGTTGCCGCGGCGTCGTGCGAGTTGATTTCATCGTTACGGAGGAGGGCAAGCCTTATCTGATCGAGATCAATTCGATTCCGGGCATGAGTGGCGGCAGCATTGTCCCCAAGCAGGCCCGCGAGATGGGGCTTTCGTTGGGTGAGTTGTATGATCTGATTATTCAAGACACGTATAAATAATGATTGAGATAGACGATAAAATTGTCAGTGCCGATCTCTTGCGCGAGGGTTTCTTGTGCGATTTGGCACAGTGCAAAGGCATCTGCTGCGTCGAGGGCAATGCCGGCGCACCGCTGGAGATGGACGAGGTGGATATCCTCGAGGAGGAGTATCCCAACTACAAACCTTACATGACCCCGGAGGGCATCGAGGCGATTGAACGCCAAGGATTCATGGTCATCGACGAGGATGGCGACTACACCACACCACTGGTCAATGATGCGGAGTGCGCCTACACCTACACCGAAAACGGCGTCACGCTTTGCGCCATCGAGAAGGCGTGGATGGAGGGCAAGTGTGCCTTCCGTAAGCCGATTTCGTGCCATCTGTATCCTATCCGACTGGTCAATTTCTCAAACGGATCGGTCGGTCTGAATTATCACCGCTGGTCGGTTTGCGAGGGGGCTCGTGCTTGTGGCAAACGAGCCGGAGTGCCGGTCTACAAATCGCTCAAAGAGGCCATCATCCGCCGTTTTGGCGAAACATTCTATCAGCAACTCGAAGCCGCCGAGGAGCTACTCAACAAGGCATAAACAGGCTCCAATGAAATCGCTGATACTAACCATTACACTATTGTTCTCTGCCTCTATACTGATCGCACAAGAACAACCCACAAGTGTCATAACCACAGCAGACCACGATATTGAGCAGGTGATCGACTCGGCCATCGAAGCACAGCAGCAACGCGAAATGGCAGCCGAAGAGGCCAAGATCGACTCGCTCTCGAAGCTCCTCACGCCGGCTCAGGCAGCCACGGTCGATTCGATCGTCGCTATGCGCCTGCGTCTGGCTCGCAAACGAATTGAATCGATCTCGGAAATTGATTCGTTGGCCGTGATTGACACGCTCGATTCGGGACATGAGGCCGTACACGTCATTCTCTACGCCAATAACACGTGGCGATATGTGCGTAACCGCGCCATCGAACGCGACAGTACCGTCTTTGTCAATTATTGGGATACCACAACGCTCTTCCCTTATCGACATATTCCCTACGACTCGTTGCCTCAGTCGTTGGTTATCGACCTGCTCGACTCAACAAGTGGATATCACACCCCCTACAAGCCCGCACCTGTACGTAGTCGGTATGGTCCGCGTCGCGGTCGTGCCCACCAGGGTGTGGACCTTTCGCTCAAAGTGGGGGAGCCGATCTACGCCACCTTCAGCGGTCGTGTCCGCATCTCGCAATACAACCGAGGGGGTTACGGCAACTTGGTGATCATTCGTCACGACAATGGTCTCGAGACCTTCTATGCCCACCTTTCCGAACGCCTCGTAGCTCAAAATCAATGGGTCGAGGCTGGACAAGTGATTGGCTTGGGAGGATCGACCGGACGATCCACCGGTCCGCACCTGCATTTCGAGACGCGCTACTACGGACAATCGTTCGACCCCGAGCGACTGATCGACTTCAAAACCGGCACGCTCTGCCGCAGTACCTTCCTTCTCAAGCGACGCTACTTCAGCATCTACTCGCGTGCCGAGCAGAATTTCGAGGATGAGATCGCCAACGAGGAGCAGGATAAGAAGGAGAAGGCCGAGCGCGAAGCAATGCGTTATCACAAGATTCGTTCGGGCGATACGTTGGGTGCCATTGCTCGCAAATATGGCACCACGGTGGGCAACATCTGCCGACTGAACGGCATCAAATCGACCACAACGCTGCGCATTGGTCGCACGTTGCGCGTCCGATAGGCGAGCTATTTCAAACGCAAAGGGGCTGTCACAACTTCTGTTGGACAGCCCCTTTAACTTGGACGATATCGTCTATTTTGAACTCAAGAACAGCTCGGCATCATAGTGCACATCACTCAAAAAGAGACCGTGAGCCGGTGCACCGCCACTCGCACGCGAAAGATCGCGACTGCGCACAATCTCAGCAAACTCCTCCACCGAGTATCGCCCGCGTCCGACATCGACCAACGTTCCGACAATGGCACGCACCATATTCCGCAGGAAACGATCGGCGCGGATCGTAAAACAGAGCACGCCATCGGCCCGCACCTCCCAACGAGCTCGACGGATATGACAAATGTTGGTCTTATTGTTCGAGTTGAGCTTGGCAAAGGTCGTAAAATCCTGCTCCGTCAGTAGCACCTCGGCCGCGCGATTCATCCGCTCCACATCTAACGGCACGGCGTACTGCCAATGAACGGTGCGCGTAAAGGGATTCTTCGTCGGCTCGATATAGTAACGATATTCCCGCTCTCGGGCCGAGAAACGGGCGTGTGCATCCGCCGTCACCTCCTCCAGGCGCATAATGGCAATATCGTCCGGCAACATACGATTCAGCTTATAGACCACCTGATCGGCCGCGAGCGGCAGAGTCGTACAATCAAAATGGGCCACATAGAAGGCGGCGTGTACCCCCGTATCGGTACGTCCGGCACCTACCACCTCGATCGGCTCATGAAAGAGCATCGAAAGCCGCTCTTCGAGGGTCTGTTGTACCGAGGGTTGCCCCTTCTGTCGTTGCCAACCGCAGTAGGCCTCGCCATTGTAGCGCAGGAAAAGAAAATAGCGCATCGTCCGTCTCGTTGTTTCTTATGCGCAAAGATAATAAATTCTTGCCACATTGCGTTGCTAAACGAGGGGAGTTTGCGCTTTTTTTCGTATCTTTGCCTGAATAATTTTTACGACATGAAAACTGCTATTATCGGATATGGAAAGATGGGCCGCGAGATCGAGCAGATCTTGCGCGAAAGAGGCCACGAAGTGGCGCTGATCATCGACATAGATAACCGTGCCGACCTCGATGCCGCCCACTTGGAGGGGATCGACGTCGCCCTCGAATTCACGACACCCGCAACCGCCTACGAGAACCTGCATAGCTGCATCGAGCACAAGGTTCCCGTCGTGAGCGGCACCACCGGCTGGCTCGATCGGTTTGAAGAGCTGAAAAACTACTGCATTGAGCAGCAGGGGGCACTCTTCTATGCCTCGAACTACTCGTTGGGCGTGAATCTCTTGTTCCGTCTGAATCGTCGTTTGGCCGAGTTGGTCGAGCATTCGGGAGCCAATTACCGCGTCGAGATCGAGGAGGTGCACCACACCCAAAAGAAGGATGCCCCGAGCGGTACTGCCATCACGTTGGCCGAAGGGATCATCGAGTCGCTCTCGTCGAAGACGCAGTGGGTGAACTTTGCCCCGATTTTCGATGTGGCCGCGTATGACGAAAAGCCACGCCATGAATTGACCGACGAGGATCTGATCATCCGCTCGGTGCGCGAGGGTACTACGCCCGGTATCCACGAAGTGCGCTACGAGAGTGAGGATGATGAGCTCATCCTGCGTCATACGATCAAAAACCGTCGTACACTCGCTCTGGGTGCCGTTATTGCCGCCGAGTTCCTCTGTGGTAAGCAGGGTATCTATTCGATGGACGACCTATTGCAATAGAATTCCACTACCATGAAAAAAATCAAAGCCTTTTTTCGCAATAAATGGGTGGGACTGATCGGTGCCACGTTGCTCTACACGCTCTGGTTTGTCGTCTGGACTCGCAGTGCGTGGATGTTGCTCGGGCTGCCGATTCTGTTCGACATCTACATCACGCGTTGGATTCCCTCGCATGTAGGCGAGCCGATCAAGCGCTTCTGCCAAACGAATTGGTTGCTGCGCACGCTCTACGAATGGATCAACGCCATCATCTTCGCTACGGTAGTAGCCTCGTTGGTCCACATCTATGTCTTCCAGATGTATGTGATCCCCACCTCGTCGATGGAACACTCGCTCTTGATCGGCGACTACCTCTATGTCAGCAAGGTGACCTACGGCCCGAAGATGCCGAATACACCCGTCGCTTTCCCCTTCGTGCACCACACGATGCCCTTCTCTGAGACCCAAAAGTCCTACTCGGAGTGTATCAAGTGGCCCTATAAGCGTCTGCACGGCATCCGCAACGTACAGCGGGGCGATGTAGTCGTATTCAATTTCCCGGCTGGCGACACCGTGCTGCTCGAGAACCAGGCGGTGACCTATTACGACGTAGCTCGCAGCTACGAGCGCACGTTCGGGGAGAAAGAGGGACGTCGCAAATTAGCCGAGGAGTACACGATCATCAGCCGTCCGGTCGATAAGCGCGAAAACTATGTCAAGCGCTGTGTAGCCATCGCCGGTGACACGCTGCAGATTGTTGATGGGGTAGTACGGATCAATGGCGAGGAGCAGGCCCCGATCGAGGGGTTGCAATTCACCTATGTTGCCCAGACGAGCAAGCCACTTTCGGAACGACTGCTCCACAAATTGGGCATCACCGAATATTCGGGCAACGGCTCGGTCTATTACCTCTTCACGACCGAGGCTTCGGCCGAGGCGCTGCGCAAACAAGACCACGTAGTGTCATTGCGCCGCTACATCTACGCCCCCAACGACGAGGTATTCCCCTGGAATGAGGCTCGATGGAGCCAAGACAATTACGGCCCGATCTGGATTCCGGCTAAAGGGGCGACCATTGAGCTGACGGTCGAGAACCTGCCGCTCTATCGCCGCATCATTGAGGCCTACGAGGGTCACACGTTGCGGGTAGAGGATCAGACCATCTACATCGACGAGGTGGCAACCACAAGCTACACCTTTGCGATGGATTACTATTGGATGATGGGCGACAATCGCCACAACTCGGCCGACTCACGTTTCTGGGGCTTCGTACCCGAGGATCACATCGTGGGCAAAGCCTCGTTCGTATGGCTTTCGCTTGATCCCAATGAGTCGTTCCCGCGCAATATCCGCTGGGAAAGAATGTTCAAAAGTGTAAAGTAGCGTGGCAGAAGATAGCTATTTGACCATTGAGGCGGCCGTAGAGACCGCATGTCGGGAGCGGAGTAGCAAATTCCTCTCCTACATCTACCCGGTGCACTCCGAGGAAGAGATTCGCGAAGCATTAGATGCGTTGCGGAAACGCTACTTCGACGCCACGCACCATTGCTATGCTTGGCGATTAGGCCCCAAAGGGGAACACTATCGGGCCAACGACGATGGCGAGCCCTCGGGCACGGCCGGAAAACCGATCCTCGGCCAACTACTCTCATACAACCTAACCGACTGTCTGGTTGTCGTCGTACGTTACTTCGGTGGTACAAAACTAGGCGTTCCGGGGTTGATTGCCGCCTACAAAGAGTCGGCCCAGCAGGTGATCGAGGCGGCCAAGATCATCGAATTGACCGTCGATCGTCAGATTCGGGTCGATTTTCCCTACATCGCCATGAACGATATCATGCGCGTAATCAAAGAGGAGCAGCCGCGCATCCGCGGGCAGGAGTTTGACAACCTCTGCACGATGCACCTCACCATGCGCGAGGGACGCGCCGATATACTCATCGAGAAACTAAAAAAGGCGGGCGGAAGCATCGCCGAATAGGACGTTATGGCAGACAAAGAAGCCATCTATATCAAAGGGGCACGGGTACACAACCTGCGAAACATCACGGTTTCGATCCCGCATAACAAATTGGTCGTCGTCACCGGACTCTCGGGGTCGGGCAAATCGACCTTGGCCTTCGACACCATCTTTGCCGAGGGTCAGCGACGTTATGTGGAGAGCCTGTCGGCCTATGCCCGTCAGTTTTTAGGCAAGATCTCGAAACCCGATGTGGATATTATTTCGGGTATCGCTCCGGCCATTGCAATCGAGCAGAAGGTAAACACGCGCAATCCCCGCTCGACGGTCGGCACCTCGACCGAGATCTATGACTATCTGCAACTCCTCTTTGCGCGTGCCGGACACACTATTTCGCCCATCTCAGGCGAGGAGGTGCGTTGCGAAAGCATCGACGATGTGGCCGAATGGGCCTTACAGCGCGTAGGCAAGCGCCTGATCATCACCGCTCCGTTGCATCTACGCGAAGGGGAGGGGCTGATCGAGCGATTACTGCAACTGCACAGCGAGGGCGTTCTGCGTCTTTATGTCGAGGACGCAAGTTATCTGATCGAGGAGTTTATGCCGACGATCAACGAGCAGACCGATCCCTCGACCATCGCTATTGTCATCGACCGATTGCGCATTGCAGACGATGCCGACACCCAAAGCCGCCTGCGCGATTCGATTGCTCGCGCCTATTCCTATGGCGAAGGTGCCTGCCGCCTGATCGCTGAGGAGGAGGCACGCAGCTTCTCCTCACTCTTCGAGGCCGACGGGATTGAGTTTGAACACCCGACGGAGCATCTGTTCAGCTTCAACAACCCGATTGGTGCCTGCCCGCGTTGTGAAGGATACGGCAAGGTAGTGGGCATCGACGAGGATCTGGTCATCCCCGACAAGAGCCGCACGATCTATGACGATGCGGTTGCCTGCTGGCGTGGCGAGACGATGCGTCGGTGGCGTGATGCGCTGGTGCAACACGCTCATCTGTTTGATTTTCCAATTCACACGCCCTATTATGCCTTGAGTGACGAACAGAAGCTCCTGCTATGGCGCGGAAACAGCTATTTCCACGGCTTGGATGATTTCTTCCGCTACATCGACAAGGAGCGATACAAGATTCAATTCCGCGTCATGAAGGCACGCTATACGGGCAAGACGCGCTGCCCGGAGTGTGGGGGTGGTCGTCTGCGCCGCGAGGCGTTGTATGTGCAGGTCGGTGGCAAAAACATCACCGAGCTGGTCGCCATGCCGGTTCGTGATTTGATCACCTTCTTCCGCGATCTGCAACTCGACGAGCACGATCGCAAAGTGGCAGGTCGCATCTTGATCGAGATCGAAAACCGATTGGCCTATCTCGACGAGGTAGGGTTGGGCTATCTGACCCTCGATCGTCTCTCCTCGACCTTGTCGGGAGGTGAGAGCCAGCGCATCAATCTGGCCACCTCGTTAGGTAGCAACCTCACCGGATCGCTATACATCCTCGATGAGCCCTCGATCGGGCTTCATCCGCGCGACACACATCGGCTCATCAAGGTGCTCAAACAGTTACGCGATTTAGGCAACACGGTCATCGTCGTCGAGCATGAAGAGGAGGTGATTCGGGCCGCCGACTACCTGATTGACATGGGTCCGGAGGCCGGTATTCATGGCGGTGAGGTGGTCTTTGCGGGTGTACCCAAACAGATCGAATCGTGCAGCCGCAGTCTGACGGCCGACTACCTGACCGGCCGCAAGCAGATCTCCCTGCCGAGCGGGGTGCGCGGTTGGAATCGCTCGATCCGCGTGGTAGGAGCCCGCGAGAACAACCTGCAAGGCATTGATGTGGAGATTCCGCTGGGCGTGATCACCTGCATCACGGGTGTCAGCGGATCGGGAAAATCATCACTTGTAAAGGGGGTAATCTATCCCGCACTGCGCCGCCAGATCTGCGAATCGGGCGAAAAACCTGGAGCCTTCGACCATATCGAAGGGGATATTTCGTTGCTGCGGTCGGTCGAGATGGTCGATCAGAATCCGATTGGCAAATCGACCCGTTCCAATCCGGTCACCTATCTGAAAGCCTACGACGAGATTCGCCATCTGTTTGCCGAGCAGCCCTATGCCAAGCACACGGGTCTGCAGGCTTCGGCTTTCTCGTTCAATGTGGCCGGAGGACGCTGCGAGGAGTGCCAGGGTGAGGGCATCATCAAGGTCTCGATGCAGTTTATGGCCGACGTGGAGTTGGTCTGCGAGGCCTGTGGCGGCAAACGCTTCCGCGATGAGATTCTAGAGATCAAATACCGCAACAAATCCATCTACGACGTCTTGGAGATGAACATCGACGAGGCGATCGACTTCTTCAGCCAAGACAGCTCCGCCACCTGCAAGCGCATCGTCAATCGTCTGCGGCCGTTGCAGGACGTAGGGTTGGGGTATGTCAAATTGGGACAAAGCTCCTCGACCCTGTCGGGCGGTGAGAGCCAGCGTGTGAAACTTGCCTCGTTCTTGGCCGGGGAGGAGCGTCGCGGACAGATACTCTTCATCTTCGATGAGCCGACCACCGGTCTGCACTTCCACGACATCAATCGACTGATGGCCGCCTTCAATGCGCTGGTCGAGGAGGGGCACACGGTGCTGATCGTCGAGCACAACATGGAGGTGATCAAATGTGCCGACTGGGTCATCGACCTCGGTCCCGAAGCGGGTGATGAGGGTGGCAGGGTAGTCTACGCCGGAACACCCGAGGGGCTGACCTCGATCGCTGAGAGCCATACCGGCAGATTCCTTAAACAACACTACAACAACGCGCATAAGTGACCGAATTTACGACCTATACACTGCCCAACGGCATGCGGTGCATCCATCGACAAACGAAGGGTGCCGTAGCGCATTGTGCCCTGGTGATTGGTGCTGGCACGCGCGATGAACGGCCCGACGAATTCGGATTGGCCCACTTCACCGAGCACGCCCTCTTCAAAGGGACGCAACGTCGCAAAGCCTGGCAGGTGAATTGCCGCTTGGAGAATTTAGGGGGTGAGTTAAATGCCTTTACGACCAAGGAGGACACAACCGTACATGCCACGGTGCTGCGTGGTGACTTCGCCAAAGCGGTGGAGTTGCTTGCCGACGTGGTCTTTCGTTCGACCTTTCCCGATCATGAGTTGGAACGCGAGCGAGAGGTGATCTACGACGAGATCAACACCTACAAAGATGCCCCGGCCGAGCTGATCTATGACCGTTTCGAAGATCTGCTCTTTGCCGGCTCCGAGTTAGGACACAATATTTTAGGACGCAAGAGCTCCTTGCAACGTTTCGATGGCGAGGCGATTCGTCGCTTCACCCAACGTACCTATACGACCGATCAGATTGTATTCTCGTCCATTGGCAACTTCTCGGCACGTACGGCCGAAGCGATTGCGACTCGTTACATTGGGTCGATTCCGGCTACCCATCGCCCAGACACCCGCACCAAGACGGGACCATATACCCCCTTCGAGCAGAGCATCATCAAGCATACTCACCAAGCGCATTGCATCATCGGCACACGAGCCTTCGATCTGTCGGAGGATAAGCGTCTGGCACTGTCGCTTTTGGTCAACCTGTTAGGAGGCCCTTCGGCCAATTCGATCCTCAATGTCGAGCTGCGCGAACGGCGCGGTTTGAGCTACAACATCGAGGCGAACTATACGCCGTATAGCGATAGCGGTGTTCTGTCGATCTATTTCAGTTCGGATCATGGTCAGGTCGATCGCTGCATAGAGCTTATCGAGGAGCAGCTCCATCGGCTCACCATCCAACCGCTCTCGGCACGTCGTCTGTCGATGGCCAAGCGGCAGTTCATTGCCCAGTTAGCCATTGCCGGCGAGAACAAAGAGAGCTACATGCTCAGTGCCGGCAAGAGTCTCTTGATGCACGACGAGATCGAGACGATGGAGGAACTTTATGCCAAGATCCGTGCTCTGACAGCCGAGGAGTTGCAACAAGTAGCCTCGGAGAGCTTCATCAACTTTTCACGCTTACTATTCCGATAAACCAACCATGGAGGCACTCGAACAATACATCCACGCACATACAGCTCCCGAAGAGGAGCTCTTGCAAGAGTTAGACCGCGTAACCCACCAACGCATGGTGGCCCCGCGCATGCTTTCGGGTCACCTGCAGGGAAAATTGCTCACGCTGCTCACGCGCATGCTGCGTCCCAAGCATGTGCTCGAGATTGGCACATTTACGGGCTACTCAGCACTTTCGATTGCCGCAGGATTGGAGGACGACGGGCACTTGGATACGATCGAGGTCGATGACGAGTTGGAGAGCCTGGCTCAATCCTTCTTCGATCGGTCGGAGCATGGAGCCAAGATAAGTCTGCACATCGGGTCAGCCCTCGACATTGCTCCGCGGCTGGGGACGAAGTTCGACCTCGTATTTATGGATGGTGACAAACGAGAGTATCCCGATTACTACCGCATGCTGATGGGAGATGCCGGCTCGCCCGCGTTGCTCCACAGCGGATCGTTCCTCATTGCCGACAACATTCTCTGGTCCGGAAAGGTCGTTGAGCCCATTGTGGCCCGCGATCTGCACACACAGGCGCTGATCGAATTTAATCGCATGGTGGTACAAGATCCCCGGGTCGAGAATGTGATTGTCCCGATCCGCGACGGATTGAATCTGATCCGTATCAAATAGGTCGTTTGCTCTTATTTCTTCACGTTGAGCCCTACGCGACGATAGTGGCGGAGGTGGTAGGTGAATTGCACCTGATAGAAACGTCCAATGGCCGAGTTTGTCACGTTGCTTAGCGTCGTTCCTCCGGCCGAACGCGAAAAGGTCGAGGCATTCTCATTCAACAGGTCATTCACGCCAACACTCAACTCACCCAGCCCATTCCGAAAGAGTTTGACACCGGCCATCGCATTGATGATCCATCGGCTCTCATAGAAGTCGTCCGTAATACCCCGATAGGAGTTATAAATCGAGTTAGCACGCAACACAAATCGTTTACCGATCACGAAGGTTGCCTCACCTCGCACGACCTGTCTAAAATAGGCATTATCGAGCGTCATACCGCGTGAGGCGGTCGTATTGTTGTAGTAGCGTCCCTGATAAGAGAGGGTAAAATCGACTGACTCGGAGATATTGCTACCCAAGGTCAGCGTACCACTGTACACGTTGTTATCGAGCGAGGTGCGCAGGTCGTTGATGATCGTCGGGCGTTCGCTGAGCGTAACATCGGCACGAGCCGTCAGGTTCGAGCGCAAGAAACGGATCGGAAAGCCATACGACATGATCATGCGCAGGTTGTGAAAACCGTCCAAATTGATCGGTTTGGCGTATTGATTGCCTTCGCCAAGCTTGGTACCTTCGTCGTCAATGATAAAATCGGGATTATCCACCACCAGCGAGTCGACAATCGAATTCGGTGACGAGGTCCAGTGGGCAGCCACCGAGAAGGTCGAACCTCGGGTGGGGGAGGTGCGAATGTACTCACCCGACCAACGGTGCGTATAGACCGGCTCGAGCGAAGGGTTACCCGCAAAGACATATTGACGATTGGTCGTATTTACGATCGACTGCAAGTCACCGGCCGGCGGAGCCGAGGTCTTACCGCGAGCATCAATTTTGATGCGATTGTATTTATTCAGATAAATATTACCCACTACGTTGTAGGTGACATCGCCAAAATTCGAACGGCTACGATTCTCATAGGGGAAACGATACGAACTCTCGAAGAGGGTATGCTGGTAGCTGGTCGTGGCCGACAAGCGCGTTTTACGACGCACGTACTCGTAAGTCATGCCCGCGTAATGGGACGTATAGGAGTAGTCATATTCGGTCGATTGCTTGGCGTTACGCTCCTCGTCGTATTGGTTGGTTGCATTGTTGAGCAGGTAGGTCGCCTGATCATACTCGGCAAAGGAGTAGTTGCGACCAACATTGACGCTCAGACGTGAACGCTTCGTGATATAGCGTGTTAAAGCCAGCGTTGCCGAATAGGTGTGCGACGGACGGAATCGGTCGATGTGACGAATACTGCGCGAGCCATTGTTATACCAGGCTGTTGTGTCACCCTCAATATTGACATTCTCCTTCTTGAAGGTGTACTGTAAAGGGTCGGAGTAGTAATTATTCTTGCGCACCGAGCCGGCCAACGTAAGGGTCAGTTGGGTACGTTTTTTCGTGTTAAAACGATACGTATAGGCCAGATTGCCGTTGATGTTATAGCTATCATTGTCGGTCGTTGTGAAATTGCGGCGGCGGCTCACAAACTTCTCCGAGCCGTCCGTATAATGGTAGTCCGAACGGCGGAAATAGCTGTTAAAGGTGTTGTTATCGTTTACATCGGCATTCACACGCAGACGGAATCGGTGTTGTTTGTTAAGATTCAAATCGAGGCGCGAACGAAAGCGATGGGTGATTAGCTGGCGTGCCGTATAGGTCGTATCGGTGTTGCACACCGTACGATCCGACGAAGAGAAGTTCTCAGACTCACTAGTCGAGTTATTCTCGTTGTCGGTACGATTAAAGAAATAGCTGGCCACAATTTTGGCCTCCTTACCCCAGTCATCACTATAGTTCACGCCTAGGCCTTGCACCTCGGAGATACCAGCCAATTCATTGATCTTGAAGTCGCGCCCGACCGATCCGCTACCCGAGTCTGTGGTACCCGAAATATTGTCGTAAGAGAAGTTGCGACGGCTGATGTTATTGGCCAATCCCACGAGTGTCAGACGCTGATCGTCGTGAAACATATTGACATTACCGCCTCCAATGTACTTATCCGAGATCCCGTACCCTCCATACAGACGGCCAAAACTGCCGTGACGTTTATCCTCGCGGGTAATGATGTTTACCGCAGTCTGCGAATCGCCCATATCAATGCCTGTCATTTCCGACTCATCGCTACGAGCGCTATAGACCTCGACACTCTCGATCATATCCGAAGGTATATTGCGAATAGCCGCCATGACATCATTACCAAAAAATTCGCGCCCGTCTACATAGACACGGTTAACGGTGCGGCCCTGCGCCTCCAATCCATTTTCGGCCACCTCGAAACCCGGCATCTTCTGAAGCAGAGTCGAAGCGTCAGCTCCAAAGGCAGTTTTGTAGGCCGAGGCATTGTAGAGCAACGTATCACCATGCTGCGACGAACGGATAGCGGTCGCCTCGACCACCACATCGTCAATGCGCTCGGCTCGCTGGTGCATGCGCAACGTATCTAACAGCAGACGCGCTTTGGTCAGCGTAAAGGCCGTGCGCAAAGAGTCGTATCCGATTGAGGAGAGGGTCAGATGATAGCGGCCAAAGGGTAGGGCCTGTTCGAGCCGCCCCTCGACATTGGTCGAAGCATAACGAGGCTCCTGCGATGCACGCTCAAACGAGGCCACCGCTCCAATGATCGGATCACCCGTCAGGCTATCTACCACACACAAGGAGACTTTACCCTGTTGTGCCGACATCGTCCATGGGAGGCTGACAAACAGAGCAAACATCAGCAAAAGGCGTCTCAAAGTTTGGGTTGATAGCATGTTATAACGTTTTAACAAAGACAAAGATAGCCATTTATTTTGATTTTGCAAAGTGTTCCCGCCAAACAGACGAAGGTCTCAAAAGAGAAAAAAGCGGGAAGCAATAGAATATCGAGGCAATAAATGCACTATATTTGCCAGCACAAAGGTACACAAACAAGAATCATGAGCGAACAGACTAGCCATACAGAACCATTATGGACGGCCAACTACTTGAAGGTATGGAGTGCAAACTTCATGATCTTCTTTTCGTTCATGCTACTCACCCCCTTGTTACCACTCTACCTCGAAGCTGAATTTGGAGCCAACAAAGAGACCATCGGCATCGTGCTGTCGGGCTACACGCTGACGACGTTGCTCATCCGCCCCTTCAGCGGGTACTTGACCGACTCGTTCCCGCGACGCACGGTCCTGCTGATTAGCTATTTCCTCTTCGCGCTGCTCTTTGCCGGCTATATCGTAGCCGGATCGTTGCTTCTGTTTGCTCTGGTGCGCACCCTGCACGGCGTGCCGTTCGGAGCTTCGACGGTGGCCAATAGCACCGTAGCTATTGATGTGCTCCACACCTCGCGACGTGCCGAAGGAATCGGCTACTATGGGTTAAGCAACAACATAGCCACCGCCATCAGCCCCTCGATCGCCCTCTTCCTCTATGGCATTTGGCAAAGCTACGATCTGCTATTCTGGATCGCGCTGTTGGTTGCCATGGCCGGATTTGGCATCAATGCCTCGCTCAAACTACGTATACGTTCTGTAGTCAAAAACAAGACTCCCATGTCGTTCGATCGCTTCATCCTGCGCAAAGGGTGGAGCCTCGGAGTCTGCATGATCTGCTACGCCTTCTCGTATGGTGTACTCTCGACCTATCTGGCTATCTATGGAAAGGATGAGTTGGGCATCACCGGGGGCACAGGACTCTTCTTCCTGTTACTCTCGATCGGTCTGATCCTTTCGCGCCTGATCGGCAGCCGCACGCTGCGTCGTGGACTGATTCTGCAAAATGCCGTCATTGGCGTAGCCATTGCGATGATGGGATATCTACTCTTCGCAGCCCTGCACAATGCGTGGGGCTATTATGGCGCGGCCTTGGTGATCGGTTTGGGCAACGGCCTCCTCTTTCCGGCCTTTCAGACCATGTTCTTAAACCTCGCATCGAACGATCGTCGTGGCACAGCCAACTCCACCTTCCTCGTCTCGTGGGACATCGGTATTGGATTGGGTATTCTGATCGGAGGAGCTTTCTCGGAACGTCTCGGCTACCACAGTGCCTTCTGGTCGGCTTTCGTGGTTAATGCCTTTGGTGTGCTCTTCTTCTACCTGCACTCCCGCTTACACTTCCTGCGCAATAAATTGCGGTAATCGCACGATATACCCAACAAACAAAAGAGGCTGCCCAACAAATCTGTTGAGACCGCCTCTTTGGGTTGAAAGTCGTAGAGTAAATCGTTCCTTTTTCAGAGCGTTTGCCCTTTAACGACCACTCTCTTTAATCTTTCGGCTGATCATGCCGTTCAGACGATCGGCCTTCAGCAACTCCTCGAGCGACAGGTGCATACGGTAACGCCAATAGTGACGTGAATTTGCCGGTACATTGATGCGCTCCTCCTGCGGATTCTCACGACGCAACTCGGCATCCATCGACACCCAATCCTGCCAGGGCAGAATGGTCAGCATGGCGGGCGACTCGAGGTGGCGCGAAACGATCAACTCGCAGATCCACGGTTCGCAGAAATAGGGAGCCTCACCCCATGCGCCAATCACATGGTTGTAGAAACGCTGCGAGACAGCACGATCCTCCTCCCACCAAGCACGAATCGGATTCATATCGTGCGTCGAGGTGGTGCAAACCGACAGATAGGGGTAGCATTGCGTTGCAGCAAACTCCACCTTCGGATCCTTCGGCATGCGCTGAATCTCAAGCGAAAGGATCTGCTCACCCTCCATAACAGCGGGTACGCAGTGGGGGATCATACCTAAGTCCTCACCGCAGACCAACATACCCGTAGCCTCGATCAGGGGCGGGAGCTTGCGCATGGCCTCACCATACCAGAAATCGTTGTGGCGATAGTAGAAGAAATCGTTATAGAGACGGTTGTAGGCCTCTTTCTGATCCTCCGAAAGATTGCGGTAGCAGTCGGTAAACTGTGCTGAAATGCGGGGATGGAAGTGCCCCTTCTGCACCTTATCCTCGACAAAGAGGACATTGTCGGTCTGCTGAATCGGAGCCGTATGCCAATCGCGGTTAAAGTAGAAGCCATAGCCGGCGATCTCCTGCTCGGAGTAGGGGAGTGCGGGGTTAAAACGACCCAGCAAGGCATTCACCGCATCGAGCGGAATCTCCCAAATGCGGAAGAAGCCCAAGATGTGATCGATACGATAGGCGTCAAAATACTCGGCCATCTTCACGAAGCGAGCCTTCCACCACGCATAGCCATCTTTGGCCATCTGCGCCCAATTGTAGGTCGGGAAGCCCCAATTTTGGCCCATCACCGAGAAATCATCGGGCGGAGCACCCGCCGACGAGTCCATATTGAATAATTCGGGCGTAGCCCACGCATCGACACTCGTGCGCGAGATACCGATCGGAATATCGCCCTTGAGCACGACACCGTGTGCATGTGCATAGTCACGCACCTCACGCAACTGACGATCCAAGTGGAACTGCACGAATTGGTAGAAACCTACCTCCGCAGCATGCTCAGCCTCATAGCGCTCGGCCTTCTTCTTCGTATATTTAGCCATCGAGCCCCAGTTGGCGAACTCGGGCGTTCCGTAGTTGTCACGCAACACGCAGAATACCGCATAGGGACGCAGCCAATGCTCATTGGCAGCCAGGAAGGCCTTGAACTCGGCCGAAGCCAACGTCTGCTCACCATCCTGCGCGTAAATAGCCTTCAGGTAGTCGCTCTTGGCATTATTGACACGCTCGTAGTCGATCTCAGTCAGCGCATTCAACTCAGCACCCAACTTTTTAAATTGGGCGGCCTCCTTCTTATTCTTGAGCTTGCCGACTGCCTCCAGATGCAAATACTGCGGATGGAGTGCAAAGGTAGAATTGGCATTGTAGGGGTAGGAATCCTGCCACGTGCGAGTCATCGTCGTATCATTAACTGGCAGAATCTGAATGATCGACTGTCCCGTAGCGGCGGCCCAATCCACCATCTTCTTCAAATCATAGAATTCACCCACGCCAAAGCCATTCTCCGAACGTAATGCGAAGACCGGGATTGCCACACCGGCACCACGCCAAGCGGGCAGGTCAAACTGCGGACGCAGCGAATCGATCACCGTGACACCCTTACTGAGAATCGGCTCATGGAAATGGTTATTTTCACCCTTTTCCCAAGCGACCACCTCACCCGAAGCCGTATCGACAATCACAAACTTGAAGCTGAAGGGGCTACGGAGGCGCGAAGCCTTAATCGTAGCACTCCACACCGGAGCCTCAGCGTCGCTCATCACCACACCACGAGCCACATCCCAGTCGCCCAACACCTTCTGATCGCCCACCAGCACTACCTGCTGCGTCGGACGGACCACAGGTATCTCGGCTCGAATCACCACTTCACCGGCAACAGCAGCTTTGCTCTTCTTGCGTTTCGGCCGAGCAAACACGCCCTCGGTAAACATAGTCGAACGGAACGAGCGATCTGCCGGCATGGCATGCCAACGGTCGTAGATCACACTCTCGGCCACATCGGCCGCAACGGCCAACGTATGGGCTGCACCCCATTCGCGGCGCAACAGGTGTTGCTCGTCGTGCAACTCGTAATGATAGCGAAGCTCGGCCACCTCCTTGAGGCTCACCTTGCACTGCCAAATCTCACCCCCGACATAGTGCATGGGGTAGCTTTTGGGTCGAGCAGCCTGCTCCATCACCAAGACGAGATGTTCGCCATAGTTGGTGCGATAGGCTACACGAAAACAGATAGTCATCATTGTCGTTTATTTATAAAGTTATACGTTGTCTCAAGAAAAACATTTATCCATACAAATATAAGCAATTAAACCAGAACATCCATACCTACGGCCTATTTTTTAGCCGAACGGTCATATTGGGGCGACGAGTGGCCGCCGGCGAGCCATCAAACATTCAGTTCCGGCAACCACACCGGTGCGTAGCACCCACAATCGCCAACCTCGCCAAACAGCAACAAAAAAAAGGATGACCCATTGGATCATCCTCTCTGGCGGTGCGTAGGGGACTCGAACCCCTGACCCCGTGCGTGACAGGCACGTATTCTAACCAGCTGAACTAACGCACCATTTAAGAACCTTGCAACCCGTGTTATTTCCTGATTGCGATTGCAAAGGTAGTGCAAAAATTTGAATCTGCAAATCTTTTAGCAACTTTTTTTTCATTTTTTGAAAAAAGAAAATTGGACACTGCCATAACTCCTTAATTGCCAAAAGGAAGGATGTTCTGAAAAATTTTTCTCTTTTGAGTGCTCAAAAATAAAAATTCCTCCTTCACGAAGCAAATCACCCTCCAACACAAGCGGAACGATCTCTTCACTCCGCTCCAAATCATAGGGAGCATCCGAGAAAATCAGGTCAAATTGCTTCGTACAACTCTTCAAATAAAGAAACGCATTTGCCTTTACAGCATACAAATTCCGCACGCCAAGTTCTTGGGCCGTACGACGAATAAAGGCGTGATGTACGGCATTAATCTCAACAGACGTTACGCTCCGCACCCCTCGTGAGGCAAACTCGTAGCTGATCGAACCCGTACCTGCAAAGAGGTCGAGCACGTCACACTCCTCAAAATCGACCAGATTCTGCAACACATTAAAGAGGTTCTCCTTGGCAAAGTCGGTCGTCGGTCTTGCGCGCAGGTTTTTCGGCGGGTTAATAGCTCGTCCCTTGAGTGATCCGCTAATTATACGCATACAATCTTTTTGAAGTATTGTTTATAGCTTTTGGCTCGTTGTTTATTTCGATGACGCAACTCAAGATGCAACACATAACGCACAACATCCAACTGCATAGTCAATCGATGGAGCAAGAATTCCAAATCGACATCGGTTGCAGCGATCACCTCGGCAAGAGTCAAATGAGGCTCATATACCTTTATATATATAAGGCTGCCCGTATCACACAGGTAAACAGTCGGCTCCAAGACCGTCGGAACATGTAGTAGCGGGGTAGTATACACTACCTTTTCACCATAATGCTCCCCGACATACTTCTGTAATGAACGCGGCACGACCATAACCGCTACAGCATCGTTGTGTTGCGAGTCCGATGCCGTGAGGATCTCCTCCTCATCTGTCAACACCACACCCTGCATCGTCAGTAGCGACGCAGCATCCTCCGGCGCAAAGAGCACTTGAGGCACCAACACACTCTTTGCAGTCAGCACCTCGATCTGAACAGCCTCTTGCAAGGCCTGTTGTTCCTGATAGACAGCCTCGAGGCCAGGCTTCTGTTCTTGCTCTTTTTCGGTTACCAAAACATTTCCCGTCTGCTCGCCATCGACTTCACGCTGCGTAGCATGCGTTGCTCCCTGGATCGAAAAAGAGTGTCCATCCAACGCAAGCTGAATGGACACCTGTTTATTCGTATTCAAAAGATTAGTCCTCCCAGTTACCAGCCTCGTTATTACCGGCCTCCATCGAACCAAACTTAATACCCGGGTAACGATTGAAGTTGTTCACCTCGTCGTCAATCAGGTTTACGATCTCCTGACGATAGGTAATCGTATCCAGGAAGAAGGTGTAGGGTGCACGGCACTCAACCACCGGAATGACAACCTTCGACTCGGTCGTGATAATACCAGCCTCCAGGATAAATTGAGCCTTATTATCCGTACCGGGGATGTAACGCAGGTTGTACACATCCTCCTTCGTGAGCTTCTTGGGCGAGAAAATCGTGTCAATTACAGCGATCTGGAACTTCTCAACATTCTTCTTACCCAATTTCTTCAACTGAGCCATTGCTACCGAGTCATCCTCATCAACCAACTTGCGCTCCATCTCAAGCGTCTCGTTCAGGATAAAATTAGCCAACGTATCGAAGTCAGCCGTAAACTTCTGATACTTCGACTTGTAAGCACGCTGTGCCGTACGAATGTCCTTAATGCGCTCGATTACCTGACCACGCGCAGCCTTTACCTCGTTCTCAAAACGAATCGGGGTCGAAATCTGATCGTAGATAACATAGACAAAGCCCACGATCACAACAGCGAGAAGAATTTGAAAAACTGTTTTCATTTTTTATTTAAGTATTTGTTATTAATTTTGCCTTCCCAATCGGGTATAAATCGAGCCCTCTTGCGCCGCGATTTTGCCACAACAAAACAGACGATGCCAAATAGCTCACATATTGCAGCCCAAATTTACGCTAAAATTTGCTTTAAAACAACCCTTGGGCAAAAAAAAATGATAGAAAAGTTATCAAACTACCTATCAAGTGATGATTTTTCAAGAATTTTTGTCCTAAATGGCTATGCAGGCACCGGAAAAACGACCCTGATAGCAGCCACCGTGGGGGCGTTAAAGCAGTTGGGCATTCGCACTGTCTTATTGGCTCCGACGGGTCGTGCTGCCAAGGTGCTGACCCGTTATTCGGGCGAAAAGGCACTCACGATTCACAAACGCATCTATCGCGAGCGAACGAACGCCGATTACGAATCAAAATTTTCACTCGATCTGAACCGCGAAAACGGAGCCGTATTCATCGTTGATGAGGCATCAATGCTCTCTGATAGTTCGGCCGAGGGGAGCCAATTCGGAAGCGGATCGCTGCTGGAAGACTTAATAAAATATGTACGCAGCGGCCGAGGTTGCCGACTGATCCTGGTGGGTGACAGCGCACAGCTCCCACCCGTCGGAGCTGATTGTTCTCCGGCGCTCGACCAATACACGCTCGAACGTTTCGGCGAGGTCGAGTATGTCACGCTCGACGAAGTGGTCCGCCAAGAGGCCGAATCGGGCATTCTGTTCAACGCCACGCTACTGCGCTGCATGCTCGAACGCGACCTGATCACTACACCGCGTTTCGATCTGTCGTTCAACGATATAGAGGCCATTCACGGCGGTGAATTTCCCGAAAAACTCCAAGAGGCCTATGCCCGCTACGGCCGTGATGAGGTGATCGTCATCACCCGCTCCAACAAGCGCGCCAACCGCTACAACGAGGGTATCCGCCGCCACGTACTCTGCGCCGAGGAGGAGATCGAAAGTGGCGACATGCTGATGGTGGTTAAGAATAACTACCACTATACTGAGCGCATCGACGATTGCCCCATGCACTTCATCGCCAACGGTGACATTGCACGCCTGAAGCGATTGCGCCGTTTCGAGTCCTTCTACGGCTTTCGTTTCGCCAATGCCATACTCGAGTTTCCCGACTATGACGACACGGAGATCGAGTGCAAGATCTTGCTCGACACGCTTGCCTCGGAATCTCCTTCGCTGACGCGCGAAGAGCAATTGCGACTATTTTACGAGATCGAAAAGGACTACGTGGATCTAAAGAGCAAACTAAAGCGATTCAAGGAGATACGTGAGAACCCGCACTTCAACGCCGTACAGATTAAATTCTCGTATGCGGTCACCTGCCACAAAGCGCAGGGTGGCCAGTGGCGAGCTGTATTTGTCGATCGCTGCCTGTTTGGCGACGAGCCAATGACCCGCGACATGATGCGGTGGCTCTACACAGCACTAACCCGCGCCACCGAGCACCTCTATTTGGTCAATTTCGACGAAAGTTTCTATGATGCACATTGAGAAACACCCCTTGCAACCCTTTCTGCCGGCAGAGGCCACCATACTCATGTTAGGCAGTTTCCCGCCACCACACGCCCGGTGGTCGATGGAATTTTTCTATCCCAACTGGATCAACGACATGTGGCGCATCGTCGGACTACTCTTTTTCAACGACAAGCACCACTTTGAGATAAATGACGAGAAACGTTTTCATAAAGAGAAAATTGCATCGTTTTGTTCAACGAACGGTTTAGCTCTCTACGATGCTGCATCTGCCGTACATCGCCTGCAAGATAATGCCTCGGATAAATTCCTGGAGGTGATCACTCCGACCAATCTGTGCGCCCTGCTTTCGGCCATTCCTCACTGTGCACATATCGTCACAACCGGCCAAAAGGCCTCCGAAATTCTATCTGCTCAATTCGATTGTCCGATACCGGCCGTAGGTGAGTCCACCACAATCCATTTCAAGGAGCGCACCCTTCGTTTTTGGCGTATGCCCTCCACCTCGCGAGCCTACCCACTCGCCTTGGAGAAAAAGGCTGCATTTTACCGAAAACTCTTTGCCGAGAGTGGGCTACTTCGGTAATTTTTTCGTATCTTTGCCTACTCGTCTGCCTACGCAGACGACCGCGGGCAGGCGGCTCCTGTCCTCCGAACCCTAACCCTCGTCAAACGGCGTGAAAGCAGCGGATACAACCAAGCAAAACAAGACAAAGCGGGCCAAGACGCCCCTGATGGATCAATATTACGAAGCCAAGGCCAAATATCCCGATGCGATTATGCTCTTTCGCGTGGGGGACTTCTATGAGACCTTTGGCGAGGATGCTATCAAAACGAGTGGCATTCTCGGTATCACCTTGACACGTCGTGCCAATGGATCGGCCTCGCATGTCGAACTAGCCGGCTTTCCCTATCACGCCATCGACACCTACCTTCCCAAATTGGTGCGTGCCGGTGAGCGTGTAGCTATTTGCGAGCAGTTAGAGGACCCCAAGATGGTCAAGGGATTGGTCAAACGTGGTGTAATCGAACTGGTTACACCCGGTGTTGTCTTGGAGGAAAACATCCTGCAAAATAAGGAAAACACCTACCTGGCTGCCATCTATTTCGGACGCAAATCGACCGGTGTGGCGTTTCTCGACATCTCGACCGGTGAATTTTACGCAGCCGAAGGGTCAGACCCCTATATCGACAAGCTACTCTCGAACCTGGCTCCCAAGGAGGTGATCTACCAACGCGCCTACGAGGATCGGTTCAAATCCTCCTTTGGCGTAGGGCACTACACCTACCGTCTCGACGAGTGGGTCTTCTCGGAAGAGGTAAACCGCGAGAAGCTCTGCAAGCAATTCGGTACGCCTACGCTCAAGGGCTTCGGTGTCGATCATCTCACCAGCGGCATCTCGGCCGCAGGAGCCATCCTGCACTATTTAGAGATGACCGAGCACCGTCAGACAAGCCACATCCGTTCCATCGCGCGCCTCGATCAACAAGAGTCGGTCTGGATCGACAAATTCACGATCGCCAACCTCGAGCTCTTCGCCTCGCACGGTGAAGGCCGTCGTCGCACATCGTTTGCCGAGGTGATTGACCGCACACTGACGCCAATGGGTGGTCGTCTAATGCGTCGCTGGGTAGCGATGCCCCTGCGCGATGTGGAGCAGATCAACCGTCGCCTCGACATCGTGGAACGCTTCCACAGCGATCCGGAATTGGCCGAAGCTATTTGTGAGCAGATTGCCCTGGTGGGCGATCTGGAGCGTATCGCTTCGCGCATTGCCGCCGGCCGAGTGTTGCCGCGCGAGTTGGTGCAGCTCAAACACTCACTACAAGCCATCGAACTGCTCAAAGCAGCCCTCGAATCGACTGATTGTCAGCCGCTACATACGTTAGCTGCCGAAATCGACCCGCTCATCGCCGTGCGCGATCGCATTGCCCACGACATCTATCCCGACCCGCAGAGCAACCAAATCCAAAAGGGCGGTATCGTCGCTGATGGCGTGCATCCCGAATTGGACGATCTACGCCGCATAGCCCTGCATGGCAAAGACTATCTGGCCCGCATTCAACAACGCGAACGCGAGCAGACGGGTATCTCCACCCTGAAGTTGGGCTATAACAATGTCTTTGGCTACTACATCGAGGTGACCAACACCCACAAAGACAAAGTTCCCGAGGGTTGGATTCGTAAGCAGACCCTGACAAATGCCGAACGCTATATCACCGACGAGTTGAAGGAGTACGAGGAGAAGATTCTCGGAGCCGAGGAGCGTATGCTCGTGCTCGAGCAGCAGCTCTACAACGCCCTGATCGGTTATATTGCCGAGGTGCTCAGTCCGTTGCAGCGCAACGCAGCCGTCATTGCGCGCATCGACTGCTTGCAGTCGTTTGCCCGACTGGCCCGCGAGCGGCGTTACACGCGTCCGACGCTCGACGAGGGGACCCGCATCCAGATTCAACAAGGACGTCATCCCGTACTCGAAAGTCTGATGCCGGTGGGGGAGAGCTATATCCCTAACGATGTGATGCTGAACGAAGAGGAACAACAAATCATGATGATCACGGGTCCCAACATGTCGGGTAAATCGGCTCTGTTGCGACAGACCGCGCTGATCGTTCTGATGGCGCAAATGGGCTCCTTCGTTCCGGCCAAAGAGGCGCATATTGGCGTCGTAGATAAAATTTTTACCCGCGTGGGTGCGTCGGATAACATTTCGCAAGGCGAATCGACCTTCATGGTCGAGATGTTGGAGTCGGCCGGCATTCTGAACAACATCTCCGACCGCTCGCTAGTTTTGCTCGACGAGATCGGTCGAGGCACGAGCACCTACGACGGTATCTCGATCGCCTGGGCGATGGTCGAATATCTCCACAACCATCCGACCGCCCATGCCAAGACCCTCTTTGCGACCCACTACCACGAGCTCAACGAAATGGAGAAGATGTACCCCCGCGTGAAGAATTTTCATGTCTCGGTACGCGAGGTGAATGGGCAGATCGTCTTCCTGCGCAAATTGGAGCAGGGTGGTACAGAGCACTCCTTCGGTATTCACGTGGCACGCCTGGCCGGCATGCCCGCCTCGATCGTTAGTCGCGCCGAGGAGCTGCTGCGTAACCTCGAGCAGGTCTATGGCAACAACGAAATCGTCCCCTCGAAGAGCCTCAAGGAGCGTAATCGTCGCTCGGCTCAAGCCGTCCGTGAAGCTGCCGAGCAGGCGCCTGCTACCTCCATGCAGCTCTCGATGTTCCAGCTCGACGACCCCGTATTGATACAGATCCGCGATCAGATTAAAGGGTTGGATATCAATTCTCTAACCCCGATCGAGGCACTCAATAAACTTAACGAGATCAAGAAGATCACCGGTTTGTAAGTCGATCGTTCCCATCCGGTAATGTTACGAAAGGGGCTGTCCAACACGATTGTTAGACAGCCCCTTTGCGATTGTTGCGTCTCTTCGGCAATTACTGTACCGAATGCCACGAACCATCCTCCTGTTTGCGCATCGAGAAGGTGTGAGCTAGGTTCAGCGTATCGACCTGGGTCGTAAAACGCACGACCACCAATGCGCGCGTGCTATCGGGCGAGAACTCCTCTTGCACGATCTCATAGCCGGTCACCGGATTGGTCGTATTCTCGAATACCGATCGGATCGTCACCTTCATCATCTCCCGAATAGCCACCGTAGCGGCCTGCTCGGCAAAATCTTCGGTGATGCTCTGGCCACAAGCAAGGGCCTGCATCTCCATCATGTGATTCAACACAGCGTCATACTCACCGGCAATCAGTTGATCGCACGTCTGCTCGGCCGCCGCACGCGGCGTCATCGGCGCTTGATTACCACACGCCACTCCCATCAGCAGCAGGGCAAAAAATAGCATTTTACGCATCGTTTCTACTCCTCGTTAATCAGTGAACGAATATTTTGAATCAACATCGAGACTGCCACCGAGTTAAAACCGCCCTCAGGGATGATCACATCGGCATACTTTTTCGACGGCTCGACAAACTCCTCGTGCATCGGCTTGACCGTTGTCGTGTATTGCATAATGACCGACTCCATCGAACGTCCACGGTCGCGCACATCACGCAAGATTCTGCGTGCCAGGCGAATATCGGCATCCGTATCCACAAACACCTTCATATCCATCAGCTCGCGCAACTCCTTATTCTCGAAGATCAGAATACCATCAACGATTATCACCTTCGACGGCTTCACCGGCACGGTCTCCTCCGTGCGATTATGATCCACAAACGAATAGACCGGATGCTCGATCGGTACATTGCTCTTCAGTGTACGGATGTGCTCGACCAACATGTCGGTATCAAAGGCCTGCGGATGGTCGTAGTTGAGTTTAGTCCGCTCCTCATAGGTCAGTTCGGGATGTGCCTTGTAGTAGTAATCGTGGCACAGCGTAACCACATCATCGCCTTTGAAGGCCTCCTGCAATCGCTTGACCAGCGTCGATTTGCCCGACCCGGTACCTCCGGCCACACCAATAACGGTAACTTTCATCGTTTCGGTTTCTTAAAATCTCTAAACTATAAAACAAGCGTGTTCTCCACCCGGGCAGAGAACACACTCGATAAGCGAATCTACGCGTCAATATTGGCATAATGGGCATTCTTCTCGATGAACTCACGACGAGGCGGCACATCGTCACCCATCAACATCGAGAAGATACGATCGGCCTCGGCCGCATTCTCGATATTGACCTGACGCAACGTACGCGTCTCGGGATTCATCGTCGTATCCCACAGCTGCTCGGCGTTCATCTCACCAAGACCTTTGTAACGCTGCACACTGCTGCCCTTACCAAACTCGGCCGATGCGGCATCACGCTGCTCGTCGGTCCAACAGTAACGTTGCTGCTTGCCCTTCTTCACCAGATACAAGGGTGGGGTAGCGATATAGATATGACCATTCTCGATCAGCGCCTTCATCTTGCGGAAGAAGAACGTGAGCATCAACGTAGCAATGTGGCTACCATCGACATCGGCATCGGTCATGATGATGATCTTATCGTAACGCAGACCCTCAAGGTTCAACGCCTTCGAGTCCTCCTCCGTACCGATCTTCACACCCAGCGCGATGAACATGTTCTTAATCTCCTCGTTTTCCCACATGCGATGTTCCTGGGCCTTCTCGATATTCAGAATCTTACCACGCAACGGCATGATAGCCTGAAAATTACGATCTCGTCCCGTCTTGGCCGTACCACCTGCCGAGTCACCCTCGACGAAGAAGATCTCGGCAATCGAACGGTCACGGCTCGTACAATCGGCCAACTTACCGGGCAGGCCACCACCCGAAAGCACCGTCTTGCGCTGTACCAACTCACGCGCATGACGAGCTGCATGGCGAGCCGTAGCGGCCAAGATCACCTTCTGTACGATAGCACGCGCATCCTTCGGATTCTCCTCCAGATACTGCGACAAAGCTGTACTCAACGCCTGATCGACAGCTGCCGAGACCTCATCATTACCCAACTTGGTCTTCGTCTGACCCTCAAACTGCGGCTCGGAAACCTTCACCGAAACAACAGCAGTCAGACCCTCGCGGAAGTCATCTCCCGAAATCTCAAACTTAAGTTTGGCCAGCATGCCCGAATCGTCAGCATACTTCTTCAGCGTACGGGTCAAGGCACGACGGAAGCCCGTCAGGTGCGTACCACCCTCGATCGTATTGATATTATTTACATAGGAGTGTACATTCTCCGAGAAGGAGTCGTTGTACTGCATAGCCACCTCGACAGGCACGCCCTTCGACTCAGTGTCCAGGTAGATGATCTCGTCGATGATCTTATTGCCGCGCGTCGCATCCAGGTAACTGACAAACTCCTTCAGACCCTCTTCCGAGTAGAAATGATCCTCTCGCAATTTACCATCTTGATCAGCACGCTTGTCGTAGAGATTCAGGTGAATACCCTTATTCAAGAAGGCCAACTCGCGCAGACGCGAGGCCAGAATATCGTAGCTATAGATCGTCGTATGGGTAAAAATCTCCGGATCGGGGTGGAAAGTTACCGTCGTACCACGGTCTTCACACTCACCGATGACTTCCACAGCCGAAATAGGCTTACCCTTGCTATACGACTGTCGGAAAATCTTACCCTCACGGTGAATCTCGGCTACGAGCAGCGTCGAAAGGGCATTCACGCAGGATACACCCACACCGTGCAGACCGCCCGACACCTTGTAGCTACCTTTGTCGAACTTACCACCGGCGTGCAGCACCGTCATGACGACCTCCAGAGCCGACTTCTTCTCCTTCTCGTGCATACCGGTCGGAATACCACGACCATTATCGCTCACCGTGATCGAGTTATCCTCCCCAATGGTCACATTGATTGTGTTGCAATAACCGGCCAACGCCTCGTCAATCGAGTTATCAACCACCTCATAGACCAGGTGATGCAGACCCTTCTCACCGATGTCGCCAATATACATAGCCGGGCGTTTACGCACAGCCTCAAGACCCTCCAACACCTGAATATTGGAGGCGCCATATTCCTCTTCTTGTCTCTTGATGTTCTCTTGTTCGGTACTCATTTGTAGTCTTTCAATAGAATGTACAAATATAGAGATAATTTTCCGAACAAACAACGATTACCCCCTAAAGGGGGTACTTTTTTTCACGCTTTTCGCGCGATTAGATAATTTTCAACCTACAAACCTAACTCCGCCTTCAAATCGACCTCGCGAATGCCTCCTTGGGCAAACAAAATGGCACGAGCGGGGTAGTTCTCAATCAAGGCCGTATTGTGGGTGGACATCACCACGGCACAACCGCGCTCGGCAATCTGCCGAAAGAGCTGCATAATGCCATCGGCCGTCAGCGGATCCAAGTTACCTGTAGGCTCATCGGCCAGCAACACCTCGGGACGATTCAGCAATGCGCGTGCAATAACCAAACGTTGCTGCTCACCTCCCGAAAGCTCAAAGGGCATCTTATAACTCTTGGCCTCTAAATTGACCAAATGGAGCACCTCGTCGATGCGTTCACGGATCTCCGTTTCGCGTTTCCAACCCGTCGCCTTCATCACATAGTACAGATTCATGAAGACATTGCGATCGGTCAAGAGTTGGTAGTCCTGAAAAACAATACCGATCCGACGACGCAGGTAGGGGATATCCTTCCGGCGCAACTTACGCAGATCGAAACCGGCAATCATGCCTTCCCCCACGATGAGCGGCACTTCGGCATAGAGTGTCTTCAACAGCGACGACTTACCGCTGCCGACACGTCCCAGCAGATAGACAAATTCGCCCCGCGAAACCTCCAGATCGACCCCCGAAAGGACCATCTCCCCCTCGCGTAACATGGCTCGCTCCGAGCGATACTGCCCCGCATGATAGACCGACACACCCTTCAATCGAATGACCTGTTTCTGTTCCATGGTTTACCGTGTTAGATGGATAACAAGGTCAAAGATACAAAAAATTTTGAAATTCCGATCCTTTGCACTACTTTTGTCCTCGAAAGGCTTTCAAGCAACAGCTGGCCGACTAACAATCGGGGGTGCCCGGTTTTGACAGCAGGCAGAGTTTGAGAGTAAGCACGTCGAGCGCTGTGTGGCGGCTCGTTAATCCCGATGCACGAACTACAATTGGCAATAATAGCTATGCACTCGCTGCCTAATTTCCAGGAAATTGAGGCTTAATCGCAGAGGCCAAGGATGTCTTAGCGACGAGTATCCCGAAGGGTCGTTCCGCTCTTTAACGACTTTTCTCATGGGGTATCATTCATTTAGAGATCGCTCGATGTGCGCCTCGGTCATCGGGTTAAATTTTAGAGGCTGGGCCGCATGTTAGGCTGTTGCCTGCCGGATATGCGGAGAAGGACGAAACGGTAACTAAGCGTGTAGAAAGCTTTTGGGTTCCCTGTTTGGACGCGGGTTCGACTCCCGCCACCTCCACACGACTTTTGGCGCACTCTGTAAGTGCGCCTTTTTTCGTGTGGAGAACCATTCAACACAGCCACAATTCGTGTGGAGGTGGCGTGGGCGCCACGTATATAGCCGGCACACCACATGCATAAAACAAAAACCCTCCGTTCGACCACACGTCAAACGGAGGGATAACAACCGATCGAAGGCCTATTGTTGCGGATCGAGGAAGCGGATCAGCTTGGCCATATTCTCTATATAGGTGCGCACCGAAATGCACTGCACCGGCTCCTCAGCCGTATAGGGCGAGGTATCATACTCATCACCCACGAAGGTCGAGGTGTATTCACGCGACGTGCACGGATCGCAAGTCGGACACGCCTGATAGGGATTCGACGTCTGACGCTGCGCCGAGAGCCAATAACCCTGCTCGGTGAGCGATCCCAAAAGGGCTCGTACATCCGCCTCGGTCATGGCCGCCTCGGGAGCTCCATAGCGCGAACGAACCCGGGTATAATACTTACGCAAGGGGACCAAGCCCGTATTCAAAAAGGGAGACTCTTTGGCCAACTCCTCACGCGGCAAAGCCAACGTCTGCTCATAAATCTGACGCAGGAAGGTAGGATTGAGCATCGTGAACGAGTTGTAGTGTGCAATCGTTCCCTCGGGCTGATCATCGACCACATAGCGACCATTGAAGACATTCGTACCCTCGCGGTGTACATACTGCGGCTCACCGGTTTCGGGATGGATAAAGCGGGCGGCCACGAAGCTGCCGGGACGCGGATCGCGGCGACTGTTGTAGGTGCTACGCTCCACAACCTCATCGGGCAGACGTTGCCCCTCGAGGAAGGTCAATGCGGCAGGAATACCCGTCAAGAAACGCGAATCAGCCGTCAGGCGGTAGTACTCCAGCATGAGCATAATCATGCGGCTCGTGGTGCTGGTATTGATAGCTCGCGGCTCATACGAACGTGCATGCGCCGGCTTCAGATCATCGACCGTATATTGATCGGCCCAACCGGCATACGGTGCACCCTGTTGCAGGGTGATCATCAGATACATAGCACGTAGCACCGGCTCCTTGACATCCTGCATGCCGAGTGCCTGGTAGCACTGGGTCAGGAAGTCGATAATATCGGGCATCACATCGTCATTCAAGGTGATAAACGACGAGTAGTCGGCCTTCCCGTGGAAGGGGTGATCGTAGCGCAACGGATAACGCTGCGGCCACCCACCCACCGGGTATTGACTCTCAAGCACAAAGCGAATCACCTTCTCCAGCGCAGGGCGATACTTCGGATCATTCTTCTCGACATACATACGAAGCAGGAATGTTGCCGCCTCCATCGTACCTCCATCGTCGTAGGTGGCATTACCATAGTAGTGCTGAAACTCCTCCAATCGCCAGCCAGCCTTACCAATGGTTCCATACCACTCTTTGAGCGAATTCTCACCGGCAAAGTCAAAGACATAGTTCCAACCACCACATTCAAGCTGTCCCCAGATCAACGCTCCGGCCACACGCTCGGCCTGCGCATAATAGTACTCATCACCCGTAGCATGGTAGGCATCGAGCAACAAGTGACCCACCGACGGCGTTCCGGGAGGCTGAATCCACACCATCGTTCGTTTGGCCTCCATCTCGCCCCACTGGCGTGACATGTCGGGCAGATAGTTCCACACAAAACCACCGTTGTAGCTCACTTCATCCATCATAAAGCGGGTCGCCTCACGCATCTTGGTCTGCACCTGCTCTTCAAGCGTCTGTTTGGGGCGAGCAAAGGCTGTCATGGCGCATGCTGAACACAGCACGAACAAAGCCCCTTGTTTTAGTAAATTCATAGTTGTTTTTTTCAGTAGTTAGTAGTTGTAGTGTAAAGATATGTTTTTTTTAGCAATCTTTTCTTATTTTTTACAAAAAAGAGTTCCCTAAGTGACATTTTTTGTGGTGAATCGCCCAAACCGTTGTTTCTTATGGCGAAAAATGCTATCTTTGTCTAACATTTATACCTAAACATTTTGCATCTTATGGCCAAGAAAATCCTTCTGCTCGGCTCGGGAGAGTTGGGAAAAGAGTTTGTTATCGCCGCTCAACGTCTGGGGCAAACAATCATTGCTTGTGATAAATATGCCGGAGCACCCGCTATGCAGGTGGCCGACGGATACGAAGTATTCGACATGCTCGATGGCGAAGCCTTAGCTGCAGCCGTTGCCAAGCACCAACCCAACCTGATCGTTCCGGAGATCGAGGCAATACGCACCGAGCGTCTCTACGAATTCGAGCAGCAGGGCATTCGTGTCGTACCGAGTGCACGCGCCGTAAACTACACAATGAACCGTAAGGCAATCCGCGATCTGGCCGCCAAAGAGCTGGGTCTCAAGACGGCAAAATACTTCTATGCCAAGAGTTTTGACGAACTGAAAGAGGCTGCCGAGAAGATCGGATTCCCGTGTGTGATCAAACCGCTCATGTCCTCCTCGGGCAAGGGCCAGTCGGTAGCTTACTCGGCCGACGATCTGGAGCACTCGTGGAATTATGGTTGCGAGGGCTCACGCGGCGACATCATGGAGCTGATCGTCGAGGAGTTTATCCGCTTCGACAGCGAGATCACCCTGCTGACCGTAACGCAGCACAATGGCCCGACGCTCTTCTGCCCGCCGATCGGCCACGTACAAAAGGGTGGTGATTACCGCGAGAGCTTCCAAATGCCCCCTATCTCAGAGGAGCACCTCAAGGAGGCTCAACGCATGGCCGCTGCCGTGACTGAGGCTCTGACTGGTGCAGGTATTTGGGGTGTGGAGTTCTTCCTCAGCCACGAAAACGGAGTCTATTTCTCGGAGTTGTCGCCCCGTCCGCACGACACGGGTATGGTCACGCTGGCGGGTACGCAAAACCTGAGCGAGTTCGAGCTGCACGCACGTGCCGTATTGGGTCTGCCGATTCCTGAGATTACCTTTGAGCGCATCGGTGCATCGGCCGTCATTTTGGCCGAGGAGCCTTCGGCTACGGCTCCCGACTACGAGGGCGTCGAGGAGGCTTTAGCCGAGAATCCGCGCCTTGACATTCGTATTTTTGGTAAACCTTCGGCCCGCAAGAATCGCCGCATGGGCGTTGTCGTAGGGTATGCGCCCCACGGTGAGGATCTCGATGCATTGCGCGACCGCGTAAAGGCTGCCGCCGCCCAAGTGCGCGTGATCAGCAAATAGCCACAAAGCAATAACACACAAGGGGCTGTCCAACACATTGGTTGCGACAGCCCCTTTCGTTTGGTGAAAAGTCATTAGTGCGTCTGCAAAGTCAGCTCCACCGGCTTAAATCGAGCACTCTCCACACGGAGTTTCACCGTTCCGGCTTTCCGTCCGGCGCGCAGAATTACCCATGCCGAGCCCCGATAGAGACTACGTGCAGTGGCCGTATGCAACTCATCGGAACAGATATTACCATTATCGGTTGCCACGATCGAGGCATCCCCCTCGACCACCGAGAAGCGCATCTCCTCGTTGCACTGTTGAACACGCTCACCCTTACGGTCCACGGCCCAGATGCGCACATGTTGCAGATCCATACCATCGGCTCGCCAGCAGATCGTATCCGGTTCGGCAACGAGTTTGATCGCTTTCCCTGCCGTACGAATCGTATGTCGTGCCACCTCGCAACCATTTCGATAGCCGACCGCCTCCAGGCGTCCGGGCTGATAGGGGATACTATCCCAACGCAGTTTGTTGCGATCCGCTCCCTCCACATTGGGTTTTACCCCCAATTTGCGACCATTGAGCAGCAAAGCCACCTCCTCACAATTCGTATAGGTATAGACCGTCAATTTTTCGCCTACCGTCCGATTCCAATGGTCACTCATGTGCGGCGTTCCGATCTGCACGGCATTCCACTCTAAATCGACCTCACGATCGACTACACCGATACGCACAACAGGCTCCTCACAAAAGAGACTCTTGAGCAGGTAGGCCACCGGTTTGGGCTGAAGCGAGCTGTCGAAAGCCCCCTGTGCCCATCCTTTTGCCGGCCAGCCGCCACTCTCTCCCAGATAATCTATCTGCCCCCAATAGGCCAGACCGACCACCTTGTCCCGATCCATGCCGAAGAAGTTCGGGCCCATGTTGCTCGTATTAGCCTCACTCTGATAGAAGATCATGTGCGGGAAGCGGCGCGCATCGCCCGGGAAATACATATAGCGGTAGTTGTAGGAGGCGATGTCCGTCTCATGGACCAAGGGTGCCGGCAGCGAGTCGGTATCCGGATGACGACCGCGCGGGTGCATCGCCACCGTAATCGGACGCGTAGCATCGTAACGACGCAGCAATTCCCGCTGCATGCGGTAGGGCGTTACTCCCCAATCGGCATGCGGAATCCGCCAATAGGTCTGCAACTCATTACCCAAACTCCACACCACCACCGAAGCGCGATTGCGATCTCGCTTCACCCACTCCGGAATATCGTGTTGCCAAAGCGTACTCCACGGCACTCTTCCGCCACAGAACTGATCGAGCCACTTATCGTACAGCTCATCAACGACCAAGATACCATAGCGATCGCACATACGCATAAATTCATCGCTATACGGATTATGCGACGTACGGATGTGGTTCACGCCATAACTTTTGAAGAGTTGGATGCGTTTCTCGATCGCACGCGGATAGGCGGCAGCTCCCAATGCTCCTAAATCATGGTGGTTAGCCACCCCTTTGAGCAGCACTTTGCGACCATTGAGCCGCATACCGAATTGCGGTGAGAACTCTACCCGGCGAATGCCGAATTGATCGCTATATTGGTCGGTTACTGCGCCCTGATGATCGAAAAGCGTCACCGTAGCGGTATAAAGATGGGGCTGATCACAATCCCACAACTGCGGATTTTGCAGACGAATCGTATCAAACCGATACTCAAAGGGGCTGCGCCGACGATCGAAGGTCACCCGCCGATCCACCACCGATTTACCCGCAGCATCCAGCACCTGCAAACGCGCCTCGAACGGACGACGCTCACGTGCCGCTACTTCGGCCTGTACGACAATCGTAGCCTCGTCCGTCGCTACGTGCGGTGTCGTAATATAGAGCGGATGGCGCGTAAAGTAGAGCAACGGATCGGTGACGACCAATTTCACTCCTCGGAACAGTCCGCCTCCGGTGTACCATCGTGAATTGTTCGCCTCGCGCGTATCGGCTCGCACGGCCAGCAGATTCTCTTCTCCGTAGCGCAAATGGTCTGTCAAATCTATCTCAAAGCCGACGTAGCCATAATCCGTACCACCGATGCGTTCGCCATTCAGATAGACATCACCCACATACATAATGCCGCCAAAGTCGATCAGTACGCGACGATCGCGCCACGCCGGATCGGGCGTAAAACGTTTCCGATACCACCCGATGCCCATCTCTTTGAAGCCGCGACCACTCAAACGGCTCCGCCGATTGGCTGCCTGATCGGTTGCTGTAGCCTGCTCCTCGGGCGATGGAGCAACCCAGGGCTGACCAATCTGAAAATCGTGGGGTAGGTGCACCACCTGCCACGCGCTATCGGCCAATTCGATCGATGCCCCTGCAGCCACCTCACCTGCCGCAAACCGCCAGTCGAAATTCATATCGACCTCCTGACGCCCCTGCGCCTCGGCCTGCTGCACGCTCCACAACAGCAACATCCATATTCCTACCACGATCCGTTTCATCACACACATCGGTTTCTATTCCACAAAAAAGGGAGGTCGTCCCACACTCCTGGCAGACGGCCTCCCGAATCTGACGCATTAGCCGCGACACAGGCTCCCATTTCCCTGCCGCAAGGCCATTTTTTTTGCGTTTGCTATTTCTTAAACTTCGCTACCACGTTGTCCGTTGCCTTCTTGAGCAACTCCTCGGGGCAGCAGAGCGTAATGCGGATATAGCCATTACCCTCCGAGCCGAAGATGCCACCCGGCGTGAGGAAGACATCGCACTGCTCCATCACCTCGTCCGAGAAGGAGAAGCTGTCGCCCTCATACCCCTCGGGCAGCTCGGCCCAGACGAACAGGCCGGCCTGGTGCTTGCGATAGCGGCAGCCCAGCGCATCCAACAAAGCGTAAGCCTGACGCTCACGACCGTAATAGATTGCGTTCAGCTCTGTAAACCACTCCTCACCCAACGCCAATGCCGTATCGGCTGCAGCCTGAATGGGGTAGAACATACCCGAATCCATGTTCGACTTGAAGGTCAAGATCGAGTCGATCCACTCCTTCTTGCCCACAACAACACCCACACGCCAACCGGCCATCGAGTGTGCCTTCGACAACGAATTCATCTCCAAAGCCACCTCGCGAGCACCCTCAACCTCCATGATCGAGATCGGCTTCTCGGCGTTGCGGATAAAGCTATAGGGATTATCATGCACGATCAGGATGTTGTGCTTGCGACCAAAAGCGATGATCTGCTCAAAAAGCTCCATCGAGGGGGTCTGTCCCGTCGGCATGTTGGGGTAGTTCACGAGCATCATCTTCACGCCCTCCAAACCGGCCGCCTCGATCGCCTCAAAGTCAGGGTAGAAGTTCGTCTGCTTGTTCAGCGCATAGGTCACCATCTGACCACCGGCCAAACGTACGGCTGCCGAATAGGTGGGGTAGCCCGGGTTGGGGACAAGCACCTTATCGCCCTGATTGAGGAAGGTCATGCAGATGTGCATGATACCCTCTTTCGAACCGATCAACGGCAGAACCTCAGTATTGTAATCGAACTCCGAACGATACCACTTCTTATACCAATCGGCAAAGGCTTTGCGCAGAATCGGCTCACCTTTGTAGGACATATACTTGTGTACATCGGGACGTTGTGCCTCCTGCGAGAGGCGGTCGATCACCGATTGATGGGGCGGCAGATCGGGGCTGCCCATAGCCAACTTAATAATCTGACGACCCGTCGAGGCCTCAATCTCGCCAATCTCGCGCAGACGACGCGAAAAATAGTACTCTCCAATGCCGTCCAGACGATGCGAACGGTCGATTTTTACACCCATAATTTGTTATCTTGGTAGTTTTGACAATTTTCTCCTACAAAAATAGGTATTTCTCTTCGGTTTTGATCTACCCAATGAAATTCTTTTACACAATCTTTTAACACTTAACCCAGCGCAAAGAGAATGAAGATCTGGGCTGTCAGCACACGCAAGAACATCACCACCGGATAGACCGTCGAATAACCCACAGCCGGCATATCATTGCCCGCTACGCCATTGGCATAAGCCAAAGCCGGAGGATCAGTCATCGAGCCGGACAGCATACCCATCAGCGTGTAATAATTCATCTTGAGCACCAAGCGTGCAAAAACGCCCACAATGAGCAAGGGCAAGATCGTTATGATAGCACCGTAACCGATCCATTTATAACCGCCACTCATAATAGCGTCGATAAAGCCTTCACCTGCACCCAGACCCACACACGCCAAGAAGAGGGCGATACCCACCTCACGCAACATAAGGTTGGCACTCATCGTCGTATAGGTCACCAGATGGAAACGCGTACCGAAACGGCCAATCAAAATAGCCAAAATCAGCGGACCACCGGCCAAACCCAACTTAACGGGCTGCGGCACATTGAGCAGCGGAATCGAGCCAAGCAGCACACCCAGTGCAATACCCACAAAGATCGTGATCAGGTTGGGATGGTCCAACTTCTTGAGCGAGTTGCCCAACACCTCGGCCACCTTTGCTACACCCTTCTCCGGACCGACCACCATCACACGGTCACCGACCTGCAGCTCCAAACCTTGATAGGGCAACAGATCGACACCGGCTCGATTCACACGCGTCAGCGTAATGCCATATTTCGTCCGCAGACGCAGATCCGAAAACTTCTTACCATTGATTTCGGGCTTGGTAATCAAGATACGGCGCGAGATGAGGGTCGCATTGGGGGTATTGTGGCCCCACTCTTCGTCGCTCATCTCGATTTGATGGCCCAAAAAGGCGGTGATAGCCTCCTCGTCCTCCTTCTGGCAGATCATGCGCACCTTATCGCCCATACGCAGTTTTGTCTCGCCATCAGCCAATGTCAGTTCGCCACTCTCGGCATGAATCACACGCGAGATAACAAACTGGCGATTGATCAGATCACGAATATACTCCACCGAACGACCATCGAGCAGTTGATTAGTAAATTCGAGCGAGAATTTCTCGGCCGGCTGATGCTCCTGCGAAAGAGCTGCCAAATCGCGATTCTCTTGATCGAAATTGACGCGCAAGACATAACGCAAAAAGATCAGGGTCAGAATAATACCTACCACACCCAATGGGTAGGCCACGGCATAACCCATCGAGATCGAGGGATCCTGCAGGCCGGTTGTATCGACATAGGCTTGCTGCGCAGCACCCAAACCCGGCGTGTTGGTCACGGCTCCGGATAAGATACCCACCATCGTCGGAATCGGCACATCGGTCACCCAATGCAACACTCCGGCCGTCAGCACGCCCAGCAGCACAATCGCCACGGCGCAACCGATGAGCTTCATACCTCCATGCTTGAACGAGGAGAAAAAACTGGGGCCCACCTGTAGTCCGATCGAGAAGACAAACAAAATCAATCCAAATTCTTGGGCAAAATGGCGTGTGCTGTCATCAATGCGCATCTCGAAATGACTCATGGCAATACCAACAAAGAGAATCCACGTAATTCCCAGAGAGATACCACAAATCTTAATACGACCCAACATGATGCCGAGCGTAATCACCAACGAGATAATCAGCACCGAATGCGCTATACCATTCCCAAAGAAAAGATCATGCAACCATTCCATGATTCATCTACTAACCTATATAAAAACAATGCGGACTGTCAGCACTATAAGCAAAACAGTCCACAAAGGTAATCATTCTTATCAAATTCGACAATGCTCTTTCTCTTTTATTTTCGCGCATTGCCCACATTGGCCGGCACATCCTTCACAAATCGAAGTGCGTCGTCCGATGAAGAGCGGCCACAGCCGACGAACGGCCGCACGGAGCACCAACCAGCCCACCAGGCAGCCAATCGCCCACACAATCCACGTTTGCCAATCCATCTCCATCATGCAATCCACAAGGTTACGTGATAAGCCACCCAGGCTACGACCCAGGCTACAACCGTATTATATATAAGTGCCCCAATAGCCCAACGCCAACCAATCTCACTGCGAATGGCTGCAATCGTGGCTAAACATGGTAGATACAACAACACGAAAATCAACAAGGCAACCACCGAAGCGGTCGAATAGTGGCCGCTGGCCACCAATTTCTTACCCAGCGAAGCACCACCTTCCTCACTCTCGACATCATCCACGGCATAGAGCACACCGATCGTCGAGACAACCACCTCCTTGGCCGCCACACCCGACAACAAGGCCACGCCGGCCTTCCACTCCAGCCCCAACGGAGCAAAGACCGGCTCGCACCATTTGCCAATCTGCCCCAAATAAGAGCCGGCATAGATCGTTGCCTCATCCGAAGTAGTGCTTTGCGTCTCGACCGTCGTCGCATCAGTTGCCGCCACCTCCGGGCGCGGATAATAGCTCAAGAACCAGACAACGAGCGAGGCGATCAGAATCATACCGCCCATCTTTTTGAGGTATTGGGCACATTTATCCCACATGTGCGTCAGCGTCGTGCGCGTTGTCGGCATACGATAGGGCGGTAGCTCCATCACAAAGGGGGTCTCATCGACCGGAAAGAAGAAGCGACGCATCAGGCGAGCCGTCACGACCGCCATCACCACACCCAGCAGATACAATCCGGCGACGACCCATCCGGCTGTATTCGGGAAGAAGGCTCCGGCCAGCAGGATGAAAACAGGCAGACGTGCACTGCACGACATAAACGGTGTAATCAGAATGGTAATCAGGCGGCTCGATCGGCTCTCGATCGTACGACAAGCCATGATAGCAGGCACATTACAACCAAAGCCCATCACGAGCGGAATGAACGATTTTCCATGCAGGCCTGCTCGGTGCATGATGCGATCCATGATAAAGGCGGCGCGCGCTAGATAGCCCGAATCCTCCATAAACGAGATAAACAGGTAGAGGATCATGATATTAGGCAGGAAGACTATCACCGAGCCGACACCGCCGATTACACCATCAATGATCAGATCGCGCAACGCACCCTCAGGAATCCAGCCACTAACCGTCGAACTGATCCAGCCCACCAACCACTCAATCCAAGCTTGCGGATAGGCTCCCAGCGAGAAAGTACTCCAAAACATCAGTCCCATGATCAGGAAAAAGATCGGGAAACCCCACAATTTGTGCGTCACGAAGGCGTCTATAAGTTGCGTGGCCGAATGACGCTCACGCTCACCAGGGGTATAGGTCTCCTTCAGAGCTCCCGAGATAAATCCATATTTCTGATTCGTAAGGGCTGTTTCGATATCCTCATGCAAGGCCGATTCGATCCGTTTGACCTCATGGTCACGCGTCGTTACCCATTGTGCATAAGCTGGGTGGTTGTGCAACATCTGCTCCACCTGCTGATCGCCCTCCAAGAGCTTCATCGCATAATAACGCGGTGGAAAAACATTGGGCAATTCGGCCCGATAGGCTGAGAGTTCATGGTTGAGCAGTTGCAAACCCTCCTCGATGACCGCACCCTGATTGATGTGGATGTGGCGCACGCGATCGTCTCGCCCTTCATAAACAGCAATCGCCGTATCGAGCAGCGTGTCTATACCGCGCTTATTGCGTGCCTCGACCGGTACCATCGGCACACCCAACATACGCCCCAAAGCATCATAATCGAGCCGTGCACCGCTACTTTGAAGCTCGTCAAACATATTGAGTGCCACGACCATACGTGGGTTTATATCAATCAACTCAGTAGTCAGATAGAGATTGCGCTCCAGATTCGATGCCACCACCGCATTGATCACCACATCGGGGGTCTCGCGTACCAGATGCTCGCGCACGTATCGCTCCTCGGGCGTATAGGCGGACAAGGCATAGGTTCCGGGCAAGTCGGTCACCTCGAAGCGATAGCCCCGATAGTGACGCACACCACACTTGGCACCGACCGTCACACCGCTATAATTACCCACATGCTCATGGCCGCCCGAGATGGCATTGAAGAGCGAGGTTTTACCGCTGTTCGGATTGCCCACCAATGCCACACTGATCGTGCGGCTACCACGTGCCACCACCTCATCGAGCGAGCCGACCGGAGCCTCCTCGGCAAAATAGGTCTGTTGCTCTTCGAGTTGCCGTGCTGCCTCCTCGTCGCTCATCACAACGACCATATCAGCCTCGCTACGACGCAACGAGACCTCATAATCCATAATACGATACTCGATCGGATCCTTTAGCGGTGCATTCAACACCACCTCAACGCGTTGGCCGCGAATAAATCCCATCTCGACAATACGACGACGGAATCCGCCATGACCTGTTACCTTCAGGATGGTGGCCGATGATCCGGTTTTGAGTTCAGAGAGACGCATAAGTGGGCTTTGTCGAAATTTAATTTCGGCAAAGATACCCATTTTTTAGCAGATTTGCTATCGCAACAAGTAGGTATTTTCATCCGCTGCAGCCTGCCAGCCGCCACCGAGTGCTTTGCAGAGCGAGACATAATTGATATATTGCTGAGTCACAAGGTTTACCAACTGCATTTGAGCTCCATAGAGCGTACGCTCAGCATCAATAACATCGAGATAATCAACCATGCCGTTGCGATACAGTGCATGGGCCATCGTCACTATTTCGCGGTAGGAGTCCTCTAACCGCGTATAACGTTCCACCTCTTCCCGATTGGCCACGATGCGCGTCAAGGCCTGCTCGACATCCGAGAAGGCAGCCAAGACGGTCTGCTCGTATTGATAGGCGACCTGGTTGTATTGCTCAACCGCAGCCCGCTCCTTTGCCCGTAAAGCTCCGGCTTGGAAGATCGGTTGCACGATCGTTCCGGCTGCTGACCAGATGGCCGGATTATGTTCCGTCAGCCCCTTCAGGGTCGAGGCCCCAATACCTGCAGAGGCGGTCAGCCGAATCGACGGAAAACGGCTGCTTCGTGCCACCCCTGCTTCAGCGGCCGCCTGTTGTAGCGTGTGGTAAGCCTGCATAATATCGGGACGGCGTTGCAGCAGTTCGGAAGGCACACCCGCCGAAAGCTCCTCGGGCTGCCGATCCGTGAGCAATTCGCTCCCGACACCACGAGGTCCATACTCCTGCGGCACATCGCCCAAAAGCACATTGAGCGAGAGGAGCGTGCGCTCGATCGCATTGCGGTAATTCGGGATATCGGCTTCGGCCGTATAGACTAAACTGTAGGCCTGCTCCCGATCGATACCGCTCGACATACCATAGCGATACATCGAGTCGATCAGCGCAGCCGACTCCCGTCGCAGATGTGCCGTGCGGGTAGCAATCGCCAGGTCACGCTCATATTGCAGCAACGTGAAATAATTGGTCGCCACCTCGGCTGCCAACGAGAGTGCTACACCGTGACGATTCCACTCCAAAGCGGCCACTTCAGCACGTGCCGCCACCGTACTATGGCGCAACGCCCCAAACAGGGAGATCTCCCAACTCAACGTCGGCTCGACGGCATAATCCTGCACGATGCGTTGCTCGCGGTTGTAGGTCGCTTCGGCCGAGACTTCGCCACCGATTGCGGGAAGATACGCCGCTCGCGTGATGCGCAAGGCTTCGCGTGCCTGTTCGATCCGGGAGGTTGCAATCTGCAAATCGCGGTTGTTTTGCAAGGCACGCTCCACCAGCCAATTGAGCGTCGTATCACCAAAGAGTTCCCACCATCGTTGTGTCACTACCACCGAATCGGCAGCCACGCTATCCGCATAGCGATACCGCTCCGGCACCTCGACAACGGGCGCATTCAAACGCGGTGCACAGGCAGTCAGCGCAACCATGACTGCTGGTATTAGAGAGAGTATCCAGGTTCGTTTCATGATCTGTTGTGTTGTTGGCGACGACGCTCAAAATGGCCGAGACGCGCCACCAAATAGTAAAAAGCAGGATAGGCAAAGATACCGAGCAGGGTAGCGAAGAGCATACCACCCACCAGCGCCACGCCCATCACATTGCGCGCCGTGGCATAGACCCCGCTGGCAAAGATGAGTGGCAGCACACCCAAAATAAACGAGAAGGCCGTCATCAGAATGGGGCGCAGACGCAGTCGTGCCGCCTCGATCGTCGCCTCCTCCAACGATCGTCCCTCCTCGAAGAAGAGTTTATCGGCATACTCCACCACCAAGATGGCATTTTTAGCCGTCAGGCCGATGAGCATCACCAACGAGATCTGCAGATAGATGTCGTTCACAAAGAGCGGGTCGATCAGGTGCGACACACCCATAAAGAGCAACGCGCCCAACACAGCCACCGGTACACTCATCAAGATAGCCAACGGAAGCCCCCAAGATTCGTAGAGGGAGGCCAACGCCAGAAAGACAAAGAGCAAGGTGACCAGATAGACCCAATTACCTTTATCGGCCGCCTCTTCCTCCTGAAATGAAACGCCACTCCAGGCGGTCGTGATGTCATCGGGAAGCACCTCATCGGCCACCGCCTCGATACGTTCCATCACCGTAGCCGAGGAGGCTCCGGCTGCAGGCGTAATGGTGAGCGAGATTGAATTGTAGAGATTAAATTGCGAGAGATACTCCACACCGACCGTATCGACCACCTCGACCAAACCACTCATTGGCACCGACTCATCCGAGGAGGTCGTAAGATAGAACTGTTCGAGCGATCGAGCATCAGTCCGATAGGGTGGTGCAGCCTGTATATAGCTGCGATAGAGCCGTCCAAAACGGGTAAAATTGTCGATATACGATCCACCGAGCAGGGCCGAGAGTTCCCCGTAAAGGCTCCGCAATTCCACGCCGGCCGCCAATGCCTGCTCACGATCAATCAGCAACCGTCGCTGTGGCACATCGGCGTTGAATTGGGTGGACACCGAAGCAATCGTCGGCTCCCGTCGCAAAGCCTCCATCAGGCGATCCGTCTCCGCATTCAAATAGGCCACACCTCGACCCTCCCGATCCTGTACCTCGACCGAAACACCCGACGTGATACCCAAGCCGGGGATGGCCGGCGGAATAAAGGCGTAGCAAAGTGCCTCGGGAATGGCTACATACAACTCCTCGGTGAGTTGCTGGGCAATCTCCATAGCCGTAAGCCGTCGATCGGCATAATCGGCCAACGAGACAAAGACAACACCGCTTGAAGTCGAGGCAATACCGGCCATCAGGTTCCAGCCGGCGGCAAATGAGGTGTCAGCGACATCCGGCCGACGTCGAATCACCTCGTCGATATGCGCCATCGCCTCGCGCGTACGTTGCAGCGAGGCAGCCTCGGGCAGTGTGACCATCACCATCACATAGCCCTGATCCTCCTCGGGCAGAAAACCCGAAGGCAACGACCGCCACAATCCCGCAATGGCCAGACCGACCACCGCCAAAAACAGCCCCGTACGCCCCAAATGACGCATCAGCACCGGAGTTACCCGCATATAGCCCTCGCTACGTTGCCGATACCACCGATTGAACCAGCCAAAGAAGCCGCTCGATGCCCCTTCACGCCGCCGAAGCAGCAGCGCACACAGAGCCGGCGAGAGCGTCAGAGCATTGATCGTCGAGATCACAACCGAGACGGCTATCGTCACGGCAAACTGCTGAAAAAGGCGTCCGGTCACACCGCCGACCAACGAGACCGGGATAAAGACTGCCAAGAGGACCACGGTCGTCGCAATGATGGGCGATGCCACATGGCGCATCGCCTCGGTAGCGGCCTCCCGAGGGCTTTTACCCTGTTCGATCTGTACCTGTGCCGCCTCAACTACCACAATAGCATCATCGACTACCAAGCCAATGGCCAACACCAATCCCAACAACGAAATCACATTGATCGAGAAGCCCAGCAGCGGGAAGAGGGCGAAGGCTCCGATGAGCGAAACGGGAATGGCAATGAGCGGAATGAGCGTTGCTCGCCAATCTTGTATAAAGAGGTAGATGATCAGAATCACCAAGACCAGCGCTACGAGCAGCGTGCGGAAGATATCAACGATGCCGGCCCGAATGCTGCGTGTCGTATCGACAATCGTCGTCGCCTCGACACCATCCGGGAAACGATCCTCGGCCTGCGACATCACCGCCCGCACCGTGCGTCCGACCTCCATCGCATTGCTCCCGGGCTCTTGATAGACCACCAACAACGCAGTCGGCTGCCCCTCAAAACGAGAGCTCACGCCATAGCTTTCACTGCCCAACGTTACATCGGCCACCTCCGAGAGGCGAATCTGTTCGCCCGAAGGGGTCGTATGGACGATAATCTGCGAGAAGGCCTCGGCCGTGTTAATCTGGGGTGGCAGGGTCACCGTATAGGTATATCGCTGGCCGTCGGGAGCCGGCTCGGCACCGAACTGACCCACCGGATAGCTTCCGCTCTGCACGGCGATGGCATCCGTAACCTCCGACAATGCGATGTTATAATACTTCAGCACATCGGGCCGCAGCCAGATCCGCATGGCATATTCACCGGCACCCATGATCTCCACCTTGCCGACGCCATTGACCTTCAACAGCTCGTTTTGCAGGTTGATATAGGCATAATTGGAGAGAAACTCCTCGTCATAACGTCCGTCGCTATGCAATGCATAGACCATCAAAAAGCCCGTCATGGTCTTTTGGGTCGTCACGCCCTGCTCGGTCACCGCCTCGGGGAGCTGCGCCAGAGCGGTTGCCACACGATTCTGCGTAAAGACCGCATCCATATCGGGGTCAGACCCCACCTCAAAGATCACCTGCAAGGCCATCGACCCGTCGTTGGCCGAGGTGGCCTGCATATAGAGCATCTGATCGACACCCATAATCTGTTCGGCCAACGGAGTGGCTACGGCATTATTGACCGTTTGGGCATCGGCTCCCGGGTAGGTAGCCGAGACCTCGACCACAGGTGGCGTGATGTCCGGATACTGTTCAACGGGTAGCGACGAGATCGACAACAGCCCCACCGCCACGATACCGATTGCCAACGAGATGGCAAAAATCGGCCGACGAATAAAATAGTGCTCCATCCGCTTATTGGTTTTCGATTACGACCTTCATGCCGGCATGCAATTTCTGCGCACCGCTCACCACAACCCGCTCACCGGCCTCAATACCGCTCTCAACCGCCCACAACGAATCGACCGGATCGCCCAACTCAACGGCACGATAGGCCACCGTACTGTCGGGCAAAACAACCCATACGGCATCCACACCCTGCGTCTGGCTAACCGCTTCGGCCGGCACGACCACCTGTGCACGCGAGGGTCCGATCTGGGCCTCCACGCGGGCAAATTGCCCCGGTTTGAGCGATTGATCGGGATTGGGGAATTTCACCACCAGGACCAATGTTCCGGCAGCCGTCGAGATATCTTTTCGCGTATAGCCATAAAAGCCCAGAATCGGGTAGAGTCGCTGATCGCCCAACGTAAGTCGAATATCGCGCAGCAGTCCTTCGTTGTCGTAGATGGTCGGACGATTACCCGCCAGACGGAGATATTGCCGCATCGGAATCGCCAGATCAACCGAAAGGGTATCAATATTCGAGATCGTGGTCAGCACACTAAATTCTGTACCCGGACCGACATAATCCCCAATGTGGGCCGACGAGCCGGAAGCGATGCCATCAATCGGGGATACAATACGCGTATAACCCACATCGAGCCGAGCATTACGCAATGTCTGCTCGGCCGATCGCACGGCGGCATCGGCTGCCAAATGCTGGGCTGTATATTGATCCAGTTCAGCACGACTAATCGCATTCATGGCTGCCAAGGGGATGGCTCGGTCGTAATTATTACGTGCTTCGACCGCCTCGGCACGAGCCGATTGGAGTTGCGCTTCGGCCGCCAACATTGTATTGGCATATTGTGAGCGATCAATCGTATAGAGCACGGCTCCTCGCTTGACAGGCAAGCCGTTTTCAAACTCTTTGGATACTAAAAAACCATTGATGCGTGGCTGGATCACCGCGTCGAAATTACTCTGCAAATAACCGATAAATTGCATACGATAGGGGATCGAATCCACCACTGCATAGGCCGTTCTGACACCAATCGGCATCGAACTCACCGCGCTGCGATGACGACATCCTGTCATCACCAAAAGGAGCAGCACTCCCCAAACAGGCACTCTCATAGTGTTTGATTTTTTTGGCTACGGCGGTCAAAAAATATACCGTGCAGGGTGCATCCTACGATTTCTTCCATTTTTTCGCTGTTTTTTTCCACAAAAAGTTGCAATGCCGTCCATTTTTACTATATCTTTGTATATGAGACGTACGTTAAAGAGGCTGTTTCGCTCCACATTTGGCCTGCTCGGCTTGCTCACCTGCACGGCCTGCACGGCACCTGCCGACCAATCGGTCTGCGCGGTGCAGGAGTTGGAGTTGCAAGAGGGCGATCTGTTATTTCGGCGAGGATCGGGCCTCCTGGGACGTACGGTCAGCGCACTCGATCAAGAGGGGCGATACTCCCATGTCGGGATTGTGGTACAGACCTCGCAAGGGTGGTGTGTCGTGCATGCCGTACCGGCCGAGCACGATTTTGAAGGCGATTTTGATCGGGTGAAGTGTGAACCGATTGCGCAGTTTTGGGATGCACGTCGGGCCTCACACGGTGCGCAATACCGCTACGAAGGGTTGGGGGAGTGTCGGCACGCGATTGCCCGCCACGCCTGTTATTGGGCCGAGCAGGCCGTACCGTTCGACCATCAGTATGATCTGACTGACAGTTCGCAACTCTATTGTACCGAGCTGATCGAGCGGCTCTACGCGGCACAGGGCATCAGCTTGAGCGAAGGGCGACGTACCCACTTTCAGTTTCCCAGCATGAGTGGTGACTATATTTTACCATCGGACATTACGAAAAACGATTTATTAACACCTATTTACTCATTCTAAAAACCAAACGAACATGAAAAAGCTACTGACTATTTTCAGCATCGGCCTAGCGTTGATGTTGAGCAGCTGCTCGAGCAGCAACACCCCGAGTGCTCGTGCTCAAGAGATCTATGATTTGCTGGCCGAGGGCGACTACGCAGCCGCATTCGAGTGCTTCGATCTGGACGACGAAGATCCGGAGACCAAAGAGGCCTATATGGCCATGATGACCGAGAAGGTAGCTCCCGCCATCGAGAAGAAGGGCGGCATCAGCAAGGCCGAGGTGGCCAGCGAGGAGCTCGACGAGGACGGCCAGGGGGCAACGGTCTATATGAATATCACCTACGGCAATGGCTCGGTCGAGGAGGATTCGATCGACATGGTGCTGGACGACGAGGGGCAATGGAAAGCCGAATTGACCAAATAAAACAACCTTCATTTTAGCCATTTTAAGCCACAAAAAGGACGCAACCGATCCTGAACCATCAAAAAAACGAAAAAAATTACTCCAAGGGTGTTGATTATTAGAATAATTTCCTATCTTTGTAGCGATAACAACCCTTAAAATTTTACAACAATGAAAGAACTGGTTGAAAAGATCAACGCACAGTATGAGGTGTTTGCTGTTAATGCAGCAGCTCAGGTAGAGAAGGGCAACAAAGCTGCAGGCACGCGTGCTCGCAAGGCCGCTCTGGAGCTGTCGAAGCTGATGAAGGAGTTCCGCAAGGAGTCTGTAGAGGCTACGAAATAATTCGGACCTTCTCGAGAGAATAAAGGCTGACCTAAATTGAAGGTTAGCCTTTATTATTTTTTTTCGGGATGCAAGATGTTTGATTACTTTTGTTAAAAACCAATATTGATATGGAAACAGCCAAAGTTTATCAGGTCGGCGACTACTACAACGATGGTTTGCGTGAGGGTGTGGTTTTTGAGATCAGCGAAGATGGTCTGCATAGTCACTAAATGATATATTCATAACAATCTTGTCTTTTTTTCGTTATCTTTGAGGCGAAAAATCAATACAGACCTATATGTGTGGAATTGTAGGATACATCGGCCCGAAAGAGGCTATTCCCGTTTTACTGAAGGGATTGCACCGCCTCGAATATCGCGGATATGACAGTGCCGGTGTGGCACTCATCAACGAACAGGGCAACCTGAACCTCTATAAATGCAAAGGTAAAGTCTCCGATTTGGAGCATTTTCTCGACGGAAAAGATGCCACGGGTACGATCGGCATCGCCCATACCCGCTGGGCAACACACGGCATCCCGAACGATGCCAATGCTCACCCGCATTTTAGCACTTCCGGCCAGATTGCACTGATACACAATGGCATTATCGAGAATTATCGGTTGCTCAAAGAGGCACTGATCGAACACGGGTACACCTTCCGCAGTTCGACCGATAGCGAGGTGTTAGTCAATCTGATCGAATTTATTCGCACCAGCAACAACTGCACCCTGATCGAGGCCGTACAACAAGCCCTCAAGCAGGTGGTCGGAGCTTATGCCATCGCCATCATCGAGCGCAACAACCCCGACTGCATCATCGCAGCGCGCCAAAGCAGCCCGATGGTGATCGGTATCGGTGGCGAAGGGGAGTTTTTCCTCTCCTCGGATGCCGCCTCGATCATCGAATATACCGAGGATTTTGTCTATGTCGGAGATGGCGAGATTGCCATTATCGACCGCCACGCACCGCTGCGCATTGTCAATCACGATAACCACGAAGGGCGCATCGACATCCGCAAATTGCAACTCTCGATCGCACAACTCGAGAAGGGCGGCTATCCGCACTTCATGCTGAAGGAGATCTTCGAGCAGCCCAAAACGCTGATCGATTGTATTCGTGGCCGCATCCATCCCGAGAACTTCGAGGTCAAACTATCAGGCGTGATCGACCATCGGGAACGCTTCCTCGCCGCACGACGCATCATCTTTGTCGCTTGTGGTACGTCGTGGCACGCCTCGCTGATCGGTGAGCACCTGATCGAGTCGTTGTGTCGCATTCCGGTCGAGGTGGAGTATGCTTCGGAGTTTCGTTATCGGAATCCTATCATCAACCCCGACGACATCGTCATTGCCGTCTCCCAATCGGGTGAAACGGCCGATACATTGGCGGCCGTCGAATTGGCACGTAAAGCCAGAGCCTTCGTATTCGGTATCTGCAATGTCGTCGGCTCGTCGATTGCCCGCGCGACCGACTCGGGAGCCTACATCCACGTCGGGCCCGAGATTGGTGTTGCCTCGACCAAAGCCTTCACCGGCCAGGTGACCGTCATGACGATGTTGGCACTGGCCATCGGCCGCGAGAAGGGAGTACTCGACCCATCGCTCTACTACACCTTGAGTCAAGGTCTCTTGGCTCTGCCCGAGCAACTCGAACAGTTGCTCCAAGAGGTTGCACCCCGCGTCGAGGAGTTGGCCAAGATCTTCACCTACGCCCACAACTTCATCTACATGGGGCGCGGTGTAAACTACCCGACAGCCCTCGAAGGGGCCCTGAAACTCAAGGAGATCTCCTATATTCACGCCGAGGGATATCCGGCTGCCGAGATGAAGCATGGGCCGATTGCGCTCATCGATGCCGAGATGCCCACCGTAGTCATTGCCACCCCCGACCACACCTACGAAAAGACCGCCAGCAACATCGAGGAGATCAAAGCGCGTGGCGGTAAGATCGTGGCCGTAGTTGCGCAAGGTGACACACTGGTAAGCCACTCGGCCGATTATGTCATCGAGGTGCCGCAAGTAAGCGAATTCCTCATGCCGATTGTAGCCTCGTTGCCCCTGCAATTATTGGCCTATCACATTGCCGTCAATAAAGGGCGCAATGTCGATCAGCCGCGCAACCTGGCCAAATCGGTAACGGTCGAATAAGTGGGGTAGTCCCCCAACAGAAAAAAGCGGATGAGGTGCATTACTCGCCACACTCATCCGCTTTTGTTTTGCTTGTCTGCCAGGGATCAAATCAATCGACCACTACTCCATAACGGGCAAATATCTTCCAATCGTGCTCCGTAAGTCCTGTTTCCGAGAAGGGGACAGCCTCGTTATGATCGTTCAAATAACGACGCGCACGCTGCCGATCAAAGGCCGGATTGACTAACGAAACCGTATCGTTACAGAAACGCCCCTCAACGGAGGCTATATCGGCAATTGTATGATACATCGAATGGGTCGTGGCCGGTGCATCGACCAATGCTGCAGCTGTTGTAACCTTCTCAGGCCATGCAGCGCGATAACGCTCCGAGAACCAAGCAAACGAGGCTACATAGAGCTGATAGGCCGTTGTCGTGGGCGAAGCATGCAGGAAACGACCACGTTCATCATCATAGAGGTCCTCTCCATGATCCGAGCAATACAGCAAGGCCGAGGTACAATCGGAGAGCGAACGCAGATATTCGACCGTCGCGGTCAGCACACGGTCCGTGTATCGGATCGAGTTATCATAAGAGTTCCGCAACTCTTCGGCATGGTCGGCACGGATTGCCACATCATCATCAGGCAGGAAGAAGGCCTCCGAACGCGGGTAGCGTTGGTGGTAACTGAAGTGCGATCCGTAGCAGTGTAAGATGACGAACAGCTTCTCGGATTGGCTTCCGGCCACCACCTGCTTCAGCTGATCGAGCAGCTGCATATCATGCCGCGGATCCTCCAAATAGAGCACATGTTCGGCATCTTGCGACAGGTTGTCGATCATTGCCCCCTGCGGAGATTGGTTCGAGATAAACCACGTCTCAAACCCGGCCTCCCGAAAGAGTGCAGGAAGGCCCTTACGCTGGTACAGCGCCTCGTGCTCGTGGGTCGCCACCGACGAAAGGAACAACGGAACACTCTTATGGGTTGTGTTGCTCTGTGTCAACACATTGCGATAGATGATTAGATCCTCAATCTGCATCAACCCTGGAGTAGTCTCACGTTCATATCCATAGAGTTGCCAATTCATGGCTCGTGAGGCCTCTCCAATGACATAGACATAGAGTTCGCGCCCTTCAACCGAGGCCGAGCGTTGCGCATCGAAGCGAAAATCGGCCGTCACCTCCTCGAAGTGGTAGGTCTTGCGCAACTCCGAGCCGCAGAGATACATGTTATAGACGACATTGAGCGGGAAGATCTCATCGCGGATCACATGCTTATCATTGCTGACCCGATAAGCCGGAATCAACAGTACTGCACCAATCACAAAGAGCACACCACCCACTAGGGCAATCATACGCCGTGAGCGAGGTGGCAGGCAATGCCGGTGGCCAATCTCACGCCACGCCAGCCACAACATCGGCAGATACATCACTGCCACCAACAGCACGGCAGGGTAGATATTGCCCAACAGCTCGGTAGCCTCGCCCGGATTGGTCGTTAGGACATTGGTAAACATATCCGTGGCAATGATCGAGTTGCCAAACAGATAGAGCAACACAATCTGAAAAGCGGCAAAAAAGATAAAGGGGAAGCCGAGCCAAATCATCACGCCCGAGCGGCGCAAAGCCACACTCCACATCAAATAGAAGCCGAGGGGCATCAAGACCAACGCCTCGGTGGTCCATACGGAGTAGTGCTCGGTATAGGCCAAGACGATATTCGGCACCAGAATCGAGGCGACAAAATAGAGCGCCAAGAAGAGCGAAAATCGGCGATAGACCGGACGGTTTCGATCGGAATCGGTATAATAAAGCATTTCTTTCATGCCGAATAGAGATTAAAAAGCCTCGTTGATAGAGAGCAGGAATCCGCTTGTATCGCGGCCGAAACCATAATCAAAACGCACATTTACCCGTTTTTTGAGTTCCCAGCGCAAGCCAAGACCATAATTCGGGAGCGTCTCATCGAGTCGCATACGGCTTATCTCCGGGAACACATTACCAGCTCCCACCCAGGCTACACCACCAATGCGTCGCCAAATATGCTGACGCAGTTCGACCTGCATGGTCAGCAGGTTGTTGTCCGTATAGCGCCCCGTATAATAACCGCGCATACGTTCACTGTCGCCCATGCGTGCCAGCATCGACCACGGTGTACCCTGCGAATTGAACTCACCATACAGATCATAAGCCAACAGAGCATCCTTCCAAACCCGATGGTAAGCATTAGCCCGTATCAAGGTCCGCCACAACGATTTATCGCAGTTTCCCAGGCCTTTAGCATAGAATAATTCCTGCACACTGAAATAGAGGCCCTTCGACGGATTAGGGATAAAATCGCGCGTATCGTACTCGAGCACTAAACCCAGACCTGTAGCCGTATAGTGGCATTTCTGATAGCCAATATAGGCCAACGCCACCTCATCCATCTTATCACCGTTCGTATGGTCAAAGTCCAGCACGACACCGACATACGACCCATAAAGAAAACGATGCAGATAACGTGCTCGGAAATTGTAACGTTGTTCGAGAATTTCGGTCTCGATATTGTGACGACCGGCCTCGTAACCAATGCCCCAAATGTCACGGGGCGACGAGGAGAAGGCTAAATCATAGTCGAGTTTATGGCGGCTATTGCGGAAGATCGTATTCCCCGTGATTCCGATCGTGAAATAGCCCGAAATCGAGACACTGCCATAGAGCGTCACATCCGAAGGCGGGGTAATCGAATCGGTGCGATCCAACCGATATAGTCCGGCCGCCAAAACTCCCAATCCGAGCGAAGTGGTCTTCGAGTAGCTCGGTCCACCGGCAAAGGTGATGTCGATCTTCTTCTCATACGAGCGATCGACAGTCGATTCGCCAAAATAGTTAACGACACGCTGTAGGAAATTGGGGCGACGGGCAATCGAGTCAGCAGTGATCGGCGCAAGCGGCGTATAAGTATAGCGCAATGTATCTTGGCCATACAACACCTCTTCTTGTGCCATTCCATGCACCACACAGCCCAAGAGCCATACCAATATCAACAGGGTACGATACATCTACCTTTATTTATATTGCTCAAGAACCTTGTAGAACTCCTCCTTATCCTGCTCACTGAGTTCGCCTTTGCGAACAAAGACCAACTCTCCTTTGTTCGAGACAAAGATCAACGTAAATTGATTGTTGCAATCGCCCAAGCCCCACTTGGTAGCCAACGTGCGATCCTCATCGGCCAACACCAAAGCTCCGTTCTTCTCGGTACGCTTTTTGGCTAACGAACGAACGAGTGCATTCGGCAGGAAGGTATCCTTAAGGTTGAGCACACCAAACGCCTCGATATTAGGGCTTTCGGCTCGATGATTCTCCTCCAATTCATAGGTAAACGCCTCATTCTGCTTATGGCGATCCGGATCTACATAAAAAATCAGCAGGTGCTTTTTGCCAAACTCGGGGACAGGAACCATCTCGCCACTCAAGGCCTTCAGTTGCACCTCTGCCAATTGCTGTGCCATGGCCTCTACACCAAAGAGCACCGACACAGCCAAAAACAGCCATTTGGAAAACTTCTTCATGATATGATACTTAATTGATCGTATAACGGGGCAAAGATAAGGCTTTTTCTTCAGATTTAGCCACACTCAATGCCCCGGAACTCTCCTTTTTGGAAAGAAAAATTGTATAAAAAGACGCAACCTAATCGGCCGACTCTCCGTCAGCGGTCATATCTGCCAACAAACGAGCACACGCCTCTTCGAGCAGATCGAGCACCAGGAAGAAGCCTTCGCGCCCCTCGTAGTAGGGGTCGGGGACATAGGTGTAGTGTGTCTGACCGAAGAACTCGCGCATCCGATAGATCTTATGACCCGCCTCACGTGAGGGAGCCAAACGATGCACTGCCTCGTAATTGTAATCGTCCATCACGACAATGCGATCGAACCGGTCGAAGTCCTCCATCCGGATTTGGCGCGAGCGGTGAATCAGAAAATAGCCACGCGAAGCGGCCGCTGTACGCATCCGCGGATCGGCCAACTCACCGGCATGACCGCCATAGGTTCCGGCCGAATCAATCGTAAACTGCTCCTGCAAACCGGCCCGTGCCACCTGCTGGCGAAAAATCTCCTCGGCAGCCGGAGAGCGGCAAATATTTCCGAGGCAGACAAAAAGGATGCGTTGTTTCATCTTCCACTAAAAATCCAGGCCAAAACTAATGCTATACGTATTATCCAATGGAGAATCCTTCTCGGCAAAGAGGTACGCAAAATCGACGCGGATATGCAACAACCGCAGACCAGCACCTACCGAGGCGTAGCTCGGGTAGTAATATTTCAATTCTCCATAGTGGTATCCAGCTCGCAACTGAATGAGCTGCATGAGATTATACTCCACGCCAAATGCAGCCTCCAACCCACGCACCGCATCGGGCGTAAAGTGATAACCCACCTCGGCAGAAAGGCTCACCTCGTGGACATCCGAAAAGAAGCTATCGATCGACCCGCCCAGCGAGGCTTCGATCGGCAGATCATACTCTGTATCATCGATATACCCACCCAGATTAGCCACTTTGGCACCCAGGCGCAGCATGGAGTGATCACCCCAGAAACGCACCGGACGCGACCACATCATGCTCAAATCAACAGCCAGGGCATCGGCATTCTCATCCGCACGCTCCAGACGTGCATAACGGCCCGTAATACCCACCGAGAGTTTGCTCAACGAATAGTTGCCACTAATTTGACGCGCATAACCCACATCGAGGGCCGAGTCATTGTTGCCCGATCCGCGCAGATATTGTCGCCAACCGACCGACACGGCATTGCGGGGATTAAATCGCCAAAAACCCGACACAGCATAATAGTCGAAGTCGCTCTGTCCGTAGTAGGAGGTCGATAATTTGGCCGGAGCCATCGTCTGAATGGTTGCGGCCGCATTGCCATAGAGCGGATGCGATCCACTGATCGAGGTCAATTGCGTTCCACCCATCGCCAACGATTGTGGATCTAGCGTCGGGAACGAAAGTTCAGGCGAGCCATTTTGTGCCTGCACGCCCCCCATAGCCACCAAGGCTACCCATAAAAGCAAAAAACGTTTCATAACGACAAAGATACAACATTACCCCTAACAATCGCAATAAAAACCCGCAAAAAATACCACAAAACAACACGATTGCGCCTCATTTTAAGAAGACTAACCCCATCACGCGCGCGGTTGTGCACTATTTGTCAATAAAAAGCAACAACGAACGTTTCTATTTTGCAAAATTCACGCTATCTTTGGATCGTGTATTTTTGCTCATTTTTCAGCCGACCAATTAACCGTTAGGCGATGAGCTACAAATACCCACATTACCCAATAGAGAATGATTCAAAAAAACATAAAAACAAAAGAGACTATGAAAAAAGATGCAAAGGTATTCGATCTGATCGAGCGCGAGCGCAACCGTCAGATGCACGGAATCGAGTTGATCGCTTCGGAGAATTTTGTCAGCGAGCAGGTGATGGCCGCTATGGGGTCGGTGCTTACAAACAAATACGCTGAGGGTTATCCTGCAGCTCGCTATTATGGTGGCTGTGAGGTGGTTGACGAGGTCGAGAATTTGGCCATCGAGCGCATCTGCAGTCTCTATGGTGCTGAATATGCCAACGTACAGCCCCATTCGGGCGCACAGGCTAACATGGCCGTATTCTTTGCTGTAATGCAGCCCGGCGATACGTTCATGGGGCTCGACTTAGCACACGGCGGTCACCTTTCGCACGGTTCGCTCGTAAATTTCTCGGGTAAATATTTCAAAGCCGTAGGCTATCAACTCAACGAAGAGACTGGCACGATCGATTACGACGCCATGGAGCAAAAAGCTCTGGAGTGCAAACCGAAGCTCATCGTGGGTGGTGCATCAGCCTACTCGCGCGAGTGGGACTATAAGCGCATGCGGGAGATTGCCGACAAGGTCGGCGCTTTGCTGATGATTGACATGGCTCACACTGCCGGTCTTATTGCCGCAGGCCTACTGGAGAACCCCGTAAAATATGCCCACATCGTCACCTCAACAACCCACAAGACCTTACGCGGTCCGCGTGGTGGTATCATTCTAATGGGCAAGGACTTCGACAATCCGTGGGGATTGACCACACCGAAGGGTATCATCAAGAAGATGTCAGCCATCTTAAATTCAGCCGTATTCCCCGGCATCCAGGGTGGCCCGCTCGAGCACGTCATTGCCGCCAAGGCCGTTGCCTTCGGTGAGGCCCTTGAGCCGAGCTACAAAGAGTATCAGATGCAGGTACAGAAGAATGCCAAAGCAATGGCCGAGGCCTTCGTGAAACGCGGTTACAAGATCGTCTCGGGCGGTACGGACAACCACTTGATGTTGGTCGATCTGCGCACAAAATTCCCCGAGCTGACCGGTAAGTTAGCCGAGAAGTGCCTCGTAGCTGCTGACATTACGACGAACAAAAACATGGTTCCATTCGATTCGCGTTCGGCGTTCCAGACTTCAGGCCTCCGCTTCGGTACGCCAGCCATTACCACCCGCGGTCTGAAAGAGGAACAGATGGATTACATCGTCGAGTTGATCGACCGCGTTCTGCATGATCCTGAGAATGAGGCAAACATCGCAGCCGTACGCAAGGATGTAAATACGCTCATGGAGAATTACCCGCTCTTTGCTTGGTAATCAGCCATGACCGCTAACGAATTCCGCGAAGCACTCGACTTCCTGCGCGAATTGGCCTCCAACAACCACAAAGCGTGGATGGACGAAAACCGCACACGCTACAAGTTGCACAGAGACCGATTCGAGCAGTGGGTCGAGGCGCTAATCGATCGCATTTCTACATTCGATCCCTCAGTAAGCGGGCTGACTGCCAAGCAGTGTACCTACCGCATGAATCGAGACATCCGATTCTCGGCCGACAAGTCGCCCTACAAGACCCACTTCAGCGCATTTATTGCGCCGCGAGGGAAAAATTCAGGGCTGGCCGGTTATTACGTCCACATCGAACCAGCGGTGGAGGGAAGTTCAATGATCGGCCACTCGATTCTGGCTGCTGGGCAGGTCTGCATTCCAGCGGCTATCCTGCGCAGTATCCGCGAGGAGATCATCGACCACGGTGACGAGTTTCTGCAGCACATCGCCCAAGCACAGGGTTTCTGCATTGACACCGAGCAGAAGCTCAAGCGCGTACCATTTGGATTTGCGAGCGGCACCCCTTACGACGAGCTACTCAAGCTCAAAGACCACTGCCTCTCGCTCGATCTGACCGAGGAGGAGGTAACGGCTGACAACTTCACCGACCTGTGCTTGGAACGATTCCGATCGACCAAACCTTACCTCGACCAACTCAACCGAGCCATCCAATACGGATACGAGGAGTATATGTAACACAAGAGCGGGCTCCCGGGTAGACGATCTTCAACGCCTAGCAGAAGCTACTCTTAAAACACTCTTTTGACATCATCAAATAATTAGGCAAACGCCGGACACAAACGGAATGGATAAGCATATAGCAAACCAAGAAGCAAGCAATGGGCAAAGTGAATCACCGCATAAGCATTGCCTAAATTGTGGTTCTGAACTACAAGGTTCGTATTGCCACATCTGCGGACAGGAGCGTTCGAACAAAGCACCTACTATTTTAGGATTCATCAACGTGTTCCTCCAGGAGACTTTTATCTGGGATCCTAGATTTTTCAAAACATTCTGGACTCTAATACGTCGTCCGGGTCAGCTAACGAAGGACTTTCTCGCCGGCAAGATCGTTTCGCAAGAGCATCCAATTAAGTTGAACTTATTCTTGCTATTTGTCTTCATCACGCTGTTCATCTTTTTTGCAGGGGCAGAGAAGATGACGACGTCTGTACACGAGATAACCTACGACGAACGCGTCATTTCCACTCTTCAACTCGATTTGTTGGTTTCAGACCCAACATATACCCAGAAACTAGAGACAAGTCCCCGAGACACTGTTTATTTGCAGGCACCCTTACTCTTGACAAAGCAATTCCCCCAAATTATAAGCAGCCTGGAGACAAAAGAAGATTCTGGGGGTAAGGCTCTTGACAAATGGATTGCAATACTTCCGCGTGTACTCATCGAGGATGAAATCATCATTCTGAGCGATGACAACAACTACTATCGTTTCAATCCGGAATCGCAGATTGGCATGAGTGAATTAGAGTTGCTCAATTCCGTATGTAGCGAAATGGTTAGAATTACCTCTCAGTATCTCCCAATGCTTTTGCTGCTTACGGTTCCATTCCTCTCCACGTCGTTATGCCTTGTGCACTGCAAGAGAAAATTGCGCCATCTCAATCATTTTATCTTCGCGTTGCATTATACGGCATTTCTCGAGTTTTTGATGATATGTATTTACCTACTTCATCTGACGATTGCTCCGTCAATGGATCTTCTGGAGTGGATACTAATTATAGGATCTTGCGGCTATTTGACGATTGCTTTCAAGAAGGTGTATGCAAGTAATTGGTGGAAGTCCATCATTAAGTCTCTCTTAACAAGTTTGATCTATTTTTTCATACTCCTCTTGGTATTTTGCACGATATGTTTCATTGCATGTATTATCCTAGCGATCAACACAGACTACCAATAATACATATCATATACAAATAGTGGCGTATGTTGTGAACCTCGCTGTTCCTTCATACGCCACTTTATTTGATCCATACAGCACCCTTGGAAGATGCTGTATTGCAACGATCTTGTTTGCACCTCAGCACAAACAAATCCGTCAAAAACGCAAAAGATAGGCTCGATGACCTGCCATCATTGTGCGGATAAACTCTTCCTTACTCAGCAAAGTAGTGATAGAAATAAGGGATCGTCTCAATGCCCTTGTAGAACTGATGCAGACCAAAACTCTCATTGGGAGAGTGGATCGCATCCTCCGACAGGCCAAAGCCGATCAAGATCGACTTAATCCCCAAGATCGACTCAAAGCCACTGATGATCGGAATCGAGCCGCCCGAATAGAAGGGTAGGGGCTTCTTGCCAAAGGTCTTCTCCACCGCCTTCTCGGCAGCCTTATAGGCCGGCAGATCGGTTGGCGAGACATAGGGCTGACCACCATGCAGTGACTTAACAACCACCTTCACACTCTTCGGCGCAATCGCTTTGAAGTGTTTCTCGAAGAGTTTGGCAATCTCCTGATGATCCTGATCCGGCACCAGACGCATCGAGATCTTAGCCGAGGCTTTCGACGGAATCACCGTCTTGGTACCCTCACCAATATAACCACCCCAAATGCCATTCACATCGAGCGACGGACGCACACCCGTGCGCTCCAACGTCGTATAACCGGCCTCACCCTCTACGGCACCAATCTCCAACGCCTTCTTATATTTACGCAAGCAGAAGGGGGCTTTATTGAAGGCCTTGCGCTCGGCGGGAGTCAATTCGCGCACCTTATCGTAGAACCCGGGGATAGTCACGCGACCCTCCTCATCCACCAACTGATTGATCAGTCGGGCGAGCACATTGGCCGGATTGGCCACCGCGCCACCAAACAGACCCGAGTGCAGGTCCTTATTCGGGCCCGTCACCTCGACCTCCATATAGGCCAAACCGCGCAGACCACACGTAATCGAGGGCTGATCCATCGACAACATCGAGGTATCCGAAACCAGAATCACATCAGCCTTCAGCAGTTTCTTGTGTTTGGCACAGAAACCGTAGAGGCTGGGCGAGCCGATCTCCTCTTCGCCTTCGAGCATGAATTTCACATTGCAGGGCAGCGAATCGGTGGCACACATCGCCTCAAAGGCCTTTGCGTGCATGTAGAGCTGTCCCTTATCGTCGTCAGCACCACGGCCCCAGATGCGTCCATCCTGCACAACCGGCTCAAAAGGCTCGGTTCGCCATTCCTCACGCGGATCGACCGGCATAACGTCATAGTGGCCATAAACCAGCACCGTTTTAGCCTTCGGATCAATGATTTTCTCGGCATACACCACCGGATTGCCCTCCGTCGGCATCACCTCGGCACGATCGGCTCCCGCCTTGACAAGTGCGGCCGCCAGCCACTCGGCCGTGCGCTGCATATCGGGTTTATGAGCCGCTACGGCACTGATCGAAGGAATGCGCAGTAGGTCGAACAACTCGTCCAAAAAACGCTCCTTGTTTGCTTGAATATACTCCTGAACTTTTTGCATATCGTTGAAATTTTATAGGTTGCAAATTTGTTGAATCTCATCCATAAATCGGGCCGCCAACGCATCCGCCTCGACCTGCGAATGGGCCTCGGTATAGACGCGAATAATCGGCTCGGTATTCGATTTGCGCAGGTGAACCCACGAGTCGGCAAAGTCGATCTTCACGCCATCAATATCTGTCACATTCTCACCTGTATAACGATCTTTAACCTCGACCAATACTTTATCCACGTCGATGGCCGGCGTCAAGGCAATTTTATTCTTCGAGGCGAAGTATGCCGGAAGCTCTCCGCGCAGCTGCGTCATCGTCTTACCCAGACCGGCAAACCAGGTCAGGAAAAGTGCCACACCGACCAACGCATCGCGGCCATAATGCAGTTCGGGATAGATCACGCCGCCATTGCCTTCGCCGCCAATCACAGCACCCACCTGCTTCATCTTCTCCACCACATTGACCTCACCTACAGCAGCTGCCGCATAGGAGCCTCCAGCCGCTTCGGTCACATCGCGCAGCGCACGCGAAGAGGAGAGGTTCGATACGGTATTACCGCCACCGTTGCGCTCCAAGATATATTTGGCCACAGCCACCAACGTGTACTCCTCACCAAACATCACGCCGTTTTCCATCATAAAGGCCAGACGATCCACATCCGGATCGACGACGACGCCCAAATCGGCCTTTTCACGAACAACCACCTCGGCAATCTCAGTCAGGTGCTCAGCCAGCGGCTCGGGATTGTGAGCAAACTCACCCGTAGGCTCACAGTTGAGCTCCACGACCTCGCAACCCAACTCACGCAGCAGGCGCGGGATCACTACGCCACCCACGGAATTGACCGCATCGACCACCACGCGGAAACGACGCGCACGCACCGCTTCGACATCGACAGCCGGTAGTGCCAACACACGCGCGATGTGCTCATCGTTATAATCCGACTGCTCGATCAGACCACCAATCGAATCAATCGTAGGGTAATGATAATCAACCTCTTCGGCCATAGCCAGCACACGCTTTCCTTCGGCATCGGAGAGGAACTCGCCTGCAGCATTCAGCAGTTTGAGGGCATTCCACTGACGCGGATTGTGCGACGCGGTGATGATGATTCCACCATCGGCCTGCTTGGTGATCACGGCCATCTCCGTACCGGGCGTGGTACAAAGCCCAACGTCGATCACATCCACTCCCGTGGCTAGCAACGTACCGATCACCAAATTGGCTACCAACTCACCCGACAGACGGGCATCACGTCCCACCACAATACGCATACGACGATCCGGATTGCGCTCGGCCATCAATCGAGCATAAGCCGTCGTAAACTTCACAACATCAATCGGGGTCAGGTTCTCGCCCTGCGCTCCGCCAATCGTACCGCGGATACCCGATATGGATTTAATCAAGGTCATATTTGGAATACTATTTGTTAAAACACCTATATAATATGATTTTTTTCAATCATTTGTTTTGTTATTCGATGTAAAATTATTACTTTTATACCAAATTTGAAAATAAAAAAACATAAAATATGAGAACTATCCCCCCTTCCGAACTGATTATCAACGATGACGGATCGATTTTTCATCTCCACCTGCTTCCCGAGCAGCTGGCCGACATTGTTATTTTAGTGGGTGATCCCGGTCGTGTAGCCCTCGTAGCCGACCATTTCGACGAAGTCGAATGTCGCGTACAAAATCGTGAGTTCAACACCGTCACGGGTAGCTACAAGGGGAAGCGCATGACGGTGCTTTCGACCGGCATCGGCATCGGCAACATCGACATCTCGGTCACGGAGTTGGATGCCCTAGCCAATGTCGATTTCGCTACCCGTCAGGAGAAGGCCGAGAAACGACAGCTTACGCTGGTTCGTCTGGGTACTTCGGGAGCCATTCAGCCCGACATCAAGGTAGGTGAGTTCGTTTTCTCGCGCACTTCGATTGGTTTTGATGGCCTGCTGAATTACTACGCCGGCCGCAACGAGGTGTGTGACCTGGCAATCGAGAAGGCCTTTGTTGAGCATACAGGATGGAACCCGCAGTTGCCGGCTCCCTATTTCATCGACGCCGATAAAGAGCTGTTCGAGCTCTTCAAAGAGACCACACGAGAGGGTATCACCATCGCCGCTCCGGGATTCTACGCGCCGCAAGGCCGCTGGGTACGTCTGCAGCCGCAGGATCCGAACCTAAACGAGAAGATTGAGTCGTTCAACTTTGAGGGCCGCCGCATCACGAACTTCGAGATGGAGGGATCGGCTTTGGCCGGCTTGGCTGCATTGATGGGACATCGTGCTGCAACCATCTGCACGATCATCGCCCAGCGCATCGCTCTGGATGCCTGCACCGACTACAAGCCTTTCGTACGCCAAATGATCCGCATGGCACTCGATAAGCTCGCCACCTTATAGCGTAAAAACGCAAAAATAAACAGAAAAAGAATTAGTTACGAACAATAAAACAAGCAAACAATGAAATTTACAGTATCAAGTTCAGCCCTGCTTTCCCTGCTGGCAACGACCGGTAAGGTGATCAGCAACAAAAACACGCTCCCCATCCTCGACTTCTTCCTCATGGAGTTGAAAGGTTCCGAGTTGAAGGTCACCGCATCGGATCTGGAGACCACGCTAGTGGGTCAATTGACAGTCGATAATGTGGAGAGCGAGGGTACGATTGCTGCTCCGGTAAAGCAGATGCTCGACTCGCTCAAGGAGTTCCCCGAGTTGCCGCTGACGATCGAGGTGAACGATAAGAATTGGGAGATCACGATCAGCTGGAAGAGCGGTTCGCTCTCGATTCCAGGTGCATCGGCTGTCAGCTATCCCGCTGTGCCGGAGTTGCAGGCTGAGAAGAAAGAGCTCACGCTGGGTGTCGATCTGCTGGTAAACGGCATCAACAAGACGATCTTCGCCACGGCCGACGACGAGTTGCGTCCGGTGATGAATGGTGTTTACCTGAACCTGCAGCCCGCATCGCTGACCTTTGTCGGCACGGATGCCCACAAACTGGTGAAGTATGAGGCCGAGTGCGAGAATGAGGTGAGCGCATCGTTCATCCTGCCCAAGAAACCGGCCAACCTGCTCAAGACGGTGCTGCTGAAGGAGGAGGACGACATTCGTGTGTCGTTTGACTCAAAGAATGCCCGTTTCGAGCTGAAGAACCACACGTTGGTGTGCCGTCTGATTGAGGGCACCTATCCGAACTACAACGCCGTCATTCCGGCTGCCAACCCCAACAAGCTGTTGGTGGATCGCATCGAGCTGGTCAATGGTATCAAGCGTGTAGCAGTCTGCTCGAACCCGACGACCAACCTGATCCGCATGGACATCGCCGACAACAAGATCACGCTCACGGCCCAGGATATCGACTTCTCGATGTCGGCCAATGAGACCATCTCGGCAAGCTACGACGGTCAGCCTATCTCGATCGGTTTCAAATCGACCTTCCTGGTGGAGATCCTCTCGAATGTCGATACCCCCACGGTATTGATCGAGTTGGCCGATTCGACCCGCGCCGGTGTCTTCAAGCCTGTCTATGACGACAAGCAGACCAGCGCAACGCTCATGTTGCTCATGCCGATGATGATCAACGCATAAGAGGGATCGAGCAGGTTACCATGAAACTGAATCTGAAAAGACCCATCGTCTTCTTCGACCTCGAGACCACGGGTGTCGATACGGCCAAAGATCGCATCGTCGAGATCTCGATGATCAAGATCATGCCCGACGGCGAGGAGATCGTCAAGACCCGCCGTTTGAACCCCGAGATGCCCATTCCTCCCGAAGCTACGGCCGTGCATGGCATCACCGACGAGGATGTAAAAGACAAGCCGACCTTTACGCAAATTGCCAAGTCGCTGGCCCAATTCATTCAGGGCTGCGACTTTGGCGGTTTCAACTCGAATCGGTTCGACCTGCCCGTCTTGGTCGAGGAGTTCCTGCGTGCAGGCGTGGATGTCGATCTGAAGCGTCGTCGCTTTATCGACGTGCAGAATATCTTCCACAAGATGGAGCAGCGCACGTTGGTGGCCGCCTACAAATTCTACTGCGACAAGAATCTCGAAGATGCCCACTCGGCCGAGGCCGATACGCGTGCCACCTACGAGGTGTTGAAGGCGCAGATTGAGCGTTATGGCGAGCTTCAAAACGATGTCGATTTTCTGGCCGAATTCTCTTCGCGCGGGGAGACGGCTGACTATGCCGGACGGATCCTCTACAACGAGAAGGGTGAAGAGGTCTTTGGTTTTGGCAAATACAAAGGTCGCTCGGTGGCGGATGTCTTCCGCTCCGAACCGAGCTACTACGATTGGATGATGAATGGCGATTTCCCGCTCTACACAAAGAAGGTGATCACCGAGATTCGTCTGCGCGACAAGAAATAGCGAAACAACAAAGCATGAAACGTATCTGCACAGCTCTGCTACTGCTGCTGTGGGTGGGGATGGCGTGGGCTATCGAACGCTCCACGAACATCGTCTTCATCAACGGCACAAAATATTACATCCATGCCGTACAAGCCGGCGAGACGCTCTATGCGTTGGCCAAGGCCTATGGCGTGAGCGAGGAGGCCATCACGGCCAGCAACGCATCCGCTCGCGAAGGGTTGAAGGCTGGTGAGCGCATCAAAATTCCTCTGATCGAGACGGAAAAAACACAAGCGGACAGCCGCTCGGAGCGCAAATTGAAGAAGACCTTCTCGACCCACTTTGTCGCCAAGGGGGAGACACTCTATTCGATTGCACGCCGTTATGAGATCTCGGTGCAGACGGTCCTGGAGGATAATCCCGATTTGGACCCTACGCATCTGAAGTTGGGGGAGCGTATCTTGATTCGCAAAAAGGCAATTGGCAAAAGCGATGCAGCCGAGACCCAAGAGCAAATTGAGGAGTACAACGCCCAACTCAACAGCGTAGCTGCGCAGGGAGAGCAATACTACGTGGTGCAGAAGGGCGACACGTTCTATTCGCTTTCGCGCCGCAACGGCATCACCGAACAGGAGTTGAGCGAGCTGAACGACGGCCTGCAACCCCACGAATTGAAGGCCGGAGCAATCATCAAGTTGCGTGCCGAGGCCACAACGCCCAACGAGGGCACACCCCAGTCGGCTGATAGGCTTTCGGAGAGACGCATCGAGCCGGAGAAGCCACACCATGTCGAGATCGACTTCCGCGCCCACTGCGATTGCGACCCGTTGCAGGTAGCGTTGCTACTGCCCATGGGTACGTCCGAGCGACCAAACGACAACTATGTGGAGTTCTATCGCGGATTTTTGATGGGATTGGACAGCGTGCGCACGCGCTACGGTCATTCGGTCGAGCTAAATCTCTACAACACGCGTCGTGACACAGCCCGCATCAGCGAGATCGTAGCCGACGAAGCCTTCCGCCGTGCACAGCTGATCGTAGGCCCTGTTTATGAGGAGGAGTTGGGCGAGGTGGTGCGCTTTGCCGAGCAGAAGCAGGTGCCCGTAGTCTCGCCCCTGGCACAGTTGCCCCACATCAAGAGTGATGTACTTTTCGAGATGGCTCCCGATCCGAAGGAGAAGTATCGCAAGGCCGAGAGCCTGGTCGATTCGGTGCAGCGCATCACGCTGATCTACACGGAGAATACGGACAAGAATTTCGAGGCCGAGATTTTGGAGCTGCTGCGGGATCGTCCCTACGAAAAGCACACCTACAAATATGTGCATCCTTCGGTCAAATTCCCCGAGGATGAGCCGCATCCCAGCGATCTTTCGCCCATCATGACCAACGACGAGAGCAACCTGTTCGTCATCATGGCAGACAATGAACTGGATGTCGATCGCATCCTGGCAGCATTGGCCTCAGCCGAAACGAACCTTCGTGCCCGCTCGTTGGCCAAGCCGCACTATGTGGTGTTGGGTAATTCGCGTTGGAATCGCTACACGAATATCGACCGTACGATCTTCTTCCGCAACCGCGTGATCTTCTTCTCGACCTACCACGCCAAGCGCAACCAGGAGGTTGTCGAGCGTTTCGATCAGGCGCATATCAGCGCCTTCGGCAGCCTGCCGACGCTCTACACCTACCGCGGTTACGATGCGGCCATGATCTTTGTCAATGCCATGTACAACGACATCGCTTACGACCTCGAAGATCGCCGCTACGAGCCGCTCGGCACCTTCTACCGATTCAAGCAGGAGAAGCCGACCGAGAATCACCGCAACCGCAACTGGATGCGTGTCAATTACAACAGCAACTTTACGATCACCGTCGAATAAACAAGCCATGGCTGCCATACCTAACGGAATACCCGAGAAGACCATCGAACGCTTGAGCGAATATCGCCGCACGCTGCATGACTGTCGTGCGCAGGGGATCACCCATATCTTTTCGCACGTGCTAGCCGGCATTCACGGCATCACCGCTGTGCAGGTCCGCCGCGATTTGATGCTGATCGGCTTCTCGAGCGATACAAAAAAGGGGTATGACGTAGCGGTTTTGATCGACTACATCAGTGCTATCCTCGATAGTGCCGAACCGATGAACATCGCCGTATTGGGCATGGGTCACCTCGGGCAGGCCATCACCAAATATTTCAACGGCAAGGGGTTAAAGCTCAAGATCACGGCTGCTTTTGATGTCGATCCGGCCAAGGTGGGCACTATGATCGACGGGATTCCCTGCTACCACATGGAGCATTTTGAGCAGATGGCCGAGGAGTTGGACCTCTCGATGGTCGTCGTCTCCTCACCGACGGACGTTGCTCCTCAATTGGTCCTCCCGATCATCAACGCCGGCATCAAGGGGGTCTTAAACTTCACCTCCACGCCGCTTACCTTCCCGCAGGGTATCGTGGTCGAAAACTACGACATCACAACCTTGCTCGAGAAGGTGGCTTACTTTGTCAAAGAGGGGGACTCGAATGGCTAACGAGCTGCATATCATACACGATCTGAATGAGCCACTCTTGCAACGCCCCTCGGTCGTTACGGTCGGCTCGTTTGACGGCGTACACTGCGGCCATCAGGCTCTGCTGACCCGTCTGCGGGTGATTGCCGAGCAGGAGGCCTTGCAGCGCGTTGTGGTCACCTTTGAGCCACATCCCCGGTTAGTCTTGGCTCCTGAGGCCGATTTTCAACTCCTCACCCCAACCGATGAGAAGGCTGTCTGGTTGGCCCATTATGGGGTAGAGGTGCTGGTCGTCTTACCCTTCGACCGTGCATTTGCCGCGTTGTCGGGCGAGCAATTTGCCACCACGATCTTGTGCGACCGACTGCATGCCCGCGTGCTGGTAGCCGGTTACAACCACCGTTTCGGCCACGATCGGATGGCGGCTGAGCAGCTCCAAATCGAGGGCTTGCGGGTGGAGCGGGTGGAGCGCACCGAGGTGGAGGGGTTGCATGTCAGCTCCAGCGAGATTCGTCGCGCCATTGCAGCCAACGAGATACATTTAGCCGAAAAACTATTGGGACATCCCATTCAACAAATCGAAAACCGATGATAACATTTGACACCACGATGCGGGTATGGTACTGCGATACCGACCAGATGGGCATCGTACATCACTCCAACTATATCCGTTATTATGAGGCGGCCCGCAGTGATTTCATGCGGTCGATGGGCCTTTCGTATGCCGATGTCGAGGCACGAGGCATCATGATGCCGATCCTCGAGGTACAATCCAAATACCGCCGGCCGGCCCTCTACGACGAGGTACTCACCGTGCGCGTTCGGCTCGACGAGCTGCCTGCGGCCCGCATCACCTTCCATTATGAGATCTATAATGCCGAGGGAGCGATCCTCAACACGGGCATGACGCAGTTAGGCTTTATGAGTTCCACGACCCGCCGTCCCTGCCGCTGCCCGGAGTGGTTCTTGAAACTGCTGCGCAGCCGATGGGAGGAGTAGGAGAGTTTTCCTCTTCTAATAAACTAAAACAGAGGCTGTTCAAGTGATTGAACAGCCTCTGTCGCTTCAACAATTTCGGTGCTTTACTTCTCAATCAGCGAGATAGAGCGCTGAATAAAATCGGTCAGGTTCTTGCCCTTTAAGAGGCCGTTCGAGAGCAATGCCAGGTCGATGATCTGCTTCACGAGCTTGTTCTCCGTGCCGATCTCCTTCAGTCGCTCGTCACGCTCGTCACGCAGCGTAACAACCTTCTGCGAAAGTTCCTCGCGCATCGTCTTCTCCTCGGCCGTGAGTTCCTCCTCCTTCTTGCCCTTGATCACCTCCTCGAAGCGCGCCTCCTCCTGCGTGGCGGCATCAATCTTCTTGGTGATCGACTTCAGCTTATCGCCGTAGCTCTTCTCCACCTCGCCCAGGATGTTGATCACGATGGGGTGGTTACCATTCACGGCAATCGTGAAGTTGTCGGGCATCTGACCATAGAATTGGCTCATGCCGCCACCACTCGTGGCCGCCATCTCCTTCATGCGGCGCATAAACTCGTTCTGCGTAATCACCACCGGTGCATCGTCGGCCGACATGGCCTCGAACGAGATGTGGTAGTTGATCTTCTCGTCCTGCGGCATCTGGCTCTCAAAGACGGGCGAAAGCAGCTCCTGCTGGGCCGAGGTCAAGGTCATCTTGAGCTGCTCCTCCTTGCGGATCAGTTTCTCGATCACATCGCTATCGACACGCACGAAACGCGTATGCTCGTTCTTCTGCTCATACCAATGGATGTAGTGGCTGTCGAGCTGACCATTCATCTCGAGCACCTCGTAGCCCTTCGCTTTGGCAGCCTCGATAAAGCTATATTTTGCCACCACGTCATCGACATAGAGCAACACCAAATCCTTATTCTTGTCGGTCTGGTTCTCCTTGACCAACTCCGTAAACTCTTTGGGCGTGAAGTATTTGCCATCGACGCTCTTCCACAACATCAGGTCGGCTGCCTTCTCGGCAAACTTCTCGTCGGTCAGAATACCATATTGGATAAAGACCTTCAGATCGTCCCACTTCTGCTCGTAATCGGCACGCAGGGTCGTAAAGAGCTCATGCAGGCGGTCGGCCACCTTGCGCGTGATGTAGCTCGAGATCTTCTTCACGTTCGGATCGCTTTGCAGATAGCTGCGCGAGACGTTGAGCGGAATATCGGGCGAGTCGATCACACCATGCAGCAGGGTCAGATACTCGGGAACAATGCCCTCGACCTGGTCGGTGACATAGACCTGGTTGCAATAGAGCTGGATGCGATCCTTGCGGATATCGAAATTGTTCGAGATCTTCGGGAAGTAGAGGATACCGGTCAGGTGGAACGGGTAGTCGATATTGAGGTGGATCGAGAAGAGCGGCTCATCGCTCATGGGGTAGAGCTCGCTGTAAAACTCCTTGTACTGTGCCTCGGTGATATCACTCGGCATCTTGGTCCACAACGGCTCGATGTTGTTGATCACATTATCCCGCTCCGTATCGACATACTTGCCATCTTTCCACTCCTTAACCTTGCCAAAGACAATGGCTACGGGCAGGAAACGGCAATACTTCTTCAACAGGGCCTCGACCTTCTCGCTCTGGGCATACTCCTTCATCTCCTCCGAGAGGTGCAGCACGATCGTCGTGCCACGCTCGCGGCTATCGTCAGTCAGCTCCTCCATCTCAAACTCGGGGTTGCCCGTACAGCTCCAATGAACCGTTTTGGCCCCCTCCTGCCACGAACGCGTAAAGATCTCCACGCGGTCCGAGACCATAAACGACGAGTAGAAGCCCAAACCAAAGTGGCCGATGATGGCCTGATCTTGGTACTTGGCCATAAACTCCTCGGCACCCGAGAAGGCAATCTGGTTGATGTAACGATCGACCTCCTCGGCCGTCATACCGATACCGTGATCCTTGATAAAGAGCAGTCGCTGGTCGGGATCGACTGCCACCTCGACCTTCAGGTCGCCCAGCTCACCCTTGAACTCGCCCTTCGACGAGAGGGTTTTGATCTTCTGTGTAGCATCTACGGCATTCGAGATCAGCTCACGCAGAAAGATCTCGTGGTCCGAATAGAGGAATTTCTTGATAACGGGGAAGATATTCTCTGTAGTTACCCCAATTTTTCCGTTTTTCATGATTGTATAGCGTTTTTTGTTGTTTTCTGTTTTCTCCTCTCTACAACAAACGCTATGCCAGCCCCTACCGTGAGGCATTCCGAGGCATTTTTCTGCCAATTTGTCAGTGAGCGGCTGACAAAACCGACTATGTAATTCCTCACCATCGCATCCATGGAGCAGGGGAGTAACAACAAGAGGCTGCCCACTTGCGGGGGCAGCCTCTTCATTGCATCACGATAGGCGGAATTGCTACTTGGCGTAGAGCTTATAGACCGCCTTCCACTTCTCACCCGGAGCGATGGCAGCAAAGCCTACAGCCTCACGATCGGCCGCATTGGGCGCATTGGTCACCCACGACTGCGGCTCGGGGCAGCAATAGGGCTCCTTGCCTCCGTTGTTCCAGATGGTCCAATAGATCGTCTTCTCATCCACCTCATAGAAGGCACGCACGCCCGTCTTCTGGTTTTCAACCACGACACCGCGATAGAGCTTACCATCGACCTCGATCTCTTGCAGCGTGAAGCCGGCCTCGATCGGCTCGCAATCGGTCACCTGAAGGCCCTCGCCACGCAACTTGGCATACTGCTCATTGAGCGGCAGACGCTTGCCCGTAGGCAGGTTACGTGCGCTGAGCTCCACCTGCTCACCAACGGCTACACGCATACGATAATCGGCTGCCTCGCCACCCGCAAAGGGGATCATAATCGGGGTATGGAAGCCCACACCCACGGGCAGCGACTGCTCGCTGCGATTCTCAAAGACAACCTCCTGCTTCAAACCCTTCTGCGAGAGTTTATAGACCACCTTGCACTTGAATGCGTGGGGGAAATCCTTATAAATAGCATCGTTGGCCGCATTGGCATAGTAGCGGCACTCGATCTTGACAGCCTCCTCATCCTCGATCGCCTTCGAGACTACGAACGGCTCACCCTTGATGATGCCGTGGTGGTAGTTATTCTCCTTCTCGATCGTGATCGGATATTGGTACGTACGTCCCTCGAACGTATAACGACCATCCTCAATACGGTTGGGCGGGAACAGCAGCGGCAGTCCGAAGATCTGCGGACGGGTCTTGAAGGTCTCCACCTCCTCGGCCGTCGGCGTACGCAGAATCTCCACACCGAGCTTCGTATTGGCCAGACGCACCAAATTAGCACCCACCGAGGGGATCAACAGGGCCGTATAGTCGCCCTTCGAGAACTCGACAGCCTGCAGGCCGTTCCATTGGATAGTGCGGATCATAATAGCTTAAATTAGAGCAGTTTCTCGATCTTCTCCTGCAACGCAGCCTTCGAGCAGGCACCCACCTGCTTATCGACCACCTGACCACCCTTCAAGAAGATGATCGTCGGGATGTTGCGCACACCATATTTCATCGTGATATCGTCGTTCTCCTCGACATCGCATTTGCCGATAACGACCTTACCCTCATACTCCGCAGCCAGCTCCTCAACGATCGGAGCGATCGTACGGCAGGGGCCACACCAAGTTGCCCAGAAGTCGATTACGACGGGCTGATCACCGGCCAGCAGGTCAGCCAAATTGTTGTTGTTGATTTCCATTGCCATAGTTGTAGTGTTTTTATTAGTTGATTATTATGAAATTGTATATTCGATTTCATTCTCTTTCAAATAGTCGGCCAATGCCTGAGTAAGCTCTACCTGATAGCGTTTCGAGAAAAGACGCACGGCCACATTCGTTTCGGGATCATAGACTCGCACACGCAGGATGGTTTTGCCCTTTGCCTCCTTCACGTGGTGACTCAAGCCAGCCAAGAACGTAGGAGTAAGCTCACGAATCGGAATCTGCAAGACAACCTCCTTGATCATCGTATCACGCACCTCGTCCAGCTGCATAATCGAAAGGATCTTAAACTCCAGCTGTTCCGGTTCGCCCTCCTTTTGGTAGGGACGAGGCTGCACCTTACCGCGCACCATCAGGAAATAGTTTTCAAACAGATAGGGTCGGAAATTCTCATAATCCTTACCAAAGAGCACAAACTCATGGCTCGAATTATAATCCTCCAACCGGAACTTACCGAAATTTTTGCCCGTACGAGTCATCAAATTCTGCACCAAGACCACCTGACCGGCCACGGCAATCTCCTTGCCGCGCAGGGCCTCCATATCATCCAAATCCGAGAGCTGCGTCTTACACATATTCTCCAAGATGATCTTATAGGCATCCAGCGGGTGAGCCGAGAGGTAGTGACCCATCATTTCGCGCTCCTTATTGAGCGTTTCGAGCGGGCTCCAATCCTCACATACGGGTAGGGTAGGACGTTGAATATCGGCCGTACCACCGCCACCAAAGAGGCTCTGCTGGGCGTTGTTCTTCTCGGCCTGTACGCGCTGGCCATAGCGAATCAGCATCTCCAAGAAGGTCGCTTGGCTGTCACGCTGATCGGGGGCCATGAATTTGCTGCGATGGAAGCCCGAGAAGGAGTCAAACGATCCGGCCATAGCCAAATTCTCCAAACACTTACGATTGACCACCGAATAATTGACGCGCTCGAAGAAGTCATAAATGTCTTTATAGAGACCATGTGCCTCGCGCTCACCGATGATACTCTCGGCAGCCGCTTCACCGACACCCTTCACTGCCGCCAAGCCAAAGCGAATATTGCCATTCTTGATGGCCGAGAAGGCCTTCATTGACTCGTTCACATCCGAGCCGAGCACCTCCAATCCCATGCGCTTACACTCATCCATGTAGATCGTCAGCTGGCCTACGTTCGCCAAGTTTCGGCTCAAGACAGATGCCATATACTCCGACGGATAGTTCGCCTTCAGATAGGCGGTCTGGAAGGCTACCCACGAATAGCACGTAGCGTGCGATTTATTGAAGGCATACTCGGCAAATTTCTCCCAGTCGCCCCAAATCTTCTTCAGCACCTTCGGGTCGTGACCATTCGCCGAGCCGCGCTTCAAGAACTCGGGACGCAACTCATCCAGCTTCGATTTGATCTTCTTACCCATGGCCTTACGCAGCGTATCCGACTCGCCACGCGTAAAGCTACCCAACAGACGCGAGAGCAACATGACCTGCTCCTGATAGACCGTGATGCCATAGGTGTCTTTCAGATACTTCTCCATGATCGGAATATCATAGACAATCGGCGAACGGCCGTGTTTGCGGGCAATAAAATCAGGGATATAATCCATCGGGCCCGGACGATAGAGGGCGTTCATGGCGATCAGATCCTCGAAGGTCGAAGGCTGCAACTCTCGCAGGTATTTCTGCATACCGGGCGACTCAAACTGGAACGTACCGACGGTGCGACCCTCGCAATAAAGCTCATAGGTCTTCTTATCCGTGATGATCGAGAAGTCGTCGATATCGACCTCCACGCCCTTCGTCTGGCGAATATTGGCCACCGCATCGCGCAAAATCGAGAGGGTCTTCAGACCCAGGAAGTCCATCTTGATCAAGCCCGTATCTTCGATCACGGCACCCTCGTATTGGGTCACCAACATCTTCTCGCCCGTCTCCTTATCTTCGGCAGTCGAAACAGGGACCCAATCGGTAATATCGTCGCGGCAAATGATCGTACCACACGCATGCACACCCGTATTGCGGACATTTCCCTCCAGGATCTTAGCATATTGGATCGTGTCGTGCATGATCGGATCTTGCGACTCCTCGGCCTCTTTCAACTCCGGAACAATCGAAATGGCCTGGCCAAGGTTCTTCACACGCTTACCCTCGGGGGTCTTATCGGGCACCAACTTACAGAGTCGGTCCGACTCCGAAAGAGGGAGCTTTTGCACGCGAGCCACATCCTTGATAGCCAATTTCGTAGCCATCGTACCGTAGGTGATGATGTGCGCCACCTTCTCCTTGCCATATTTATCGGTCACCCAATTCAACACACGACCACGACCATCGTCATCGAAATCGACGTCGATATCGGGCAACGAGATACGATCGGGATTTAGGAATCGCTCAAACAGCAGGTCGTAACGGATCGGGTCGATCTGCGTAATACCCAGGCAGTAGGCCACAGCCGAGCCTGCAGCCGAGCCACGTCCCGGGCCTACCGAGACATCCAACTCCTCGCGCGCGGCACGGATAAAGTCCTGCACGATGAGGAAGTAGCCCGGGAAACCCATCGTCTTCATGATGTGCAACTCGAAACGCAGACGCTCGACCACCTCGTCCGACAGAGGATCGCCATAACGTTGCTTGGCGCCCTTCATGGTCAGGTGGGCCAGATAGTCGGCCTCGAATTTGATGCGGTAGAGTTTATCGTATCCACCCAGCTTTTCGATCTTCTTGCGCCCCTCGTCGTCGCTCATGACCACCTTACCATTCTCATCGCGCGTAAACTCCTCAAAGAGTTCCTGCTCGCTGATGCGGGCTCGATACTCCTCCTCGGTGCCAAAATCGGTCGGAATGGCAAAGTTCGGCATGATGGGGGCATGGTCAATCGAGTAGGTCTGCACCTTATCGCAGATCTCTAGCGTATTGGCCATCGCCTCCGGGTCGGTCGCCCCAAAGATGGCCTCCATCTCGGCCGTTGTCTTCATCCACTCCTGCTTGGAGTAGAGCATACGTTTCGGATCGTCCAGATCCTTACCCGTTGAGAGGCAGATCAGGCGATCGTGTGCCTCGGCATGCTCCTCATCGACAAAGTGGACATCGTTCGTACAAATCGTCTTGACCCGGAACTTCTCGGCCAATTGGCGCAAAGCCTCATTGACCTTGAGCTGCATGCCGTAGGCTTCGTGGTTAGCACGCTCGACCGTCGCTTTGTGCAGCTGCAACTCCAGGTAGTAATCCTCTCCAAAAGTCTGCTTATACCAGTTCACGGCCTCCTCGGCACGTTCCATATCCTCCTCCAAGATGCGACGCGGAATCTCACCACCCAAGCAGGCCGAGCAGCAGATCAAGCCCTCGCGGTAACGTTCCAACTCGTGACGGTCTGTACGCGGGCGCATGTAATAGCCATCCGTCCACGCCTTGGAGACAATCTTAACTAAATTTTTATAGCCCGTTAGGTTCTTCGCCAGCAGAATCAGGTGCCAACCACCCATATCCTCCTTATGGCCCTTGTCGCGCAGCGTCAGATCACCACGACGCGCCACATAGACCTCGCAACCGATAATGGGCTTAAAATCGGGTACCGCCTCCAATTTGGCGATCTTCTCACACGCCACTGCCGGATCGAACGAAAACTCCTGCTCCATGGCTGCCACATCGTCAATATGGCTCTTGGCCTTCGTGTAGGCCTCCGCCTCCTCGGGCAGAGCTTCGTCGTGCTTGACCTTGACCTCCAACGGAGCAATCGCCTCCTTGCGGGCAGCCAGATAGGCCTTCAGATCGTCGTGCTCGGCCCGCAGTTTCACCAACCCGTCGTAGAGCCGCTTCATCGTCTTCAGCTTGTCGTGCTTCTTGCCGTTCTGCTTCTTGACATAGTTGAAGAACTCCTTGACACCAAACATATTACCATGGTCAGTCAAGGCAATGCCCGGTTGTCCGTCGGCCATCGCTTTATCGACCAGGCGGGTAATAGCCGCCTGACCATCGAGGATCGAATATTGCGAGTGCACATGCAGATGGACAAATCGAGACATACGGGTTTTCAATCTATAGGTTTATACAGGTCAAAGATACATTTTTTTCGGCAAATAAAAAGGGTATGATTGTTGTATTTTTTCAACAAAATGCTTAACTTTATAGAGCCGAAACGTTTCGGCCCTTAAACTCATGACGATATGCAGACAACGACTTTTGTAACGATCGCCGAGTACTGCTCACTCGCCGAGGCCGAAGTGGCCAAAACACGCTTGCAGGATGCCGAAATCTGGGTAGACATCCGCAACGAGTACATGTCATCGCTCAATGTAATGGGTGGCGCAGCGACCTTAGTCGTCCGCGCCGAAGACGAAGCGCGCGCCCGCCGCGCGCTTGGGCTGTAGTATGAAAAACCAAGGGGCTATCCAACGATGTTGGATAGCCCCTTTAGGTTGTAAGGCATATCGTCTTATTCATTCCAGATGGCCCATCCAGCAGCCGCCTGTCCCAAGAACATCCGCTCGCCGTTCATCGTGCGGGCACCGCGCTGCTGCCCATAATCCAAGAATTGGGTTACCGGGGGATTATAGACCAAATCGAGCAGATGGTGCTCCGGCGTGATGTAGGCATAGGGTAGGCGCGGAGCCTCCTCAACCTTCGGGAATGTACCCACGGGCGTAGCATTGACGATCAGTTTCGATCCAGCGACCACCTCCGCAGGCAGGTTGTCGTAGGTATAGTGACCACGCGCCTCATCGCGCGAAATGAGTGCATAGGGGATCTCTCGCTCCATGAGAGCATACTGCACCGCTTGCGACGCGCCACCCGTACCCAACACCAGGGCATGGTCAATCACACGATCCTCCAACAACTCATTCAACGCCACGCGCAGACCTATAATATCGGTATTGTGGCCCACCAGCCGACCATCGGCATGCCGACGCACGCAATTCACCGCGCCAATACGGGCAGCCTCGGGGGCCAAATCATCCAAATAGCGCATCACCTGTTGCTTGTAGGGAATCGTCACATTGAAACCCACCAAATCGGGCAGACGCTCCAACAAATCGGGCAACGCCTCGATCGAAGGCAATTCATACTGTTCAAATTGACAATCCAACTGCTCCTGCTCAAATTTAGCCGTAAAGTGGCGAGCCGAGGCTGAATGGAGGAGCGGACGACCGATAATACCAAAACGACGCATAGTAGTAAAAAACTTATAGGTTAAAAATAGTAGCCAATCAAGACGAAGGATCCGATCAGCAAAATGGTAAACAGAATAGCCAGCAGGTTAAAATATTTGTCAATGAAGCCCTTGATCGGTGCACCATATCGCCAAATGAGCCAACCAATCAAGAAGAAACGCAGGCCACGCGAGATGACCGAGGCGATGATAAACATCGGGATATTGATGCCAAACAAGCCACCCGTAATCGTAAAGAGTTTGTAGGGTAGTGGCGTAAAGCCGGCGGTAAAGACAATCCAGAAATCATACTGCTCGTAGAGGGCTCGCACCTGCTCGAAGGCCTCCATCGAGAATACATGGTCATAGAACCAGTTAGCCAACGCCGTATATTGGCCGGCATCATTCTGCCAAGCATAGAAACCAATGGCATAACCGGCCAATGCGCCGATTACCGACCCCAACGTACAGATCGTCGCAAAGCGGAACGAGCGCTTCGTAGTCCCCAAGCAGAGGGCTATTAGTAGCACATCGGGCGGAATCGGAAAGAAGCTCGATTCGGCAAAGGCGAAGCAAAAGAGTGCCGTAGCGCCCCACTGCGACTCGCTCCACGAGAGCATCCAATTATAGAGTCGTCTGAAAATCTTCATGCTACGTATTGCTTATTTACGTTTTTGCACCTCCTCAACGGCCCGCTGCAAGGCCGGCACATGCGGATTCATGATGCGATAGAATCCCTCCACCCCAAACAGACGTTGCGCCACAAAGGCCTTCATCTGCCGACGAATCACCGGCTCGGACTCGGCCATCTGCTCCGCATGGCGCGCAATACCACGCGCTTCACCGCGCTGTTGCAACTGCTCGAGCCACTCGGTCGGCACCTCATAAGTCGTCCGGAATTGCTCCACATCGGGATAGGCAGCCTCTATGGCGGCTCGCTCACGATCCAGCTGCTCGGCCACCGTTTCGTGGACCACACCCTGACGCACCAACTGCATGTAGTAGGGGGTCAGACCCACCGTATCGGCCTCTACGATCACATCGGGACGAATACCGCCACCGCCATAGACCACTCGACCCTCCTTTAGCGTACGATAGGTCGGAGCATCGCTCGCCAACGAATCGGCATAACCGGTCAAATGATTCAGGTAGTATTCGCGCCGTTTGCCCTGCTCATAGGGGCGTTGAATCACACGACCCGATGGGGTATGATAGCGCGCCACAGTGATGCGTACAGCCGAACCGTCACCCAATGGTATCTGTCGCTGCACCAATCCCTTACCAAAGCTCGTGCGCCCCACAATCGTCGCCCGATCCCAATCCTGCAAGGCTCCGGCCACGATCTCCGAAGCCGAGGCCGAGACCTCGTCGATGACCACCACCACCTTGCTTTTGAGCGATTCGCCATTGACCGTTGCCGAATAGGCGGTCGGAGGCACGGCGCGCCCCTCGGTCGAAACAATCAACGAGCCACGCGGCAGGAAGAACGAGGCCATCTCGATCGCCTGATCCATTAAACCGCCACCATTGCCACGCAGATCGAGAATCAGACGCTCCGGCTTGCGCAACTTCTGCCACGCCTCACGAAATTCGGTCATGGTGGTACGTCCGAAACGGTTCACCTTGATGTAGCCTACCTTGCGGTCGATCATATAGGCCGCGTCGATCGTATTGAGCGGAATGCGGTCACGCTCGATCAGAAAATGGAGCAGCTCGCCTTCACCCCGACGCACGACGTCGATAGCCACCTTCGAGCCTTGTTTTCCTCGTAAGTATTTCGGCACCTCATTTTGGCGCATGCCGACTGCCGAGAGGGTATCAATCCGCACAATGCGGTCATTGGGCATGACACCCACCCGCTCGGCAGGGCCTCCAGCAATCGTATTGACCACCGTAACCGAGTCGTGCATGATCGAAAATTCGATACCGATACCGCTGAAAGAGCCGTCAAACTCAGCCTCCACCTGGCGCATATCCTCGGCCGAAATATAGGCCGAATGGGGATCCAGTCGATCCATCATACCCACGATTGCCCCCTCGATGAGCGCATCCATATCGGTCGTATCGACATAGAATCGATCCAAATAGCGATAGGTACGCACAAATTTCTGCAACTTAATAAGTGCCAACGTGTTATCCTGCGCACTGACAGGCAAAAACGTAGCACCACAGAGGAGCAATGCGAGTAATCTGATCCACATAAATCGGAGAAAAATGCTTGACTATTTCAAAAATGTCGCCAACTCGGCAAATGGCACGCGCTGCTGCTCTCCACTCACCATATTTTTCACGGTTGCTGCCTGCTCGGTCAGCTCCTCCGAGCCGATGATAACGACATAGGGGATGCCGCGACGGTTGGCATACTCCATCTGCTTCTTCATCTTGGCCGCCTCGGGATAGATCTCGGCAGCAATACCTGCGCTACGCAACCCACGCAACAGAGCAAGCGAAGCAGCCTGCTCGGCAGCACCCAGATTCATGAAGATCACCTGCGTCGAGCAATTCAGCTCGGCCGGGAAGAGGTCCAAGCCGCTCATCACGTCGTAGATACGATCCGCACCAAACGAGATGCCGACACCCGAGAGATTCTTCAGACCGAAGATACCCGTCAGATCGTCGTAACGGCCACCACCCGAGATCGAGCCAATGGCATAATCCAACGCCTTCACCTCGAAGATAGCCCCCGTATAGTAGTTCAAACCACGCGCCAACGAGAGATCCAACTCCACCGGCAGATCAACGCCCAGAGCCACCACATGGCCAAAGACCTCGGCCATTTCATCGACACCCTTCAGGCCCGTCTCGGAGGTTGCAAGAATCGAACGTAACGTATTGATCTTCTCATCATTCGTGCCACTCAGCTCAAGAATCGGTTGCAGTTTCTCGATCGCTGCATCCTCCAGACCTCGCTCACGCAACTCGGCCTTCACGTTGTCCAGACCGATCTTATCCAATTTGTCGATGGCCACCGTGATATCCATCATCTTATCGGCATGGCCGATCACCTCGGCAATACCGTAGAGGATCTTGCGGTTATTCATCTTCAACACGACGCGAATACCCAACGCCTTAAAGACGCGCTCGACAATCTCGACCAACTCGACTTCGCACAAGAGCGACTTCGTACCGATCACATCGACATCGCACTGATAAAACTCACGATAGCGACCCTTCTGCGGACGATCAGCGCGCCATACAGGCTGCACCTGATAACGCTTAAAGGGGAATTGCAGTTCGTTCTGATGCTGCACGACATAGCGAGCGAAGGGGACTGTCAAGTCGTAACGCAGACCCTTCTCGCAGATCTTCGAGGCGTTACGCACCTCCTCATCCGAGAGGTTTGCGGCATAATCGCCCGAATTGAGGATCTTGAAGAGTAGCTTATCGCCCTCATCGCCATATTTACCCAGCAGGGTAGAGAGGTTCTCCATCGAAGGGGTCTCGAGCGGCGCAAAGCCGTAAAGACGAAAGACCGATTTGATGGTATCAAAAATATAGTTACGACGCATCATCTCCTGCGGCGAGAAGTCGCGCGTACCCTTTGGAATGGATGGTTTTTGTGCCATATTATTCGATTTCAAAATAAGTTTCATCAAAATACCTGCACCGGATCAAGGTAATAACGTCCTGCTTTTTGCGGATATTTTTCTTTTGTTTTAGGCCAAGGTCCCTTAAAATATTTATTCTTTCTACTTTGCTCATCACAAAAGTCCACTTTGGCCTTATTATAGTCCGGGTTCCTCACCACCACGTATGACCGATTGTCAGCCGTTACGAAGATCTTAAAAGTCATTTGGTTGCCATCGAACTTTCCGTAAAGAAAAGCTAATTTCGAAGGTCCATCCACATATTCATTATTCGAAGAGATCGTATGTACATAGATCTTTCCCATCATATTCCAGTCTTGATCTTCTTGAGAATATCCGCACAGAGGCAGCAACACGAGCAAAAACAGCCAAAATAATCTTTTCATAATACAAGTTCGATAAATGAATAACCAATATTCCTAATTGTCAATTACGCTAACAGCTTCTTGTATTTCACGCGGTGGGGTGTTACATCCTCGCCCTGGGCCTTCTTCCAAGCCTCATACTCCGAGTAGCTACCCTCGTAATAGACCACGCGCGAATCGCCCTCGAACGAAAGGATGTGCGTAGCAATACGGTCCAAGAACCAACGGTCGTGCGAGATCACCACGGCGCAACCTGCGAAGTGCTCCAGACCCTCCTCCAAGGCGCGCAGCGTATTCACGTCGATATCGTTGGTCGGCTCGTCCAGCAGCAGCACGTTGCCCTCCTCCTTGAGCGCCAGGGCCAGGTGGAGACGGTTGCGCTCACCACCCGAGAGCATGCCACACTTCTTCTCCTGGTCAGCACCCGAGAAGTTGAAACGACCGACATAAGCGCGGGCATTGACCTGACGATTACCCAGCGTGATGAGATCCGTACCGCCCGAGATCACCTCATAGACGCTCTTTTCGGGGTCGATCGACTTATGCTGCTGATCGACATAGGCCAATTTCACCGTAGGACCAACGCGGAACGAACCACTCGTAGGCTCATCCAGCCCCATGATCATGCGGAAGAGGGTAGTCTTACCCGTACCATTGGCACCAATCACACCCACGATACCTGCGGGCGGCAACGAGAAGTTCAGCCCCTCGTAGAGAATCCGATCGCCGAAGGCCTTCGTCACGTCATGTGCCTCGATGACAATGTCACCCAGACGCGGGCCATTGGGGATGAAGATCTCCAGACGCTCCTCCTTCTGCTTCGTATCCTCGTTCATCATCTTATCATAGGCCGACAGACGCGCCTTCGACTTGGCATGACGACCGGCAGGCGACATACGCACCCACTCCAACTCGCGCTCCAACGTCTTACGACGCTTCGACTCCTGCTTCTCCTCCATCGCCATACGAGCCGTCTTCTGCTCCAGCCAGCCCGAGTAATTACCCTTCCAGGGAATACCCTCGCCACGATCCAACTCCAGAATCCAACCGGCCACATTATCCAGGAAGTAGCGGTCGTGCGTCACGGCAATCACCGTACCCTTATACTGTTGCAGGTGCTGCTCTAACCAGTCGATCGACTCGGCATCGAGGTGGTTGGTCGGCTCGTCCAGCAGCAGCACATCGGGCTGTTGCAACAACAGGCGGCAGAGTGCCACACGACGACGCTCACCACCCGAGAGCACCTTCACCGACTGATCGCCATCGGGACAGCGCAGCGCATCCATCGCGCGATCCAGCACCTGATCCAGTTCCCAGCCGTTCACCTGGTCGATCTTCTCATACAACTCGCCCTGGCGCTCGATCAGACGATTCATCTCGTCGTCCGACATCGGCTCGCAGAGCTTCATGTTGATCTCCTCATACTCCTTCATCAGTGCTACCGTAGCAGCACAGCCCTCTTCGACCACCTCGCGGACGGTCTTATTGTCATCGAGCTGCGGCTCCTGCTCCAGATAGCCCACCGAGTAACCGGGCGAGAAGACCACCTCGCCTTCGAAATTCTTATCCAATCCGGCGATGATCTTCATCAGGGTCGATTTACCCGATCCGTTCATACCCACGATACCGATCTTGGCACCATAGAAGAACGAGAGGTAGATGTTGTTCAATACTTTTTTCTGGTTGGTGAAGGTCTTTGATACGCCCACCATCGAAAAGATGATTTTTTCGTCTGCCATATATGCTTATTTTTTTATGTATTTCCTTTAAGGAGCAAAGATACACAAATAAATTCAAAATCGAGAATACGACCTTCAAAATTATCAGCATGACAGACTTATTGCAGAGTCTTGTGGATTTGACGAATTTATGTTACCTTTGTAAATACGTAACCCCCAAAAAACCACAACCATGAAATTTGTACAAACCTTACTGATCTGGGTGCTCCTGCTCTCATCGGGCATTTGTTATGCACAACAAACCGAAACCGACAGCACAACAGAGTTTGTGTACCCCCTTTGGCCGAAATGCAAAAACGAAGAACAATCACACAAGAAACTCCGCTCTTGGTTTGCTAAAGAGTATACAAAACAACTCGAGCTCTACTACAAACAAAATAAGGAGATCTACGAGCAGCAGCAGGACAATTTCACAGACTGCAAGGTGCACATGCTAATCACAGAAACCGGGAAAATGGAGCTTATAAAAACGACACCCCAAGAGCTTTGCTCCGTACAACTACTTATCCTGCAAAACACCATCAACGAAGCACCCACATGGATTCCGGGTACCAAAAACGGTAAAGCGATAAGCGTTAAGTACACCATGCCGATGAAACATAGTGCCGCTTTTTACATCAAGCCACCTCAACCCACTTACAGCCAGCCGGATCACATGAGATTCCCTTCCCGGTCACACACACAACAACCCAGCCGCGGCCATCGCATCCAATAGTCATCCACATTTCAAATTCATCGCTTACACCATGAAACGCATCCTCTCATCGTTAGCCCTTCTGGTGGGGCTGACAGCCTGCAGCAACCAGCCCGCAACACCTGTCGAGGCCCCCTCGATTGCACGTTTTTCGGACTGCATCCACCACTGGTATTTAGTCCACGAACATGACAACACTCCGCGCCTGGCCGATGACGACTTCCGCGCCATTGCCGACAATCTGATCGCCTACCAAAACGAGGATGGCGGCTGGCCGAAAAACATCGATTGGCTCTTGGTGCTCGACACCGACTCGGTTAAACGGTCGATGAGTGCCTACGAGAGTCGTTCGACCTTCGACAACCGCAACATCCATCCGCAGATCGACTATTTGGCGCGCGTCTATCAGATCACGGGCGAAGAGCGGTATCGCACCTCGGTGGTTCGCGCCATTGAATACACCCTCAACACGCAATATCCCAACGGCAGTTGGATCGGGTGGGAGGACGAGGCGATCGCCTTCAACGATGGTATCATCGACGGCATCCTACGCAACTGGAAAGATGTGTTAGATGGGGCTCCGCACTACGACTGGATCGACGCACAAACGCGCGAGCGCATTCGCCAATCGTGGGATGCGGGCCTGCAGTTGATTCTCGACACGCAGTATCGTCGCCATGGCGAGCGGACGGTGTGGTCGCAACAGTGCGATCAGCAGACCCTGCAACCGGTGGGTGCCCGTACCTACGAGCTGCCGGCTCTGACAGCCAACGAAAGTGCCGACATCGTGCTCTTTTTGATGTCCATCGAGAAGCCTTCGGCCGAAATCATCGAAGCCGTAGAGGCGGCTGTAGCTTGGTTTGAAAAGACCAAAATCGAGGGGAAACGCATCGAGACGATTCCCATGCCCGAGGGTAACCCCGAAGATCGCGCCATCAAATACGATCGACGCATGGTCGATGACCCGGCAGCCGAGCCGCTTTGGGCCCGCTTCTACGAATTGGAGGACGACACGATCTTCCTCTGCAACCGCGACGGCATCAAGGTCTATTCGCTCGACAAAGTATGGCCCGAGCGCCGTATTGGATACAGCTGGTATGGCACATGGGGCAACGAGGTGTTGCAAGCCTATCCGGCCTGGAAGGCGAGCCTGAGCCAATAAACGAGCAAAAAACGGCTAACCACCTCCAACGAAACGGGGGCTGTCCAACTTTGCGGTTAGACAGCCCCCATTTGTGGATGTGTGTTATCAATTAGTAATTCTGCTTCATCGGCTCGAAGTAGGACTGCGGGTGCAGGCATGCCGGACAAGCCTTCGGAGCATCCTCGGCCTCCACGATGAAACCGCAGTTGCGGCACTGCCACCAGATCTTACCATCGCGGTGGAAGAAATCACCGTCCGTAATGCGGCTCAACAACTTCAGGTAGCGACGCTCGTGCTCGGCCTCCACCTTGGCAATATTCTTAAAGGCAGCAGCCACAGCGGGGAACCCCTCCTCCTCGGCCACCTTGGCGAACTCGGGATAGAGCTCATCCCACTCCTCCTTCTCACCCATGGCTGCAGCCAACAGGTTCTCGGCCGTCGTACCAATCTTACCGGCAGGGTAGGTAGCTGTAATCTCTACTGCACCGCCCTCCAAGAACTTGAAGAATCGCTTGGCATGCTCCTTCTCCTGCTCGGCCGTCTCCATAAACAGACCTGCAATCTGCTCGTAGCCCTCTTTCTTGGCTACCGAAGCAAAAAACGTATAACGCGTACGCGCTTGGCTCTCACCGGCAAATGCCTTCAGCAGATTCTGCTCAGTGCGTGTTCCTTTCAAACTTTTTTCCATTTTATTTATTGTTTTAAGGTTTGTGTATCTCTTTTCGTAGGCAAAGATAAGGGCTTTTTCTGATTTCGCAACATTTTTTTTTCAATCAAGTTTGCAATCTACCCAGAAGTTACACTTATAGTCCTTTTTGGAGCAGTTGGCGGGTGTCGGCCACGAATTGCTGATAGGCTGCACCTAACGACAATGTATCGATTGCCGCTGGCGGTACAATGCGATACCGATGCACCTTATCGACCCAGACAGGAATCACCTCGACCTGATAGCGTAGTGGCCCCTCTCCGATACGCTCCACCACCACGCGACCCATCAGACCGCCATCCCGAAACCGCTGACGCTGATTGGAGACAAAATTACCCAACGAATAGAAGATCACCCCTGAACTATCAGCCTCAAAGGGCTGAATCACATGCGGATGGTGGCCAATCACCAGATCGACCCCATGGCGGCGCAAAAATGCCGCCAAGCGACGCTGTTCGCGGTTCGGTGTGCGTTCATACTCATTACCCCAATGCAGAGCCACCATGCGGCAATCAACCTCAGCAGCCTCGGCCAGATCGCGGACTATCTGCAGCGTATCAATGCGATTGACCAACATTCCCGACGGGGTAGGCAGGCCGTTTGTGCCATACGTATAGTTGAGCAATAGAAAGCGAATCCCATGCTTACGCAGATAGAGGAACCGATTGCGGTGATAATCCACCGAATCTCGAAACACACCCGTCCGCAACAATCCGCAGGCGTCGAGTGTAGCAGTCGTACGACGCACACCGATCGGACCTCCATCCAAACAATGGTTATTAGCCTGGCAAACGACATCAACCCCCACATCGCGCAGCGTAGAGGCCAACACATGAGGCGAACGGAAGAGGGGATAGCCCGTGTAGGGCGGACGATCCGAGAGGGTTGTCTCCAGATTGACAATCGTAAAATCGGCCTGCTCGAAATAGGGACGAACCATCGCAAAGGTCGGCGCATAGTCGAAACCATCGGCCGTACGTGCAGCTGCCACCTGGGGCTCGTGCTGCATCACATCCCCCGTAAAGAGGAGCTCAACCCGCACCGTATCGGGTACTGGAGCAACCACCTCGGACGGCTGCATTGGTTGCTGATCGACCATGCAACCGACCATCGACATCCCCAACAAGCTATATATCCATCTCCGGCACACCGCGCGTTACTATTTGCGTTTGGGATTACGCGGAAACCAACCGCGCTCGACACGTTTACGCTGTTCGAAGAGCTCTCCGATCGACCACAACGATGAGGCGCCCCACACCGCTAAGAGGGTCGAGAGCAGCAGCTCGCTCACCAAGATCGACCCAACCAAAGCGGCCACACCCATCAGGGCAAAAAACCACCAACAGCCAACGCCAAAATAGTATTCTCCCTTGATCACAAGTGGATGAAACAGCCCGATAATGAGAAACGTAGCGACACCGATCACGATGCCCGTCAGGTTGTATTGTGCAAAAAATTCCATCATAATGAGCACAAAGATACAAAAAAAGTGGAAAGCAGCAACACAGCCGCTCTCCACCCCTCCATCGAACGAGGGCACAAGATTTAGAAATGGTATTTAATCTCTAGATTGATGCGATTGGCATGCTCCTTCACGCCACTCATATTCTTTCGGGCTCCGTAGAGATACTCCGCTCCGATCGAGCAGCGAGGCGTCAAGTGGTAAAAGACATTACCGAAAATATAACGGCCCTGCTTATACTCGTTGTCGAACGAATAGCCATCTTTACGATCAACATTGACCATCGAATAGCCACCCGAGAGGGCCAAGCGGTGCGAGAGATTGAACTGCGCGGCAGCTTGCCATCCCCACATGGGCATCACCTTCACGCTATCGCCATTGGTATTAGGCAGGAAATCGAGACCCGAGCCGGTCAGATCCTGAATGTAGGGGGTGATTCCCTCGCCATAGACGCCATTCATAAAGAGTCGAATCCACGGGAAGAGTTTGATCGTACCACTGGCCTGCACGCCCCAACCGAAGAGGCGGACGTTGTCATTATCGACCGCATTGCGCAGATACATATTGCGGAATACTCCCGAGGCGCGGATGTGGCTGTCACGCTGTGCACCCCACGCATATTGCAGATAGATCGGAATGTCGGGGATACGCTGCCGCATGGACAGGTAGTCGTCGCTATAAGTACCCGAGACACTCGGCATCTCCACAGCCACACCCATCGAGAGGTGATCATCGAGCATCGAGCACTCGTAGCGGATCATCGTCGCAAAGTTGAAATTATAGGCATTCGGACCCTGAAAATCAATCGTATTGGGGGCTGCCGTCAGGTCGCAGAAGGTAGTCACATCGCGACCAAACGTAAAGCCCATAAACGACAAATAGGCCGAACGCAGACGTGGAGTATAACTTTCTGTCGCACCACCTCGGAAGTCGGCATCGACGTAGAGAATCACACGTCCCAGAGCATTCGTATTGGCAATGGCCTTCAGATACAGACGCGAGGTCGAGGCATCCATCAAGAGCTGTTGGCGATTGTTGTAATCGGCCGTCAGCGGGATGTCGTAGGGGATAAAATCGAGGTTGTCGGAGATGCCGTCCATGTCATACGAGGCACGCAGCGCGATGTAGCCACCCAACGCCAGCGAATAGCGGTTGTTGCGCGTTGCAAAGATAAACATCGGCCGCTGGGTCTGTTGTGCGCCGTGGCGATGTGTATCATAATAGTCCTGGGTGGCTTGCCCCATCAGTTGAAGTTTGTCACAACAGGTGCTCCCGTAATTATATACGGTATCAACCTCTTCCACTGCAATCAGATAGACCGTCGGTGAATAGGCGTCGCCCTGTTGCGGGGTTTGTGCCGAGGCGGTAACTGCGAACAGAAGTGCCGCCATCAAAAGTCTGCATTTTTTCATAAGCCGTAAAGATTTTGGTGTTGTTTGCTGTAATTCTTAATGCTATTTCCCCGCGAAGGGGCTGTTTTCGGGGCTTTTTTGCAAGATGTATGCCAATTCACACACCCGACGGCTCATTCTCTCCCTCACCTGCGTTTTTTCGAGGGCAAATTTTGATTTGGCTGCAGCCTTGCTTATCTTTGCAACATGATGTTTATATTGCTGATACTTCCGGCGCTCGTCGCCGTACTGATTGATTGGGCGCGTTACCGCTTTATGAAGCCCGAACGCCGCCCCTCGTACCGCAGATGGCTGGCCTTCCTGGTGGCCGACACATTGCCGCTCTGGATGTTGTTGCTCTTCAGCGTGGCCGACAATACCCCAACCGTCATGCGGATCATGATGTGGATCATTTGGGCATGGCTCTTCTTCGTATTGCCGCGCATGCTCTACTATCTTTTCTGCCTGTTACGCTGTGCTCTGATCGGTCGGGTAGTGGCCTGGGGGCTCGCCGGATTGCTCCTCTATGGCGTTGTGTGGGGGCGATCGAATCTGGTGGTAAACGAGGTCGAAATCTGCGCCGAGGAGTTGCCCGATGCCTTCGATGGCTACCGCATTGCACACTTCAGCGACCTACACCTCGGCACGTTGGTCCATACACGCGGTGAGGTTAGCCGCTTGGTGGAGCAGATCAACACCGCACGCCCTGACTTGGTATGTTTCACCGGCGATTTGGTCAATATCCGCGCCTCGGAGTTGGACGAGACGGCCACGGAACTGCTACAACAGATCGAGGCCCCGGTGGTGTCGATTCTCGGCAACCACGACATCGGCAGCTACATCCGCGACACAACGGCTCTGTCGCCTCTCGAAAGCACCCGCCAACTTATCGCCCGCCAACAGCAGATTGGGTGGACCTTGTTGCAAGATTCGACCCTCTATCTGAGGCGTGGCAACGATTCGATCTCGCTTTCGGGCCTTTCGTTCGATCGCGCCCTGCGCCACGATCGCCACAACAGCGATCTGCCCTTGACCGGAGCTGAGCGCACCTATCACAACGTACCCGATTCGCTCTACAACATCACGCTGGTACACGTTCCGCAACTTTGGTTACCAATCGTCGAGCGCGGCTATGGAGATTTGACCCTCTCAGGCCATGTACATGCCATGCAGCTCAAACTCTTTGGCTGGTCGCCGGCACAATGGATGTACAGCCGTTGGAGCGGCCGCTACGAGGAGCAGGGTAACACCCTCTACATCAACGACGGCATTGGCTATGTCGGCTATCCGATGCGCATCGGTGCCGATCCCGAACTGACGATTTATACCCTTAAACGATGCGAATAACCCTCTCGTTTGCCGCCACACAGGACGGCTATTTGGATGACAACACCGCCACGCGGCTCAAGATCTCAACTCCCGAAGATTGGGAGGCCGTACACGCCCTGCGCAGCCGCCACGACGCCATTTTGATTGGTGCCGAGACATTGCGACGCGACAACCCGACGCTCAAAGGGGTTGCCACGAAGGTCGTAGTGAGCCGTAGCGGAAAGATCGACCCACAACTTCGCCTCTTTCAAGCGGCCTCGGGGCGTATTTTGATCCTCTCCGAGCAGCCGATTCCGACACTTGACAAGGTGGCCGAGGTGATCGTGGCTCGCGCACCGCTGACGGCAGCACGTATCGTCACCGAGTTGGAACGACGTGGGGTAGAGCGACTGCTCGTCGAGGGTGGTGCACAAATCTTGCGCCAATTTATCGAGGAGGGGCTAGCCGACGAGATTCGTAGGGCGGTCAATCCGGACATCTGCTTGGGCGAAGCATTAGGCAGCACTCCTTTCTGCTACACAGCCCCGGAGGGGACACCGGCCCGAGAAGAGAATTTGGGAGGCATGCAGGTGACCCATTACACCCTGCAAGCGGATCGTACGGCCGAGGATTTACACTACCTGCAAGCGGCCATTGAGGCCTCGCGCAACTGTCCGATCTGCGCCACCTGCTATCGTGTAGGGGCGGTCATTCGCACGACCGACGGCACAATCTATACGGGTTATACACACGAGACCTCGCCAACCCATCATGCCGAGCAGGAGGCCATCCTCAAGGCACTCCATGCCGGCGCTGATCTGCGCAGAGCCACCATCTACACCTCGATGGAGCCCTGCTCGAAACGAGCCAGCGAGCCGGAGAGCTGCACGGAGCTTATTTTGCGTTACGGCTTCTCGCGGGTGGTCTTTGCCGCCTATGAGCCCTCCAAATTTGTCTGTTGCGAAGGGGCCTGCACGTTACGCAGTCGTGGGGTAGCAGTTCGTGTCTATTCGTCGCTTGCCGACGAGGTATTACAAATTAACAGCCATCTGTTTTAGCCCCCCCGAAAAGAATGAACCCCGAGCGTGCAGCTCGGGGGTTCTGCTTCGGCATAGGTTTAGCGGGGTCCAAACCCACCACCACCTCCCGGAGGAGGCCCCATCATCCGGCGGTGTTGTCTAAACTCCTTCTGTGCCGAGCTTTCATAGTCTGACATATTGCGCGAGCCCTTCTTGCCAAAGACGCGCAGGTTGTAGGTAAATTGTACCATGTAGTAACGTCCCATCGAGAGGTTCGTGGCATTCTGCGTATAGCCCGAACCGGTCGTACGCGAGAAGGCGACATTGTTCTGGTTGAGCAGGTCGTTGACACCAAACAAAATCTCGCCACGCTTGTTCTTGAAAAGCTTCTTACCCACATAGATGTTGCAAATCAGGTAGTCCTCGTCGTAGTCGTTCGTAATACCCAGGTATTGCGAATAGACGGCCGAAGCGGTGAAGGTGAAGCTCCAGGGCAGGACAAACTTCATCGAGGCGTTGGCCGAATGGTTGAAGTAACGGTTCTTCTCATTGCCCGTAGCCAACGAGTTGGTTGCCTCGTTGTAGGTACCATTCCAAGCCAGCGTAAAATCGACCTTCTCGGAGATATTCGAGCCCAACACGGCACGGAACGAGTAGCCCATATTTTCGGCATCGTTACGCTCACCACCCGTGATCGTGCCCGTAGCGGCATCATACCGACCTCCGATCATGCTCGGCGTCTTCGAGTAGTTGATGCCAGCCATCATGTTGAAGTTACTCTTCAAGAAGTTGATTGGCAGACCGTAGCTGAGCATCGTGCGCAGGCTCCACTGACCATCCAGATTGACCGGCATCGAGTAGAAGTTCGGCATATAGCTCTCCCCGCCGATCTCCATCACACCTGGATTCTGCAACAGGTGAGTAGCCGTATAGTCCTGCGTCTTGTTCCACGAGAACATCCACATGAAGGTACGACCCTTCTCCAGATTCGAGTTCACATAGTGAAAATTCACCGAATGCGCATAAGCCGGCTTCAGGTCGGGATTACCACGCGTGATATGCTGGGCATCCGAGACATCATAGACGCTCTGCAGACTCGTAATCGACGGCGTAGAGGTGTTCGACCGCACGTAGAGGCGCAGCGAATTCTCCTGATTCAGATTCAGCTGACCCATCATGAAGTAGGTCAGGTGGTTGTAATCCTGCTTAATGGGCTTCTGCTCACCAACCGTCTGGCCACTAATCACCTCACCCTCAAGCTGGGAGATCTGGTAATAGAGATTGGCTACAAACGTATTCTTGCCCTTCGCATAGCGGAAACCGGGACCAATGCGGTGCTCCATGTTCGTGCTGCGATAGTTGTTCGAGAGCGAAGGATCGGGCAGCAACCCCGTGATATCGTAATCCGCAGCCGTCTCATACGACGACTTATCGCGCTCGTCACGCTCCCAATCGGCACGGTATTGCAGGCTCACCTGGCTATTTTTCGAGACCGGCTCGGTGTAGGTCATCTCACCCGACAGATCGTAGCTCTTCGAGGGGGCCGTATTGACCAAATAGCGCAGATCGGTATAGTCGGTCGGGTTCCAACCCCAGGGATCGTTCCCCTCCTGGCCTTCGACATAGCTCGGGCGATCCTCGAGCGATTTCATGCGATTCGAGTAGGAGATACCATCATTCTGCTGATCCGAATATCGCACCTGAGCATTAACCGTCAGCGTACGACCCAACTTGCCCAGCTTAGCACGGTAGACCATGCGCGTGCCGAGGTTATAACCGGTTCGCTCGTTGTCGTTAAAGTTGTCCGTGCGGCTGTATCCGCTCTCACCAAACTGCCAGCCCTCGGTCGTGCTCATCGGGTCGTTGCCCTGATAGCTGAAGTAGGGGCGGATCATCAGGTTGTGATTCTCCGAAATCTTCCACTCGATGCGGGCATTCAGACGATGGTTGTTACCCACCGTATTTGACACGCCACGCGTCATCAAGGTATCAACCTTCATCGGAGCCTCGTACCACTTTGCGAGCGTCGAACGGTTGTCCGTATCGGTGTTATTGAAGAAATAGCTGCCCTGCACGGTGAGTTTCTTGCCCCACGTATCCGAATAGTTCAGACCGATGGCATTAACCTTGGCGATACCGCTCTGCGGACGCATCATGTATTGACCCACACCGCGACCCGGACGACCGCCACCGCCGCCGCCCGAGACTCCCAGGATATCCTCGAACGAGAAGTTCTGCTGATTGACATTGTTGAACAGAGCCAACACCGAAACACGGCTGTCGCCCTTAAAAATATTGACATTACCACCGGCCAGGTACTTCAGGCGGTCTTCAGCACCATCCTCGGCATCGTAGCCCAGACCGGCATAGACCTTACCAAACTGCCCCTGACGCATGTGGCGATGAGTGACGATATTGAGCGCCTTGAAGCCCTCACCGTCGTCCATGCCCGAAAACTCGGCCGCATCGGAGAGTTTGTTATAGACCTCGATACGATCGACCGTCTCGGCCGGCAATGACTTGATGGCCGTCGTGACATCCTCGCCGAAGAACTCCTTGCCATCGACAAAGACCTTCTTGACCTCCTCGCCCTGGGTCTCGACCTTACCATCGGTGATCGTGATACCGGGCATCTTTTTCAACAGACCCTCGACATCGGCATCAGCCGTTACTTTGAAGGCTCCAGCGTTGTAGCTGATCGTATCACCCTTCTGCGAGGCTCGGATCGACTGCACCTCCTTAACTACCGTCTCGATCTCCACACCGGGTTTCAGAGCGAGTTTGCCCAAATCGAGCGTTGTACCCTTCAGCGTGAAGTTCTGCTTATATTCGTTGTAGCCCAAGAACGAGACTACCAATTCGTAATCGCCATAGCGCAGTGCCGAAACCGAAAAGGCCCCACCATAGCCCGATGTCAGACGCTTGGTTTGATCGGGTTTCCCGACCGGAGTTATCGCTACGACTGCACCCGGAATGTCAGCTCCCGACTCGGCATCTACAACCGTAGCCTTGACCGTACCCGATTGTGCATAGACCGACACCGAAAAGAGTGTCATGAACAGTATCAGTAAAACGTGTTTCATTGTCGATTTGTTGTTTAGCACTTTTTAGTTGTGCGAAGATAGCAGATTTCGCTAATCAACCTATATTATAAAAGGGCGAAACGACCAAAATAGAAGGTCAATCGCCCTACTCGGCTCCATTGACAGCCCGTAACCAGGCCTTAAACTCGGGGACGCGCGCCTTGGAGATGATGATCCGTTCGGGGGTCTCCACCCGCAAATTGAGCGAGAGGCGACTGCCGAACCATACCGAGATCTCCTCCACGGCCTTGCGGGCAACGATAAATTGACGATTCGCGCGGAAGAAATCACCCTCGGGAAGCAATGCCTGCATCGCCTCCAAGGTCTTGTCTAACGGGTAGTGTACCCCCTCGAAATCACACGCCGTAACCCGCTCGTTCGAGGTGTAACAATAGGCAATACGATCGCGGTGCAGGGGGATAATCTTATCGCGCACATGGATCAAGAAGGTATCCTGCGAGGCACTCTTCACCCGCTTTTGGCGAGCCGTGTAGGCCACACGATCAGCTCCGGTCAGACGTTGCAATTTCTCCAACGCTCGACGCAGATCGGCCGCATTGATCGGTTTGAGCAGGTAGTCGATGCTATTGACCCGAAAGGCCTCCAGGGCATATTGATCGTAGGCCGTCGTGAAGATGATCGGCGCGGTAATCTCCACCCGCTCGGGGATACGAAACGACTCACCATCAGCCAAATGGATATCCATAAAGAGCAGATCGGGCTGCGCATGCGACGAGAACCACTCGAGGCTCTCCTCGATACTTTCGAGCACGGCTAACACCTCCACGTGGGGCGCCTCCTGTTTTAAGATGGCTTGCAGATTCTGTGCAGCAGCCGTTTCGTCTTCGATAATTAGGACGTTCATGCGTGATTGGGGTTTTGCAACGGAAGCCGCACCGTGAAGGTGTGGCCATCGTTGATGATCTCAAATTCGTGACCCGTGATGAGTCGCCAGCGATTGCGCAAATTTTGCAAACCGATACCGGTCGAAGGCTCCGGCTCGATTTTGGGCACGATGGGGTTCTGCACCTCCAACACGCCATCGACGGTGCGAATCACGACGTGCAGCGGTTTATTTTTCGTGATCGTGTTGTGTTTCACAGCATTGCCGATCAGCGGCTGCAACGACAATGCCGGCAGCAGATAGCTGCGATAGCGGTCCTCGATTTGAAAATCAAAAAAGAGTTTATCGGCAAATCGGATGCTGTATTGGTAGCTGAACGACTCGGCAAAGCGCAACTCGTCGGAGAGAGGTACCAGGCGGTTTTGTCCATTCTGGATGATGTAACGGAAGCTATACGAAAGCTGGTCAATATAGCTCAAGGCCTGCTCATTGTGCTGCTCGCGCACCAACATCGAGAGCGAGTTGAGAGAATTGAAGAAGAAGTGGGGCGAAATCTGACCCACCAGCAAATTATAGCGCGCCGTAAGCGACTCGTTTTGAAGCTGCTCCATCTCCATCTCGACGAGCTGTTGTCGCTGCAAGAGCAGTCGAATCCAGGCATAAAGAATCGAGACGATGGCCGTAAACGAGCACTTCATGATCAGCATCGAGTCAAACATGCGCTGATGGGTAAAATTGGGGCGAATATTGCCTGAATACCAATCTGGCATAGGAGCCAGCAAGAACAAGATCACCACAATCAACGAGCAGAGCAACACGGCCTTCAGTAGCGACGCTGATCGAAATTCCTGCCGACGCAAAATGCGCATGACGGTCATCATCAGCAACAACGAAAGCGTGAAATAGAATATCAACTGCCAAACAACCTCTTGGGTCTCAGATGGATAGTTGATATATTGCTCATAATCGAACGTCTCGCCATCAAGCGTATAAATGCGATTCATCACTAAATGGCCGGCAGCCTGACGAGGGTTCCGCACATCGACCTCCAACACATCGCCATCCTGCAACTTAAACCAACGTATACGTTGCTGAGGGACATAGACACTATCGGTCCCCTCATAGATCAGATAGCCATAACCATCCGGCGAAACCGACAAAACACCCTCACCCGGATAGGCAATCTCCGGATTCGGGATGTGCGGACGCCACTCTTCGCGCGGCTGTCCCAGGAAGAGAATCAAGTAGGAGAAATTGACTATCAAGGTGATAGCAACAGCTACCAGAAGATTGATAACAAGGTCGGCTTTCTTCATACGGATCGTTCGATCAAGGGGTTTTCTATCTCAGTGGGGGAGTGCTGTTGCTTACTCCTCGGTCGGCTCCATGTACCACGAGGCGTAGTGCATGTAATCGTGCGCCGTGCGCTTTACGATCTGTTCACTCTGCTCGGGACTGATCTCCTTAACCTTCTTGGCCGGCACACCGGCATAGATCGAATTAGGCTCCAGCTCAGCGTTCGACAAGACCAGCGCATTGGCGGCAATGATACAGCCCGAAGGTACATGGGCATTATCCAACACCGTGGCACCCATGCCGATCAACACACCATCGTCGATGCGCGCTCCGTGGATCGTGGCATTATGGCCAATCGAGACATCGTTGCCGATGATCGTCTGCGAGGGACGGGGTGATTTGTCGTAGAGTGTATGCAAGACGGCACCATCCTGAATATTGGTACGATCGCCTACAACGATCTTGTTCACATCGCCGCGTAAGACTGCACCATACCAAATCGAGCAATCGCGCCCAATGGTCACGTCACCCAACAAAACGGCCGTCTCGGCCAAAAAGGTATTTTCACCCACCTGCGGCTCATGACCGCGAATTTTACGAATCAATGCCATGTTGTTTGTCTATTCGTTTTTCTTCGATTCCTGCCAAATTTCCTCCATCTCGTCGAGCGAAAGTTCGCGTAACGATTTTCCTTGTGATTCAGCCGCTTGCTCGATCGAGTTAAAGCGACGGATAAACTTCTTGTTGGTGCGCTCCAAAGCCGCCTCGGGATCGACGCCATACAGGCGGCAAGCGTTGATCAGTGCAAAAAACAGATCACCAAATTCACCCTCAAGATTCGCTTGATTGCCGGCCTTCATCTCCGTCTCAATCTCGCCAACCTCTTCACGCACTTTGGCCCAAACATCCTCCTTCTGCTCCCAATCGAAGCCCACACTGGCCGCCTTCTCACCCACACGGAAGGCCTTGACCATGGCCGGGAGCGATCGCGGCACACCACCCAGCGTACCACTCTTGCGCTTCTTCTTACGCAGTTTTAGCTCCTCCCAATTAGCCTTCACCTCCTCGGGTGTATTGGCATGAATATCGCCATAGACGTGCGGGTGGCGATAGATCAGTTTATCGCAGACACCATTGGCCACATCGGCATAGTCGAAGGCTCCCTCCTCATCACCGAGTTTAGAGTAGAAGACCACGTGGAGCAGCAGGTCGCCCAACTCCTCCTTAATTCCCTCGAGGTTGTGGTCCGTAATGGCATCAACCAATTCGTAGGTCTCCTCGATGGTATTGTTACGCAACGAATCGAAGGTTTGCTCTCGATCCCAAGGGCACTCTCGACGGAGCGTATCCATCACCTCCAACAGACGTGCCGTAGCTTGCAGTTTTTGATCCATAGATTTTGATACTTATTTATATAATGATGCAAAGATAGCGTTTTCCGCCGAAAAACGATCTCTTTTCGCGCCCTTTCTTCGGGCTAATCGGCCAAAATCGAGGGCCAAACGAGGGCAAAGAGAGATACAACCACCTAAAAATGGGGAGTGTTCGGTGCAGAACCGAACACTCCCCATTTTGTAAGACGTGGATGTATTAAACCAACTTCAGATCCTCCTTAATAGCCTCAATCTTACCATCCAAGGCGGCCAACGTAGCATCAAACTCCTCAACCGAAGCCAGCGGAGCCTTCACACCAAAGTAGAACTTGATCTTCGGCTCGGTGCCCGACGGACGTACCGAAACGATCGTGCCATCCTCGGTAAACCACTGAAGCACATTGCTCTTATCCTCCTCGATGGGGGTCGTTGCACCCGTCTCCACATCGAGCGTCTCGCTCTTCAGGTAGTCGTTGATCTTCACCACCTTCGAGCCTACGATCGTCTTGGGAGGATTCTCGCGGAAATCAACCATCATCTTCTGAATCAGTTCGGCACCCTCCTTGCCCTTGCGGACAACCGACACCAGACCCTCGCGGTAGAAGCCGTACTGTACATACAGATCCTGCAACCACTCATAGAGCGTCTGACCCTTCGTCTCCAGCGCCCAAGCAGCAGCCTCGGCAGCCAGCGAGCAGGCCGAAACGGCATCCTTATCGCGTACAAAATCACCGGCCAGGTAACCGAACGACTCCTCACCACCACCGATGTAGGTCGTCTTACCCTCGTTCTGACGGATGATGCGAGCGATGTACTTGAAGCCCGTGAGGCAGTCGTAGCACTTCACACCAAAGTGAGCCGCTACAGCATTGGCCATCTGCGATGTTACGATCGTCTTCACGACAAACTGCTTGCCGTCGAGCTTGCCCAACTCAGCCCAGCGCGTCAGCTGGTAGCTCAAGATGAGGGCCAGCGTCTGGTTACCATTCAGCAACACATACTCGCCCTGCTTGTTGCGCAGCGCCACACCCAGACGGTCCGAGTCGGGGTCAGTAGCCAACACCAGGTCAGCACCCTCCTTAGCAGCCAACTCGATGGCCTTCATCATCGTCTTGCGCTCCTCGGGATTAGGCGACTCAACCGTCGGGAAGTTACCATCGATGACAGCCTGCTCGGCTACGACCGAGACATTCTCAAAACCAAACTTCTTGAGCGAAGCGGGCACCAGGCGCACACCCGAACCGTGGATCGGCGTGTAGACAATCTTCATATCCTTATGCGCCAGCACGCACTCGCGCGAGAGCTGCAGCGAGAGAATCTTATTTAGATAGATCTCGTCAAACTCCTCCCCCAGGATGGTGATATTCTCGGGATTCTTACCCGTCTGGATCTGGGCCACGTCGGTGATCTTGGCCACCTCCTCGATGATGTTCTTATCGTGCGGAGCCGTCACCTGCGAGCCATCCGTCCAGTAGGCCTTATAACCATTGTACTCCTTCGGGTTGTGCGAAGCGGTCACCACAACACCCGAATGACACTTGAGCTCACGAATCGCAAAGCTCAACTCGGGAGTGGGGCGGAGGGCATCGAAGAGGAATACCGTAAAGCCATTCGAGGCAAAGATATCGGCAACATGCTCCGAGAATTTACGCGAATTGTTGCGGCTGTCGTGACCGATGGCCACACGAATCTGCTCGCCCTCGAAATTCTTCTTCAGATAGTTAGCTAGGCCCTGCGTAGCCATACCCACCGTATAGACATTCATGCGGTTCGAGCCGACACCCATAATACCGCGCAGACCACCCGTACCGAACTCCAGGTCTTTATAGAAACTTTCGACCAGTTCCTTCGGGTCATTTTCGATCAGATACTTCACCTGCGCTTTGGTTTCAGCATCATAATTTCCATCAAGCCACTGTTGGGCTTTCGCCAGCACCTGCTGGTCCAATTCATTTGCCATAGCGTATCAGTTTTGCTTATAGTTAAGTATTTTCAGGTTACAATAATTTTATATGCAAATATACAAAAAGAAAATCGAATATTCAATATCAGCGAGTTAAAAAATTACCATCAAAAACGATTGTTTTTCTATATATAAAAAAAGATAATTTGCAACTGTTTTTTCGATTTCTTTTTACAAAATTATTCACACCTTTGCACATCGGAAATGACACACTTACGCTCACATGACTAACAACACGCAGACATACAACGATTTATGGCAAAACTGCCTGGATCGTATCCGGTCGATGACCTCTGCCGAAGAGTTCGAGAAGTGGTTTCAACCCATTGCGCCCATCTCGTTCGACGGTCAGAAGTTGCGTCTCTGCGTACCCAATGAGAGCTATGTGCATCAGATCGAGAAGAACTACCTACAGCTCCTGCGTCCGATCATTTTGCAATGCTACGGACAGCAGACGGTCTTAAGTTACGCCGTACCGCGCCCTTCGGCAACCACCTCGACAGCCGATCACCAGATCGAAGCCGAGCGTTGGACGCCGACAACGGGTACAAATATACCACAAAATCCGTGGTCGATACCTGGTATCCCCAAAAAAAGATTGCAAATCGATCCACAGTTGAGTGCCGGTCTTACCTTCGACACCTTTATTGAAGGCGAATGTAACCGTTTGGCGCGCTCGGCCGGTATGTCGGTAGCCGTATCTCCGGGTAACAACCCCTTCAACCCGCTATATATATATGGTAACTCGGGGTTGGGCAAGACCCACATCGTGCAGGCCATCGGCCACGAGGTGCGTCAGCGTCATCCGGAGCTCAACGTGCTCTACGTCTCGATGAATAAATTCCAGGCGCAGTTCCAAACCGCTTACAAGCGTGGCGATATCACCGATTTCATCCACTTCTATCAGATGATTGACGTGCTGATTATCGACGATATTCAGGAGCTAACCGGAAAACCGGGCACCCAAAATGCCTTCTTCAATATTTTCAACCACCTGCAGTTGGCCGGGAAACAGCTCATCCTCACATCGGATAAGCCGCCCGTAGAGCTCAAGGATATTGAACAGCGTCTCTTGACTCGTTTCAAATGGGGTCTCTCGGCCGAGATTCAGACACCTGACTATGAGACCAAGCGTAAGATCATTCGCGCTAAAGCTTCCAAGCTCGGCGCACAGATCTCAGATGAGGTGATTGCCTACTTAGCCGACAATATTTCGGCCAACGTTCGTGAGATTGAGGGTGCTCTTTCATCGCTGGTGGCCAACGCCTCGTTCCTGGGTCGCAAGATCACCACATCACTTGCCAAAGAGATCTTGAAGGTGTATGTCAAACTCTATCAGAAGGAGATCACCATCGAACAGATCATCAAGGTAGTCTGCGAGCATCTGTCGATCGACACCGACCGCTTCAACTCAAGCGAGCGAACACGCGAAATTGCTCAAGCCCGTCAGATCGCCATGTATCTGTCGAAACAGCACACCAAAGCCCCGTTGACAACCATCGGAGCTTCGATCGGAGGTCGTAACCACGCCACGGTGCTCCACTCTTGCAAGGCGGTGACCAATTTGCTGGAGACTGACAAGCAATTCAAACGCCAGGTAGAGGAGATCGAGAAGAAAATTCTGGCTCAATAGATCGAGCCTTTCCTCATTCCAACCCGAACGGGGCTGTTTCAACCAGGTGTGTTGAACAGCCCCGTTTGCGTGAGGGGGGGGGCAGTCCAAACGAGGAGGCCCGCTCCCGAACAGAATCCGCGAAACTTTTCCGGCTCAAATTTGTATTTTGCAGCAAATAACGTATCTTTGTAGAATCAATCACACAAAGCCTGTCTACGCCAATGGAGAAGTTTATACAATGGATGCGTCGTTACGTATCGCCCGTTTATATTGCCCTGCTGATTGCCTCATTCATCTTATGGTATATTGCCAAGTTGGACTATACCTACACGACCGAACAGGTCATGAAGATTCAAGTTGGAGAGGAGCAATTCCCCGTAACCTGCGTAGTCGAAGGTAATGGCACAAATCTTTTTGGCTATCGAGTCTATGGCGATCGCACACTGCGCATTCCCCTCTCGGAGTTGCGTATAGGATGTTCGACCGAGGCTGAGTCGATCGGTAAACTGATTATCGACCCACAGTCGCTGCGTAACGCCATCTCGGTACGTTGCACCGACATCAAAATCATCTCGGTAGGAGAGGTTCCTCCCATCAACGATCCTCAGCAATGAGTTGGAAAGTCGGCATTACAGGAGGTATCGGGAGTGGCAAAAGCACACTCTGCCGCCTTTTTCAAGCTCGCGGTGTAGCTGTCTATGACACCGATGCGGCGGCCAAACGCCTCATGGTCGAACAACCGGCCCTGCGAGAGGCTATCATCAGACAATTTGGCGCAGAGAGCTATTTGGAGGACACCCTGAATCGCTCTTATTTGGCGCAACGCGTCTTTTCCGATCCCGAGCAACGTGTTCAGCTGAACAGCCTGGTGCATCCGGCCGTGATTGCCGACTTTGAGCAGTGGGCCGCAGCTCAAACAGGGGAGTATGTCATTTTGGAGAGCGCGATTCTATTTGAGGCCGGATTGGATAAACATGTGGATCGCACGGTGGCCGTCTTGGCACCCGAACGATTGCGCATCGAGCGCACGATGCAACGCGACAAAACCTCCGAGGAGCAGGTACGCAGTCGCATGGCCGCGCAGGCCGATGACGACACACTGCGTGCCCGAGCCGATATTTCAGTCGTAAACATCTTCGAGGAGGAGCTGGAAAGCATCGTTCAGGAGCTCGATTTTCGATTCAAAAACAGGATGTAATGATGGCTTTTGATCCACGCACCAACCGCTACGTCATGGGCATCATCAACTGCACGCCCGACTCCTTCTATACCGGAACGGGGCAGTTGCCGACCCAGCAAGAGGTAACTGTCACCATCGCACAACAGCTCCAAGCCGGAGCCGACATCCTCGATTTCGGAGGGTGCTCGACCCGCCCGGGAGCTGACACGATCCCCCCGGAGGAGGAGTGGCAACGACTCCAAGTAGGTTTGGAGGCGGCCCGTGAGGTGTGCGACGAGTTGGCCTGCAAGCCCCTTATCTCGATCGACACGTTCCATGCCGAGGTAGCTCGCCGCGCCATCACGGAGTATGGCGTAGGCATGATCAACGACATCTCGGCCGGCGAGGCCGATCCACAGATGTATCCGCTCATCGCTGAAAGTGGGGTAGCCTACGTCGCCATGCACATGCGTGGAACACCCCAAACCATGACCCGCTTGACCGTCTATACGGATATTGCCCGACAAGTAGCCGAGGAACTGACTCCGCGCATCGAGTGCATGCTACAAGCTGGCATCGAAGGCCACCAAATCGTGCTCGATCCCGGATTTGGCTTTGCCAAAGAGGTTGAGCCATCCTATCGGCTCATCGCCGAGTTGGACCATTTGGTTGCGCTGGGCTATCCCATCCTGGTCGGTATTTCGCGCAAGTCGATGATCACCAAAGCCCTCAACATCCGCAAGGAGGATGCCCTGCCGGCCACGACGGCCCTGCATTGGGAGTTGCTGCGCCAGGGAGCCGCAATCCTGCGTGTACACGACGTAGCGGCCGCTCGTCAGGTGGTCGATCTGTTTAATTTCTACGAAAAACATTGCGAGCAATGATACAGGTAACGAATATTCACAAACGATTCGGCTCGTTGGAGGTCCTCAAAGGGGTCTCCTTGCAGGTAGCCAAAGGGGAGTTGATCTCGATTGTCGGAGCCAGCGGAGCCGGCAAGACGACCCTTTTGCAGATCATGGGAACGCTGTCCAAGCCCGACGAGGGTGAACTGCTGATTGATGGTTGCCGGCTTGCCCAACTGAGTGACAATGCCCTCTCACGGTTTCGCAACCAGCATATCGGCATCGTCTTTCAGTTTCACCACCTGTTGCCCGAATTTTCGGCCTTTGAGAACATCTGCATTCCGGGCTTGATTGCCGGTCGTCCGCGCAAGGAGGTCGAGCAACGCGCGCGGGAGCTCCTCGAGCGGATGCGATTAGCGGATCGAGCCTCGCACAAGCCGGCACAACTCTCCGGTGGCGAGCAGCAACGTGTAGCCATCGCCCGCGCCTTGATCAACAACCCAGCCGTACTGCTGGCCGATGAGCCCTCCGGCAACCTCGACTCGAAAAACCGCGATGAGATCCATCGACTCTTCTTCGAGCTGCGCGAGGAGTTGGGACAAACGACCGTGTTGGTGACCCACGACGAGGGATTAGCCGCTTCGACCGATCGCTGCATCCGTCTCTCGGATGGCCTGATTTGCAACCCATAAACCCTGCGTCGTGTCGGAATTTCGATTCAAACAATTCACCATCCGCCAGGATGAATGTCCCATGAAGGTAGGCACCGACGGGGTCTTGTTGGGCGCCTGGGTGGCGGTACAGCCAACCGATCGGCGGATACTTGACATCGGAACAGGCACCGGACTGATCGCCCTGATGTTGGCGCAACGGAGCGATGCCTCCACGATCGTGGGTGTCGATCTCGCCTCGGTCGAAGAGGCGCGCCGCAATGGCGAGCAATCCCCCTGGAACGAACGTCTGCATTTTGAGCAGTCCGCCATTCAACAATTCCAAGCTGAGCCCTTCGACCTGATTCTCTCCAATCCGCCCTTCTTTGTCGAATCGTTGCTCTGCCCCGATGCCGGACGCACCCGTGCCCGCCATACGGTCGATCTGTCTTTTGAGGAGTTACGCGATGCCGTGGTGCGTCTGCTGGCTCCGCGCGGGCGATTTGCCTTGATTCTGCCGATCGAAGCCGGCGAGCAGTTCATCGCCCTCTGCCGCGGGAAACTCACACTGACACGCCGTACCGAGGTGCGCACCACACCTCGTCATCCCGCCAAACGGGTACTCATGGAGTTCACGCATGCCCAAACAGCGATCGCGTCACCCCCAACCGAGCAGCTGATGATCGGCACCGGCGAGCACGAAACATACACCCCTGAATATCGCGCACTAACCGGTGATTTTTACCTAAAATTTTGAGAATCGGATCAAAACCATTATATTTGTGGTTGAACGAAACCATGTTAGAGCTATGAAACGGATTCTTTTGACGCTGACGATGGCCTTTGTTGCCACGACCCTCTATGCCCAAAATCCCTATCTGTCGTTGGAAGGGGTAGTCGCCAAAGCCGATGGGAGTGTCGAGTTGTTGCAACCGACCACCACGCTGACCGTCGATCTGACGGTCACCTGCGAGGAGACCCTCTGCGGCCCCTATGCACGCTATGCGCAGAAATTCTTGGGTGTACGCGCCCCGCTGACCGACAAAAAGATCTGGAGCATCACCAGTGCCGACGTTGCGTTGGCCGGTGAAGAGGTGTTAGCCCCCCAAACGTTGGCTGCCCCGTCGATCGAGTTCGCACAATATGCCGAGGGCAAGGAGGAGTTTGCCATCCTGGCCATCGACAAGAAGTCGTTCCTGGCTCCGACCCTCGAAGATGCCGCCCGCGCTGCCGCCGAGACGATCTTCTCGTTGCGCAAGCACCGCATGGAGCTGATCACGGGTGAGGCCGGTGAGAATGTGTTTGGCGAAGGTTTGCAGGCTGCGCTGGCCGAGATCGACGCCCAGGAGCAGGCTCATCTGGAACTCTTCTTCGGCAAACAGAGCAAAAAGAGCCGTTCGTATCGGTTCGTGGTGGCTCCCGAGCAGTCGAAGCTGCAATATATCGTATGTCGCTTCAGCGAGGAGGCAGGTATTCTCCCCTCGAGCGATCTGACGGGTAGCATGGTAGTCCTGCAAATCATCCCCGACGAGCAGGTAGCCTGCACGATTCCCGAGGCCGGCCCGAAGGCCACTTCGACAGCTACGTGTGTGGTAGCCAACCGTGCCGATTGTGTCGTGATGGCAGCATCGGACGAGTTGATCCGCAAGGAGTTGCCAATCTTCCAATATGGTCGTAGGGTAGAGATTGCTCTTCCGGCGCGCAAATAGCAGATTCCGCATTTACAATGTCGCACACGGCGCGTTTGGTACAGCTACTCGGCGCATTTCGTCGTGAACGTAACGGCTTGGCGGCCGATACGATGCGCTACGATGGTGCTCGTTATGGCTTGAACTATGGTGTCAGCCTGCCCACCATCCGCCATATCGCCCGTAGCGAGACTCCCGACCACGACTTTGCTCGTTACCTCTATCAACAAGACGTGCGTTGCCTGCAACTCACTGCCCTCCATTTGGCTGACCCCGCGCAGCTTACCGATCCTGCAGAGGCTGATTTTTGGTTAAGCGGTTTGCGCAATTCGGAGATGGCCGAGGAGGCCGCCTTTGCGCTGCTAGCCCGATGTGAGGAGCTCGAACAACTCACGATCGAGAATCCTCTGGCGCACTATGCCCGTTTGATGGCTCTCGCACGCCGACCGCAACCCGCCATCGGCTGGGTGGAGCGCTCCTTGGCTCTGCTGCAAGCACAACCCGACCAGCCCGATCCATCAGACTATCTGCCTCGCTTGTTGCTGCACGCCACGATCTGCTTATGGGCACATATAGCCGAGGAGAGCGAGGCCGGCCACCAAAAAGTGACCGAGACCCTTTCGGCTCTCGGTCACACGGCTTGGGAGGAGCAGCTCCGCGAGGAGTTGGCTTGGCGACTTTAGTAGCGCATCTCGGCCAATTCGTATTGCTCCAACTCTTCGAGAATGGTCACTAAATGGTTGTAGCCCACACAACCGCTCTCGCGCCACAACACCTCACCACGCCGGAAAAACATCAGCGTAGGAATCGACACAATGTTGTAACGGCGCACAACGGGGAGCATCTCCGGATCCTCGATATCAATCCGATAAACATCCGTCCGATGGTGCATGCGATCCTTAAATTGCTCTACAATAGGCTCCATCTGTTTGCAAGGGCTACACCACGAAGCATAGAAATCGACAAAGGTCAGCTGCTCGCGCCAAATAATTTGGTCAAAATTTTTCATACACGTTAAGAAGATTTATAAGCGATTTTGTTCCACGATCAATTATTGATCTCCACCCACGAAAGATAGCTTGCAGAACGCTGTCCCAGGGCATGTTCCACGTATCGGATGGTCTGTTTCAGCCCCTCCTCGATCGAGGTGTGCGGTCGCCAGCCCAATTCGTCAGCCGCCGCAGTCAGATCGGGCAACCGCCGGCGTACCTCCTCGGTGCGCCCCTCCACATGGACAATGCGCGACCGACTGCCGGTGAGCGATAGAATCAGTTCGGCCAAAGCCCGAATCGAAATAGCCCGATCGCCCCCGAAATTGACCACGCGAGGGGTCGAAGTGGGGGATGCCTCCATCAGACGAATCAGCCCATCGACCACATCGCCCACCCAACAGAAGGTACGTTGCTGATCACCACTTCCCTCAATGACCAATTCTCGATTTTGCAGGGCAGCTACCACCAACTTCATCACGACGCGCTGATCCATCAGATCGGCACCGCTACCATACGTGTTATAGATACGAGCAATGCGGGTATCAACTCCAAATTCAGCATGATAGGCCCGATGCAGCGCCTCGGCAGCACATTTACCGTCGCTGACAACACGTGCCGTAGTGATCGGAGTGCTGCACGCACTCGGCTGATGGCGACAGAGCGATCCGGTAGAACCGAAGAGAATACGCGCCCGCTCGTTGCGTGCCGCATCGAGTGCATGTAGCGAACCGAGCATGTAGAGGCGAAGCGTCTCGACAGGTAACGCCTTTTTGTAGTGGACAACCGATGGGGCGGCCAGATTGTAGATCTCGTCGCAGCGAATCCCGAAAGGGTGGTTGATGTTGTGGTGGATGTAATGAAACGAGGTGTTTCGTCGCACCTCGTGCAAGACAGGGGCATTTGTTACGTCCCGAATATCGACGGCGAAAAGTTCGTGCCCCTCTTCGACCAGCCGCCGACACAAGTGTGAGCCAATGAAGCCCACACCTCCCAATACGACAATTCTCTTTTGCATCTTGTTCCCGTTTTAAGGGAGACAAGAGCAAATACTATTCCATAAAGAGGGCCTTGGGTAATTCGGCAATGCTATTGATCGTGACAACTTCGATCCCTTTGGGGCGTTTAACCGTCTGGGTCATGTAGCCGGAGACGATGATGCGCTTGAATCCCAAGCGAGCCGCCTCGCTGATACGTTGCTCGGTACGAGGGGCCGGTCGCACCTCACCCGAAAGGCCGATCTCACCGGCGCAGCAAACACCTTCGGCAACCGGACGATCGAAATAGGAGGAGATCACGGCTGCCACGATTGCCAAATCGAGACCCGTATCGGCCACCTTGAAACCTCCCGCAAAGTTCAGAAAGACATCCTTCTGGAACATCTTCATCCCGACACGTTTCTCCAAAACAGCCAGCAGCATACCCATGCGACGCTGATCAAAACCCGTTGTCGAACGTTGCGGCGTACCATAGGCCGCACTACACACCAAGGCCTGTACCTCAATCAGATAGGGGCGCAAACCATCGGCCGATGCTCCTACGGCAATGCCGCTCAACGGCTCTTCATAGTGCGACAGCAAGATCTCCGACGGATTATCGACGCTACGCAGACCATGGTCTAACATCTCGAAGACACCGATCTCAAAGGTGGCACCAAAACGGTTCTTGATACCTCGCAATATGCGGTAGCAATGGTTCGAGTCGCCCTCAAACTGCAGGACGACATCGACGATGTGTTCCAGGATCTTCGGGCCGGCAATCGTACCGTCTTTGGTGATATGGCCGATGATGAAGATGGCGGTCGAGGTGGTCTTAGCATATTTCAGCAGGGTAGCAGCACACTCGCGAATCTGCGACACACTGCCGGCCGAGGATTCGATGGCCTCGGTATAGATCGTCTGAATCGAGTCAATCACCACAATATCGGGCTTCTGCTCCACGATCTGGGCGGTGATATTCTCCAGCAACGTCTCGGGATAGATCAGACAATGCTCGTTGTGGATACCAATACGATCAGCACGCATGCGGATCTGCTCAGCCGACTCCTCGCCCGAGACATAGAGCGTTTTGAGCCCATTCTCGGCCAATGCCAACTGCAGCGAGAGGGTCGATTTTCCGATACCCGGCTCACCTCCGAGCAAGATGAGCGATCCGGGTACTACGCCACCACCCAGAACACGATTCACCTCCCGATGGCCCGTATCAATACGACGATGGTCGTTCTCGCTGATCTCCCGAATCGGTTGCGGACGCGATCCCTTCTGCAACGAGGCGGCTGCCGCCATCGAGGGGGTTGCAGCCTCTCGGGCTATCACCTCCTCCGTAAAGCTGTTCCACTCGCCACACGAAGGGCATTTGCCCAGCCATTTGGGAGCTTCAAAACCGCAGTTGCGGCAGAAAAAGGCCTTTTTGATCTTTGCCATCGTTGTCCGGATGTAAAAAAAAGCGTTAATCGACCAGATGGGTCGTATATTCGTGGCGAATCACCTGTTTGGGAGCCGCCTCTCCATATTTTTCCTGAAAATAAACGGTCAGGTCGCTATTGAGGCTCACACACAGCCACCCGTCAGTCGAGGTATAGGAACCCGTACGCACCGAATAGCTCAAATCACCATAGTGGAAGGTCATTTGACTCGCAGCCGGCATCTTATCAAACGTACCAACCAGCGTCTCGGCACCCTCCGAAGGGGTCACGTAGAGCTCTCCGCCATCGAAGCGGCTGTAATCGAGGCGATAGCTGCCACCTGCAACAACCGGAATCTGGGCCAACGCCTCCTCGGTAATCTGTTCGGTCGTCAGATCACTCGCCACCGCATCGTTGAGCGTAACGGTCACTTTGACCTCCGTAACCGGATAGGTCGTCGAATAGAAGACATCCTCCGCCTCGGAACATGCCAAGCAGCTAACCACGCACAAGCAACTGAAAAAGAGTCGTTTCATAGCTTATTTCACAAAGAATCGGTAGATGTCGTTTCCGTTGGCGTAGAGGAGCAGGAGCAACAAAATGGCCAAGCCGATATATTGCGCTATCTCCAACACGCGGTCGCTAACCTTGCGGCCCGTGATCATCTCCCAGAAGGTGAAGAGGGCATGACCACCATCCAGACCCGGAATGGGCAGGATGTTCATCACCGCCAAAATGATCGACAAGAAGGCCGTCTTGAGCCAGAAATCGAGCCAATTCCACTCGGGGGCAAAGATGCTGCCAATGGCAATGAAGCCGCCCAGCTCCTCGTACATCTTGGTTTCGGGCTGCACGATCAGTTTGAGCTGTTCCCAATAGGAGGCTACCGTCGCACCGGCACGCTTAAAGCCGGCCGGAATGGACTCCAACAGGGTAAATTCGCGCGTGCGAATCGGAAGCGGCGAGGCGTTCAGTTGGATGCCCACCGTACCATCCGAAGCCACCGGAAGGGTCAAAGCCAGCACCTCATCGCCACGTTGCACATGGAGCAGTACAGTCGAGTCGGCAGCCTGCTTGATTGCCTCACGAATCTGGCTCAAATCCATGCCCGAGGTGCAATCGGCCACACCAATCACCTCATCACCTCGTTGCAGCAATGCCTGAGCAGCCTCCGAAGTTACACTGTCGATCAACATCGGCAGACGCGGTGTAGCAAAATTCTCATATCCCTTCGTACGGCGCAGCTCTACCAGTCGATCGAAGGGGAGCGTCAAGGTCAGCTCCTCGCCACCACGCGACACGACCACCTTACGGTCGCTATCGACCAGCAAGAGACGGGTGGCGATATGCGCGTAGTTATCGATCGGCTCTTCGTCGATCGAAAGGATACGGTCACCATCCTCAAAACCCAGATCGTGTGCCGCCTGATTGAAGGTGTAACCGAGCTTGACATCCTCATTGGCCAGGTAGCTCTCACCCCACACATAGCAGACGGCGCAATAGATCACAACAGCCGTAATCAGGTTCATCACCACACCAGCAATCATCACCAAGAAGCGTTGCCAAGCCGGTTTAGCTCGGAAATCGTCCTCGCGCACGGGTTGTGCCATCTGCTCCTTGTCCATCGACTCGTCAATCATGCCGCCGATCTTGACATAGCCACCCAACGGCAACCATCCCAAGCCATATTCAGTGCCCTTGTACTTAAATTTGAAGAGCGAGAACCAGGGATCAAAGAAGATGTAGAATTTTTCGACACGAATCTTAAACAGACGAGCCATGGCATAGTGGCCAAACTCGTGTAGTCCCACAATAACCGTGAAACAGAGGAAGAATTGCAGTATTTTAATCAGTGTTTCCATAATCAGTTGATATACTTTTTCTTACAGTTTCAGATATTCGCTTGCCAGACGGCGCGCCTCGTCATTGGCTAGGGCGTAGGTCGCCAGCGTAGGAGAGGGGTCAAACGCCGCATGCGCGAGGGCATATTCGATTGAACGTACGATCTCCAACCAGGCACATTTCCGTGCCAGAAAAGCATGCACAGCAACCTCGTTGGCACCGTTCATCACACAAGCTGCCGTGCCACCACGTCGCAAGCAGTCGTAGGCCAGATCGAGGGCCGGATATTTCACCCGATCCACCTCCGAGAAGGTCAATTCGCGGTGATTGAGAAAGTTAAATCGCTCACCAGGCCGCACAGCGCGCTCCGGGAAGAGCAATGCATAGCTGATCGGCATTCGCATATCAGGCGTACCGAGTTGGGCCTTGATCGCTCCGTCCTCAAACTCGACCATCGAGTGGATAATCGACTGCGGATGTTGAATGACGCTGATGCGCTCGGCCTCGACATCAAACAACCAACGCGCCTCGATCACCTCGAAACCCTTATTGACCAACGTCGAGGAGTCGATCGTGATTTTGGCACCCATATCCCATTGCGGATGGCGCAATGCCTGTTCAACAGTCACCGAAGCCAAATCCTCACGCCTCAAATCACGGAATGCTCCACCACTACACGTGATGATCAATCGTCGCAACGGCGCGCGTTCGCCCACCAAACATTGAAAGATAGCCGAATGTTCCGAGTCGATCGGCAAAATCGGAGCTTTCCGTTCGCGGGCCAACGACATCACCAACTCACCGGCTACGACCAATGACTCCTTATTAGCCAAAGCGAGCTTCTTACCCTGCTCGATAGCTGCAACCGTAGGAGCCAAACCGGCATAACCGACCAAGGCATTGACTACCACCTCCGTATCGCCTCCGGCTGCCACTTGCGACACAGCCTCCTCTCCGGCATAGACCTTCGTATCTGTATCGGCCAAAGCTTCACGCAAGGCAGGGTAGTAGGCCTCATCGGCAATCACCACCGTATCTACATCAAATGCGCGGGCCTGCTCGGCCAATCGTTCCCAATTACGATGCGCTGTCAGTACCCGCACCTCAAAGCGATCGGGATTTTCACGCACAATATCGAGTGTCTGCACTCCAATCGAACCCGTCGAACCCAAAAGCGCAATTTTCTGTTTCATCTGCACAAAATCTCTTTCGATAAGTTGATTTAGAAGACGATATAACTTTCGGGATCGACCGCCTTACCGTTATTCCATAGCTCCAATTCAAAAGGCTTCGGTGCTTCAGACTCCGTGTCACCCTCATATGTATAGCCGATTAGTTCTCCCGAGCGGATCATCTGACTTGTACTCACTAGCGGCTGCGACAAGTGCTTATAGATCGCAATCAAGCTATTACGATGTTGCACAACGAGTTGATAGCCTCCCTCCGGCGTCCACTGCGATGCAATCACCGATCCGTCGTCAATGGCCGTCACTCGGTTGGCCGAGGTAGCCGCAATACGCACACCAAAACGCCCCTCCTCAATATTGAAATGGTCGGTAATGATACCTTCAACAGGCGTCACCAACTCGATCGACTCACGCACGGCTCTGCGCGAGGCTGCTCCATCGCCCATCAACGCATAAGGGCCATCCCCTTCCATCTGAGCTCGAAGCAATGAATCCTCCACCGAGGGCATCACCAAGATACGACTCACTTGGCTACTATCAGACGAGAACACAGTGCGTTCGACGGGTGATTTGCCGGCCATGATCATGGCAATATTTTGATTATAGGTGATCATTTCGTTCATCACACGCTCCATCGAATCGAGTCGAATGATGTTCTGCACCAAGCTCTCATGCGAGCGATTAGCCTCGGTGCGATAGCCCGGAAGCAGCTCCAGGACAGGCGAATAGGCTACAAGCGTCAGGATGATGACGAACAGAATCAGCACGATCGAGACTGATGCCGCAACCAATCCGGCCGGCGAGAGATGGACATACCATTCCTCACGTCGATCGGTAGCGTTAAGCACCTCGATACGGCGTTTACGAAAAAAATTACCCCACGCAGAGGCTATGCGGTGGAAGAGTCGCTTCATAGACTAGACCTATATAAATAAGTAACTGCAAAGATAACCATTTTTGAGCGATTCTATTGTGCTTTTTGCGCGAAATTTTGTATCTTTGTATGATTCGATAACTTTTAACACAAAATACACTATGGTAAAACCAACACTTTTGGTCCTGGCTGCCGGTATGGGTTCGCGCTACGGCTCGCTCAAGCAGATGGACGGAGTAGGCCCCAACAACGAGGCTATTATTGATTATTCGATCTACGACGCCATTCGCGCCGGTTTTGGTAAGGTGGTATTCGTGATCCGCCATGCCTTTGAGAAGGAGTTCCGCGAGGTGTTCTCGGCCGAGCGTTTCGGCGGGAAGATCGAGGTGGAATTTGTCTTCCAGGAGCTGGACTATCTGCCCGAAGGTTGCAGCGTCCCCGAAGGTCGCGTAAAACCCTGGGGTACGAATCATGCCGTTTTGATGGCCAAGGAGGTGATCCGCGAACCCTTTGCCGTGATCAACGCCGACGACTTCTACGGCGCGGAGGCTTACGCGACGATTGGCGAATATCTCGCACAGCTCAGTGAGTCGCACGACCGCTACTGCATGGTGGCCTACGACCTAGACAAGACCCTGTCGGAGAATGGCACCGTATCGCGTGGTGTGTGTGGGGTAGATGCCAACGGGAACCTCACCTCGATGGTCGAGCGCACGAAGATCGAGCGTATGCCCGACGGTCAGGTCGTATTCCACGATCTGGGCGAAGATCAACCCCTAGCAGATGACACACCAGTATCGATGAATCTATTTGGATTTACACCTGATTTCTTTGTGCATACGGAGGATTACTTCAAGCAATGGTTTAAGGAAAATCCCGACCACCTGAAGGGCGAATTCTACATCCCGACAATGGTCAATAAACTCATTGCTGACGGCACCTCGGAGCTGCGTGTACTGCGTTCGGCGGCACAATGGCATGGCGTCACCTACAAAGAGGATAAACCCGCCCTGGTAGCCGCACTCAACGCCATGATCGAGGCCGGAAAATACCCTGCCAAACTCTGGGAGTAGAGCACACTACGGAGTGTTAGCACAAGGGGGCTGTCTCAACCTATCGGTTGGACAGCCCCCTTATTTTTTTTAGCAGGGTAGCCTCCTCGGCAACTACTCATGGTCACAGCATCCATCTCCGGGGTGGTGCGCCAAAACCGTGTGCGGTATGGGTCCATGCGAAAGCAACTGAATCGGGCAATGGTAATTTTCGAGCTGTTCGGCCGTAATGACATTCGAATGGTGGCGATGGACCGTGCGATTGACACACACTATCTCCTTCACGACCCGCGAAATGGTTCCCACATCGTGCGAGATCATCACAATGGCCATACGCTGGCTCAAAGCGTGCAACGTGTGGTACAATTCGTGCTCAAATCGGTTATCGACAAAGTTGGTCGGCTCGTCCAAAATCAGCAGCTTCGGGTCGGAAATAATAGCTCGGCACAGCAATGCCCGCTGCATCTGACCACCCGAAATCTCGCCGATAGGGCAGTTCGCCAGCGATGCAATACCCATCTCTTCAAGCAATTGCACAGCTCGCGCACGATCCTCGCGCGTGTAACGATGACGAAAGCCACGCTGCCCCTGTAAGCCCGACAAAACGACCTCCAAAACCGAAATCGGAAAGGACCGATCAAAGGCCGAAATTTGCGGCATATAGCCAATCAACCGCTCCCCTCGGTAAAACAGTTCGGGGGCATAGTCGATCCGACCCGTATAGGGCACCGTTCCCAAGATTGCCTTCACCAGCGTGGTTTTACCGCCTCCATTGGGGCCGATAATGCCTATAAAATCATCCGCATGGATCTCCAAATCAACACCTTGCAGTGCATCATAGCCATCGTAACGGACACTTACATCAGATAGGGTAATCAGTTTCATGGCTATTGCGTAATCAAATCAGTGATATGGTCAATATTGGCCATGACATCTTCTACCAGCGGGTCAAACTCCACCGCCTCGGCCCCGATATCGGCCGCCACGGTCTCGACGACCGATCGCGGGTACTGCCGTTGGTAGAGAATAGCCCGTACACCGGCCTCTCGCGCCTCACGAATCAACGTAGCGAGTTGTCGCGCTGAAGGCTCTTTGCCCTCCTGCTCGATAGCATCCTGACGAATGCCATAGTCGCGGGCATAGTAGGTAAGGGCCGGGTGATAAACCACCACACGCGTGATCCCAGAGGCCGCAATGCGCTCCTCGACACGACGATCAAGCGCTCGCAAATCGCCCAGAAGTCGCTCATAATTGGCCGTATAACGCACCGAGTCGGGATAGGCTGCACGGATCGTCTCATAGACCGACGAGGCCATTTGTTGCAAGGCTCGGGGCGAGGTCCAAATGTGCGGATCGACCCCATGAGCATGCGCGCCATGGTGATGATGACCGTGCGTGCAGCTACCGGCAATAAGTTCCACGCCGTCATGCAGCGACACCAGGTGATCTGCCGGATTCAGTTTATCGAGTAGGGTAGTCTCAAAATCAATCAAACCAATCTGAAATACCCACTGCGCCTCATGCAGAGCCGCCAATTGCCGCGCCGAAGGCTCAAAGGTCTCGGGCGAAGCTCCGGAAGGGACCAATACCTGTACCTCAAAATCATCCTCTACAATGCTGGCCACCAGACCTTTAAGTGGCGCAATAGAGACATAGATCGTCGAACGATCCTCGACGCCCGATTGCCCGCATGCAAAGGCCAGGAACAGCATACTTATATATATAAGGTATCTACTTATCTTCATAAAATGATGGTCAAAAATCACGGTAAAGATAGTAAAAAAGTGGCAATTCATAGGGTTGGTTCAAAAATTATATGTATATTTGTAAAGCTATCGGATGGATAGCAGGTTTATAAATTTATAGTCTATGAAACGATTATTCTTGACCCTTATTGGCGCACTTCTCCTGTCTGGAAGCGCAATGGCTCAACAGTGGGCCGATCAGAATTATGGTGTACGTGTAGGTTTCAACGTAGGAAACGTAGAGGCTTCTGACTTCTCGACCGACAACAAGCTCGGCTTCCAATTTGGTGGTTTTTACGAACATAAAGTGAGCCAAACGATACCGCTCTATGTCGAGGGAGCGTTATCGATCAGCCAGAAGGGCTTCAAATGCAAGATGCTGGGAGAGTCGATCAAGAGCAATATGTGGTATTTAGAGGTACCCGTAACGGTCAATTACAAGTTCCAGCTGGACAACGAGATTATGATCTATCCCAGCGCAGGTCTTTTCTATGCCTTGGGCATTGGCGGCAAGACCAAGAGCATAACGAAAGCTGATACCTTTGACGGCGCCGGATTCCAACGTTCGGATTTCGGTCTGCGTGTAGGCTGCACGCTCGATTGGAAACGTTACCAGCTGGGGATCAGCTATTCGCGCGGTTTGCTCGATATTGCCAAAGAGCCGGACATGTCCGAGATTAAGACCTCGACCTTCAATATTTCGGTCGGCTATCGATTCTAATCCACAGCGCACACACAAAACAACAACCGCCCGGCAATGCGCTGAGCGGTTGTTTTATTTGGGGAGTAGGCAAGTAAGCATACCTTTTATATATATTATATAGAAAAATTTAACATATAGTTCTTCTATTTTCTATTTTTTAACATAATACCGATATTGATTCAATGGTATATAATTGACTATAATTGGTTTGTATTATATACAATTTACATAATGTGTGTAAACCAAAGCATGAGATCAACCTAACACAATAAGCATTACACGCTCATTGTATCATCACAGATGCGGTTTTAACGGCCGGTATTCGGGGAAAAGCTCTCGCAGGAGCCGTCGGCATAGCACAGCACAACGCGCACCAATTGGCCGGATGTTGCCTTTGACGGCTGGACGAACGATTCAGCCGAACGCGGAGCTTCGGCAGGCTCTTGAGGTGCCGGAAAATCAAGCGTAGGAGCCGTTATGGGAGAAAGCGTCTGCTGCGGTGCACCAGAAACCGCTGCTGGTTCGGCATCAAGGCGATACATCGGCCCGGCACCCAGTAGCAACCAATCAGCACTCACATCGGGAAAGCGAAGCAGAATTTTCGTTAGCAACTCATAGCCCGGGTTATTACGTCCCGAGAGCAGGTGCGACACACCGGCAGGGTTGATGCCGAGCATTTCGGCAAATTGTCCATTCTTCAGATGCTTATCATCCATCAAATTGCGCAATCTATCCTTCATTTTCCACATTTTTTACAAAAGTAAGCAATTTTCTTTTGTAATCCAAATATTTTTACACATTGTAAAATGTTAATAGTTATTGATAATGTTTACAATTGTAATAAATCGAATACGGTAAAAAGCAACCACCCGCAAACATCTCTATTCAACTTTATATTATACTATATATAATGCTGGTTTTTAGGTAGTTATACAGCAAAAACTAAACGAAGTAGTGCCAATACCACTAAACATCAGAAACGAGCGCCCAATCCGCATAATTCAATTTAGATAAATTTTATATTCTGCTGATTTTTAGTATTTAAGAAAGTAATGTTTAGTGATTTGATTTGGGTAAAATAGGCGCAAAAACGAGGTTTACAGCCCTACGAGCCGCATTTTACAGAATATAAAATGAACAACTATTAACAACGTTATCTTTGTACATTTGTAAACCAAACTACCCTACTCTACCCTTTTTACATTTGACAAATGTAATTACAAATGTAAAATAGGAGGATTTTTCAACAAATAAAAAGTATTCAAAAATGAGGGATAACGAAAATTATCAACAGGGGATATTTTACCGAAGATTATGTTAAAAAGAATTGAGTTAGGTGTACCCTATCGGCATACATCCTAACTCAATATCAACGAATTATACTTTTGTAAAACTCCTACTCGATACGAATTCTTTGAGCGATTTCGGCGAACTCTTCCGGAGTCAACGAGAGTTTCTCACGGTGGAAATCGACATCTTTTTCGCTCTGAATGGGGATCAAATGGATGTGTGCATGGGGAACTTCAAGCCCCAACACCACTACTGCGACACGCTTGCAGTCGATATTTTGCTTAATTTGCGCAGCAACACGCTTGGCAAAGAGCATCATGCCCCCCAGCGTATCGTCATCCAAATCGAAAATATAATCGGTCTCCTGCTTCGGAACGACCAACGTGTGCCCCTTGGTCAGCGGATTGATATCCAAGAAGGCGTAATAATGCGGATCCTCGGCGACCTTATACGAGGGAATCTCACCCGCAATGATGCGCGAAAAAATTGTTGCCATATCCTATCTGTTGTTTAAGATTATTCGTACGACTTGTATTTCGGTTCTAAAATCTCGGCATAAATCACGGCACGCTCGAGCTCAAAATCGCGCAAAGCCTCATGGATGCCCTCTTCGTGGGACGACGGTCGCTGAGGATTCTGCTCCGGCATCGGGGCAGTTGGCTTGACAACAGTCTGCTCCGAAGTTCCTGTCGTAGGGCTGATTTTCTTTTTTCGGGACATCGCAGTGCGCATTTGAGGCTGTTGCGGCCGGCGTGGCAGGCTGCGCGACGCGGCAGGCTGTCGCGTAGTCGCCTCCATCGGAGTATCCGACTCCCCCACTGATTGTTGGGATTTGGCGCGGGCCTTGTGCTTAGCAATCGATGCCACAATAGCAATGGCAAGAGCCACAACAAGCGAAATGGTATTCATAAAGACTAATTGGTTCGTTTTACACTATCAATACCCTTTATTTGACGCAGTTTATCCATCACAGCGTGTAAACTCTCCACATCCTTTACATAAAGGCTTAAACGACCCTCAAAAATGCCGGCATGACTCTTGATATTAATCTCTCGGATGTTGATATTAAAATCACCACTGACAATACGAGCCAACTCCAGCAAAATACCCTTGCGATCGATACCGCGCAACTCGGCAGTCACCAGGTAAGACATCGCCTTTTGGCGCGACCAAAGGATCTCCTCTTTGACAATATTCTTGCCGCGTTGGGCCGCCAATCGGTTCAGCTCGTCGCAATCGTCTTTGTGGACAATAATCTTACCACTCTTCGGATCACGGAAGCCCACTACCTTATCACCCGGAATCGGATGACAGCATTCGGCTACCTCGAACTGATCCGACGCCTCCTCATTCTCCGGTGTTTCTTGGGCAGGCTGCGCCTCCGATTTAGGCTTTTGCGGAATGAAGAAGGTCCAGAATTTCAGCAGTTTGCGAGAAGAATCCTCTTTGAGAATCTTCTCCAGATTGTCCAGGATGATGATGCCCGCGCCAATCTTGGAGTACAACTCCTCCTTGTTCGAGCAGCCATAGGCCGGAATCGCCTTACGCAGGATATGACCACCCCACTGCATATTGAGTGCCTGTACGCGCTCCTCCAGCAGCTGCATGCCTCGCTCGATGTTATTCTGTCGCTCACGCTTCATGAAGCTCTTGATCGACTGTTTTGCTTTAGCCGTAGTGACAATATCGAGCCATTCGGCCTTGGGTCGGGCATTGTCGGCCGTGATGATCTCGATCTGGTCTCCGCTCTGGATTTGGGTCGTGATTGGCTTCAGCTCATGGTTGATTTTGGCTCCGATGGCACAATTACCAATCTTCGAGTGGATATCATAAGCAAAGTCAAGCGCAGTCGATCCATAAGGCATTTGGCGAGACTCTCCCTTAGGCGTAAACACTACTATCTCAGACATATACAAGGATAACTTGAAGTTATCCAAGAATTCAACGGCATTCTCCGTCGGACTATTCAACGCCGAACGAATCTGCTTAAGCCACTTATCGAATTCATCTTCATCCTTGGAGATCGTGGCCTGCTTATACTTCCAATGGGCCGCAAAGCCACGCTCGGCAATATCCTCCATGCGCTGCGTACGAATCTGTACCTCGACCCATACACCATTGGGGCCCATCACCGTCGAATGCAACGCCTCATAACCATTGGCTTTCGGCATTGAGATCCAATCGCGCAGACGATCCGGTTTGGGGGTGTAGATATCGGTAATGGTCGAATAGATCTGCCAGCACTGAGTTTTTTCCGAGGGGAAAGGTAACTGTTGGAAGACAATGCGAATAGCAAACAGGTCGTAGATCTCCTCAAAAGGAATCTGCTTACGCTGCATCTTGCTCCAAATCGAATAGACACTCTTTACACGGCCTGAAATCTCATATTTGATATTGTCGCGATTCAACGCCTCGATGATTGGTGCATTGAACGAGTCGATAAACTCCTGACGTTTAGCCTCTGTTTCGTCGAGTTTCTGCTTAATCTCAGCATACTGCTGCGGGAAGCGATACTTCATGCAGAGGTCCTCCAGCTCGGTTTTGATGGCATAGAGGCCCAGACGATAGGCCAAGGGGGCAAACAGATAGATCGTCTCGCCCGTGATCTTAATCTGCTTATTGAGCGGCATAGCACCCAGCGTACGCATGTTGTGCAGACGATCGGCAATCTTGATCAGGATCACTCGCACATCGTCCGAGAGGGTCAGCAGAACCTTACGGAAATATTCCGCCTGCTCCGAAGTATCGGCATTAAAAACACCCGACATCTTGGTCAGTCCATCGACCATCGAGGCGATTTTAGGGCCAAAAATACGCTCCATATCCTCGACCGTATACTCCGTATCCTCCACCACATCGTGCAGCAGAGCCGCAACGACCGATTTGACACCCAAACCGATCTCATCCACCGCGATCTTCGCCACAGCAATCGGATGCAGCAAATAGGGTTCTCCGGAGCGTCGTCGAACGCCCTGGTGCGCCTCCTTGGCCAGGAAAAATGCACGCTTAATAAAGTTCCAATCCTCGTCGTTTTTGCAGATATTCGTACACGAGTAGAGCAACTCTTCCCACTTTTCCTTGATTAAAATCTCATCCTCGGCTGTGTAGTTCATCGTCCAAAACCATTGAACGCCAGCTCCATCCGAGCAGATGGAACTGACGCTGTTAATCTATTATTTTTCAGTACTATCGTTATTCCTCTGAAGCTACAGGCTCCTTGGCTCCGCCACGAGTCTGCTCCTTCTCGGCCTTCATAGCCTCTCGCAATTTTTGTTCTACTTCGGCAGCAATAACCGGATCCTGTTTCAACAAATCCTTCACCGCATCGCGACCCTGACCGATCTTACGTTCGCCATACGAGAACCACGAACCGGCCTTCTTGATGATGCCATAATCAACACCCAGGTCAATGATCTCGCCAATCTTCGAGATACCCTCACCGAACATAATGTCAAACTCAGCACGACGGAACGGAGGAGCTACCTTATTCTTCACGATCTTAACGCGTGTACGCGTTCCGAGCTGTTCCTCGCCATCCTTAATCACCGACACACGGCGAATATCAATACGAACGCTGGAGTAGAATTTCAGGGCGTTACCACCCGTCGTCGTCTCGGGATTGCCATAGACCACACCGATCTTATCGCGCAACTGGTTGATAAAGATGCAGACCGTCTTGGTCTTCGAGATGCTCGACGTGAGCTTACGCATCGCCTGCGACATCAGACGAGCCTGCAGACCCATCTTTGCGTCACCCATCTCACCCTCAATCTCAGCCTTAGGAGTCAGTGCTGCCACCGAGTCGATCACAATAATATCAATGGCACTCGAACGAATCAACGAATCAGCAATCTCGAGAGCCTGCTCTCCATTATCAGGCTGCGAGATCAGCAGGTTATCGACATCCACGCCCAGGCTCTGTGCATAGTAGCTGTCAAAGGCATGCTCGGCGTCGATAAAAGCGGCCACACCACCGGCTTTCTGGGCCTCGGCAATGGCATGAATAGCCAGCGTCGTCTTACCCGACGATTCAGGACCAAAAATCTCAATAATACGACCTTTGGGGTAGCCTCCCACACCCAGTGCCATATCGAGCGTCACCGAACCGGTCGGAATCACCGGCACCTCGTTCACCTCGTTGCTGTTCATGCGCATGATCGAGCCTTTACCAAAGTCCTTCTCGATCTTTGCCATCACCGCATTCAAGACCTTCAGCTTGTCTGCGCTTATCTCTTTCTTCTCTGCCATATTGTTTTTATTTTGTTTTATTTTTTACTTTGTCTGAGTCGCTCTATCTTCTGCTCATTTCTGCGAAGCGACTGCTTGCTCATCGGGAAGCTCAATACGCGAGCATCCAACTCCCGGTCGGGATAGGGGCTGTAATTGCCGTCGGCCGTATTCCCGAAATGTACCGTCGAAGATATTCATCTATTGCTGGGACGTAACTACCGGCATCTCTTGCGCAACGCTACTCGTTGTCACCGAAGTTAGTAGGCCTACCACGAAAATCCAATATCGGCTGATCATTCTCATATGCGTTTCAAGAAGCAAATTTGCATTCAAAGATAGCAATTCCTATCAGAAAATCAAAATTTCAACCCGAAAATCGAATGACAATCTTTGTATCGATTCTGCTATCTACGACTACCCTCTTATCCGCTCTATAAGCAAACAACAACCTCGCCACCTACACTCCGACCTATTTAGTTCCACGAATAGGTAATCTCGACCTGTTCTCTAAACTCCTCGGGCGTCGTATTGAGTCGCTTCATACACGCCGGACAACGAATAGCACATTCCATCTCGATATCTCCCAAACTGCCACCTCCGACACCCGACGACCGGAGACCGAAACCGACATCCGTCGCATGGTTGATTTGTGCACCGCAATGTTTGCAATGAATTTTATAAGCCGTTCCCATCGTTCAAACTCATTTTTAAGGTTCTTATCTCTTGTTTACAGTACAAAGAAACAACTCTTTTTTGTCAGGTTGTGTCACAATGAAAAAAAAGTACACACCAAGCAAAAAAAATCCTGCCACCCTCTTAAAGAGGATAGCAGGACTTCAACAGATGTCCTATAATATATAGGTACTACTTCTTGATCTGCTTCTGCTTCTTACCCATCAGGTCGTAAGCGATCGGCGTAGCCACGAAGATCGTAGCAGCCGTACCGATGCAGACACCGAGGATCAACGCGAAGATGAAGCCACGGATCGTCTCACCACCGAACGAGAAGATAGCGATCAGCGTAACGAGCGTCGTAGCCGACGTGTTGATCGTACGCGACAGGGTCGAGTTGATAGCCTTGTTCACATTCTCAGCGAACTCACGCTTCGGATAGAGACCCAGGTACTCACGAATACGGTCGAATACCACCACCGTATCGTTGATAGCATAACCGATGATCGTCAGAATAGCAGCGATGAAGGCCTGGTTCACCTCCAAGTTGAAGGGCAGCAAACCATAGAACATCGAGAAGATACCGATGATCATAAAGGTATTTACGGCCAGGGCAATCGTAGCACCCGAAGCCCACTGCCAGTGCTTGAATCGCAGCGTAATGTAGAGACCAATGGCAATCAGCGAGAAGAGCACCGAGTAGATGGCATTCCAGGTCGTATCTTTAGCAATCGAAGGACCGATCTTGTCAGCCGACTGAATACCGTTCACATCAGTCTGCGTGTCACGGAACTGCTCCAACGTAATCTCATAGGTGTAGAGCGACTTCACAGCGTTATAGAGGATCTTATCCACATCTGCCGTAGCCTCCTCCGACGTATCGTCGTAGCGATACTGCGTTACGATACGCATCTGGTTCTCGCCACCATACTGCTTCACCTCATACGAGATCGACGACTCGTCAGCACCCTCAATCTTGGCAAACTCAGCTGCCAGGTTCTGACGTACATCCTCGGCCGAAACCGGCTGGTCGAAACGTACTACATAAGCACGACCGCCCGTAAACTCGGCACCCAGGTTCAGACCACGCACGAAGAACGAGGCAACCGACAGACCCAGCACGATAGCCACCGTGATATAGGCAGCCTTACGCTTTGCCAGGAAGTTGATCTTCGTGTTGTTGAGGAAGTTCTCCGACCACTTACGCGAGAAGCTGATCGAACCCTTCTTAGCAACGATCCACTCCAGCAACAGACGCGTAATAAATACGGCCGTCAGGAACGAGGTTACGATACCGATTACGAGCGTCGTAGCGAAGCCCTGTACCGGACCCGTACCGAAGATAAAGAGGACGATACCCGTAATGATCGTGGTCAGCTGACCGTCGATAATTGCCGAGTAAGCCTTCGAGAAGCCATCCTTGATAGCCAGCGAAATGCCTTTACCGCCACGCAGCTCCTCCTTGATACGCTCGTAGATAATCACGTTGGCATCGACAGCCATACCCATCGTCAGCACGATACCTGCGATACCGGGAAGCGTCAGTACAGCACCAAACGATACGAGGATACCCATCAGCAGGAATACGTTGGTCAGCAGCGCGATATCGGCCATCCAACCGGCACCCTTATAGAAGATACCCATGTAGAGCAGTACGAGCAAGAAGGCGATCACGAACGAGATCAAACCGGCGTTGATCGACTCCTGACCCAACGACGGACCTACAACCGTATCCTGCAGAATCTTAGCCGGAGCGGGAACTTTACCCGACGAAAGTACATTTGCAAGGTCCTGAGCCTCCTGAATCGTGAAGTTACCCGTAATCTGCGACGTACCACCCTCAATCTTGTTAATCACGTTGGGGGCCGAATATACATAACCATCCAGCACGATTGCAATGGCCTTATTGATATTCTCGCCCGTCAGACGAGCCCACTCTTGTGCACCCTCGGCGTTCATAGCCATCGAAACCTCTGCCGTAGCGCCCTGCTGGGTGTACTGTGCACGAGCCTCGGTAATCACCGAACCATCCAGAGGAGCCTTACCATCAGTTGTGGCCACACGAATTGCGAAGAGTTGATAGCGACCATCCATCGAATCATCACCCTTCACAGCCCACATGAAGTTCACATCAGCGGGGAAGATATCGCGCACTGCCGGCATAGCCAAATAGGCCTCAACCTGTGCCATATCAGCCTTATAAGCAGCACCAACAGCAGCACCACCACCAAAGGCGGGATCAAGCACAGCGAAGAGCGGATTCTGCTGACGATTGTAGCGACCCGTAGCAACCTCCTCGGTCTCCTCCTGTACGCCCTCAGCAGCCACCTCAGCCAACAGGCCCTCGCCCTCGGTTGCAGGAGCAGCTTCCTCGGCAACCTCTGCAACAGCAGCCTCTGCCTGCTGCTCATCGAGCTGCGACTTCAGGTAACGATCAGCCTCAGCCAGCATCGGGATCATCTCATTATAGCTATAGGTAGTCCAGAACTCCAACGAAGCGGTACCCTGCAACAGGTCGCGCACACGCTGCGGCTCCTTAACACCCGGCAACTCGACCAAGATGCGGTGCGAGTTAGGCAGACGCATGATGTTGGGCTGCGTTACACCGAAGTGGTCGATACGGCTACGGAGCACATTGAACGACGCTGCAATAGCGGCCTCGGTCTCCTCCTTCAGTACTTTCTCAACCTCCTCGTTGGTGCTCTCGAGCGTAATATCGCTACGATCGGGACTCACGAAGATCACCGACAGCTTACCACCGTTGGTCTGACGCTCGTAGATGTCCACGAAATCGGCGATGTAATCCTTCGACTGACCGCTCTTCAGGTTGGCATTTGCCTCCTCAATGGCAGCTATGAAGGCGGGATCCTGGGCGCTGCTACCGGCCAAAGCCTTCACAACATCCTCCACCTGCACCTCCAACATAACGTTCATACCACCCTTCAGGTCCAAACCGAGGTTCAGCTCCTTCTCCTTACACTCCTTGTAGGTGAACGACTTGAAACCCAGATTGTAAACGGGCAGGTTCTGCACCGAATCCAAATAGTGCTGCTCCGCCTCGCTCTGCTGCTCGACGGGGAACGCTGCAGCATACTCAGCCGCATCCTTCTCTACGCCACGTGTCTTAAACGTAAACGAGAGCTGGTAAACACACGCCACTGCCAACAGCACGGCGATGAGTTTAATAAATCCTTTGCTTTGCATTTTAGTTTGTTTAGTTTGTTTATTGTAATTATTTGTTTGTATTTCGGATACCAATCCATAATAGCACGCAAAGATAGAAAAATAAAGTGAAACGAACAAAAGGAAAAGCGAATTAAACACCAAGAAATAGGTTTTTGCCTCCGTTTTTCGGGCCGAATCGAGCTTTTCACTACTCTTTCCATCGTTTTTTTCACTGTTTCTGTTTTATTTTTGGCCGACAGTCTCTATCTTTGCAAAGTGATGGATTTTGCTTTGATGTCCGAATACGCCCCAATGGGGGATCAGCCCGAAGCAATCGGGCAACTGCTTGCACAAATCGAAAGTGGCAAGCAGCACAACACGTTACTCGGTGTGACCGGATCGGGTAAAACCTTCACAGTGGCCAATGTCATCAAAGAGCTGAATCGTCCGACGCTTGTCTTAAGCCACAACAAAACGCTGGCAGCACAACTCTACGGGGAATTTAAGAATTTCTTCCCCAACAATGCTGTAGAATATTTCGTCTCCTATTACGATTATTATCAGCCCGAAGCCTATCTGCCTACGACCGACACCTACATTGAGAAGGATCTGGCTATCAACTCCGAGATTGAGCAGTTGCGTCTGCACACGGTGGCTACGTTGCTCTCCGGACGACGCGATGTAGTGGTCGTATCGAGTGTTTCGTGCCTCTATGGCTGCGGAAACCCTGACGATTTTCACGCTACGGCCATCGAAATCCATGTTGGCGAGCGGGTGAACTATAAGAAATTCCTCTATCGGCTGGTCGAGGCGCTCTATACGCGTACCGAGCGTGAACTTTCGCCCGCCACCTTCCGTGTCAATGGCGAAACGATTGATATCATGGCCGCCTTTGGCGAATTTGGCAATCAATGTTTTCGCGTCACCTTCTTCGACGACGAGATCGAGGCCATTCAGACCATCGACCCTGTCTCCGGCCAACGTATCGCCTCGCTCGACAGCGTCACCTTCTACCCTACCAATCTGTTTGTCACCACGCAAGAGCGCATCAATCGCGCCGTGGAGCAGATCTACCTCGACCTGGGACAACAAATTGAATGGTTCGAGAAACAGGAGCGGCAGTTGGAGGCACACCGTATCAAACAACGCGTAGAGTACGACTTGGAGATGATCAAGGAGTTGGGCTATTGCCCCGGCATCGAGAACTATTCCCGTTATTTCGACGGACGAGCTGCCGGCACACGCCCCTTCTGCCTGCTCGACTACTTCCCCAAGGACTATCTGTTGGTGGTCGATGAGAGCCACGTTACCCTCCCCCAGGTGCATGCCATGTTTGGCGGCGACCGTGCTCGCAAGGACAATCTAGTGGAGTACGGGTTTCGTCTGCCGGCAGCCCGCGACAACCGTCCTCTGACTTTTGAGGAGTTCGAGGCGCTGCAAAGCACCACGATCTATGTCAGTGCCACACCGGCCGATTGGGAGCTGGAGAAGAGCGAAGGCATCGTGGTCGAGCAGCTAATTCGCCCGACAGGCTTGGTCGATCCTCCGTTAGAGGTTCGACCGACCCTCAACCAGATTGACAACCTGATCGAGGAGATTGACCGTTGCGTAGCCAACGATGACAAGGTGCTCATCACGACCATCACCAAACGCATGGCCGAGGAGTTGTCAAAGTATTTTGATCGCGCCGGAATTCGCAATCGCTACATCCATTCCGACGTCGACACGTTGGAGCGTGTACAGATCTTGGAGGATCTGCGCAACGGTCTGTTTGACGTCTTAATCGGCGTCAATCTGCTCCGCGAAGGTCTTGACCTTCCGGAGGTTGCGCTGGTAGCCATTCTCGATGCCGACAAAGAGGGTTTCCTGCGCAATGTCCGTTCACTGACCCAGATTGCCGGACGTGCAGCCCGCCATATTTCCGGACGCGCCATTCTCTATGCCGACGGGTGTACCGATTCGATGCGTCGCACGATCGAGGAGTCCAATCGTCGGCGCGAAAAGCAGATTCGGTTCAACATCGAGCACCATATGGTGCCCCGCAGTGCCAAGCGCAGCGGATCGGGGCAAAGCACGCTCCTAGCCGGGAAATCGACCGAAGGGGTCGATCTGACTGCCTACCCGATCGTCGAGGATCACTATGCCCCGATAGCCGCCGATGCCGAGCAGCACTACACCACCCCGGGACGCGCCTCGCACGAGGAGCTGAATACCATGATCCAACAACTGCGCGAGCAGATGGAACATGCTGCCAAGACGCTCGATTTCTTGGCAGCAGCCCGCTTCCGCGACCGCATGCACGAGCTGCAAAAGCTCCGCGAGGAACAGCTAAAAAAGCCCTATTAAGGCTTCCTATAAACAATTACGACGCCCCGAGATCTACTGACCTCGGGGCGTCGCCACTAACCAAACTTTACTTACACAATTTCAATTCAAAACTCATCTCCTCCTATTCGCTTATAGGATGACTCCATCAACCGTGATGCTCAGATAGACATCGGGGTTCGAGTCCAGCTCCACCAGGTAGTAATCGCCCTCGGGGGTGTTCACAAAGTCGGCATCGTCGAGGCGCAACGAGGCATATTCGCTACCTGCAATCGCATTCGTCACGGCCGAGGGCAGATCAGCCACGCGTACATCGGTCTCGGTGCGGATCCATGCGCCCTGGGGGTCAAAATAGACCTCACGCGGGGTCGTTCCATCCATAATATCAACCTCCGTATAGTTCTGATAGTAGTCCACATCGACCACACGCGAGGCGGGATAGAGGGCCTCAATCTTCTCCACAACGGCCGGATCCAGTCGATCGATCTGCTTGGCATCGTCATCGTCATTACATGCTACGGCAAACACGGTCAGGGCCACAGCCAACAAGCTCAACATCTTTTTCATAGTATTCTCTTTTTTAGTGGGTTACTTAATCTTTTTATCTGTTTTTTTCTATTCCATTCCGAACGTTTAGTCGTCGATATCCACCAGCTGGTGCTTACGATTGAAGAGCAACTCCAGCCCATTGTTCAGCTTCACCTCGTGTCGTCCGTTTTCGCGTTTAATCTCGCGCACTTGTGCCTCCGGATAGCGAGCCTCCACTTCGGCCATCAGTTGCGGGGGAATCAACGCCTCGGGGACAGCTTTGTAGCGGCAATCAATCTCCTCCCACTCGCCATTACCCAGGAACTCGATCTTGGCACTACCCTCGAGTACCACCTCATAACGGGTCTCAAACAATTCGCTCTCCTGCTTGGCAAAGGCGATCTTCTCACCGGGGAAATACTGCTCGATCATCGCCTTGGCCTTGGCCGGTAGTTGATCGGGACTGATCGGTTTATCGTTGCTGGCCCATGCCATTTGCCATCCGAACAAGACCATCATAACGCCTAACATCATACTCTTTTTCATGGTTACTATTTTTTTATTGGTTTATCTCTTTTGCTGATACAAAGGTCCGGCCTAATTTTGTAGCGAATCTGGAATTTTCAAGAAATTTGCATTTTTTTCAAAAAAAACTGCCCAACTTTTTGGTTGGGCAGTTTTGGTGAACTTTAAGAGGGCCACTCCACCTCGAAACGATGGTATCCCTCGCCATATTGATAGGTCAGCCGTAGTCCATACGCTTCACAAACGGCGCGCACCAAGGCCAACCCCAATCCGGTCGATCCCTCCCGCTTGGAACCTTGGTAGAAACGCTCAAAGATCCGCGCTGCATCCAAAGGCTCGGTTCCTTCGTTCTTCACCACCAATCGACGCTGCCCCAAAGAGACCTCAACAGCTGCCCCGGCCGCACTATGCAGATAGGCGTTTCGCAACAGATTGGTAATCAAGACTGAAGACAACGACTCGTTCATCTGCACATCAAAACGTTCGGGCAGTTGCAACGTGCAACGAATTTGCTGCTCTTCGTACAATTCGTCTAATATCTCCTGCTCGTTACGAATCAGCTGCACCAAATCGACCGCAACACTTTCGGGGAATTGTCCGTTGTCAATTTTCGTCAGCAGCAGTAGGTTACGATTCAGTCGCACCAGATGGCGTTGCGTCTGCAACATGCGCACCACCTCGGCCATTTGCGCCTCGTTGAGCTCCATCGTATCCAACATCCACTCCATCCGATTGCCCAGCACGGCCAAAGGTGTTTGCAGTTCGTGCGAAGCGTTGCCGATAAACTGTTTTTGGCGGTCATACAGCTCCTCGGAGCGATCGACCATCTGCTGCATCGCTCCGCTGAGCTGGCGGAACTCGGCCACCGAGGTTGCATTGGGCACGGGTTCATGTGCATGGCCCGGTGTATAGCGATCCACCCATTGCAGCAGACGATAAAAGGGTTTCATACTGCTGCGAATCACCCACATCGTCAGGCTTACGCCCGAAATCAGCAGCACCACATACAGAAAGACTATCCACCCCAAGATCGTCTCCAGCAGGTCATCCTTCTCGAAGGTCGGCGTAGCCACCTCCAGCTCCATCCAACGACCATCCGGCGTATGGAACAGCGTAGTCAGCACACGCGCCGGTTCATACTCCCGTTTATCGGGGATGTAATAGTTGTCATCGCGGAATTGCAGGTGCGGACGGGTAGCAGCATAGAGCGAATCCACTTGTCGCAATTGATAGCTGTTGTTCGATCCGTTGTTGAGCGGCGGCAGGGTCTCCCCCGCCAGGTGGCGCGTCATGATCATATAACTATACGCCTCAAGTGAATCGTCCGCCTCATCGTGAATCTCATCCACCGTAGCATAGTAGAACAACGCCGCCCACAACACGAGCAACGGAACAAGCACCACCGTAAGGCGCAACGCAAGGCGATAGAGCAGTTTCATCGGGTTATTCAGGATTGAGTGTCGGGGGTAATCAATTTATAGCCAAAGCCATACACTGCTTTAATCTCAATATCGGCTCCGGCCTCTTGCAATTTACGACGCAGGTTCTTGATCTGCCCATAGACGAAATGAAAACTATCGAGTTGATCGACATGATCGCCCCAGACCGATTCGGCCAACATGGTTTTGTCAATCAGGTGGTTCGGCCGTTGCATAAAGTAGGCCAGGATGCGAAATTCCTTTTTCAGCAGGGGCAACTCCTCACCGGCCACGGTCACCCGCAAGCTCTCGGGATCAAGCACCACATTACCCAGCGCAAACCCCTTGCGACCGCCTCGACGACGACGCGCCACGCTGCGAATACGAGCTACGAGTTCAATCAGATGGAACGGTTTAGCCAGGTAGTCGTCCGCTCCCAGCTCCAACCCCTCGACCTTATCCTCCAGGGCATCGCGGGCCGAGATGATGATCACACTCTCCTCGCGTTCGTTGCGTTTCAACTCCTCCAACAGACGCAACCCGTTGCCATCGGGCAACATAATATCGAGCAGGATGCAGTCATAGCTATAACCGGCCAACTTCCGATCAGCCTCATCGTAGGTGGCCGCACACTCCACCACATAGCTCTCGCGAGTCAATTCGCGATACATCAACTCCCGCAACGAGGGTTCATCTTCGACAATCAGAATTTTCATGAGGCAAAGGTCGTGGGTAATTTTGTAGCGAAGTTGTAACGGCGGCTATCAATCGGCACTACATCCCCGAAAGGTGAAATATTTAGCTACCAAAAAGCTGTAAACGACCGTAATCAACGTCGTGATCACCTTCGACGGCGTAGGCCAGATGCCGCACACCTCGACAAAGAATTTCAACCCGAGATAGGTCAGCATGAGCGACCCGACGATCGACAAAGCATAACGAAACAGTTGCACACGCTGCCGCAACACCGAATGGCGAAAGGCAACATGGCCGTTGAGCCAAAAGCCGGTAAAGAAGGTGATCGGAAAGACCAGACACATCGACAAGATGTGGGGCGAGATCACCACCACCCCCAGATCGACAAAGCGATGAGCCACCACAAAGTTATAAATCAGCGCATACCACATCGCATCCAGCACCATATTCAGCCCACCACAACAAGCATAGCGGAAGGTCTGTAAAGGCACTATCGCAGCAATAGGCCGGATATAAAATCCGTCGATCAGACGGGTGACAAGCTGTGCAGATGACATCTAATTGGCTTTACGAATCCAGAGTTCAGGGAACTTCTCGACATGAGCCTTACGGAACAGATTGGCCGCCTCATGATCCTCCGACTCGAAGGGCGAGACCATCCATTTCGAGCCAAACCGATAGACTCCGCAACGCATCGTCTCATCCTTCTCAGCCGCCTGCTCCACGGCAAGCTTGGCATTCTCGGGCGTGGAATAGACACCCAAAATCACATAATAGAAGCCTGACTGCATATTCATCACACCCACCATAGATTGAGCCTGCTCGACCGGCTTGGTCGGCTGTATAGGGGCGGGCTTTTCGGCCACGTTCGGCACGACAACCTCTTCCGATGGGGTCTCTTGCTGCGCTGCCACGGCCGATTCCGTCTCCGCTGCGGGAGTGATCTCTTGAGGTTCGGTCGGGACAACCACCTCCGTTTGCGGTTGCTCCACATTCTCCCCCATCGTGCGATAAATCTTCGTATAGCCGTAATAGCCAATGCCTCCGGCGATCAAGATAGCGACAATACCAACCCACAACATCCAATCCGGACGACGGCGACGACGCACAGCCATCGGCTTTCGTCCCGCAGGATTCAGCCGCTCATCGAAGGCCGCTTCAAGCGTTATATGTTTCTGGCGCAAGATGCCGATTCCCTCCAGGGTCAGCACCTCCTCCTGATAGGTATGGCCCAACCAACGGCCGTAAATCTCCTCGGCCTGCTCCAACGAACAGCCTGCCGCACGCGCAATCTGCTCGGCAAGGGTTTTCCCCTGCAGTTCGGACGAAAAGTCGATAGCTCGCGTCGGAGGCATCATCTCCCGCTTCGAGATGCGATGAGCAGCCCGACGCACAGGAATCAACGAGCCTACACCCGGAAATGCCACGGCTTGTCCCGCAGCCAGCAAATCAGCAATGAGGCGATTGACCTCGGCAACCATAGGATTCATAACATATTATTTTTTAGGCTGTTTCGGCACCACCACGGCCGGGCGGCGGATGGCACGATAGATCATATAACCGGCCAGCAGCAGGAACGGAATACTGAGTAGCTGGCCCATATTGAGGGTCATACCCTCCTCGAAGCTCTCCTGCGTAGTTTTAATCGTCTCGATCAGAATGCGCGAGAGGAAGATACCGATCAGTCCCACGCCAAAAAGCAGACCGGGGCGTCGGCGTGCCAAATCATAGCGATAATACATCACCGTCAGCACGACAAACGTCACCAAATAGCACAACGCCTCATACAATTGGGTTGGATGCACCGCTGCGGGGGCAAACTCATTGGTCCACTTAGCCGAACGGACAAACTCAAACCCCCACGGCAGGTCGGTGGCAGTACCGAAAATCTCCGAGTTGCAGAGGTTTCCCAGACGCACCATCATACCGCCAATGGCCACACCGATCATGATGCGATCCAGCGACCAAAGATAAGGCAATCTGTTTTTGCGCGAGAAGAGCCACAGACCGACCAAAATACCGATGGCCGCCCCATGTGAGGCCATGCCGCCATCGCGGAAGCCGGTGAGGATCTCCCACGGTTGGGAGAGGTAGTAACCCGGATCATAGAAGAGGCAATGGCCCAATCGCGAGCCCAAGATCGTGCCGAGCGTGGCATAGATAAAGACCGACTCCGAGACCTTCTCGGGCAGCCCCTCTCGCTTGACGAAATTGTCAAAGAATTTGGCAGCCACCAGGATTGCCAACGCCCATGTCAGGCCATAGTAGCGAATCTCCCACCCCAAACCGGGAAGGGTGAAAAATACAGGATCAAAATCCCAAACAATCGAGAGACTTTGTATCATTTTATTGTTTATTCAAGGCTTTCAGAGGCACCTTCTTGAGCGTAAACGAGAAGGTCGATCCTACCCCCACGATACTACGTACCGTGATGCGCTCGCCGTGCGCCTCCATAATATGTTTCACAATAGCCAAACCGAGGCCTGTACCACCTTGCTCGCGCGAACGGCTCTTGTCCGTACGATAGAAACGCTCGAAGATGCGCGGTTGATCCTCCGGCGCAATACCCTGCCCGTTATCCTCAACCTCGACCAAAATCTTATCCAGCAGATCGCTAAAACGAACGCGAGTCTGACCGCCCTCCTTACCATAGCGAATTGAATTGACAATCAGATTGACCAGCACCTGCCCGATAAAATGCTTATCGGCCTGCACCCAGAAGGGCGACGGAAGATTATCAGCCCCCTTGACCTGCAGTTTGATATGACGCTTGTCGGCCTCCATCTCGGTCTGCTCGGCAATCTCACGGGCCAAGGCTACGATATCGAACGTATCGCGATTCAATTGACCCATGTTGCTCTCCAGTTTGTTGATCGTCTCCAAATCGTTGATGATATTGATCAGACGATCGATGCTCTTCTCGGCACGCTCCAAATATTTGCGATTGATCAGCTCATCCTCCAACGCCCCATCCAGCAGGGTCGAGATATAGCCCTGCACGTTGAAAATCGGCGTCTTAAGTTCGTGTGCCACATCGCCCAAATACTGCTTACGAAAGTGCTCAGCCTCTTTCAGGCGCGCGATCTCCCGATCATTCTTATCGGCCCAATCGGTCAGCTCCTCGCCCAAATGCTCCACGCGTTTGTCTTGCAACTCACTGAAAATCTCATTCGTCTGCACCTCACGCGCCGAGACGATCGAATAGATCGGTCGCAACTTATAGGCCACATATTTACGAATCAAAAACAAGGCAGTAAGCAACAACAAACTAAAGGTTCCAAACGCAACGGCTACGATAATCCACCACGCCATCTTGGCCCACACCAGCACCGCCGTCACAATGAGTGTGGCGAGCAAAGCAATCAGCAACGATGCAACCTCTTTCGTCTTAATAGTCATATATGTATACTTATTTATTAAAACTATTTCTTGAGGTAATTCTCCATCAGTCTGGCAATATATTTGCCGACAATATCAAACTCCAGATTCACGACCGAACCCACCTCGATTGTTTGAAAATTGGTATGTTCGTAGGTGTAGGGGATGATCGCCACTCGGAACGACGAAGGGGTCGGATCGCACACCGTCAGGCTGACACCATTGACCGCTACAGAACCCTTCTCGACCGTGGTCATACCACCACCCTGTGGTTCATAAACAAACGTATAATACCAACTGCCGTCGGCATCCTCACGAGCCGTGCAACGAGCCGTCTGATCCACGTGTCCCTGTACGATATGGCCGTCGAGCAGTGCATCGGGACGCATCGAACGCTCGACATTAACCAGATCGCCCACCTTGAGCAGGCCCAAATTACTGCGATCAAGCGTCTCCTTCATGGCCGTCACCGTATAGCAATCCCCTTCGATATCCACCACCGTTAGGCAGACACCATTGTGAGCCACACTCTGATCAATCTTCAACTCCGAGGTAAACGGAGAGCGCATCGTAAAGTCTTTATTTTGACGATCTACACGAATGGCAACCACTTCGGCCATTGCCTCTACAATTCCAGAAAACATCTTCTTCTTGTTTTAATTGTTGATAATCAACTTGCCTCGCACCACATAAGCGGCCTCGATCTGCTCTTCGGGCAGGACAATATCGTCAAATCGGCTCCGATCAACAGCCTCCAACCGCAGCGCAGCCTCACCGACCACAGCACGGACAATACGCAAAGTTACAATTTTTTTAGATATAATCACACACTCGCTGCCCGGAATAATGGCATCCGGGTCTATTTTTTGCAATAAAACGATCGTTCCCGAAGGAGTCTGCTCCCCCATGGCTCGTCCACAATACTGCATGGCCATTTCGGCTCGAACCGGTTGCGGTAACTGCAAGAACATCGACGGGGTGAGCGTAGCCAAATCGCGGATCGAACCCTCCACATCGGCCTCATAATAGGGAATATCGCCCGCATTATGACCCTCCGAGCAGAGCATGTGCCCCTCACCGGTGAGCAACCACATCTTGTTGATCTCGGGGAAATAGTGACAAATTCGTTCTGCCAGCGAGAACGAAATACCATTATTTCCACGCTTAATTTGATATAAGTTTTCGCCCCGAATCAGTCCAATATACCGCGCGAAATAATTCGTCGACATGTTGGCGCGCCGAATCACCTGTTCCAATCGGCCCCACGGAGTTGACATTTCAGTCATACTATTTGTCTCTTTCAATTTTTTTTTGCATCTTTGCACTCCCGGTCCCGTAGTTCAATGGATAGAATTTAAGATTCCGGTTCTTACGATTGGAGTTCGAATCTCCACGGGATCACACAGTTGCGGTCTTCTGTATCAGGCAGAAGGCCGCATTTCATTCAGCGTCAAAGAGCAGCACCCAGTTACTCATTTATCCGGAAAATCATCAGCACCCACATCACCAACAAAGGTAAATATTTTCTTTGAGAATGCAATAAAAAATAGCATATTTATACCATATATTGCAAAATTTAGACACATCAGACCGCACAAAAAATCATACCACGAAGATTTTTTTCACCAATCTGTCGTCCATCTCATTTTTTTTTCGTTACTTTGGATGTGTAATTAACCGCTATTGATACCTATGTCTATTATACGCAATACGGAGAGTGATCTGGATTTCGAGAATAAGATCCGCCCGCAAGAACTGACCAACTTTGCCGGACAGGAGAAGATTGTCGAAAACCTGCACATCTTCATCAAAGCCGCCTTACTGCGTGGCGACTCGCTCGACCACGTTCTCTTACACGGACCTCCGGGTCTGGGAAAGACCACATTAGCAAACATCATTGCCAACGAGATGGGTGCCCAGCTGCGCCTGACGTCGGGCCCCGTGTTGGACAAACCGGGCGATCTGGCCGGTCTGCTGACCAACCTCAACCCAGGCGACGTGCTCTTCATTGACGAGATTCATCGCCTCAGCCCCATCGTCGAGGAGTACCTCTACTCGGCCATGGAGGATTACAAGATTGACATTGTACTCGACAAAGGCCCCTCGGCCCGCTCGATACAGATCGAATTGGCCCCCTTTACGCTTATCGGAGCTACGACGCGCAGCGGCCTGCTCACATCGCCCCTACGGGCTCGCTTCGGGATCCAATGCCACTTGGAATACTACGACACCCCCGTCTTGGCCGGCATTGTAAAGCGTTCGGCACGCATTCTCGACATTGAAATCGACGACGATGCAGCGTTGGAGATCGCCATGCGTTCGCGTGGTACACCGCGTATTGCCAATGCGCTGCTGCGACGTGTACGCGACTTTGCGCAGGTCAAGGGTGAGGGACGGATCGAACTGAAGATCACCAAATTTGCCCTTGCTGCACTCAACATTGACTCGCGTGGTCTGGATCAAATGGATAACAAGATCCTGATGACGATCATCGAGAAATTCGGTGGCGGACCGGTCGGCCTGAACACGATCGCCACCGCCGTAGGCGAAGATGCCGGCACGGTCGAGGAGGTGTACGAGCCTTTCTTGATCAAAGAGGGCTTCCTCAAGCGCACACCACGCGGCCGCGAGGCTACGGCAATGGCCTACGAGCATCTTGGTTTTACGCCCGGTACTCCCGAGGCTTCACTCTTTTAATCACATTAAATCGGGCGAGGATCACTCCTCATGCCCGATTTTTGCTTATCTACCCACTAAACACTATACATCATGAAAAAAGTACATACATCGGTCGAACAGGAGGCTCTACACTATCACAGCACCCCTCCCCACGGAAAAACCGGCACATGCGTCACGAAACCTATGGAGACGCTCCACGATTTGGCGTTGGCCTATTCACCGGGTGTAGCACATCCCGTACGTGCTATTGCCAAAGATCCGGCCAGCGTCTATCAATACACCAATAAAGGGAATCTGGTCGCCGTCATCTCCAACGGCACGGCTATCCTCGGCCTAGGCAACCAGGGTCCATTGGCCTCAAAGCCTGTCATGGAGGGCAAATGTATGCTGTTGAAGGGGTTTGCCAATCTGGATGCCATCGACCTCGAAGTCAATGAAAACGATCCCGAGCGGCTGGCTGACCTGATTGTGGCCCTGGAACCCGGATTGGGCGCTGTTATTCTGGAGGATGTCAAAGCCCCCGAATGTTTCCTCATCGAGCAACGACTCAACGAACGACTCACCATCCCGATGTTGCACGACGACCAGCATGGCACGGCCGTAGTATTGGCAGCCGCGCTGATCAACGGGCTCAAAATCACCGGCAAAAGGATCGAACAATTGCAGGTGGTCATCAATGGTGCCGGGGCTGCCGCCATGGGTTGCGCCCGCATGTTGCTGAGCCTCGGGCTTCCGGGCACTCACCTGGTGATGTGCGACAGCCTCGGTGTCATCACCATGGATCGGCCGCAATTAAACGACCAAAAACGCCGTTTTGCCACCTCCCGTCGCATCTCGACCCTGGCCGAAGCTCTCGTGGGTGCCGATCTTTTTATCGGCGTTTCCAAGGGCGGTGTACTCACCCCCGAAATGGTCGCCACGATGGCCACCAACCCAATGGTCTTTGCCATGGCCAATCCCGACCCCGAACTACCGCCCGAGTTGCGTGCTGCCTGCCGTCCCGACATGCTCTACGCCACCGGACGATCGGACATCCCCAACCAGGTAAACAACGTGCTCGGCTTCCCCTACATCCTGCGCGGTGCATTGGACGTCCAGGCCACGCGCATCAACGAGGCTATGCTGATTGCCGCCGCCCGAGCCATCGCAGCCTTGGCCGAAGAGCCCGTACCGGCCGACCTATTACAACGCTATGAGGTGGAACAACTTGCCTTCGGACGAGACTATCTGTTGCCTCGCATCCTCGACTACCGACTCAAAGAGCGCGTCGCGGTGGCGGTAGCGCAGGCGGCCATTGATTCGGGGGTAGCTCGTCGTAAGATCGACGATTGGGATCACTACCGAGCCTCATTACTGCCTTAAGACCCTGCAAATCGAAGCAATAACCAAAACCATAAAAATAAGGATGAAACCTCTCTTTTCGCTCTTGGCAGCCCTCCTCCTCGGAGGATCAGCGGCTGCTGCAACCCCGCAATGGTTGCGCTATCCGGCCATCTCACCCGATGGCACGCAGGTAGCATTCTCCTACAAAGGCGATCTTTGGATCGTCGAAGCGAGCGGTGGTGCTGCCCGACAGCTCACCTCGCACAGCGCACACGATTATGCACCGGTATGGTCGCCCGACAGCAAGCAGATAGTCTTTGCGTCGGATCGCCACGGCAACTTCGACCTCTACTGCGTTACTGCCACCGGTGGTGAACCTCAACGCATCACCACCCACTCGGCTAAAGAGACTCCGTGGGCCTTCACGCCCGATGGCAAGGAGATTCTCTTCACGGCCGCCATTCAAGACCCCGCATCGAGTGCCCTCTTTCCAGCCGGCACGATGACCGAGTTGTATGCCGTGTCGATCCACGGAGGTCGTCCTCGTCAGGTCCTGGGCACCCCGGCCGAGGAGGTGGATTTTGTAGGCACAAGCGGACAATTTGTCTATCAGGATTGCAAAGGTGGCGAGAACATTTGGCGCAAGCACCACACCTCCTCCATCACGCGCGATCTGTGGCTCTACGACGGTCAGCAGCACACCCAGCTAACCCACTTTGCCGGTGAGGATCGCCAACCGCGTCTCTCGGCCGATGGCAAGACGGTCTATTTCTTAAGCGAACGCAGCGGCAGCTTCAACGTCTATGCCTTCCCGCTCACTGACCCTTCAGCCGTCAAGCGCATCACCCATCACAAGACCCATCCTGTGCGTTTCCTTTCGGTGGCCGACAATGGCACGCTTTGCTATGCCTACGATGGCGATCTCTACCTCAAGCAGGCCAATCAGGCACCCCGCAAGCTCGCTGTAACGATCTCCGGCGACAACCACACGACCGATCAGCAGATGCTCACCGTTCGCATGGGTAGCGATGCCGCCGTATCGCCTGATGGCAAGCAGATGGCCTTCACCTATCGCGGGGAGATCTTCGTCACCTCGACTGACTATCCCACGACCAAGCAGATCACCCAGACGGCTGCGGCCGAGTCGGATGTCACCTTCTCGCCCGATGGTCGCAAGCTGGCTTACGCCTCGGAGCGTGACGGAAAATGGCAGCTCTTCACCGCCGAAGTCAAGCGCAAGGAGGATATCAACTTCCCCAATGCCACGCTCATCGAAGAGAAGCCTCTCTTCAAAGAGAATAAATTGGATCGACGTGCGCCCCTCTTCTCGCCCGATGGCAAGGAGTTGGCCTACATCGAGAATCGCGAGCGACTGATGGTCCTCACGCTGGCGACGGGCAAGGTGCGTCAGATCACCGATGGCAGCCAATGCTATTCGACCTATGGCGGATTCGATTATAGTTGGTCGCCCGACGGAAAGTGGTTCACGTTGAGCTACACAGGCAATGGCCACGAGCCATATACCGATATCGGCATTGTCTCGGCAGCTGGTGGCGAGCCGATCCACAACCTCACCAACAGTGGTTATACGGATGCTGCGCCCCAATGGGTATTGGACGGCAATGCCATCCTCTTCACCTCAGAGCGTTACGGCATGCGCAACCACGCCTCATGGGGCACGTTGCGCGATGTGATGATCGTATTCTTGAACCGAGAGGCCTACGACAACTTCCGCATGAACAAGGAGGAGCGCGAGTTGGCCAAAGAGATCGAGAAGTTAGCCAAGCCCGACGAGAAGAAGAGCGAATCGGCAACTACCAAATCGACCTCCGAGAAGAAGGATGCCGCCAAAAAGGAGCCAAAGAAGGTCAAAGAGATTGTGGTCGAACTACGCAATATCGAGGATCGCATCGTGCGTCTGACACCCAACTCGTCGCAACTCGGTTCCGCCACACTCGACAAGGAGGGTACAATGCTCTATTATCAAGCAGCCTACGAAGGAGCTACGGCTCTCTGGCAATATGATCTGCTAAAACAGATCCCGACCAAGATTGGTTCAGTTCGTGGTCAGATGGTTTGGGACGAGAAGAGAACTACGATCTTCATACTCGGCGCTCGCGCCTCAAAGCTCAAGCCGGCTACCAAGAAATTAGAACCGATCACAGCAACTGCTGAACTACTACTCGATCGTCAAGCCGAGCGAGCCTACATGTTCGACCGCGTCTATCGCCAAGAGAAGGCCCGCTTCTACAACGCGAAGATGCACGGTGTAGATTGGGAGATGTTGCGCGACAGCTACGCAAAGTTCCTACCCCACATCAACAATAACTACGACTTTGCCGAACTGCTCAGCGAGTGGCTGGGTGAGTTGAATGTCTCGCACACGGGCAGCGGTTATCGTGCACCAGGCACGGCTGGTAGCGATGTAACGGCCAATCTGGGTCTGCTCTTCGATTGGAGCTACACGGGCGACGGGCTGAAGGTGGCCGAGGTCGTCGAGCAAGGCCCCTTTGATCGTGCCGCCTCGAAATTGGAGGTCGGCGATCTGATCGTAGCCATCGACGGCCATCGTATCCATGCAGGCAAGGATTACTACCCGCTCCTCAACCGCAAGAGTGGCGATCGCACGCTGGTTACGATTCGCAAAGCCTCGGGCGAGGAGATCGAGCAGGTGGTGAAGCCCATCTCGCAGGGAACATTCAATGCTCTGCTTTACAAACGCTGGGTGAAACGTGCTGCCGAGCAGGTGGAACAACTTTCGGGTGGCCGCCTGGGCTATGTACACATCCAATCGATGGGCGACCCGAGCTTCCGCACCGTCTATTCTGACATTCTGGGACGCTACAACAAGAAGGAGGGCATTGTCATCGACACGCGCTTCAACGGAGGTGGTCGTCTGCACGAAGATATCGAGGTGCTGTTCAGCGGCGAGAAATACCTCTCGCAGGAGGTTCGCGGCAAGGATGCGTGCGACATGCCTTCGCGCCGATGGAATAAGGCATCGATCATGATCATGGGCGAAGCAAACTACTCCAACGCTCACGGCACGCCCTGGGTCTATAAATATAAGGGTATCGGCTCGCTGGTAGGTATGCCCGTACCGGGAACCATGACCAGCGTCAATTGGGAGACGCTGCAAGATCCGAGCCTCTATTTCGGCATTCCGGTGACAGGTTACCGCACGGCCGACGGCAGCTACCTCGAGAACAAGCAGTTAGAGCCCGATGTCAAAGTGGCCAACAGCAAAGAGTTGGTCGTAACGGGCCGCGACGAGCAGTTGGAGGCTGCCGTGCAGCAGTTGCTCAAGGAGATTGATGCCAAGCAATAAGGCACACAACCGAACGGAGAAAAGGTGGAAAGTAGTTGCTTTCCACTTTTTTTTGTATCTTTGTCGGGGAGAATCAAGCCCCCCCCCTACACCTATCATGCGTATCGGTAACAAACAAGCCATTGGTGAGAATCTGCTCTACCTACTCGTATGGGCTACCATTTTTTTGGTTCCCGTGCTCAATTCCCAGATGCTCTCGGAGATGCATGTCAATCTCGAGGAGGCATGGATTGTATGGCGACAGCTGATCCCCTATTTGATCATCTTCTTGGTTCACAACTACCTGATTGCCCCCTATTTTCTGATTCGCCGCCGCACGGCTGCGCTTTATCTATTCTCCACTGTAATACTCCTTGCCATAGTCTTTTTGATCGTCGATATTTACCAGCAGATGCTCATCACACGCGGCGTCGTGGTTAGCATGCAGGATGCCATCACCCACCACGAGGTCTATTGGAACATCCTATTCGCCCTCTTCATGTGTGGTACGAACAGCGGCATCAAGATGCTCTATCAGGCGCTGCGCGACGAGCAGAAGATGGAGCAACTCAAGCAGGAGAATCTGCGTGCCGAGATGAATGCGCTGACCTACCAGATCAACCCGCACTTCTTCATGAACACGCTCAACAACATCCACGCGCTCATCGACATCGACCCGGAGGCTGCTAAATCGGCCGTGATCGACCTTTCAAAAATGATGCGCTACGTGTTGTACGATTCGGAGAAGGAGACCATATCGCTCAGCAATGACATTCAGTTCCTCAAAAACTATATCGAGCTGATGCGCATCCGCTATTCCGACAAAGTTGACATCTCGATTGACTATCCGCATGAGTTACCTGCGGAGGTGACTATTCCACCCTTGCTGCTGATCGTCTTTGTCGAGAATGCTTTCAAACACGGTGTCAGCTACAACCGTCACTCCTTCATCCACATTTCGATCTTCTATGCCGACAACCGGCTGACAACGCTCATCAGCAATAGCCGCATTGACTCTAACGAACGTCCTGCAGCAAGCGGTATAGGACTGGAAAATGTCAAAAAAAGACTCGATCTGACCTATGGTCCGGAGGGCTACACGCTCGACACGCTTGCAGAGGCCGACCGTTATTCCATAAAACTTGTAATACCTACGCTCTATGCTTAAATGTTTGGCTATTGACGACGAGCCGCTCGCACTACGACAACTCGAAAAATACATTGCAAAACTCCCCTATTTGGAGTTGGTAGCGGCATGCACCAATGCGTTGGAGGCCCAGCAGATGCTCACCTCACAAGCGATCGACCTGCTCTTTGTCGATATCAATATGCCCGATCTGAATGGCGTTGATCTGGTCCGTTCGCTCCCCAAACGGCCGCTGATCATCTTCACGACGGCCTATTCGGAGTATGCCATCGAGGGTTTCCGACTCGATGCGGTCGATTATCTGCTCAAACCCTTCAGCTTTGCCGATTTCAGCCGTGCCGCCGCCAAAGCCAACACTGCCCACGAACTGCAGCAGTTACAACAGCAAAACCTGCAAGCCGCCCAGGCAGAGCCTGCACCCACCGCTACCGAGCAGGTCGGCGAAGGAGAACCGGGTGCACCGAGCGGAGAGGCCGAGCAGGAGTATATCTCGGTGAAGGCCGATTACAAAGTCTCGCTCATCCGTACCTCCGAGATCGTCTATATCGAAAGCGAGGGCGAATATGTCCGCATCCACATGCAGGATGGATCGAAGATCACGACCCTCTATCGCATCAAGAACATGGAGGCGCAGCTCCCCGCAGCGCGTTTCATGCGCGTGCACCGCTCCTACATTGTCAATCTGCAGGCGATCAAGAGCTACGTACGCGGCCGCATCTACCTCAGTGACAAAGACTTCATTCCCATTGGCGAGAATTACAAGGAGCTATTCCACAGCTACATCGAACGCACGTATAAGAATCTATAAATCAAACGAGGCTGCCCAACCACACGTGTTGCGACAGCCTCGTTTCTCTATTCCACACCGCACACTACCACTGCGGCAAGCTCTCTATGGCTTGATATCCTTGCTCCATATGGCGGAAACAGTAGTGCGAGAGACCATTGGTCAGCACCAGATAGGGAGCACCCAGCACGGAGTTATAACGTGCCGCCTGATCGAATACTTGCTGCCCGATCCGAATATCGGCCGCCTTACACTCGGCCACCAAGAACGGCTGTCCTTGCCGATCCACCACTACAACATCAGCCCGCTGCGCCTGACCATTGAGCGTGACCGGATATTCACGCACCACCGCATGCGGCTCAACTCCGCAATGGCTCACCAAATAGCTGATCAGATGCTGCCGCACCCACTCCTCGGGGGTCAGTACCAGCCACAAGCCACGCACAGCATCCCAAATCTGCGCCACGTCGTCCTCACGTCGTCCACGCAGTTTAATCCCCGGGAAATTCAGTTTTGGCAGTTTTATCGCTTCACTCATCACGCTTTCAGAAAAAAGATGTATCTTTGCTTTCGACAAAGATACAAAACTATGCGCACACTTTTGCTCTCCCTGCTGATTTTTTCCTGCACAGCCTTAGCAGCACAGCCCCATACAAAGACCGAAAACCGCGAAAAACCGCGTTCTTGGGTGATGCCCTACGCCTCGGCCGACGAGACGACACACACGCTCGAAAAGCATCGCTATGGAGCTGTCATCAACGAATGGAGCCAGACTGAAGGCACCTTCAGTGGCCACTTTACAACCCCCTTTGCGTGGACCAATCGGCAGATATTCATCCGCATTGATTCGGCCTCCGCACCCTATGAATTGTGGGTCAATGGACGTCGCGTAGCCGTGAATTATGACCCCAACAATCCGGCTGATTTCTTGATCACGAAGTTAGCCAAAGAGGGCCGCAACACCCTGCAAATTAAGCTTCAAGACAGCAATCCGATGCTCCCGATCGAGTCGTGGCGCACGCAGGAGAGTACACCTTCGATTGGTGGCGTATATGTCTTGAGCTCCCCGACGATGGGTATCCGCGATGTGTTGGTCAATAGTCGTTTCAGCAGCACAGACGGAACTGTCGTTACGAGCGAGGTGGCTATTGTCGTCAAGAGCTACGCCCTCAACGAGCGTAAAGCGCGCATCTACTACGATCTGGAGAATCCTGCGGGTGAAAATGTTGCCACCGGCTATGGGGACCTGACCCTGCGTATGCGCGGGGAGGACACGCTGCGCTTTGTGGTACAGGTGCCGGATAGCACCCTTTGGAGCCGCGAGCGACCGCAACACTACACCCTGCGCCTGCGCACACAACGCGAGGGTCGCAATATGGAGTTTCACAACCTGCCGTTGGGGCTGCGCGTCGTAAGTTTGCAAGAGGGGGTTCTGCGCATCAACGGCCGACAGGAGCAACTCCGCATCCAACAAATCGCCACGCCCGCCACAGCCGAGCAACTCCGAGCTCTGCAACACGAGGGCATAAACACCCTGCAGCCGCTTCCGGGTGCCGTTTCGAGCGATTTTTATCGTTTGTGCGACACGCTGGGCATGTATGTCATCGCCCAAGCTCCGATCGACAGCCACCAAGCCGGCGAGGCCCGATCGAAGGGCGGAAATCCCTCCAATGATCCGGCTTGGCGACCCTACTACCTCGAGCGCGTGGAGAACAGCTACCACCACGCCAAACGCCATCCGTCGGTCATCGGATTTTCGATTGCGCACGACTCATCGAACGGCATCTGCCTATATGACAGCTATTTACACATCAAAGAGCAGGAAAATCAGCGACCAATCCTCTATTTCGGTGCCGGTGGCGAATGGAACCACGACGTCATAAACCAATAACAAGCTGAATTACTGCTCATTAAAACGACAATAGCAGCTATTAGACAATGTTTCCCGAAAAAAAATAATCATTTTTTTGCAAAAATATTTGCACGAACGAACTTTTGTCCCTATCTTTGCAACGCAATCGGGAGAGAAATCCCGTGAGCAAATGCCTCTTTAGCTCAGTTGGTAGAGCACGACACTCTTAATGTTGGGGTCCAGGGTTCGAGCCCCTGAGGGGGTACAGAAGAGAAGAACGAGAGTTCTTCTCTTTTTTTGTGCGCCTTCAGGGAGCGAGAAGCCTGGAGTCGCCTCCCTATCAGGGAGGTTGGGAGGGTGTAAACGAAACGAGCACACGACTGCGCATCTGCAAGTAGCGCAGTCGAGCCCCTGAGGGGGTACAGAAAAGGAAGATCGAAAGGTCTTCCTTTTTTTGTGCGCCTTCACCAAATTTTGTCATAAGTTGTCAAAACACCACCCTACTTTTGCAACAAACAGATGAAACGACATAACTATGGAACGCAAAACGATTGACAAACATGTAGGCAATTTCAATATTGCCGGCTTCACCTATTGGGAGGGATGTACCGTCTTGGGTGAGCTAAAAATTGGCACCCAGCTACAATTGATTCGGGAGGCCGAGAATAAATTTGACCCCTACGCGGTGGCCATCTACTATGGAGATCATAAACTCGGGTTTGTACCTCAGGGCGACAATCGACTCATCAGCCAATTCTTGGATTTGGGTTATACCGATATTTTCGATCTGCGCATACAACGCATAGCACCCGAAGCGCATCCCGAGAAACAAGTAGGTGTCGTCCTCTTCCTGAAGGGTGCAGACGAGGTGTTTATCCATTAAACTGACAAAAAAAACGATACGACATGGAGCTATCTATTAAACTTTCGATCAACAAGAAGCATGAGTGCACGCACAATACCTTCCTCTTGCGGTGGAATCCGGCCATTTCGTCCTACACGATGGCGCGACTCGACCATGATCTGGAGGAGTGGGCAAGCGGTTATTGGGACGAGGATTTTGATTGGAGCATCCACGAGTGGCAGCAGGCCCACAAGGGCGACCGGTTCTTCATGGTGCGCGTCGGAGAGGGCAACACGGGCATTTTTGCGGCCGGACGTTTCACCTCCGACCCGCTGCTTGGCGAAGATTGGTCAGGCAAAGGGCGCGAAGTCTATTATATGCAGATGTCTTTCGAGGCTGTATTTCACCCCGAACGCACCGAGATCATCTCGACCGAGGAACTGGAGCGCGAACTCCCCCATCTCGATTGGCACAAGGGACACTCGGGAGAGTTGGTCGATCACGAAACGGCAGATCGCTTGGAGCTGATGTGGCGTGACTTTATCGGACGCAATAAGGCGATCTATCTGCCGCGTGCCGCCAAGAACGAAGATTACGACGCACGCTCCGAGATCGACAAGGCGATCGAACTAGCCTCCAAGGCGCATGCTGCGGACTACGACCTCGATGGCAACCCCACGATCCTCCATCCGCTGGCCGTAGGCATGATGGGCCACACCGATACGGAGCGCATTGTCGGTTTTCTGCACGATGTGGTAGAGGACACCTCCTACACCTTTGAAGATTTGGAGAACGAGGGATTCTCTCCGGAGGTGATCGAGGCCTTGCGCCTGCTGACACACGACAAGGAGACGCCCTACATGGCCTATATCGCACGCATCTGCCAATCGGGCAACCAGACGGCACTGCATGTCAAGATCAACGATCTGCACCACAATGTAGCCCGTGGCAAAGAGGGAGGGCACACACGTTGCGTGGAGCGACACACCGAGGCGTTGGCCTTTATCGAGGCCTTTTTAGCCACTCCAGGCAGGTAGCGGCGAACCATACAAAACCAAGCGGGAGGCTGTTCCAACCAATCGGAACAGTCTCCCGCTTTATAGGGATACTACAGCAATGCTGCGCAAGAAGCCGGCATCGCCTAACGGGCACACGCCCTAACGATTCAACAGCGTAGCATCGTAGAGATAACGCTTGATCGAACGCTTCGGGGTCTTCTCAAACTCCTTCGGGTGGAGAATCACCTCGGCCAGACGCTGATAGGCAGCCAACTGCTTATTCAGCTCCTTCATGTTCTGCTGCATGATCTCCGGTAGATCCTCTCGGGCAACACCCTCTTTCTCGGCTAGCTCATAGTCGGGTACAACCAATGCCTTCAGACGGCCGCCGCCGCTATCCAACACAAGCGATTCGAGCACCATATACATATTGTTGAGTTGATCCTCGATCTCCTCAGGATAGATATTTTGGCCATTCGACGAAAGGATCATCGTCTTCGAGCGACCGCGGATATAGAGCGTGCCATCGGGATCCATCGTGCCCATATCGCCTGTATGGAGCCATCCGTTCTTCTCAAGCACCTTCTTCGTGGCCTCAGCATTCTTATAATAACCCGTCATCACATGGTCACCGCGCACCAAGATCTCACCGGCCACCTTCTCCGGATCGTCCGAGTCGATCTTCACCTCCAGACGCTTCTGAATGTAGCGACCACACGAGGTCGATTTATACTCCGGTGCCGGCGTAAAGCTGATCAATGGCGCACACTCGGTCATACCATAGCCCACCGTGAGCGGGAAGTTGATCTTGCGCAGGAAGGCCTCCGTCTCCTGGTTCATCGGTGCACCACCCACGATGAAGAGCTGGCAAGCACCGCCAAACGAGGTCATCAGCTTCTTGCGAATCACCGAATAGATGGCCGTATTGAGCAGCGGAATCTTCGTAGCGATCGACATGGGGCCCTTCTCGAGCATCGGCTGGATCTGCTTACGATAGATCTTATCGAGGATCAACGGCACGGCACAAATCACGCTCGGGCGTACGTTGCTCATCGCCTCGATCAGAATCTTGGGCGACGGAATACGTCCCAGCAGCGTCACATGCAGACCGCAAGCGATCGGCGTCAGGAAGTCGAAGGCACAACCAAAGGCATGAGCCAACGGCAGGAACGAGAGGATGCGATAGCCCTTTTGGAAATAGAGTTCATTCGTATCGGGGTTAATCGCCTCGAAGCCCGTGATCACATTACCGGTCAGGTTATTGATCGTCAGCATCACACCCTTCGAGTAGCCCGTCGTACCCGACGTATAGCTCAACAGGGCCAATTTATCGTTGGCGATCTCCGGATATTTGATATCCTCTACGTTGAATCCGCGCGGATAGGCGGCACGATAGGCCTTGGTGAGGTTATTTTGGAACTCGGTCAGCTCCTCACCCTTGCGCTCGAAGATCACATGGAAGTCGGTCAATGAGAAGACCGCCTCGATCTTTTCGATCTGATCCTCCTCGATGTTATCCCAGAAATTATCTCCCAAGAAGAGCAGGCGGCTCTCCGAGTGGTTGATGATGTGCACCACATCAGCCGGCGTAAAATCCTGCAAAATCGGCACAATTACAGCACCATAAGTAATCGTCGCAAGATAGGTGATACACCAACGCGGGTTATTGCGACCGATCAAAGCGATCTTGTCGCCTTGCTTGATGCCAGCCTTCTTGAAGAGCAGGTGCATCTTGGCAATCTCCTTTGCCACCTCGAAATACGAGAAGGTCTCCTGCTTAAAATAGTCGGTCAAAGCCGGCAATTCACGGTGTTCACGAAAACTCTGCTCGTAAATTTTAATTAGGTTTTCTTGTAGCATAACGTGCTTCTATTGATTAAGTTTGATAATGGGGCTTAAGTAGTTTTTGACATTCGGACAACGGCCGTCGAAAAGCCGCTTACGCTTCGTCGTTCGTGCGCGGCTGATCGTCCAGGAACTCATCGACCAGATCTTCGACAGCATCTTCAAATTCTTGTTGTTCGTCTTTTTGAGTGGCTTGCAGCATCGCTTCGCGCGCTTTACGACTTCGCCAAATATAGATTTTTGATTCGCTACCATTCAAAAGTCGCTTGATATTCTTACGATGGGTATAGACCAACAAAATGGCGAGCAGTACGGCAAAAAAGAGGAACGAAGGCACTTTATTGACACGAGGCGAGATCACTGCAAAGATCGGATAGCTGATACCGGCCATCATCGAGGCCAACGACATATAGTGTGTAACGATCAGTACCACAAACCAGACGCCAAAGCTGAGCAGCACGAGCGGGGCATTGATGGCCATCACTCCACCAAAGAGTGTCGCCACGCCCTTACCTCCGCGGAAGCCGGCAAAGACCGGGAAGAGGTGGCCCAGCACGGCGAAGAGCAGCGCACAGAAGCGCAACACATAGAACCAATTATCATCAGGCGTACCCGGTCCACCATCGAAATAGGCATCGAATTTTGCGACATCGACAATGGTGACGGCCGCAAAACCCTTCAAAAAATCGAGTGCAAAGACCGGAATGGCGGCTCGTTTGCCCAGCACACGCAACATATTGGTCGTACCGGCATTTTTTGAACCATGTTCACGAATATCAATACCATAATATTTTTTACCAATCCACACGGCACTCGGTATCGAGCCCAACAAATAGGCAATCAGCAACAGCGTTCCAATGATGTAATAGGTCAATATCGTCATAATACGAAAGGTTGTATTCGGTGCAAATATACGAAAAAATCGGTAAAAGCGTCCACAAGATGAAAAAATCTCTACAGACGATCCCTATTTCGAAGAAATATCGTATCTTTGTGCTGTTTGAAACACGCTTAAAACCGCATTTTGTCATGTTACGAAATACCTTTCAATCGACCATCGCCTCGTGGAAATGGTGGCAACAGTGGATCTGGATTCTCTTGGGATGCAGCATTATGGGCACGGCCTATGTTCTCTTTATCAATCCCTACAACTTTGTCCCCGGAGGAGTTTATGGTCTGGCAATCGTCATGCACAACATCTTCCCCTCGATCCAGGTGGGTACGTTCAGCTATATGTTCGACATTCCACTTATGATCACCGCGCTACTCATCTTTGGTGGTAAATTTGGCATCCGCACAGTCATGGCTGCACTCTACACCCCTGGTTTCATGAACTTCCTCACAAGGTTGGTCTATCCGAATGAGGAGGCCATCGAATCACTCGATCCGGCTCTGTTGCTCAATGGGTATCTTAACCTCTCGGAAGATCTGTTGGTGGCCTGTTTGTTAGGAGCTGTGCTGACCGGTATCGGCATGGGCTTTGTCGTACGACAACAAGCCACGACAGGTGGCACAGACATCGTAGCCATGTTGTTGCAAAAATATGCAGGCATCAAATTCTCAACCGCGATTTTCTTTGCCGATGGTTGCGTCGTCCTGGCCGGACTGTTAGTAATCGGATTCGGTCTGATCATCGGCGAGCCCAATCCGGAGGGTTGGATGCTGACGATCTATTCTCTCGTGACAATCTATGTCTCTTCACGTGTCTTGGCGTACATGCTTGACGGAGCATCCTATGACAAACTGCTCTTTATCATCACCGATCGCCATGCAGAGCTCAAAAAGTTCATCATTGAGGATCTCGACCGTAGTGCCACCTACATCCGTTCGCGCGGCATGTACACGGATGCCGAACGCGAAATGATCTTCTTGGTGGTCAGCCGCAAAGAGGTGCGCCGTGTACAGCAGCAGATCAAGCAGATCGACCCACGTGCCTTCGTGGTCGTAACTGATGCCTATGACACCTATGGTGAGGGCTTCAAGGCCTTCCCCGAAGATGGCGAGTTACAAGCCGAGTAGTACACATCGCGTGTATTGCCAAATTCAACATTAAACATTCAAAAAGAGAATTCCATTGGATACGATTCAATATAATCAGCTGCGCCCATTGACGGGCCAGGGTCGCAAACTCTTCATCGAAACCTATGGTTGCCAGATGAATGTGGGCGACACGGAGATCATCATCTCGATTCTCCAGGAGCACGGCTACCGCTATACAGAGATTCAGCAGGAGGCCGACGTGATTCTGATCAACACTTGTTCGGTGCGCGATAATGCCGAGCAACGCATCTGGGGACGCCTCTCCGAGATGCGCCGCCTGAAAAAGCAGAAGCCGACGTTGCTGGTCGGCATCGTAGGTTGCATGGCCGAACGCCTCAAGGAGGATCTGCTCGAGGGTGGTACGGGAGTCGATTTGGTCGCCGGCCCTGACACCTACCGCGACCTGCCTCAACTGCTCAAAGCGGCCGAGGCCGGCACGAAGGGGGCCAATGTGCTGCTTTCGACCGAGGAGACCTACGCCGAGATTGCCCCTGTCCGCATCGACAAAAACGGCGTGAGCGGCTTTATCTCGATCATGCGAGGATGCAACAATTTCTGCTCCTATTGTGTGGTTCCCTACACCCGCGGACGCGAACGCAGCCGCGATTGGGAGACCATCGTCAGCGAGGCTCGCTCGCTCTTCGAGAATGGCTACCGCGAGGTGACGCTGCTGGGTCAGAATGTAAACTCGTATCATTTCGGGGAGGTCGATTTCCCCGAGTTGATGCACCGCGTGGCAGCCATTTCTCCCCTGCTGCGTGTTCGCTTTGCCACCTCGCACCCCAAGGATATGAGCGACCGATTGCTCGACGTGATGGCGTCGATGCCGAACATCTGCCGAGCCATCCACCTGCCTGCGCAGTCGGGTTCGACCACGATGCTCGAGCGCATGAACCGCAAATACACCCGCGAATGGTATTTAGGCCGTATCGAGGCCATTCGTAGTCGCATGCCCGATTGTGCCATCACGACCGACCTGATCGCCGGATTCTCGGGCGAGACCGAGGAGGAGCACCGCGACACTCTCTCGCTGATGCGCCAGGTGGGGTACGATTTTGCCTACATGTTCAAATACTCGGAGCGTCCAGGCACCTTTGCCTCCAAACACCTACCCGACGATGTGGCTGACGAGGTCAAATCGCGCCGTCTGCAGGAGATCATTGCCTTGCAAAACGAGTTAGGATTAGAGAGCTACCGTCGCGATGTGGGTAAGGTCTTTGAGGTGCTGGTCGAGGGCGAATCACGCCGCAACAAGGAGCAACTGTGCGGACGTACCTCGCAAAACAAAATGGTGGTCTTTGACCGGGGCGACCACAAAGCCGGTGATTATGTACAGGTGCGTGTCACAGCATGCACCTCGGCAACTCTCATTGGTGAAGAGATTCAATAAGCGTGTAACGAAAGCGTATGAGATTTGACGAACTAGACCTCGAAGAGGAGATCTTGGATGGTCTGTATGATATGCACTTCGAAGAGATGACCCCCGTGCAAGAGCACACCATTCCGGTCATCTTGGAGGGGCACGACATCATCGGTTGTGCCCAAACCGGCACGGGTAAGACCGCAGCCTACACCCTACCGCTGCTAAATCGGCTGCTGATCGAGGGCAACGACAAGAACGTAGTCAAGGCCCTGATCATTGTTCCCACCCGCGAGCTGGCACAACAGATCGACCAGCAATTTCAAGGCTTTTCGTACTACCTGCCCGTCTCGACGACGGTAGTCTATGGAGGTGGCGACGGCAAGGGCTGGGATATTCAAAAGCGCGGCATGTTGCTCGGCTCGGATGTGGTGATTGCCACCCCCGGACGCATGATTGCTCACCTGCAAAACAGCGGTATCGATCTGTCGCACGTCAGCTACCTGATTCTCGACGAGGCTGACCGCATGCTCGACATGGGTTTCGCAGACGATATTCTGAAGATTATCTCTCACATTCCCAAGGAGCGTCAGACGTTGCTCTTCTCGGCCACTTTGCCGCCCAAGATTCGCCAATTGGCCAAGACCATTCTACATAATCCGGTCGAGGTCAATATTGCCGTCTCGAAACCCAACGAAGCGATCGACCAATCGGCCTTCGTCTGCTACGAGACGCAGAAGTTGGCCATCGTGCGCGAGCTCTTCAAGGAGGCACCCGCCTACAAATCGCTCATCTTCTCCTCGTCGAAACAGAAGGTCAAGGATCTGGCCTATACGCTCAAGCGCATGCACCTGGATGTCGCCCCAATGCACTCCGACCTAGAACAAGCTAAGCGTGAAGAGGTGATGCTCAACTACAAGAACGGCAAGGTCAAGATTCTGGTGGCCACAGACATCGTGGCTCGCGGAATCGACATCGAGGATATCGGTCTGGTGATCAACTACGACGTGCCCCACGATCCGGAGGACTACATCCACCGCATTGGCCGCACGGCACGTGCTGCAGCTACAGGAGCCGCAATCACCTTTGTAAACGAGGAGGAGCAAGCCAAATTCCACCAGATCGAGAAATTTATCGAACGCGAAATACCCAAGCGGGAGCTACCCGAAGGGATGGAGGGTCCCGCCTATGCTCCGGCCGAGCAGCGTGGACGCGGTGGTAAACGCAACAACCACCGAGGCCGTAAACGTGGTGGCAAAGGGGGCAGCAAAGGGGGCGACAAACAGGCCAAAGAGGGCGCAGTAATTGCCGCTTCGGCTAACGAGGCTTCGACGCAGTCTGCACCGGACAACCAGCACGGCGAGGGACGCGGCGAAGGTAATCGCGGCACACGCGACCGCAAGCGCCGCCATCGAGGAGGTCGTCGCCATCGAAAAACGAGCGAAACCTCAACAACGCAAGATACACAAACCGCTAAAATAGAGTAGCAAATGATTCGTCGGCTCATCCATCGCCTAATCTTGACAGTCGGTATTGCAGCGATCTCTTCATCCTGCATCGCATGGCGTTTTATCGGCCATGGCACCGAAGGTATTGACGATTATAAGACATTCCCGACAGATACCGTTGCGCGGGGAACTCAAGAACCGTTCCGCTTTGCTAAAGCCGATGGATCGGTACTCGACACCCTACATTTAGCCGTTTTCAACAAAACCCCAATGACCCTGCGGCAGATGATCGACACGTTAGGGAGCAAATCCTCGGCCGGCATAATCGTCGTACGTCGTGATACGATTCTCTTTGAGCACTACCGGGGTGAGGTCGGACCGGATCGTCATTCGACCATCTTCTCGATCTCGAAGTCGATCACCTCATTGCTGGTCGGCATGGCTATCGACAAGGGCTACATCACTTCGGTCGAAGATCCTGTCACCAAATACCTACCCGAGTTGCAGGGCCGAGCTCCCGAATTTGAGCGGCTCACGATCGAAGACCTGCTCGATATGCGTTCAGGCCTCTCCTTCCAAGAAAACTACTCACCCAACCCCTTTAGCGCGATGGCTCGCCTGCACTATGGACGCGACATCATGGGGCAGATTCGTCGCCAGACCTTCAAGGAGGAGCCGGGTACACGATTCGAGTATAGCTCGATGGCTACGGCCATTTTGGGAGCCGTCTTAGAGCGTGCCACCGAGCGTCGTTACGCCGACCTGCTTTCGGAGTGGATTTGGCAACCGCTCGGCATGGAGCGCTACGCACTCGTCAATCTTGACGACAAGAGACACCGCATGGCCAAAGCCTATGGTGGCATCTCGACCAACCCGCGCGATTTGGCCCGATGGGGTCGCCTCTATCTGCGCAACGGAGATTGGGAAGGTGAGCAACTCGTCTCCGAGGAGTGGATAGCCCGCTCGTTGTCGAGTCAGCGCGCCGCCAAGAATGGATTTTACACCAATTCGTGGCGTTCGGTCTCAAACCGTGCCGTCGATGGAGAGCAGAAGAGCTGTACGACCGAGGAGCTCTCCGCGAAGATGTTGCAGATTCACCAAACGCTGGGGGTGCCGATTGACCGAATCGTGGCGACCCAAAACCAGGATCGAACGTGGACCCTGCGCATCGCCACGGAGCACTTTTTTGCCCTCGGTGTCTTTGGCCAAGTGGTCTTTGTCGATCCCGAGAAGCAGATCGTAGCGGTCTATTTAGGCAACGATCGGGTGGACAATTTCCCGGGGCTGTTCCAGCAAATGGCTCGCTATCTCTAAAAAAACGCAATAAAAAAATATAAAAAGGATACACAACTATGAAACAGCTCTTAATTCTTTGTTTTGCTGCTTTGGCAACAGCTTGCTGCTCAAACCAACCGGTCCAAGAGGCCGAGATCGTACAAACGGCGACGCCCGTCGTACATGGTGCCGAAATCACGCTTCCAGACCCCTATCTGCACACCGGTCTTACGATCGGATTTGCGCTGGCCAATCGTCGTTCATGGCGCGAATACAGCCCCGAGAAGCTCACGCTGGAGGAGCTGTCGGGTGTGTTGTTTGCCGCAGCCGGCATCAATCGTCCCGAGAATGATCATCTGACCGCTCCATCGGCTTTGGCCCTCTACCCGATTCGTGTATATGCCTTTTTCGAGGAGGGCATCTATCGCTATGAGGCCAAAGGTCATAAACTCGTACGCGTCAAGGAGGGCAATTTCATGGCCGTATCGGGCGCACAATCCTTTGTAGCTACAGCGGCGCTGAATCTGGTCTATGTAGCAGATCTTTCGGTCTATGCCGACAAGTCGATTCCGGCCGAGCATGTGCGCTACCTCTGCGGACAAGATGCTGCTGGCTATGCCGAGAATGTTAATCTCTACACGGCCGGCACGGGCCTGCGCTCGATCACCCGTGGCAGTGCTGCGCCTGAGTTGTTGCAAACCATCGGCTTGGAGGGCGAACAATACTTCTTCGCCTTGGCACAATCTGTAGGTAAATAATCGTTCAAAAAAGCAAATAACATGCTAACCCCCACTGAACGCCAGAAGATCATCGACCTGATCCATCAAGAGGTAATCCCGGCCATTGGTTGTACAGAACCGATCGCCGTAGCCCTTTGCACGGCTCGTGCTACCGAGTTATTGGAGAAACGTCCCGAGCATATCGAGGTCAAACTGAGTGCCAATATTCTGAAGAATGCCATGGGTGTCGGTATCCCCGGCACGGGGATGATCGGTTTGCCAATTGCCGTAGCACTTGGCGCTTTGGTAGGTCGCTCGGCCTATCAGTTGGAGGTCTTGCGCGATGTTACGCCCGAGGCCGTAGAAGAGGGTCGTAAGTTCATCCACGAACGACGCATCTCGATCGGCCTGAAGGAGGAGATAGACGAAAAGCTCTATGCCGAGGTACAGGTGTGTGCAGGTGAACAGACTGCCACTGCGATCATTGCTGGAGGACATACGAATTTTGTCTATGAGGCCTGCAACGACGAGGTACTGACCGATCAGCGCATTGCCCCCACCACAACCGAGGAGGAGGCACAGATCGAGCTTTCGATGGCCAAGGTGTGGGACTTTGCCCTCAACTCTCCCATCGACGAGTTGCGCTTCATCTTGGAGACCAAGCGGCTCAACATGGCGGCTGCCGAGACTGCATTTCAGGCCACCTACGGCCACGCTGTAGGTCGTACGCTGCAACGTCCGAACCACCTGCAAGTGATGGGCGACAGCATCTTCTCGCGCATCTTGAGCTACACCTCGTCGGCCTGCGATGCCCGTATGGCCGGCGCACCGATCCCCGTGATGAGTAACTCGGGTAGTGGTAATCAGGGTATCTCGGCCACGCTTCCTGTAGCCGTCTATGCCGAGGAGATCAAGGCCTCGGAGGAGCAGACCATTCGAGCCTTGGCGTTGAGCCATCTGCTGGTGATCTACATCAAGCAGAGTTTGGGTCGTCTGTCGGCATTGTGTGGGTGCGTAGTTGCCGCCACGGGATCGAGCTGCGGCATCACCTATCTGATGGGTGGCGGCTATGCAGAGGCTGTAGCTGCCGTAAAGAACATGATCGCCAACCTAACAGGTATGATCTGCGATGGTGCTAAACCGAGTTGTGCGATGAAGGTCACCAGCGGCGTATCGACCGCCGTATTGTCGGCCATGATGGCCATGGAGGGACGTTGTGTTACCTCGGTCGAGGGAATCATCGAGGAGGATGTCGATCGTTCGATTCGCAACCTAACTCGCATTGGCCGCGATGCCATGAATGAAACGGATCGTATCGTGCTCGACATCATGACCCACAAAGCATAAGGCGTCGATTTTGATAGGAATACAATATGCCCCAAATTGGGGCATATTGTGTTATATTAAAAAAGGTGCAGATTTTGGCATGAACGCAGTTTGCCCCGGATGGGACATACTTTAGGTATTTCCCATTCGGGGCAAGCAAGGAAGGACAAAATATGCCCTATAAAATCAAAAAATTACTCTTCGGTAGGCAACTTAAACTCCGTAAACCCAGCCTCTACCAGGATGTTAAACCAGGAAAAGCACTTCTTGATGTCCGAAACGTGTACACGCTCGCGATCATACTCGGGCAACACCTCGGCAAAGGCAGCCTTCAACTGCTCGGGCGTCGATTTGGGGTTGATGGCCGGCTGACCACCCGTGTGCTCATAAATGCGCGTAAAGACATCGGCCAGGGCAATATCGTCGCCCTCGGTAAACATCGAGATCTCGGTCAGTGCGCTCACCTTCGAGGTAGCCGATGCATTCATGCGTTTTCCATCGAGTAGCGACTCAACGATCACTCCACGCTGCGATTGTGCCACATACTTGAAAAGTCCGGGCTGGCCCGAAATGGCCAAAATTTCTCTCAATTCCATGTTGATTCGTTATTAGTTGTTTTTAATATGTACATCCAACTGTCGGAAGGGGAAGTGCACCCCCTCTTTCGGTAGTTCGTTATAGAAACGTTCGTTGTATTCAAAGAAGACATCCCACAAATCAGAGTTTTGTACCCAAGCACGAATCGTCAAACGCACACAACTCTCATCGAGCGAACTAACCCATACAACGGCAGCCGGCTCTTTCAGAATGCGCTGATCGGCCTCAAACATAGCCAAAACAGCCTTGCGCACTCGATCTACATCATCTCCGTAGGAGATAGTCAACGACCAGTCCGTACGGCGGGTTGCAGCAGTCGAATAATTATCAATGATCCCCGTAGCAATCACATTATTAGGGATGTAAATAGTCTGATTATCAACCGTAGTAATGACCGTCGAGAAGAGTTTAATCTCCCGCACTGTACCCGACTGCCCCTGCGCCGTGATGTAGTCACCCACGCGATAGGGCTTGACCATTAGGATCATCACACCTCCGGCAAAGTTCTGCGCCGTACCGCTCAAGGCCATACCAATAGCCAACGTAGCCGCCGAGAAGATAGCAATGAGCGAGGTGATATTGACTCCCAGCGTCTGGACCACGAACAATAGCAACACAAGGGTCAAAGCGACAGCAACCGTACCACGGATGAAGGTGCGCAGGGTCAGATCGACCTCTCGACTCTCGAATGTGCGATTGAGTAATTTCACCACCCGACGGATCAGCCAACGGCCGATCAGGAAGATAAATAAGGCAACCAACAATTTTAGACCGATCCAGATCAATTCATTCATCAGGCCAGAGAAGAGTTGCTGAACATCGAGGTTTATGAGTTTATTGTATGCTTCCTCAAATTTGGCCTTCTGGACACTATCAGGAAGAATCATTGGCTCACTCGGTGTAGTTTGCAAGAAAAATTGCCACATAGACATCGGTTCTCAAAAATTATTGCGACAAATGTAACCAAAAATCAGATATGTTGCTTAACTTTGTCGAAAGAAAAAAACAGAAAAGCTAAAATTCGTGCTCCTCGCTCACCGGGGAGCGATTTTGTAAGACCCTCCTATAGCATGCTACGATTCGGCCTCTTCCTACTTTTATTGCTTGTCGGATGTCACGACAGCTCCTTTGACGAGGCTGCACCCACGCCCACTTGGCCGACCGCCACCACGACCCTCGATCAGCTGCAATCGCTCGTAGGCGACAAGAGCCTGCGCATCGAGCGAGCTATTGTAGTTGGCGGGCGGGTTACCTCGTCCGACCAAGCCGGCAATTTTTACCGCACGTTGATGATCGAAGACCGCGGTGCCGCTCTGGAGATCATGGCCGGCATCGACCACCTGCACAATGACTACCCCATTGGCTCATGGGTAATCCTACAACTCGAAGGAGCGATCGTCGGACGACGCTTTGGCATCATGCAGGCCGGCGCCGAGCCGGAGATCGGCAGCTACTACCCGACCGACTACTTCGGTTCCAAGGCGGCACTCGATCGACATCTGTTTCGCACCGATAAAGCCCTCGTCACCCCCTCACCGACCCGCTGTTCGCTCTCCACGCTGACACCTGCGATGGCCGGACGTTTGGTGCAGTTCGAGGGACTCTTCTATGAGCCTCAGGAGGATGACGAGCAAGCTGTTTGGAGTGGCTATCACACCTTCACCGATGCCACCGGCAACAAATTGCAGAGTTATGTGCGCTCGTATGCCGACTTTGCCAACCAGCCATTGCCGCAGGGACGTTGTACCTTGATCGGCATACTGCAATATGATGCTGCGGGCGAAGGAACCTATCTTCTTAAATTGCGCGATGAGACGGATTGCATCTATTAACGCTTTGCTGATCCTGCTCCTTTTGTTGGGACATTGCAACCAAGCCAGCGAGCCCAATTTTGAGAATCCAGCTTTAGCAATCACCTCGATTCGTCAGCTGAAGGCATTGGCCGAAGGGAGTGCAACCCACATTCGTCAAGAGATCCTCATTGAAGGCGTTGTCACGGCCAATGATCACTATGGCGAGTGGGAGCAGCAGATCCACCTCGAGGATGCCACCTCGGGCATCACCCTTGCGCTGAGCGAAGCGAATTGCTACCGCCGCTATCCGATTGGGGCCTCTGTACGCGTCGCTTGTAACGGACTCTTACTCTACAATTACAACGGATCGTTGCTACTTGGCACAGAGCCTGACGCCTATGCACGCATCGGCCTATCGGCCAACCAAGAGGCGGCCCATCTGCGACGCACGGACGAACACCCCACAACGCCTACCCCATTACTCATCACCCTGCCCATCACCGAGCCGCGTGCTGCCGATCGCTTTGTGCAGATTGATGGCGTACACTTTTCCGCCTCGGGCACGTGGTGTAAGCGTGATCCAGAGACCAATCGCCATATCCACACGACGCATCTTATCATCGACGAGCAGGGAGAGGAACTTTCTGTCTGGACACACGCCTCGGCAGACTATGCAAACGAGCCTCTACCCGAAGGCAAAGGCTCGTTATATGGCATTCTGGAGACCTCTTACGAGGGTTATCGGTTGCGCGTTACCGATCGACACATCTATTTCTAACCCTCGATCGAATCGGTCAGGGCCTTCCACAGCATATCCTTCAACTGCTGGATATTCTTGCCGGCCACCGACGAGATGAAGATCGACGGCACACCCTCCGGCAACTCGGCACGCAACTGCTCGAGCAACTCTTCGTCGTTACCCAACATATCACATTTGGTGATCGCCAACAGGCGTTGTTTGTCGAGCAATTCGGGGTTATATTGGGTCAATTCGCCGAGCAGCACCTCATAGGCCTCGCGGATATTCTCCGAGTCGGCTGCCACCATAAAGAGCAGCACCGAGTTGCGCTCGATATGGCGCAAGAAGCGGGTTCCCAGGCCCTTACCCTCGTGTGCGCCCTCGATAATACCCGGAATATCGGCCATCACGAACGATTTATGGTCGCGCACCTCCACAATACCGAGGTTCGGCTCAAGGGTTGTAAAGGCGTAGTTTGCGATCTTGGGTTTGGCAGCCGATACGACCGACAACAGGGTCGATTTACCGGCATTGGGGAAGCCGACAAGACCCACATCGGCCAACACCTTCAGCTCCAGGACGAACGATCCCTCGTCACCCTCCTCACCGGGCTGGGCATAACGCGGCACCTGGTTCGTAGCACTCTTAAAGTGCCAGTTTCCCAAACCGCCACGGCCACCCTGCAACAAGACCAGCTGTTCGCCATGCTCGGTCACCTCGCCGACATAGACACGCTCCTCCTCGCCGGTCTCCTCATTGAGCACCAACCGATGGGCTACCGTACCCAGAGGCACAGGCAGAATGATATCTTTGGCATTCTTACCCGACGAACGGGCACCCGAGCCACACTCGCCATCCTCGGCAAACTGGTGACGCTGATACTTCAGGTGAATCAACGTCCAATACTGTCGATCACCCTGCAAAATGATGCTGCCACCCTTGCCGCCATCACCCCCATCGGGGCCTCCGAAAGCGACAAACTTCTCACGACGGAAGTGGGCCGAGCCGGCACCTCCATGGCCCGAACGGGCAAAGATCTTCACATAATCGACAAAATTACTTCCTGCCATAACCGCTTAATTTTCAAATGGGACGCAAAGATACAACTTTTTTTCGCTAAAAACAATAACCCACCGAGACCACCACACTGCGCGGTGCATCGTACAGATAGCGCGAGGCTTGCGGCATGCGCACGGCATGATCGCCCGTACCCTGCCATTGCGAGCGAAGTGATTCGTATCCATAGGAGAGATTCTCCGTATTGAGCAGGTTATTGACGCGCAACGAAAGTTGCAACTGCGATTCGTTATCAAAGGTAATATACTTAAACAGTGCCAAATCGACCGAGTAACTATCGGCCAACCGCGCCTGCTCGGTAAAGGCGGCAAAGCTCTCCGGCGTAGTGCCTGCCTGATCGGCCACCCGATCCGTACGACGCAAGGCGGCAGGATCCACATAACGCCCGGTGGCCAGACCACCCGTCAGCGTCACACTCCATCCTCGACCGGCCCAATAGCGTGCCGAAAGCGACGCAGCCAGCGAAGGAACGCTACCCATGCGGCAATCGCCCATGCGGCTCACGGCATCCGCATCGACCACCGAATTATCGACATCCGAAAGAATTGTCACTCTTGGATCGCGCACATAGCGATAATCGCCCCACGAACAGGCCGCCGTAAATCGCCACCGATAGCTTGCCCGCCACGAGGCTGCAGCCTCCACCGAGAAGGCGCGTCGGGCAATTCCCTGCACCGAAAGATCGCTATATACGCCTGCCAAATCATCGTAATAGCGACGCGTCTCAAGGCCATCGGTTGTCATCGAGAAGAGGGCCGAGAGTTCGTAGGAAAGCCTTGTCCCCGTGCGACGATAGCGCAGACGCGCTCCATAATAACGTTCCGGATCAGGATCTGCCACCGTACGATTGTTATAAAGCGGTTGTACGAAGAGTTGTCCGGCTTCCGGTGTGCGACTACCGGCCGCCAAGGTCAGTTCGAGCAGTTGATCCGAAGCCAAGGCGTAGGAGGCGACACCTTTGAGCGTGTAGGTAGTCATCCGTATGCTTCGCGACCGACCATAAGATTGATTGCCAGCAAAGAGCTCCTTTTCGTAATAGCCTCGGCGTTCGATCTGCTCCTCCCCCACGGCAAACATTCCCTCCAACCACCAACGATCCGACTGCCACGCACCGCGCAACCAGCCTCCGACATAGCGGCTTTCGAGTGCATAATCATATCCGAAGCGATCTCCCTCGCCAATGCGGCGTGAGGGGTCTCGCAGGTTATTTTCCAGCTGGTTGGAGTAGCGATCATCGTCGATCAGGTATTGGTCGATATCGGTCAGATAGTCGGCACCCAACAGATCGCGCATACGTTTATAATAGCGGCTGCGATCCCAGGCTACCGAAAGGCCATAATCCAACTCCGCGTGTTCGGTTTTCGTCCGAAAAGCAGCACGCAGGGCGATTTGTAGCGGCTCCTCGACCCGATCCTCCAGCGTATAGGCCGCCTCGCCTCCACGCAAGCGATTTTGGGCGATCAGCTCATCCCAATCGATCTGCGTATAGCGCGGGTCGCCACTCCGCCACACCTCCTCCGAGGCGCGATCGCCCGCGTAGGAGGGCATATTCCGATAATTATCGGGCAAGGGCGAGCGGGCGTCATACCACCCCAACCCACTCTGGCGGCGAATGCCCGCTTTGGCCGAAGTCGAGAGTTGCAGGTGCGTACGTTCACCGATCGGCAGCTGCCAGGCCGCCATCAGATAGGGCAATGCCTCACGGCGCACCCGCGCATTGCGCACCTCACCCGCTTGAAAACCCCACGAAGGGTTGTAGTAGGGATCATCGAGTAGTGTATAGGCCTCCTCGGTCGAACTCGACCGCAGACCGCGCATCGTAAAGGGAAGCGACAGAAAGAGCGCAAAACGATGACCACTCTCCCACGTACGCGAAAGACGACCTCCAAGGTGCAATGCATCGGTAAAAACACCCTCGATTCGCGCATCGCGCCCCGTGCGAAGATCCAGAGCAGCAGCAACACGCCATCCGCGATCCGTAAATCGATCGAAAGCCCCTCGCACTCCCAGCCGATAGCCACGCTCGGCATAGCGCACCGTGATCCGATCGGGGCGATTGGGCAATTCGTCCGAAAAGGCAAAGGATTGTACGCCTCCCGTGGTGCCGAAGGCATCGCTCAACGGACTTAACAAGGCCGCTTCACGCTCCTCAACCGACAAGAGCCGCAATAGAGCCACCCGATCATAGGGCATCGCCATGCCATAGAGCGTGATCGCTTCGGTAGAAAATCCTTCACCACCACGCCAACGAGTCATCTGCGGCAAAGCATAGCGTGTTACCTCGCCATACAATTCTTGCGAGGCGTGAAAGATCCAATCATAGCGTCCCGCTGTAAAGAGCGAATCAACCAACGGCTCCGGCTCGGGATTCAGATCTGCATAGGTGGCATAGGGGTAATAATAATCCTCCTCGGTCAGCTCTTGAGCCACTACCGACAAAGGCATAAGCAACAACAGCAGACCGAGGAGGCGTTTCATCAGCTATACGAAGTTTAGATTCGACGCAGCACTTCGCACAACAACTCCCAGAACTTGGGCACCGTGGCGATCTCCAACCGCTCATCGGGCGAGTGCACACCACGCAACGTGGGGCCAAACGAGACCATCTCCAATTCGGGGTACTTCTCCAAGAAAAGACCACACTCCAGACCGGCATGAATAGCTCGCACCTTAGGTTCAGCGGCAAACAGATCAACATAGGCTTGCTTGGTCACCTCCAACAGACGCGACTCGGGATTGGGAGCCCAGCCCGGATAGCCATCCGTATGGGCCACATCAGCTCCGGCCAGCACAAAGACCGACTCGACCATCTCGGCAACATAGGTCTTAGCACTCTCGACCGACGAACGTTGCGACGAGGTCACCACGATCGTCTCATCGTCCACAAACTTCACCGAAGCCAAATTGGTCGAGGTCTCCACCAGGCCCGGCATCGCAAACGACATGGCAATCACACCATTCGGCACACCGACCAACGAGTAGATCAACCCTTGCTGCGTCTTCTGATCCAGCACGCGATCCACCTCGGGCATCTCGTTGAGTGTAATCGTAAAGTTCGGTTCACGGAAACGGAACTCGTTGTGCAGGTCAGTCGCAAAGAGGCGATAACGTTGCTCAAAGTCGGCCTTGAAGCGCATCGGCACACCAAAGATGGCGTATGCCTCGCGCGGGATAGCATTGCGCAGGTTGCCACCCGAGAAGTAGCTCAAGCGCAGCTCGCACGACTGCATACCGTCCCACATCAGACGAGCCAGCGTCTTGACCGAATTGACACGTCCCTTATCAATATCGTCGCCCGAGTGGCCACCCAGCAGGTTCGACACATCGACACGATAGAAGGCATAGTTCTTCGGAGCGGCCTCCATTTCGCCATGGAAAGTGGCAATCGTATCAATACCACCGGCACAGCCGATAAAGAGCTCGCCCTCATCCTCCGAGTCGAGGTTTACGAGGTATTTGCCCGTCAGCATTCCCTCACCCAGCTCGAAAGCGCCGGTCAAGCCGGTCTCCTCGTCCACCGTAAAGAGGGCCTCCACCGGACCGTGGGCTATCGTCTCATCGAGCAGCACAGCCAACGCAGCCGCCATACCGATACCGCAATCAGCACCGAGCGTCGTTCCCTCGGCCTTGACCCAGCCCTCCTCAATGCGGGTGCGAATGGCATCATGATCGAAGTCAAACTCGACATCCGAATTCTTCTCGCAGACCATGTCCATGTGCGACTGCAGGATCACCGTCGGGCGATCCTCCATGCCGGGCGTTGCCCCTTTGCGCATCACCACGTTGCCGATGGCATCTTTCTGATAGTCGATCCCATGCTCACGGGCAAAATCGACCAGATATTGAATAATCTTCTCCTCCTTCTTCGAGGGGCGCGGCACACGCGTAATGGCATCGAACTGCCCCCACACCAGGCGAGGTTCCAAATTTGTAATTGCTGACATCTTCTATAATCGTCTAAAGGTTTATGCTTATCTTATGGCACAAAAATAGAAAAATATCAGCAAGATAACAAGCATTTGGCCGCTTTTTCGGCCCGACCGCCCTGTCGCACCAACCTCTACACCCTGCAAAGAGTGCTTTTCGGGCGACTATAATTTGGAAAACTGCCCAGCTTTTACTATCTTTGCTTGCATCGAATTATTTTTTTGGCAAATCAATTAAAACGTTTTATCTATTAACACCTAAACAGTTTACTACTATGAGAAAATGGATACTTGCCTCGCTGGCCCTTTTGATGGCAGCAGCCCCTCTCTCAGCACAGCAGAAACCGGTTAAGAAACTCTCTAACCGTTATGGAATGGCTCTGAAAGCGAACGATGACGGCACCTACTCCATAGCCAAGCCCGGCCGCTATGTACACATCAACCTGGAGGAGATTCCCGATGTGTATACCTATTACAAAGCGCAACCTATCGCCTCGAAAGAGGAGATGAGCGTCTGCACCAACCAGGAGTTCATCTATAAGACCCACGAAGGCTATAGCCTAAAGCTCATCATCGATCGACCCAAGAGCAACCAACCAACCCCCTTCGTGATCTATATCCACGGCGGCGGTTGGACCGGTGGTGCCCCGCGTGGATCGCTCCAATATACCTCACAATATTTGGCTTCTCAATGTGGTATTGCAGGCGTTCGTATCACCTACTCGCTGGGAGGTCAGCCGGGAGCGAATGTCGAAGTCGGCATGGCCGATGTACGTGCAGCCGTGGAGTGGGTGCAAGCCAATGCTAAAGAGCTGAACATCGACCCCAAACGATTCGGTTTCTATGGCCATTCGGCCGGAGCACACTTAGCTGCCATGGCAGCTATGACGATCAAGGGCACGACCGCTTTGGTGGGCAACTCGGGACCCTATGTATTGAGCGATCCGGAGGTTTTAGCCGTCAAATATGCCAATCAAAAACGGCGCGACTACTTCTTCGGCTTTACCCCCGAGGCATCGGCCAAATATTCGCCGATCAACTGCATCCCGAAACGCAAAATTCCATCGACCCTCTTGCTTTGCGGTACAGGCGACACCTCCTGTGAATACACCCACAGTGTCCGCTTCGCCGATGCACTCAAGAAGAAGGGCGGTCGGGTCGATCTGCGCATCTACCCCTACTATGAACACAATCTGCACAGCTCAGGCAGCGACAAAGGCCGCGAGATTCTGCTCTTAGTGGCAGACTTCTTTAGCAAAGAGTTGAAAAAATAACCTGGACAAGGTTGCCAAAAAGGGCTGCTCGGATTCACGAGCAGCCCTTTTAGATTGGAATCGTATTCCAAGCGGGATTTATTTACGCGGCTTGATATTGAGTTTCACAGGACGAATCATATTCTCAGGCTTGAGCACCTCGTCCAGCTCCTCGCGGGTCAGAATGCCGTGCTCGAGCACCAACTCATAGACACCACGACCCGTCTGCAATGCCTCCTGGGCGATCTTGGTCGAGTTCTTATAGCCAATGATCGGATTCAAAGCCGTCACCACACCGATACTATTATGCACATAGGCACGGCAGCGATCCTCGTTGGCCGTGATGCCCTCGATACAACGTACGCGCAACGTATCGAAGCCATTCATCAGCAGATCGGCCGACTCAAAGCAGCACTGGGCCATCACCGGCTCCATGGCGTTAAGCTCCATCTGGGCAGCCTCGTCGCTCATGGAGGTGGTCAGATCGTTACCGATCACCTTATAAGCAATCTGGTTCATCACCTCGGGGATCACCGGATTGACCTTACCGGGCATGATCGACGAACCCGGCTGACGTGCCGGCAGGTTGAACTCACCCAAGCCACAACGCGGGCCCGAGGCCAAAAGGCGCAGGTCGTTACAAATCTTGTTCATCTTCAGCGCAATACGTTTCATAGCCGACGAATAACCCACCATGCACGAAGTATTGGAGGTAACGGCTACCAGATCCTCGGCCAATTTGATCGGCCAACCCGTAATCTCGGCAATGGCCGCCGTACACTTCTCGGCATAGCCCGGCTCGGCGCAAATACCCGTACCGATGGCCGTAGCACCCATGTTGATGGTCAAGAACTCGCGCGACGCGAAGTCCAAATTGGCAACCTCCTCCTGCAGCACGCTGGCAAAGCCGTGGAAGGTCTGACCCAAGGTCATCGGCACAGCATCCTCGAGCTGTGTACGGCCCATCTTCAGGATGTGGGAAAATTCGTCACCCTTCTTGCGCAGGGCATCCACCAACTGCTGCAGGTGCTCGCGCAGCTCCAAGTGGGTGCTATAAAGACCCATGTGGATGGCCGACGGATAGGCATCATTGGTCGATTGCGAGCGGTTTACATGGTCGTTGGGCGAGCAATACTGATATTCGCCACGACGATGGCCCATCAACTCCAGTGCGCGGTTGGCGATCACCTCGTTGGCGTTCATGTTCGTAGTCGTGCCGGCTCCGCCTTGAATCATATCGACCGGGAAGTGCTCGTGGTGCTGTCCCGCCATGATCTCACGACATGCCTGCGCAATGGCCTCATAGACCTCATCACTCAACAAGCCTAACTCATGGTTGGCCATAGCTGCACCTAGCTTCACAACGGCCAAACCGTGGATAAAGCGTGGATAATCGCTCAAATGAAATTTACTGATCGGAAAATTCTCCAGGCCTCGCATCGTCTGAACACCATAAAGAACATTCTCGGGAACCTCAACCGATCCCAACAGATCGCTCTCAGTGCGCGTGTTTTTTTGCGTCATAATTGCAGTTTTTATGTATTTGATACTTGTCTATTTCAACATTTCAGCTTTTGGCTATGTCAAAGTTAAGATTTATTTCTCACATTCGCAAATTTTCTCTGCAAAGAGCAAAGTATGCGAATCAATCATTTTTTTCGGCTGCAAATTTTTCTTTCTTTCATTTTATCACTATCTTCGCCCTATGGCTGAAGAGTTACAGATCGCAACCGGCACGAAAGAGGAGCGTTACACGCTGCTATGCCGGCAAATAGCCTCGCTCGTGGAGGGCGAAACGGATCCTATTGCCCGCATGGCTAACGTTGCGGCGATGATCCACCTCACGTTCGGTTTTTGGTGGACGGGGTTCTACCGCGTGGTGGGCGAGGAACTGGTATTGGGACCCTTTCAAGGGCCGATTGCCTGCTCACGCATTGCTCGCGGACGAGGTGTGTGCGGCTCAGCCTGGCAGCAGCAACGCACCTTCATCGTCCCGGACGTAGAGCAGTTTCCGGGCCATATCGCCTGCTCCTCCCTATCGCGAAGTGAGATTGTCGTGCCGATGTGGCAGGCCGACGAGGTGATCGGCGTTCTCGACATCGACAGCGAGCAATTAGCCACGTTCGACGAGGTCGATCAACACTATTTGGAAGAAATTGTACATCTAATAACAGAACTATGAGATTTAAGAAATTGGTAGCCATTGAGCCGGTGAGCCTCATTCCATCGGCCGAGCAGGAGCTCTACACCTTGGCTGACGAGGTGGTGCTCTACGACGACATCCCCACCACCGACGAAGAGATTGCCCGCCGCGTAGGCGATGCCGATGCCGTCTTGTTGAGTTACACATCGCGCCTGGAGCGTGCCGCCATGGAGCAGTGCCCCAATATCCGCTATATCGGTATGTGCTGCTCGCTCTATTCACCCGAGAGTGCCAACGTCGATATTCGCTATGCCGAGAGCCGCGGTATCACCGTGACGGGCATCCGCGACTATGGTGACGAGGGTGTGGTCGAGTATGTGGTCAGCGAGCTGGTGCGCCTGCTACATGGCTTTGGCGAGGCACCCTGGGAGGGCACGCCGCGCGAGATCACGGGGCTGAAGGTCGGCGTGGTCGGTTTGGGTAAATCGGGCGGCATGATTGCCGATGCCATGCGCTTTTTCGGCGCCGAGGTGAGCTACTTTGCCCGTTCGGAGAAGGCGTGGGCCACGGAAAAGGGGTATCAGTTCCTCCCCTTGCGCGACCTGCTGAAGCAGAGTTCGGTCGTCTTCTGCTGTCTGAATAAAAATACGGTGTTGCTCCACGACGAGGAGTTTGAGGCACTGGGCTACGGCAAGGTGCTCTTCAATACGGGTCTTTCGCCCGCTTGGGATGAGCCGGCCTTGCTCAAATGGTTCGACAAATGCGGTTGCCGCCTCTATTGCGACACGGTCGGTGCCTTGGGTGGCGAGCACCTACTGACCCACCCGTTTGTGCGCTGTGTGGAGGTCTCGACCGGCCGCACGAAACAGGCCTTTGTGCGCTTGAGCGAGAAGGTGCTGTACAACATGAAACACTACCTCGGACGCGCATAACGAGCCATGAACGACAAAGCCCCCAAAAGTTCGTGCACTTTTGGGGGCTTTTTTTATGGGTGGGGATTTCAAAACCGAGCGTAACGCAAAAATCACCCAACGCAGAGCATCTGATTGGACTCGGAAACCATATAATTGGTGGGGATTTCAAGGCTTGCGAAGGTTGTGAAACCGGAGCATACTAAACGTATGTGAGGATTTCAACACCGAGCGTAACGCAAAAATCACCCAATTAGATGGTTTCCTCGCCTAAAAGACGATTGGCGAGACAATATTTTGCAGCACGGCAACCACCGACCAAGCGGCAATGGCAGGGGTGGCACTATAGATATCGACTACGGCATGCACCTCGGCATTGCGAATCTCGACACGCTGCGTATCGCCACGGAAATAGGGCGATGACTGCATGGTAACCTGCATCTTCTCCGGTCCTACTGAGGCTCGTGAAGCAGCCACGGTGACATTCACACGCGTCGGAAACTGTGCAATCGCCTCCTTGGCCGTGCCGCGAAAGACTACGCGCTGCTCCTGCTGCAACGACTCATCATAGACGGGGGTACCCTTCAGTCCATTGGGGCCCTTCTCATTGAAGAATTGCGCCGTAGCACCTCCCATGAGCGAGGCTGTTCGCAGGACATCAAAGCCGCCCGTTGCCCCCGAAGCCAAGTAGATGCGCTGCCCGCATTGGCGTGCCACCTGCTGCGCCTCGGCATAGAAATCGTCGTCGGCAAAGGCACCAATCGAGAGGGTCACGATCGAACACCCGGCCTCCAGCGTCGGACGCGTAATGGCTCGCATGCAGGCCGGAGATGCGGCCTCAACCAGATAGTCCGGCCGAAGTGCCAGCAACTCCTCCAACGTGTGGCAGGCCTGACAACCAATACCAGCCTCAGCCATCTTGGCCGCCAGCTGCTCGGTACGCTCATAGGTGCGCGAGAAGAGGCCCACCAACTCATATTCGGGCAGCAAACCCTTGGCTGCCGCCTCGGCTACGATCGTACCCAGACGACCGCACCCCACAATTACCAATCTATTCATAGGGCAAAGATAGTGATTTTTTTCCGCACCCAAAATTTTGTGGTGTACCCCGGTCTATCCTTCTTTGAAAGGGCTGTTTTTTCTTGGGCGAAAATTTGCGATTGAGAACCGATATTGCTATCTTTGCGGCCGAAATTAAAGCAAAAAAACAGTATCGTTCTTCCAATATGTTAAGCAGACGTTTACTCCGCATCAAGGTGCTCAAGGCACTCTTCGCCCACCTCAAATCGGATGCCGATAACCTCATGGCCTCGCAAAAGAGCCTCATGTCCTCGATCGACAAGGCCTATGATCTCTATTTTCAGATGCTCGCCCTGCCCCAAGAGTTAGTTCGCTATGCCGCAGAGCGTCAGGATATTGCAAAAAACAAAAAGCTGCCCACATTCGAAGATCTCCATCCGAACACCAAATTCATCGACAACCAGGTGATCCGCGTCATCGCCAACACCGATGCCATCAATGACTACATCGCAGCGCATCGTCTCGGCTGGGAGCAGTATCCCGAGTTGATCCGCACGCTCTACAACCAATTCTCCGAGAGCAACTATTTCCGCACCTACATGGCCCGCGAGAATCGCTCGTTCGAGGAGGATCGCGCGCTGGTCGATAACCTCTTCACGATGTTGGCCGATTGCCCGGCACTCGACGAGGTGCTGGACGAGCAGTCGATCCAATGGAGTGGTGACCTGCCCTACATCCTGATGATGATCCAGCGCACGTTGAGCAACATGCGTATCTCGCACAAGGAGCTGCGCGTAGCCGACAAATTCAAAAGCGAGGAGGATCCCGCATTTGCCAAGAATCTCTTTGCCAAGGCGTTGGTCAATTACAACGAGTATCAGCGTTACGTGGAGCGTTACACGGCCAATTGGGACATCGAGCGTATCGTCTTCATGGACAACCTGATCATCGGCACGGCAATGGCCGAGCTGATCGCCTTCCCGTCGATTCCGGTCAAGGTGACCATGGACGAGTGGATCGAGATCTCGAAATACTACTCGACGCAGGGCAGTAGCACCTTCATCAACGGCGTGTTGGACAAGATTGTCGCCTCGCTCACCGAGGAGGGGCTGATCCAGAAATCGGGTCGCGGACTGATCTAACAACAGACCATCGTCATGCATCGCGCCGTCATCGTGTGGATGGGGCTGCTCGTCGTCGGTTGCTCATCGTCGCCCAAACAGCTGCAACAGACCGATTTGCAGGGCCAAAAGATCGAATTTGTGGCACAAAAGGAGCCATTCTTGGCCACTGACACCATCCGTTTTGGTCGCATGCACGAGGGCGAGATAGCCGTCAAGCAGCTCGTTTTCAAAAACAGCACGCCGCAGCCCATCGTCATCAAAGGCTATGAACGCACCTGCGGATGCACAACGCTCGATCATGACAATCAGCCACTTATGCCCGGCGAGGAGCGAGCTGTGAGCCTAACGTTCGACGCCCGCGGGGCGTGGGGTTGGCAACTCAAGGCGCTGACCCTGCAATTGGCCGGTCCGGTGACGAGCCATCGGTTGGTGGTCGAGGCCGACATCGAATAAGATTTGCAAAGTTGCTATTTAATAGTTATATTTGCATCATTGTACACACTTAAAAACAGAAAATAGTTATGATGAATTTCCTTCAAGCAGTCGAGGCCGCAGTTGAGACTACCACTGCAGCTGTCGCCGAGAACGCACCGCAGGCTGCCAATGCTATTGCCGAGATTCCCGTAGAGCCGGAGCAGTCGTGGTTTGCCCAGAACAGCTTCCTGATTATGATCGGCTTGATGTTCCTCGTGATGTGGCTCTTCATGTGGCGTCCCGAGGCCAAGCGTCGTAAGCAGATGCAGCAGTTCCGCAACAACCTCAAGAAGGGCGACAAGATCATCACCGCCGGTGGTATCTATGGCGTCGTAAAGGAGGTTAAGGAGAATGATCCGACGATCTTGATCGAGGTGGATGGCAACGTAACGCTGCGCATCGACAAGAACATGATCGTAGCCGACCCTTCGAGCCTGCAGCAGTAAGCAGTGGCGTTCTCCCTTTATTCGCAACATGAGGAAGGGGGCTTGCCAAGAGGCGGATAAACAAAATGGATGACGACGCAGCAGAGATAGTTTTTTGTTGCGTCGTCATTGTTTTTTAACCCTTCTAAAATCACATCGACATGAAAAAGACAATTACATACACCACCCAGGGCACCTGCTCGCAGGCTATCATCGTCACAGTCGAGGATCAGCATATCGTCGAGGTGTCGTTCCTGGGCGGTTGCCACGGTAACACACAAGGTGTGGCCGCCTTGGTGCGTGGCATGGAGATCACAGAGGCCATCAAACGGCTCGAAGGTATTGACTGTCGCGGACGGGGTACATCGTGTCCCGATCAGTTGGCCAAAGCACTGCGTCAATGCCTTGAAGCATAAAAATCGCAGAAAAATTAGCCAATCGAGCGAGAGCTATTTGTTATTTCAGAATTTTTGCCTACCTTTGCACCGCTTTCGAGCAACGGATTGAACTGTGGTGTAATGGTAACACAGCAGATTTTGGTTCTGTCGTTCTGGGTTCGAGTCCCGGCAGTTCAACCAAAAAAAAGAGGCTTTTTGAGCCTCTTTTTTTTGGTTAGACCTATCCTGTCGCGCTTTTTATTTGGCGTTTCTGCGACTTTATGCTATCTTTGTTTATTCAATAGGTTGCTAAACAACGTACAAATATGACTTTTGAGACGATCAAGCTAGTGATATGGAGTGTCACCGCAGTGGCTGGATGCTTTACTGGATATAGCATATATATTTGGTGCATCAAAGCAAAACAGCGTGATCGGTGGATGACCAAGGAGTGGGCTTTTTTGGGTAATATTGCCATTACCATAGTCAGCATATTGCTCCTGCTGGGCTGCATCTCCATGTGGATCAAGACCCTGTATGGGACTTCCCTCTATAGCGAAGAGCAAACTACTGTACAGCAGTCGCTTCCCCAAGAAGACACCTCATGGCATAACTCGCTGAAAGAGAATTTCTGGGGCGTTTACTACCATTTTGTCGATCCGGGAAACCAAGATCGTGCCTCACATCAGGAAGGCCGTCTCTTTGCTGGCATTGTTGCTTTGCTGGGCGTATTCTCACTCAACGGACTGTTGGTCAGTGGTTTGATATCAGCCATCGACCGTCGCAAGGAGCGTTGGATGAAGGGCGAGGTGCGCTACAAACGCCTCAAAAACCATATCCTCATCATCGGAGGCCATGCCATGGTGCCCGACATCTGCAAAGAGTTGTTTGAGGATGCCGGTTCCTCGCCGAGCAACATCCTGATCCAAACCAAAGGGTCGGTCGAGGAGTTGCGAGCAGCCCTGCTCTCGACCCTGACACCCCAACAAGAGGCGCGCGTCATCATCTACTATGGTGATCGCACCCGCCGCAACGACATCGAAGACCTGCGTCTCGACAAGGCGCAGAAGGTCTATCTAATTGGCGAGGATAGCTCGATCGACGGCAAGGATCACGACACCTACAACATGACGGCTCTAAATCTGCTGATCGAGCAACTGCCCGAGAATCGCCCCAAGCCCCTGGAGGTCTATGTGATGTTTGAGTACCAAACCACCTTTTCGGTCTTCCAATTCTCGGACATCACAGCCACGGCCTACTCGAAGATCGACTTCCGCCCCTTCAACTATTACGAAATGTGGGCCCAAAAGATCTTCGCACATGCCGACCCAACCCATCTGATCGAGCCCGTCAATCAGTCACAGGGTGAATGTCGTTACCCCGAGTACCTGCCTCTCGACACGATTGATGCTGAAAAAGATAAATATATCGGGGCTAACTCACCCGAGCATGTCCATTTAGTGGTGATAGGCATGAGCCAAATGGGTGTTACGCTCGCCCTCGAGGCGGCACATATTGCCCACTACCCCAACGCCCGCACCCCCCAAGGACCACGCACACGCATCACCTTCATCGACCCCGAGGCTGACCGCGAATCGGGCTATCTGATGCGTCGCTACCACGACCTGTTCCAATTGGCGCGTTGGCGTTATGTCGATGCCGCGCACTGCGCATCATCGCTCTATGCCGACTTTGATGCGGCGAACGTCACGTGGCACGATCCGTTACATGGTGTCAACTCCACATCGCCCTATCAGCAGGTACAGTTGAGTGCAACTGAGCCGAATACCGACCCCTCGCAAGGGGAGGATGGCCGTGAATTTTTCATCGACATCGAGTGGGAGTTTATCAAGGGCGGCATGAACGATCGGGCCGTCTATGATTACTTAGCTACGTGTGCCGAACACGCGCAGCACCGCCACAAGCGGCTGACCGTAGCCGTCTGCCTCGAGGAGAGCCACCAAGCCATCGCTGCCGGCCTCTACCTGCCCGAGGCTGTCTATGAGCAAGCCAACCAGGTGCTGGTCTATCAGCGACAAGCCGATGCCATCATCAGCAATCTTACGACCAACGGCGAAAACACCCGTTACCAGAAGGTAAAACCCTTCGGCATGTTCTCGCTCAGCTGCGATCTGCTCTTCGACAACGACGACATTGCCCGACTGATCAACTACGTGTACTATCCGGGGGAGCCGACGCTGGAAGGCAGCACCTTGCAAGCTATTGATGAGGAATGGAAGAAGATGCTGACATTTGAGAATGGCAAATCGGGTGCCGCACGTCGTTGGTCGAATATCTACCATGCCAATGCCGTACGCACCAAGCTGCGCAGTGCCGGCTGGAAGCCGGGGGATCCGTTAGAAATAGACGAAACCACGATCCACCATCTCGCCATTGCCGAGCACAATCGTTGGAATGTCGAACAGCTCTTGATGCACTATCGCCCCCTCACGCAAGACGAACAAAAGGAGGTAAAAATGCGTTATGAGAACTTCAATAATGCCCCCAACAAGCCCAGCGACATAAAGCAGATCGACCCAAATACCAAGGAGGAGAAAACGCTCACCAATAAAGCGGCCTTCAAAGCGTGCAAGAACGACCTAAAATGCCGGATGCACCACCCCGACCTCTGCTCCTATCAGCGTGTTGCCGAGATCGACGACACCCAACATTACGACGGCCGCCTGGCCAAAGCCCTACCCTACATTGTCCACCGCGTCAATGCCAAGCGAACGGGGCATATTCCGGATCTATCAGTCCAAACAGACGAGGAGAAAGCCTGCATAACAAGTAAAGCTTAATCTTTCAAAAAAACGAGACAACGCATGAAACAGCATTATATACCACAACCGATTGACACTTCGCAGGTGGAGCTGCCGGCCGAGCTGATGGCTTTGACCGAAGAGATTGCCCGCAATGTGCACGAAGTCTGGGCCAAAGGGCGCATGGATGAGGGGTGGAGCTATGGTCCCCAGCGCGATGACGTACAGCGTCTGCACCCGGGATTAGTGCCCTACGAAGAGCTGACCGAGGCCGAGCGCGACTACGACCGTCGGACAGCCATGCAGACCCTGCGACTGATCACGCAGTTGGGATTCAAGATCAGCAAAGAGTAGCCCGCACAAAGCAAAGCGGCTGTCGCAACATCTCTGTTGGACAGCCGCTTCTGTTATCAAGACAGGCCTCTCCTATCGCTCATCAACCTCTTCGGTGAAGGCCTCGGTAAAGCCCTCCAATAAGGCTGGCAATTGTTCGATAGTCTGTTGCACCTCCTTGGCAGCCCGTTCGATACCATGACGGGTCTGCAAGCCATAATAACGCCCAATAGCCTTCAGGGCAGCCTCCTGCTGTTCGGGCGTCATCTGATCGTAGTTGAGTTCTACCGCCTCGACCAACGATTCAAAGGTCTGATCGGCCACCTGCCACTCAGACTCATCATACGAGGCGGCTTTCTGCTCTACATTGACAACAAACGAGTCCAGCTCCTGAACCCGCGAGGCGTTTGTATCGGCACATGCCGTCATGGCCAACAAAGCCACGGACGCCAAGCCTACAATAAACATCTTTTTCATCGTTATTACCTATTTTTGTTTTGTTTTCTTACGCTTCTTATCATGCGGTTGCAGATCTTCCGACGATGCAGTCTCGGTGACTGCCATGCGCGACTCATAAAACGCCTTGCTCACCACAACCCGAATAGCCTGCGGCTGCACCTCAAATTCCAACGGTGTCTCGCCCAACAATTCACCATCGACCTCCAACGACACTTCAGGCGAAGATTCAATCCGCACCTTCCATCCACGCGCATGTAGTACATGGCCAATGCGATAGATGCCTCCATTATAGAGGTAGCGCAGGCGGAACAGGATGTGCCAGAAGTGAAGCGGTTTCACGAGCGAAATATCCAACATACCATCATCAGCCACCGCCTCGGGTAGTTGCTGCACACCGTCACCGTTGTACTTGCAGATGCCCAATGCGATCGAGAACATCAGTCCGTTGTAGATACGTACATCATCGACCCAGATCTTCATACCGGTCGATTTATAGACAAAGAAGTTGCTCAACACACAGAGGAACTTGCGCCAGGGACGAAAGCGATTCTTCTTTTGCAAGTGGGTCATGCGTTTGAGCAGGAAAGCATCAAAACCCACACCGGCCACATTGGCAAAGTAGCGCGTTTGGCGATAGAGGGACTCCTCGTAGCTCACAACACCAACATCCTGCAAAAAGGAGTAACCATCGACAATATCACGCACAGCATCCTGATAACGAGCCGACGAGCCGAAGGCGCGCACCCAGTTATTACCCGATCCAACAGCTATCATGGCCAGCAGCACATCAGCCGGGGCCACCTCTTGTTGGATAAAGAGACCATTGACCACCTCATGCAACGTTCCGACACCTCCCACCACAATAATATGGCGGTAGCCCTCCTTGACGGCCGTCACGGTCAGCTCCGTGGCATGAAATTTATGCTCCGTAAAGACCGGCTCGGCATGGATGCCGGCCTCCCGCAACAGACGCGAAATGAGCGGATAGTCATCCAACCCGCGGCCCTTATCGGCCACGGGATTGACGATGACAAACCACTTTTGTTCGGTCAGAGCCACGACTGCTATGCCTTAACGGGAATATTCTCCAACGTGCGCAGCAGGAAGTCGTAGAACTTCTCCACCGAGGCGATCTCCACCTTCTCGTCGGGCGAGTGGGGATAGCAGATCGTCGGGCCGAACGAGATCATATCCAGATTCGGATACTTGCTGCCAATGATACCGCACTCCAGACCGGCATGGATCGCCGTGACGGCCGGACGCTTGCCATAGAGTTGCTCGTAGGAGGTGGTCATGGCGGCCAGGATCGGTGACTTCATGTTGGGATTCCAACCATCGTACGACCCCGTCAGCTCGGTCTTACCTCCGGCCAGTGCAAAGACACCGGCCATAGCGGCACCCAAAGCCTCCTTCTCCGAACGCATCGACGAGCGCAACAGGCACTGAATCTTGATCTGCTTGCCATCCGAAACGACACGTGCCAGGTTGGTCGAGGTCTGCACCAGACCCTCCATCGCTACCGACATCTTCTGCACACCATCCGGGCAACCGACAACGGCCTTCGCAACGGCATCAGCCACCGCCACCGGAATCACCTCGGCCGGCATCGGAGCCTCCTCGACAAAGATCGAGATGCTATCCTCGATATCCTCAAACTCACGAATCACGGTCTGCTCATAGGCGGCAACAGCCTCCTTCCAAGCGGCTACATTTGCTGCGGGCAGCACAACCACCGCCTCGGCCTCACGCGGAATGGCGTTGCGCAAACCACCACCATCGACCGAAGCCAAGCGCAAGCCCAACGCTTCACTCTGGGCCAGCAACAGGCGGAACAAAACGCGGTTGGCGTTGGCACGCTGATAGCCGATCTGAATACCCGAGTGGCCGCCCTTCATGCCTTTTGCCACCAATTTCATGGCAACATAATCGCCTGCCGGAACCGGCTCGGCCTGATAATCGAACGTAGCCGAAGCATCCATACCGCCGGCGCAACCTACATACAACTCACCCTCAGTCTCCGAGTCGAGGTTGAGCAGGATATCGCCCTGCAGCATGCCAGCCTCCAGACCAAAAGCACCATCCATACCGGTCTCCTCGGTAGCCGTAAAGAGAGCCTCCACGGGACCGTGTACGAGCGTCTTATCCTCCAGCACGGCCAAAATAGCCGCTACACCGATACCGTTATCGGCACCCAGCGTCGTGCCGTTAGCCGTCACCCACTCGCCGTCGATATAAGCCTCGATCGGATCCTTCTCGAAATCGAACTGTTTGTCGTTGTTCTTCTGCGGCACCATATCCAGGTGGGCCTGAATCACCACACCTACACGATTCTCCATCCCCTCCGAAGCGGGTTTGGCGACATAAACGTTATGCGCAGCATCCTCTTTCCACACAAGGCCCTGCTCCTTGGCAAAGGCGATGATATAGGCACGGATCTGCTCCTCGTGACCCGACGGACGCGGGATCTGCGTCATCTCGGCAAAGTGTTTCCATACCAATGCGGGCTTCAGCCCCTTCAAATTCTTGTCCATAGTCTTGATTGGTTATTTATCTTGTTTATCGATCAATTTTCGCTCTATTTCGCCCCGTTCGGCATCGCGGTCAAAGGCCTCGACAATCTGCTTGACCAGCTCATGGCGCACGATGTCGCGTTTATCGAAGGTGATCTGCCCGATTCCCTTCACCCCCTCCAGGATCTTCATGGCGCGCGTCAATCCGCTATCCGAACGCCGTGGCAGGTCGATCTGCGTCACATCGCCCGTCACAATAAAACGGGCATTGCGGCCCATGCGCGTGAGGAACATCTTGATCTGCGAGAGGGTCGTATTCTGCGCCTCGTCCAAAATCACAAAGGCATTATCCAACGTGCGGCCTCGCATGTAGGCCAACGGCGCGATCTGCACCGTCCCATCCTCCATAAATTTTTGCAGTTTGAGGGGCGGGATCATGTCGTTGAGCGCATCGTACAACGGTTGCAGGTAGGGGTCCAACTTCTCCTTCATGTCGCCGGGCAGGAAACCCAACTTCTCACCAGCCTCCACCGCCGGGCGGGTCAGGATGATGCGTCGCACCTGTTTCTCCTTCAGCGCACGTACAGCCAGCGCAATAGCCGTATAGGTCTTACCCGATCCGGCCGGACCGACGGCAAACAGCAGGTCGTTCTTGTCGTAGCATTCGACCAGACGCTGCTGATTGGGCGTACGGGCACGAATAATCATGCCATTGTTGCCATAAACCAGCACATCCTTATCCATCGGTCGCTCGGCCGAGGCATCATAGCCGGCCGCGAAGCATTGATCGATCACCTGCGACGAGAGGTGACCATATTTGGTATAGTAGGCCACCAGCCCTTCAAAGCGTTTCTCGAAACGAGCCACCTCGCGCTCAGCACCCAAAACCTTGAGCGACGAACCGCGCGCGACAATTTTCAGTTCGGGAAACAGGGTGCGCAACTGCTCTAAATAGGCATTTTGCGGACCATAGAGTTCTCGGGGATCAACGCCGTCGATCTGGATCTCTTTTCCGAGTTGATCGGTCATAGGCTAAAAGTAGTAACCAACGTTGAACGAAGCCCATTGGGTACGCATCTTTCCAACGCCACCCATATCGTCAGGCAAGTTCACATTATCCTTGTCTTTGAATTGGCCATTGTAGCGCAGATCAAGACGCAGGCGGTCGAACAGACGCACCTCGGCACCCACCGTATAGGAGAGGGTCGTACGCACACCCGAATACTCCAGATCCTGCTCGCCAAACGAACCTTTGCTATCGTTCAGCACCGTGAACACCGGACCGGCAAAGAGGCGCAGCGGCCCCACGATCTTAAACTCCAGCGCGAGTGGCACGTCGATCGAGTGGCTGGTCAGCTCACCTGTTCTGCGAGCATCGGGATGGCTTAGATCCATCGTCTGATGCACATAGATAATCTGCGGATCAATCGACATGATCTCACCAAGCGGAATCGAGGCCATCATACCGACCTGCCAGCCCATCTTATTCTCAATATCCACGCGCGTATCGACCAACTTAAAGTCAGCGGCATTCAAACCGGCGATCAAGCCCCAACGCACAGCCGATCGTTGTTTGGTCTGCCCCATAAAATCTTGTGCCGAAAGGCTGCTCACCATCGCTGCTAAGAGCAGCGTTACAAACCATTTTTTCATATTCATGTGTAGTTTTTACAGTTTCTCTTCCTTTAGAATTTAGAACAGGTAGCCAACACTGATCGCCACGTTATATTGGCGCAGTTTGTGTACGACCACCTCGTTGTGTTGTTTCAGATCTTTGCGTGCACCGAATTGACCATTATAGCGCACATCGAACATCAGATGGCGTTGCGGCTTGATACGCAGACCTGCCGTATAGCCCACCGTCGAATAGATCCGATCGAAATCAAGCAAATCACCCCCTACCTTCTGCTTGGCATTATCTACAAGCGTGATGACCGGACCTACATAGATGCGCAACACACGCGCAATACCGATCGAGGCTGTCACGGGCAGTTGCAAGGAGTTACACCGCAGTTGCATGGTCTGATCGCCCGTACGCAGGCGCAAACCCTGATGTTGATAGATCAGTTGCGGCTCAAGATTGAGCACCCCGACCATCTTAATCGAGGTCAGCACACCCACCTGCCAACCGATCTTATTCTGCACATCGCACCCCACGTCGTCGGTCGAGAACGAGGGTACAGTCATACCGCCCACAATGGCCAAATCAATTGGCAAGGCATTACTTACTGTCTGACCCTGCGCCAGGCTTACCGAAGCCAAGCCGACTAAGCAGACTATCCATCGCAAAAAGTAGTTCATTGTTTCACAATTTTCAGATGTCCCCGCAGCAGACGCTCCACTGCCATGATCCACACTCGATCGTCCGTCGGCGGGCAACATACACGTTTATCTGCCAAAGATACATTTTTTTTATGAAATTCCCAGTATTTTTCGCTATATTTGTCTTCTCGAACGAAAGATATTATGACCTTACTCGCACTACATACGGCCTTTACGCTTCCGATTCAAGATCCGATTCTGAAGTTTCTAATCATCATGACGATCGTTCTCGGAACGCCACTTATCCTCAACAAACTGAAGATTCCCTACCTGTTGGGACTGATCATCGCTGGAGCCGTCATCGGCGAACACGGACTGAATTTGGTGGCGCGCGACAGCAGCATCATCCTCTCGGGTACGGCCGGCATGCTCTACATCCTCTTTTTGGCCGGCTTGGAGATGGATATGGCCGACTTCAAGCGCAACAGCCTGCGCAGTTTGACCTTCGGACTCTACACCTTCATTGTCCCGATGGCCTTTGGTGTGGTGGCCGGCTACTACCTGTTAGGCTACTCCCTGCTCTCATCGCTGTTGCTGGCGGCCCTCTTTGCCTCGCAGACACTGATCGCCTATCCGATCATATCCAAGCTGGGCATCACCCGCGACAAGGCGGTAACGATTGCCGTAGGCGGTACGATCATCGTCGATATTCTGGCACTCGTCACGCTAACCGTCGTCGTGGGCTTCGCTACGGGTAGCACCGAGAGCGATTTCTGGTGGCAGTTGGCCGCCTCGGTGGCCGCCTGTGGGGTGGTCATTCTGTGGATCTTTCCGCTCATCGGACGCTGGTTTTTCAAGCGGTGCAGCGACAACATTTCGCAATATGTATTTGTGTTGGTCAGCCTCTTCTTGGGGGCCTATCTGACGCAGTTGGCCGGCCTGGAGCCGATCATCGGTGCCTTCTTGGCCGGTCTGGCCATGAATCGACTGATTCCGCGCACCTCGCCCCTGATGAATCGCGTCGAATTTGTCGGCAACGCCATCTTCATCCCCTTCTTCTTGATCGGCGTGGGTATGTTGGTCGATTATCATGCCATCTTCGGCAGCTGGGAGACACTCCTGGTTGGCGGCGTGATGGTGGTGATGGTCACAGCCTCCAAATACATTGCTGCACTACTGACAGCCAAGACCTTCCGCTTGACGGGCGACCAGCAGACCGTTCTCTTTGGCTTGAGCGTGGCACACGTGGCCGGCACATTGGCCGTAGTGATGGTGGGTTACAACATCACGATCGGAACGACTCCCGAGGGGTTGCCCATCCGCCTGCTCGACGAGGCGGTGCTCAACGGTACGATCCTGATGATTTTGGTCACCTGCACCATCTCGAGCTTCACGACCCAACGTGGTGCCCACCAAATAGCCCTCAACGGACCGCAAAATGACCGCAAGGTCGAGGTGGGTGAACATGTCCTGATCCCCGTATCGCATCCGCGAGCCGTAGCCGAAGCGGTCGGTTTGGGTATCGCCGTCACCAAGCAGAAGCACCGCAGCCTCTATGCCCTGAATGCCATCGACAACCAAAACGGTTCGACCGAGGCGGTCGAGTCGGCCGAGAAGATGCTTTCGGCAGCTGCCGATGCCGCTGCAGCCGCAGGTATCCATCTGCACCGATTGATGCGTTACGACGTGAATATCGCCAATGCTATTGTCAGCACCGTCCGGGAGCGCAACATCACCGATCTGGTGCTCGGCATGCACGTCGAGACGGCCCACACCTCGCCCTTCAATGCGTTGGTCGGGCAGACCGTGCTCGGATCGACCATTCCGCGCGTACTCTCGCGCAGCAACGTCACGACCTACATATATAGTACCATACAGCCCCTCTCGACCATCAAACGCCATTTGGTCTTTGTGCCGCGTCGTGCCGAGTTGGAGTTGGGTTTTGAGACGTGGGTACTGCGCATTCGCCATCTGGCACACGACACCGGTGCCAAACTGATCTTCTATGCTACACAGGCCACCATTGATCAGCTACGTCGCAAGCCTCGCAAGGTCGATATTGCCGATTATGTGGTCTCGGAGAGCCCGTGGGAGGATCCCGAGCAGCTCTTTGCACCCGTCGAGGCGGACGACACCGTGTGGGTCATCATGAGCCGCCGTGAGCGAATCTCCTACACGGCCGCCATGAACCGCATTCCGGCCTATGTCGAGGAACACTTCACCCACAACAACCACATCCTGCTCTACCCCGTACAGGCCGGCACCGAGAGTGAGCTGCTCAAGACGATGTAGCAGCTTGCACGAATGGTGGTTTTGAAACAAAAAGGGCTGTCCAACAAGCCCTAAAGAATAAAAATCTCCCCCGTCAAAAGTACATCTGACGGGGGAGAAATCGTTAAAATTGAACTTTTCAGACAGCTTCGTTCTTCGTTAGAAAGCGGCCTTCTTCATCATCTGATCAAACCAGGAAATAAACTCCACGCCCTTCTCTCGGCTGTAGCCCACACGCTCCTCGGACATACCGTACTTATTATAGACAAACAAGATCGAGGGATTGGTCCCCGCGGTTCGGAATGCTTTGGAGTACTCACGCAAGGCGGTGTTAGCCCCTTGTAAGCCCAATACCAAGTAGAGATCATATTTCCCTTCATAGCCCTTCAAGATCATATTCCAATCCTCCATCAGATTCAAAGAGGGTTGGCAGGTCTCCTCGACCGCCACCACCACTACCGGTCGCGTTGCTGTTTTCATACGCTCACCCAACTGCTCAAGGGTGATTCCTCCGATATCGGTATAAGACATTTGACAACAAACACGTCCGGCATCACCCCCCCATCGTTCACACAACGTATTCATTCGGTTCACGACTTTCTCTCGATCGCGTTTCCGGCCCTCGATCGTTCTGCGAAGTAATAAATCACGCCCCTTTATGCGAAAACGAAGCGGAGTCTTCCCATACTTATCGTAGGCCGGCGTCCACTTGGGTGAGCGAGTCAGCACTTCGGTCACAAGCCGTGCAAATTCTTCATTCTGAGGGGTTCCGGTCGTAACATTCTCCACAGTTACCGAACCATCTTTTTCAATCACGATGGTAATGCTCTGCACGCTGCGAATGCTGTCCTGCGCTGGCATCTCTTGCATAAACCATTCCCGAAAATTTTTATAACGGCTGCTATCGCTCTTAAATTGGGGCAAATTCGGAGCACTTTCATAAATATGCTTCGTATTATCATAGGCCTTAAAGACTCTTTTTAGATGATAATGGTGAGCACCTCTCTCTATTGTTTTATAGTCTTCTGACACATCATAAATACGATTATTATAGCGCAAGTCGTAGTAATATGAGCCTCCCAATCTATATCTTTTCACCTTTATTTTATCCTGCGCACAATAGCCACCATCTGACATAGCCGCATAAAACACCGTATCCTTCTTACTAATTACCCAATGCATCTTATCACCTTTCAAATCAGGCAAAAACTCTCTCCATACTTTACTAGGATTTTTTTTAGAACCAGTCCAATGTTGCGTGTAGCTGTATTCATACTCATAACACATCACCTGCGCCTGAAGAGCTGTCGCCACAAACAAGGCTACCAACAGAAGAAACAGTCGTTTCATCGCTTATTTTATTTAAGGGTTCGTACACAATCACTGCGGCGTCGGCTGCCGAAACTACACAACCCGCAGTTTATGAACAAAGTAAGCAAATCTTTTCAAAATCTCCAAATCAACCCGCTCGTTTTTAGAGGATTCCTCGCTTTTTTTTAGCGAAAAGCATCGAGTGTGCGGCAAAATTGGCATATTCAGCAGATTTTTTGTATCTTTGCACCCTATACTTAATAAGTAGATACAACAAACACACCCTAAATATGAGTTTGGTAGCAATCGTAGGCCGACCCAATGTCGGCAAATCGACCCTCTTCAACCGTCTGGTCGGCGAACGACAAGCCATTGTCGATGCCACGGCCGGCACGACCCGCGACCGCCACTACGGCAAGACCGACTGGAACGGCAAGGAGTTCTCAATCATCGACACAGGCGGTTACACGGTCAACTCCGAAGATATCTTCGAGGATGAGATTCGTCGCCAGGTGATGCTGGCCATCGACGAGGCCGACGTAATCCTCTTCATGGTCGAGGTAACAACCGGCATCACGGACCTCGACATGATGATGGCCGACATCTTGCGTCGCACCTCGAAGAAGGTGCTTTTGGTCTGCAACAAGGTCGATAACAACGACCAGATCTACTCCTCGCATGAATTCTACGCCTTCGGTCTGGGCGATCCGTTCTGCATTTCGTCGATGTCGGGTAGCGGCACGGGCGATCTGATGGATGCCATCCTGAAGGCTCTGCCCGAGGATGCTACGGCCGACGAGGTGGCCGATCTGCCGCGTATCACGATCGTAGGTCGTCCCAACGTGGGTAAATCGTCAATGACCAATGCCCTGCTCGGCCAGGAGCGCAACATCGTCACCGCAATTGCCGGCACGACCCGCGATTCGATCCGCACACGTTACAACAAATTCGGCATGGATTTCTACCTGGTCGATACGGCCGGTATGCGTAAGAAGGGTAAGGAGATGGAGGATCTGGAGTTCTACTCGGTAATGCGCTCGATTCGTGCCATCGAGAATTCGGATGTCTGCATCCTGATGCTCGATGCTCAGCAAGGTCTTGAGGCTCAAGATCTGAACATCCACAACCTGATCGTGCGCAACCGCAAAGGCTGTGTCATCGTGGTCAATAAGTGGGACCTGATCGAGAAGGACAACAACACGATGAAGGAGTGGATCGAGTTCCTCAAGAAGCGTTTGGCTCCATTCAACGATATTCCGATCATCTTCACGTCGGTCATCGAGAAACAGCGCATCTTCGATGTGCTCAAGACAGCCATTCGCGTACACGAGGCTCGCAAGCGTCGTATTGCCACCTCGGAGCTGAACGACTTCCTGCTCCCGCTCATCGAGAACTACCCGCCCCCCTCGACCAAGGGTAAGTATATCAAGATCAAGTATGTAACCCAGCTTCCGACACCTACGCCGCAGTTTGCCTTCTTTGTCAATCTGCCGCAGTATATCCGCGAGCCGTATCGTCGATTCCTGGAGAACAACATGCGCGAACGATGGGATTTTTCGGGCGTCCCGATGCAGATTTACTTCCGGCAGAAGTAAAACGATCAGACGGATCTTTTTCGAGCGATTTACAAACCCGAAAAATCCGATAGTGACAATCCCTCCAAACCTCCCTTTGAGAAGGGAGGCTTTGAGAACGGGGCGTCCCGATGCAGATTTATTTTAGACAGAAGTAAAAATCATTCAGGGAACTCGGTTGGTGTATGCAGGTGACCAAGGCCATATTCAAATGTAGTTCGGAGCGAATCTCGCAGGTGCCCAAAGACAACCTACGCGATATTGCCTTTATTGGGCGTAGTAATGTCGGCAAATCGTCGCTGATCAACATGCTCACGAACCACAACGGGCTGGCCAAAGTATCCGCCACGCCCGGCAAAACACGTCTGATCAACCACTTCTGCATCAATAACAGTTGGTATCTGGTCGATCTGCCCGGCTATGGTTATGCACGCACCTCGAAGCAATTGCGCGGCTCTTTCTCGAAGATCATCACCGATTACATCTTCAAATGCGAGAAGATGCATTTCCTCTTCGTACTGGTCGATATTCGCCTCGAGCCCCAGAAAATCGACTTGGAATTCATCACCCTGCTCGGTGAACATGGAATCCCCTTCGGATTGATCTTCACGAAGGCCGACAAACTCTCCAAAGCACAGCGCGAACGCAGCATTGCCCGCTATGCCGAGACCCTCTCTGAGCAGTGGGAAGAGTTGCCCCCGCACTTTGTCAGTTCATCGGAACGCAGCATTGGACGCGATGAAATTCTTAATTTTATCGAAAAATGCCTCAAATCTGTCTAATTGTTAAAAAAAAATAGCAAAAGAGCCTCGAAAAAGGCTCTTTTTTCATCCTATTATTTTATCTTTGCGTCAGTAAAAATTCCGTACCAAAAATATGGCTATTCACAAGATCAAAATCTTCGCTGGTCGCGCCACGCGCCCGTTGGCCGAGAAGATCGCTGCGAGCTTCGGAACGACGCTCGGGCAGTCGGAAATCCTTAACTTTAGCGATGGTGAGTTCCAGCCCACCTTTAACGAGTCGATCCGTGGTTGCACGGTCTTTATCATCCAATCGACCTACCCTCCCACGGAGAATCTGATGGAGCTGTTGATGTTGGTTGATGCCGCCAAACGTGCCTCAGCCTACCAAGTCGTAGCCGTGATGCCTTATTTCGGTTGGGCTCGTCAGGATCGTAAAGATCGTCCTCGTGTGCCAATTGGGGCTAAACTCGTGGCCAACATGCTTAAGGCAGCCGGCGCCGATCGCGTGATGACGATGGACCTGCACGCCGATCAGATTCAGGGTTTCTTCGATATTCCGGTCGATGCACTCTACGCCAGCGGTATCTTCGTACCCTATATCCAAAGCCTCAACATCGAGGACCTCTCGATTGCCGCACCTGATATGGGTGGTGCTAAGCGTGCTAACACCTATGCCAAATATCTCGGTACGCCGATCATCATTTCGCACAAGGAGCGCGCCAAGGCCAATGTCGTGGGTAAGATGACCGCGATCGGCGATGTCGAGGGTCGCAACATCTTGATCGTCGATGACATGATCGACACGGCCGGTACGATCTGCATGGCTGCTGATATGCTGATGGCCCGTGGTGCCAAGAGCGTACGTGCCGCCATCACCCACCCGGTATTGTCCGGCCCGGCTTATGAGCGCATCAACGAGAGTGCGTTGCAGGAGGTGATCGTCACCGATACGATTCCGCTCAACCCGGAGAAGGATCTGCACAAATTCACAGTGCTTTCGGTGGCTGACATCTTTGCCAATGTCATCGAGCGCGTACACAACTACAAAGAGATCTCGTCGATTTTCTTCAAATAGCAAGATCGCTCCCATATCCGAAGGGGTTGTCCGACAAGTTTCGTCGAGGCAGCCCCTTTTAGTTTGCAGAGGAAGGCACATCGGGAGGAACTCTAAGGGTACACAACATACTTTGGCGGATGCTTTTGCCCATAAGACCTGCCATTTTTGCCGTCAAAGAGAAGGATTACACGCCAAGACATGACATACTGTCTGCCAAAATGTCAGCAAATCGGGTTTGGTACAACGTTTGCTCACTGAAAGGGCGTGCCGCGACCGAAAAACCGGCATCACAACAAAAGCAAACAACAAACTAAAAAACAGATAAGCATTATGGCAAAAATTATTGGTATCGACTTAGGTACGACGAACTCCTGCGTAGCAGTGATGGAGGGCAACGAGCCCGTGGTTATTCCCAACTCGGAGGGTCACCGCACGACCCCTTCGGTAGTCGCTTTCACCGAGAGCGGTGAGCGCAAGGTCGGCGATCCGGCCAAGCGTCAGGCGATCACGAACCCCAAGCGCACGATCTTCTCGATCAAGCGTTTCATGGGTGAGCGCTACGATAACGTAGCCAGCGACATTTCGCGAGCTCCCTACACGATCGTACGTGGCGACAACAACACGCCGCGTGTAGAGATCGACGGTCGTCAGTACACGCCGCAGGAGATCTCGGCCATCACCCTGCAGAAGATGAAGAAGACGGCCGAGGACTATCTGGGTCAGGAGATCACCGAGGCTGTGATCACCGTACCGGCATACTTCTCCGACTCGCAGCGTCAGGCTACGAAGGAGGCCGGTGAGATTGCCGGTCTGAAGGTACGCCGCATCATCAACGAGCCGACGGCTGCCGCGTTGGCCTATGGTCTGGACAAGAAGAACAGCGACATGAAGATCGCCGTATATGACCTGGGTGGTGGTACGTTCGATATCTCGATCCTGGAGCTGGGCGACGGCGTATTCGAGGTAAAATCGACCAACGGTGATACGCACCTGGGTGGTGACGACTTCGACCACGTGCTGATCGACTACATGGCCGAGGCTTTCAAGGCCGAGCACGGTGTCGATCTGCGTCTGGATCCGATGGCTATGCAGCGTCTGAAGGAGGCTGCCGAGAAGGCCAAGATTGAGCTTTCGAGCACGACGACCACGGAGATCAATCTCCCCTACATCATGCCCGTAAACGGCATTCCGCAGCACCTGATGATGCAGCTCACGCGTGCCAAGTTCGAGCAGTTGTGCGACCACCTGATCCGCAAGACGATCGAGCCGTGTAAGTTGGCTCTGCGCGATGCAGGCATGTCGGCTTCGGACATCGACGAGGTGATCTTGGTAGGTGGTTCGACCCGTATCCCGGCCATCCAGAAGATCGTAGAGGACTTCTTCGGCAAGACCCCCAACAAGGGTGTGAACCCCGATGAGGTGGTAGCCGTAGGTGCTGCTATTCAGGGCGGTGTGCTCACCGGTGAGGTAAAGGATGTGCTGTTGCTCGACGTAACGCCCCTGTCGCTCGGTATCGAGACGCTGGGTGGTGTGATGACCAAGCTCATCGAGGCCAACACGACCATCCCGACCCGCAAGTCGGAGGTCTTCTCGACGGCTGCCGACAACCAGCCTTCGGTAGAGATCAACGTCTGCCAGGGTGAGCGTCCGCTGGCCCGCGACAACAAGTCGATCGGTCGTTTCCACCTCGACGGCATTCCGGCCGCACCGCGTGGTGTACCGCAGATCGAGGTGACGTTCGACATCGACGCCAACGGTATTCTGAATGTTTCGGCCAAGGATAAGGGCACGGGCAAGGAGCAGAAGATCCGCATCGAGGCTTCGTCGGGTCTGACCGACCAGGAGATCCAGCGCATGCGCGATGAGGCCAAGGCTAACGAGGAGAAGGACAAGGCCGAGAAGGAGCGCATCGACAAGATCAATGCGGCCGACTCGAACATCTTCGCTACGGAGAAGCAGCTCAAGGAGTACGGCGACAAGATTCCGGCCGAGAAGAAGTCGGCTATCGAGGCATCGCTGGCCAAGCTCAAGGAGGCTCACAAGAATGCCGACATCGCCGCTATCGACACGGCTATTGCCGAGCTGAACGCCGCATGGCAGGCCGCTTCGCAGGACATCTACGCACAGCAGCAGGCACAGCAAGCGCAGCCGAATGCCGGTGCACAGGGTCAGCAGCAGAGCCAGCAGGGTCAGCAGCAGGCCGAGGATGTAGAGTTCGAGGAGGTGAAGTAATTCCAAGACTGCTCATGTGAGCCTCACCGCTCACGCAATAAGCAAGGGGCTGTCCAACAGATGAGTTGGACAGCCCCTTTTGATTGGCAGACAGTGCAGCAAGCGGGATATAGACTGCTTAAGCCTATTCGGTCCGTGTCGTCGCGTGTGAGACCAGATACTGCTCGAGTGTCTGCTGCAGACGTGAAGGTTCGATGCGGTGGTGCAACGTACCATCGAAGGCAATCGAGATGGCACCCGTCTCCTCCGAAACAACCACCGTCACAGCATCGGCCGTTTCGCTCAGACCCAACGCCGCACGATGGCGCGTACCATACTCCTTCGGCACCTCATTCTGGGTAACCGGCAGGATACATTTGGCCGCCACAATGCGGTCGCCATTGATCACAACGGCACCATCATGTAACGGAGCATTCTTGAAGAAGATGTTTTTCAGCAGCGAAACCGAGATCTTGGCATCAATCGCAATACCGCCCTCCTCAATAGAATGAATATCGCTCTCTCGGCGAATAACAATTAAGGCTCCGGTCTTCGACTCCGACATATCGCGACAGGCAGTCACGATCGGAGCGATATTGATCCGCGTCTTATTCTCCTCGCGCATCGAGAAGATGCGACGCAGGAAGGTAAATTGCTTCTGTCGGGCTCCGATCAGCCATAAGAAGTGGCGTATCTCGGGTTGAAAGACAATGATCAGCGCAATTACACCCACCGAGATCAGCTGGCCAAGAATCGACGACAGCAACTCCATATTGAGCGCACGCACCACCACCCACATCAGGTAGATGGCAATAATACCCGATAGGATATAGATCGCATTGGTGCGACGGGTCATGCGGTAGATCCAATACATGATGGAGGCTACCAGCACGATGTCGATCAGATCGACAAATGAGAAGGGGACAAAGTCCATCGATTAAGTCGTTTTGAAAGTTGTTTTTTGCAAAAGAGGCTGCCTCAACCTGCGTTGGACAGCCCCTTTTCAAACAGGTCGAACTGCTTTATTTGTTCTCCTCGGCCGGAGCAGCCTTGTCGGCTGCATAGAGCTCATTAGCCTTAGCCAACACAGCAGCCGTGATGTTGAGCGTCGTATCGGCATCCATAAGCGAGTTGGCATTAACGATCAACTTGTAGCGACCATCGGCATTCACCTCGCGTACGGCACGCATCACCAGATCCTGTACACGGTTCGTAAAGACCAGGTTCTCCTCCTCGAGGGTCTGCATCTCCTTTTGGGTGTTGGTCTGGAAGTTGGCAGCGCGCTTCTGAATCTTCTCCTGCTGCGTCTGGGCATCACGCGTCGTGATCAGACCCTTCTCATACTTCTGCTGCAACTGAGCAGCCTCAGCCTGCAACGAACGCTCCTTCTTAGCCCAGCTCTCCTGTGCCTTCTGCGTCTTCTCGGCAAGGGCAGCGCCCTCACCCTTCATCAAGTCACACTCGGCTACCACCTGCTCAGCATGTACATAGGCAATATCGGCACCACCCACCTGCTGAACCTCAGCCGTCGTCGAATCCCCGGCTTGCTGCGTCGTGCAGGCCGTCCATGCGCAAGCAGCAGCGAGCGCGAAAAGATAGATCTTCTTCATGTTTGTTTATCGGTTTTTAATTATTAAATTGCAAAAAAGTGATCGAATAATTGACAAAGGTAAGAAAAATTCTTTATTTTTGTCTTCCGAAAGCCAAAAAATACTTCTAAAACATTGAAAAGTGTCGGTTTTCAACCATTAACCAATTAAAGGCCAAGAGATTATGTACGAATATATCCGTGGAAAAGTTGCAGAGATAGCCCCAACCTATGCCGTGATTGATGCGGCAGGTGTAGGCTATTTGCTCAACATCTCCCTCGAGACCTTCTCGGCCATCGAAAAGGCCGACGAGGCCAAACTCTGGGTCCATTTCATTGTGCGCGAGGATGTGCAACAGCTCTATGGCTTCGCTTCGCGCGAGGAGCGTGAGTTGTTTCGCCTGCTGATCGGGGTGTCGGGTGTCGGAGGTAACACGGCACGCATGATACTGTCGACCTACTCGCCCCGCGAGTTGCAGCAGATCATCCAAGCCGGTAATGCCGTACTGCTCAAGAATGTCAAGGGTTTAGGACTGAAAACAGCACAAAAGATCATTGTCGATCTAACGGGCAAAATGGTCGATTTGAGCACAACCGACACACCAAGCACCTCCTCGGCCGATATGGACGAAGCATTGGCTGCGCTTCAGATGTTGGGTTTTGCCAAAACAGCCGCCGAAAAGGCCTTGCAGGCGATCCTCAAAGAGCAACCTGTAGCTCCGGTCGAAGAGTTGGTGCGTCTGGCACTGAAACGTCTATAAGAAAAACCACTATACCACAACCTTATGTCATCCTTCTTCTTATTTCTCCTGCTCATTATCGGAGGCCTTGCTATTAGCATTGTCTTGGCGGCCTACCTGATCAAGCAACATCGCATCCGTCGCATCACCGACTCGAAACGCGACCATTACCGTCGTCGGTAGCCTCAGCTCGACCCCAATCGCAATTTGGGGTAAAAAAGAGGCTTTGGGAAATAATATCACGTCGGTTTTCGCGTTTATTGAATAGTTTTTTGTAACTTTGCACGTTATCTGCACACGAAACACGATGCGAAAACTTTTACTCATAGCTTCAGCCATGCTCCTCGCCTTCGCCTGCTCGAAGGAGGATGAGGATCTGTTGCCCAAGCAGCGCGAGCGAATGGTGCAATATCTGACCTCCACACACGCGCCCCGTCTGGTAGCCGAAGAGGAGGCCGAGGCCGACACCGAGCAGCCTTTCTATTCGATGCACGGCGAAACCGTCTATCGCTATATCGACGGATACTACAATCCCGACCGAGCCGGTCGCAAGGAGGTCACCGCGACATCTATTGTCACAATCACCTTCCGTGCCTATCTGTTTAATTTCACCAACATTGTCACCGAAGGGCGCAATGTCACAATGCCCTACTACACGAACGACCCCCTGCTCGAAGAGGCCTTCACAAAGCCAATCGAAGAGGGAGGTGCAGGGCTGACTCCCGGAGCTTGGAGTTTTGAACCAAAGGTCATCAACCTGGCTTCAGATCCACTCATCGAGGGCTTGCGTTTGGCCTTGATCGGCTGCCGCGAATCGGACCGTGTAGAGTCCTTCATGACCCACAACATGGCCTACGGCGACAAACATTACCTCAACATCATCAACAAGGAGCAACCTATCGCCTACTTCTTCACAATCGAGAAGGTAGAATAAACCCATTACGACACATTTAGAGACGACACATACAAAGACTCATGAATCGGATCAAACAATTATTTATACCCGCTGTAGCCCTACTCGCTATGGCGTGCGCCAAAGAGACGATGGATCCCTACTCAAAGTTTGAGGAACTTTCGCTCGAGGCTTGGATGGCGCAGAACCATCCCGAGCTGCTCGAGAACAAGCAGCGTTTCGACGATAGCTCGGGTAGTTATTATATCGACATCCTCGCTACCGGCGAGCAGGACGACACGGTCAATCCGCCCATCAACGACACGATCCGTTGGATTCGTTTCAACTTCTCGGGACGCGATTTGGCCGGTAATGTCATCCTGACGCGAAATGCCCGCGAGGCCGAGCTACTGGGCACCTTCACCAAATACACCCACTACGTACCTTATTATATGTATAGCGGTGATGCCTACTACACGCTGATGGAGGGCACGTGGCTCGCCATGCGTCGTGAGCAGACCCTCGGTGAGCAATATGTCGCCACGCAGGGTGCCGCGCTCGGTTTGGAGGGTCGCAACTATAAGATGCGCATGGGTGACCGCGTAATGCTCTACATGCCCTCATCCGTCGTTGGATCGACCGTCAGTGGTGATGGCGGTTATGAGGGTCAATACTCGCTCGATACGGGTAAACCCTTCATCACGCAAATCGAGATCTGCGACACGGTGAAGAATCCCCTACAGCGTGAGGCACTCGACATCGACGCCTTCTGTGCAACCAATGGCGGCGCGCTGATCTACGTCAAGCCCAAGACGGACGATGACAAGAGCGATGAGACACAAGATAAGGCAACCGAGATCGAGGGTATACCCACCGTCGAACTGCCCAAAGCTATCACCAACGAGGATGGCTCGGTGAGCTACCCCGACAACCACCCCTACACGGCTTCGGCTCGATGGGTGAGCGCTTGTGACTCGGTGGCACAGCTCTACATCAACTACCGCTTCGACCCGACGAACTCCCCCGCAGAGATGATCTATGATCTCGATTTCAACAAACGTGTATCGACCAAAGAAAATCGCTATCCGCGCTATGGAGAGCTGCAATATGGGCCTTATCATGTCGGCATTGAGCCCTATGCCAACGAAGGTTCGGTGGCCTCGATCAACACTCAGATCGCAGAGGTGCTGAAGAAGCGTTTCCACGAGGAGGAGCCCTATGCGGGTCTCGATCAACTGATTGCAGACGATGCTGACTCGGTAAAATTAACCGGTACGGCCAAGATTTGGTACATTGGCCGCTTCCTCGACGGTTTTATCTTCGACACGAACATTGACGAGGTGAAGGAGATCATCTACGGCGAGGTACTCACCAAAGGCTCGGCGTTGAGCTACACGCCCGAGGATGGAGGTTTGATCAACGCCTTCTACTATACGATCCCCAACATGCGCTACGGCCAGTGGGGCGCCTTGATCACCTCCTCGACCCACGCCTATGGTGCCACGGGTCAGTCGGGCAGTACGACCAGCTCTTCGGGCTATTCGTCGAGCTATTATGACTACCTGAACTACTTGAACTACTACAACTACTATAACTCTTATTATGGTGGTTATGGCGGCTATGGTGGTTACGGCGGCTACTATGGCAACTATTACGACTCTTACTACGGTGGTTATGGCGGCTATGGTGGCTATGGCGGCTACTACGATCCTTACTACAGCGGTTACTACAACAATTACTACGGCACGGGGACAACGACCACTACGACCGTCTCGACCTCTACGGAGATTCCCTCCTATTGCCCGCTAATCTTCGAGTTCTATATCGAGCCGAAGGAGTAGTCGACTCTACCTAACAACACAGATAAAAGTACTTGAGGCTGTCCAACAAACCTGGTTGCGACAGCCTCTTCTTTTTCGATCTACTGTCCAATGGAAATCACAAAAAAGCGTTTTTTTTACAGATAAATTTGCACAATCCGTTTTTTTCGCTTAATTTAGTACTGTGAATTTTATCAACTAATAATTTCTACGGATATGATTATCACTTTTAACGAACTGCGCCGTATCAAGGACAGACTTCCGAGCGGTAGCTCGCAGCGTATTGCAGATGAATTGGGTTTGGATGTAGAGACCGTTCGCAACTACTTTGGCGGCAGCCACATCTCAAAGGAGTGCGTAGGTGTTCACTTTGAGCCGGGACCGGATGGCGGCGTTGTTACGCTTGACGATACAACGATTCTCGATGTAGCTATGCGCATTTTGAGCGAGCAGAAGGAGTAATTCCGCGCGTAAAATAGTTCAGAACTAAGGGGGGGGTAATTTAGATTATCCTCCCCTATTTTATTTTGATCGAGGACTGATTACAATACTTTCTTTCTTGAGTCCCTTCGCAGAAGCTCCTCATTCAACCTCCAAAAACAAACCTCCCAATCTGAGCATCGGAGCCTCACCAGCAAGAATTCGACAAAAAAAAGAGGGTTGATACCTCCTGTATCAACCCTCCTATTGTTCTTCTATCCGATCCTGATTACTCTGCAGGTGCAGCCTCCGTCGTAGCCTCTGCAGCAGCCTCCTCTGCAGGGAACTCCATCTGGTCGATGCCGGCCGACTGGCTTGCACTCTTCTCAATGAGCGCCTCCTGATCGGCAGCTGCAGCCTTCGAACCCTCCTGATGGCTACCATCCATAGCCGTCGTCGCAACCAAGCTCAGCAGCAAAATAACTACCGCCATCGTCCAGGTAAATTTCTCCAAGAAATTGGTCGTCTCACGTACACCCATTACCTGGTTCGATGCGCCAAAGTTGGCAGCCATACCGCTCTTCGGACTCTGAACCAATACGGCAAGGATCACCAAAACGCTGGCAATCAGAATCAGTACAATACAAATCGTGTATAACATATCTACTTGTTTTTAATTATTATTGCGTAATTTGTCAATTTGCTCGGCAAAGTAAATACTTTTTTCGGGATTTCGCAAACTTAATTGCCGATAAATTGCCTCTGCCTGATCAAAAAGTCCTTGAGCACGATATATTTCGGCCAATTCTTCACTCACGAGACAATCCTCCTCGTCTAGCTGAGCCTCGGTCACCACCTCCGAAGTAACCTCTCCATCCTCAGCGACAATACGTAGGTCATCCGTACGAAGGAAGCGATCAATCAAATCGTCGGCACTCAGGTGCAATACCCGCTCTACAGCAATCGCACCCTGCAAGAGCGACGACTCCGCACGCCACGGATCGACCAGCGTTTGGAGGGGCGGATAGACCTCTCCCCGACGTGCCCGCTCGATCTGCAGAGGACGCACATAGGGGTAACGACCGGCCAACTCGGCTAACTCGGTGCTCGTAAGGCTGCGGATCGCCTCGGCCGAGGCAAAGAGGTGTTTATGTGATGCCATCTGCTACCAGTTTGAAGCCGAAGCCATGAAGATATCGGTGACAATCTTATCGACAATCTCGGGGATGAGCGTACCCTCCACCTCGGTCAGCAACTGCGTAGAGTCGTAATCCTCGTAGGCCGAGAAGCTCTTCGTGAAGGACATCGTCTCGTCAATGGCATTCGTGAAACGCACATTGACCGTAATCGTCAAGCGGTTCAAGAGTGCATAGTCATCCGAGGAAACGGAGGCTGTCACCGACGTATAGTTCGTAATCTCACCTTCAAAGGCAAAATCACCCCCCTCTTCGACCTGTTGCAGGCGGGTACGACGCGAAAAGATGTCGACCAGCGCATCGGTCAGCGTCGAGGATAGGATCGGGGAGACCATGGTGGCGTTATTCGGGAAATAGGCCACCGAGAAGGTCTTGGCATCGGGCGGAATCGAAGCACCCGAAAGCGAGTATTTGATCGCCACACCGCAACCACTCAAAAGCAGTGTGCAGGCCATAAAGGCAAGTATTCGTTTCAACATAATGATCTAAAAATCAATAATTTTGAATGCTAAATTTCACATCATTCTTCGATGCCCAACTCCTTGATTTTGCGATAGAGCGTGCGTTCGGACATAAAGAGTTCGGCGGCCGCATCACGTCGGCGCCCACCGTGGCGACGCAACGCCTTGACGATCTGTTCGCGTTGCACATCAGCCTTCGTACGCTCACGAGGCTCGTCAAAGACCTCTTCGCTCTCGGCATAGATCGGAGCCGGCTCATAGTCAGCATGTACCGTTGTTCCAGGTAGCAGGGCCTTCACCTCCACCTCGGGGCGGCTCTCCATCGTACCTGCGCCCGTACGATGCATCAGCTCGGCCACCATCCGTTTCAGGTCACCTATCTCGGCACGCATATCGAAAAGAAGTTTATAGAGCAACTCTCGCTCATTGGCAAACGACGCCTCATCGCGGCGCACATCGGGAGCGGCCAGGCCGGCACCTGCCCCCATCTCGGGCAGATAGCGGCGCAACACCTCGGGGGTGATCAGTCGCACCTGCTCCACGGCCGAGATCTGCTCGGCAACATTCTTCAGTTGGCGGATATTGCCGCGCCAATAGTAGTTGGTCAGCATCTCACGGGCTGCGTCATCGAGCGTGATGGCGGGCATGCGATACTGCACCGATACATCGGCAGCAAACTTACGGAAAAGCAGCGGAATATCCCCCTTACGATCCCGCAACGAAGGCACCGTAATGGGCACGGTCGAGAGGCGATAGTAGAGGTCCTCGCGGAAGCGACCGCGCTCAATAGCCTCTTGCAGGTGGACATTCGTAGCAGCTACCACGCGCACGTTGGTCTTCTGCACCTTCGACGAGCCAACACGGATAAACTCACCCGACTGCAGGACACGCAACAGACGCGCCTGGGTCGGCAGCGGCAACTCGGCCACCTCGTCCAAGAAGATCGTACCACCGTCGGCCTCCTCGAAATAGCCCTTTCGCGTCTCCACCGCACCCGTGAAGGCTCCCTTCTCGTGGCCAAAGAGCTCCGAGTCGATCGTTCCCTCGGGAATAGCGGCGCAGTTTACGGCGATATATTTGTTGTGTTTACGGGCCGAATAGGCATGGATCACCTGCGGAAAGACCTCCTTACCCACACCGCTCTCGCCCGTCACCAAGACCGTCAGATCGGTCGGGGCAACACGCACGGCCACCTCCAAAGCGCGGTCGAGCAGCTCGGAGGTACCGATGATACCAAAGCGTTGTTTGATTGTGATCATATCGGACATAACCATCAGGTTTTAGACTCTGTTTTTACGTCATGAAAGCTATTGGGCAGCCTCCGTAGCAGTTTCTGCTGCTGTCGTTTCCGGGGTCTCGGTAGTCTGGCGCGCCTGCTCGATACGCTCGATCATACGCTCGTTGGCCTGCTGCTCATCCCACTCACAATAGTAGCCATAGGCAATCGCTGCCAGGGCCAACAGAACGGCAATCACGGCCACCAGCACAAAGCGATCGGGCTTTTGGCGTTGTGCTCCACGCGGTTTAGCCACCCGACGTCGTAGACGACGAGCCGATTCTCGATCGTCCACCAACTCGTCCAATTCGTCCAGCTCGTCCTGCGTCTCCTCCTCGTCATCGGGTTGCGAGGCCTGTGCCATCTCTTCCATTTGCGAAGGAGTAGGCTGCGCTACAACCTGTTCCTCCTCAACCGCTATAGATGCAGTTTCCACTACCGGTTCCTCTTGCTGCGGCTCGACAACCGGCTCAACAGGCTGCTCCGGTTCGGGTTTTACTACCGGTGCTACCGGTTCGACCGGCAGTTCGGGGGCATAGTGGAAACGGATCGTCCCATTGGCTCCCGGAGCGAAACTACCCAATCCGGGCAACGAGAACCGCTCGCCCTGACCGATGGCCTGATGCACCTCAAAGACAAAGCGATCGATCATCCCGGCTGCAGCCAACTCGTTTTGGCCTGCAGCGACCAACAATCCCCGCAGCACCCCATCGTCGCGGCGTACCAACTGTGAAAAGACGATCGACCGATCCTCCTTCGAGACCAGGAAGAGGCCCAAGCGCGGGACCACCAGGCGATCATGCTCACGCAGATATGTTTGAATAGTTGCTATCAACACGTTGTGTAATTCTTGGTTTATTTTACGGCCTCAAAAATACCCAATTTTGGGCAAATAAACAAAATTAACCCGCTGAAATTCATTTTTTCTGCTGAAAGGTTGCTTTTCTCAAAAATATTCGCCTATTTTGCATCCGAAACGGATCAACCAATCCGATCGAGCTACTTTGCCCGATTTTTGCCAAAGTAATCGAGTTGGATAGTTTGTTAAATCGTAAAATACGAAACCCGGACCATGAAAGACAAGTACATCGACCTGATTGAACAGACCTTCGATTTCCCGCAAGACGAATTTTCGGTGCAGGATGGTGAGTTGCAGTTCTACGACATTCCTTTGATGGAGCTCATCAAGCAGTACGGCACACCACTCAAGGTGACCTACCTGCCTAAAATCTCGCAACAGATCAATCGCGCCAAGCGTATGTTTAACGTCGCTATGGCTAAAGCCGACTATCGCGGCTCGTACAACTATTGCTATTGCACCAAATCGAGCCACTTCTCGTTTGTTCTGGAGGAGGCGATGAAGAACGACATCCACCTGGAGACCTCGTCAGCCTACGATATTCACATCATCAAGGCTCTCTACGACGGTGGCATTCTCGACAAGGATCGTTACATCATCTGCAACGGTTTCAAGCGTCCGCAGTATGTCGAGGGTATCGCACAACTGCTTGACGAGGGCTTCGAGAATACAATTCCGGTGATCGACAACAAGGAGGAGATCGACCTGTTTGATGCCGCCGTGACCAAGCGTTGCAAGGTGGGTATCCGCATCGCCTGCGAGGAAGAGCCGAAGTTTGACTTCTACACCTCGCGTCTCGGTATCCGCTACAACGACATCGTTGATTTCTACAAGGCCAAGATCAAAAACAGCAAGAAGTTCCAGCTCAAGATGCTGCACTTCTTCATCAATACCGGTATCCGCGACTCGGCCTACTATTGGAACGAGCTCTCGAAGTGTATGAACGTATACTGCGAGTTGAAGCAGATCTGCCCCGAGTTGGACAGCCTGAACATTGGCGGCGGCTTCCCCGTGAAGAACTCACTCGACTTCCACTACGACTACGAGTACCTGACCGAGGAGATCATTGCCCAGATCAAGAGCATCTGCCAGCGCAACGATATCGAGGAGCCGAACATCTTCACCGAGTTCGGATCGTTCACCGTGGGCGAAAGTGGCGCAGCCCTCTACTCGATCGTAAACCAGAAGCAGCAGAACGACCGCGAGAACTGGTACATGATCGACTCGTCGTTCATCACGACGTTGCCCGACACGTGGGGCATCAACCAGCGATTCATCATGTTGCCGATCAACAATTGGGACAAGGAGTATCAGCGCGTCTTCCTGGGTGGTCTGACCTGTGACTCGGAGGATTTCTACAATGCCGAGGTCCACACGAATGCCATCTTCCTCCCGAAATTAGAGCAGGGCAACACGCAGTATATCGGATTCTTCCACACGGGAGCCTACCAGGAGTCGTTAGGTGGTTTCGGCGGTATTCAGCACTGTCTGATCCCCGCTCCGAAGCATGTGATCATCGACCGCGACAAATCGGACAACGAATATTATACGAGGTTGTTCGCCAAGGAGCAATCCTACCGCTCCATGTTGCGCATCCTTGGGTACTAAAACAACCGACATCGCACACCTCGTATAATATTACAGGTGTTACCTATCCCCCTAAATCCCCCTTTCTGTAAAGGGGGTCTTTGTTTTTTGGAGGTTGTTCGCCAAGGAGCAATCCTACCGTTCGATGTTGCGCATCCTTGGGTACTAATGACAAAGAAAGGGCTGCCATTCCGAGCAGCCCTTTCTTGTAATAGGATCAAATCGCCTTGCGCTACACATGGATGGCGCAGCCCATCGCCTCTTCGGCGGCCTCCATCACCGCCTCATTCATCGAGGGGTGGGCATGGATCGTGCGTGCCAATTGATGGGCCGTAGCACCTAATGCTTTGGCCAACGTAGGCTCGGCAATCAATTCAGCCACCGTACCACCGACCAGATGAGCACCAACGAGCCGTTCCTCGGCATCGAAGATCAGCTTCACAAAGCCATCCCGCTCACCCGCAGCCATCGCTTTACCCGAAGCGGTAAAGGGGAAACGGCCCACTTTGATCTCCTCATAACGTTCACGCGCCTGCTCCTCAGTCAGACCCACCGACGAGACCTCGGGCATCGTGAAGATGCACGACGGGATCGTTGTATAATCAATCGGGGCAGGTTGCAGCCCGCAAATCGTCTCCACACAATGGATCGCCTCGGCCGAGGCTACGTGTGCCAATGCCGGCGTAGCAATCAGATCGCCAATGGCATAGACCCCCTCCACCGAGGTACGGTAATGCTCATCCACAACCACCTTGCCACGCTCCATCGCCACGCCCAACGCCTCGAGGCCCAGCCCCTCGGTATTAGCCACAACGCCCACAGCCGACAAGACCACATCTGCCGTAAGCGTTGCCGGGCCCTTCTTGCCCTCAACAGCCACCTCGCAATGGTCCTCAACGACACAAGCCGATTGCACGGTCGTTGCCGTGAGCACCGCAACACGCATCTTGCGGAAGGCACGCTCCATCGCCTTCGAGACCTCCTCGTCCTCCAGCGGCATGATGCGCGGCAGATACTCCACCAGAGTCACCTGCACGCCCAGCGCGGCATAGAACCAAGCCAACTCACACCCGATGGCACCCGTACCCACCACGACCATCGAAGCGGGCAGCTGCTCCATCGTCAGCGCCTCTTTCGAGCTGATGATACGCACGCCATCGACCGGAATAGCGGGCAACACACGCGGCCGTGCGCCCGTTGCCAGGATGATATGCTTGGCCTCGTAGCTCACCCCCTCTACCTCGACCGTATGGGACGAGGTAAGGCGGCCGAAGCCCTCCAGGAGGTCGATTTGGTGCTTCTTCAGCAGGAAGTGGATACCCTTCGACATCGTCTCGGCCACGGTGCGCGAACGTGCCACCATCGCCTTCAGATCGGGCTTCACCTCGCCCTCAATCTGCACCCCGTACTGGGCAGCCTCTTTGGCGTGGCGGTAGATCGTGGCACTCTTGAGCAGAGCCTTAGTCGGGATGCAGCCCCAATTCAGGCACACACCGCCGACGGCCTCTCGTTCGACAAGAGCCACCCGCTGACCGAGTTGTGCAGCCCGTATGGCGGCCACATAACCGCCCGGGCCTGCACCGATGACTATTACATCGTAATTCATTACTGCACCACTTTCAGGATTTCACCCTTATCCTTCGCTACGGCACGCTTCCAAGCCTCCGAGTAGCCCGGCTGCTCGATCTTGCCCGGGATAGCCATCCCGTTACCATTGTCGATAAAGCCGTTCTCGTCCTCGCCCTTCACGTTGCCGTCGATATACTTCACCATGAGGTACTTATCGAGTTTCACCCAATTCTCGAAGAGTTGCTGAGCCGTGCTGACGCTATATTCCGTAGCAATCTTCTTCACCTTCTTGGGCTTATAGCCCACGTTGGCCATCTTTACATCCATGATCTTGACCTGCTCCAGCATGGCATTCTCCCACTTATCAACCTCGGCACGCACGTGCTTACCGATGATATTGTAGCGCAGGTAGGCAAATTGTGCCACACGGTTCGTGATCCAGAACATCGACGTGTCGGAGTACTCCAACATCGAGCCGTTACCCTCCTTCAGACATGCGGGCACCTCTTGTGCATTGACATAGATCGGGGTCAGCGGCGACGTAGCGGCATCGTCGGTACCAAACCACAAGATGCCCACCTTCTCGGGACGAGCCTGGCCCACCAACCAGAAACCGGTCTGCTGGGTAGCCGTAGCACGCTCGTTGCAGTACTCCACACCGTCCACCTTCCAATACATCGGACGCCAACGATAGGGCAAGCCCTCACCACCGGCACCAATATCGGTCGTCATATCCAGCTTCGTACCCTCATAGTGGTCGCGCATGCAATCCATCACCTGCTTGGGCGAGATCTTCTTCGAGGGCTTCACCCACAGCGGCATCTTGTTGGCCGGATTATGGCCCATGGCATAGTCCTCATAGCGATCCATATCGTCGGCAATCGTGCGGAAGAAGGCCCACACGCGCGCCTCGCAGCCACGCAAAGCACCAAAATCGGCCGGTGCATAGGCATCCGAGAAGCTGAAATCCTTGTTCTCGCCCTTGAACCAACCAAATTTGCGAGCCACATCGGCCACATCGGGAGCATAGAGGCAATTCTCCGGATCATCCCACGGGAAGGTGGTGATACGGGCCTGGTTGGCGTGTGCCGAGACATAGCCATCGGGGATGCGGCGTGCCACCCACACAATGCCCTTGTCGTTCGGGCCCTTACCGATCAGCTCCATGATCCAAGCCTCCTGCTGGTCAATCAGCGAGAAGCTCTCGCCCGACGAAGCGTAGCCGTAGGTGTTTGCCAGATCGACAATGATCTGAATGGCCTCACGAGCCGTCTTGGCACGCTGCAGCGTGATGTAGATCAGCGATCCGTAGTCAATACCGCCCTTCGGGTCAGCCAACTCGGGGCGACCGCCAAAGGTCGTCTCGGTGATGAAGAGCGAATGTTCGTTCGAGTTACCCAACGTACGATAGGTCGTTGCCACCTGCGCAATCTGACCCAGCGGACGACCCGAATCCCACTCGCGGACATCCATGAAGGGGGTGTATTTCCCCGGCACATACTGGTAGAGCGAGCCGTAGAGGGCGTGCGAATCAGCGGCATAGGTCACCATGTTCGACCCATCGGTCGATGCGCCGCGCGTAATGATAAAATTGGTGCAGGCCGAAGCACTCACATAGAGCAACATCGCCAGCGCCGATAAAAAGATGGTCTTCTTCATAGTCTCTAAAATTTGTTTCAAAGCCAAAAATACGAAACAAAATGCAAAACGGCAACAAAGTGCAATTTTTTTGTTACTTTTGAGGGTTCAAAGCTGCAAAAAGGATGTCGATAACCACTCAAATAGCCCATCTGCGAAGCTCGCTACCGCCCCACGTCGAGTTGGTAGCCGTCTCCAAGACCCACCCTGTCGAGGCCATCGAGGAGGCCTATCAAGCCGGCCAGCGTTGCTTTGGCGAGAGCCGTCCACAGGAGCTGAAGGCCAAATATGAGGCCCTGCCGAAAGATATCTGCTGGCACATGATCGGCCACCTGCAAACCAACAAAATCAAATACATCGCCCCGTTCGTCACGCTGATCGAATCGGTCGATAGTGCCCGTCTGTGTGAGGCCATCGAGCGTGAGGCTGCCAAATGCGGCCGCGTGATCGACATCCTGCTCGAAGTGCATGTAGCGGCCGAGGCGAGCAAAACGGGCTGGGAGCCGACCGAACTGATCGCCTACATCGAATCGGGAGCCATCGACGCGCTCACGCACCTGCGCGTGCGAGGCATTATGGGCATCGCCTCGAATACCGACGATGAGGCTGTGATCCGTGCCGACTTCGACCACCTGCACCACCTCTACAAGCAACTGCAACCTCGCTTCGGCAACTCGTTCGATACCCTCTCAATGGGCATGTCGGACGACTATCCGTTGGCCATCGACTGCGGCTCGACCTCGGTCCGTATCGGCTCGATGATCTTCGGGGAGCGCAGCTATCCGCAACCCTGACACGCAATCAGCGCGATCCTAATATATATAGGTGCACACGTTGCTGTGCACCTATTTTTTTTTGTTTGCCAAGAAAAAAGTGTAAAACACGCAAAAAAAATCAGTTCTTTGTATTGCATAATACCAAAACTTATCATATATTTGCACTTGGTTATAAGTTATTCCACTTTTCACACCATGAAAACCATCGAGACCGTACATATCGCTTCGATCGCCTTTCAGATCGACACCGATGCGTTAGCGGCTTTGCGGGAGTATTTGTCGGCTATCGAGCAGCAACTCACGACCGACCAGCAGGAGACGCTCACCGAGATCGAGTGCCGCATTGCCGAACTACTCACCGAGTGGGTCCCCTCCGCCATGCGTGTCGTGACGATCGAGCACATCGACCGTCTGCGGCAACAGTTGGGCCAACCTGCCGATTTTGCGCCGGAAGCAGACCCCGAAAAGGGGGCCAGTCCGGCAAAGCCCTCTCGCCGACTCTATCGTCCGCGCACGAATCGTTCGATAGCCGGCGTATGTGCCGGTTTGGCCAACTACTTCAACACAGATCCCACGCTGATCCGCCTGATTGCACTGCTCTCCACACTCTTTGCCGGCTTCACCGTGCTGATCTATCTGATCCTTTGGATCGCTATTCCATCTGAAGAGGTAAAAATCATTCAACCTTGTCGCTATGACTGAAGATAACGTAAAAGCGCAAATGCGCAAAGGAATCCTGGAGTATTGCATCCTGGCTATCCTCTCACGAGGAGCTTCGTATGCGCCCCGCATCATCACCGAGCTTAAAGCGGCCAACATGATCGTGGTCGAGGGTACGCTCTACCCCATTCTGACCCGCCAAAAGAATGCCGGTCTGCTGACCTATCGTTGGGAGGAGTCGCCCCAAGGCCCTCCGCGTAAATTCTACTCGCTGACGGCCAAGGGCGAGGAGATGCTCCGCTATTGGGATCAAGCCTGGGCGGAGTTAGCCGAGCAGATCTACAAGATCCGCCACGAGGGGTCAAATATCACCTACGAGGAGGAGAGCCGCCCGATCGAAATGTCCTAAGTATTGTATTCCTAACTCTTTAAGACCATGAAAAGCTATATCATCGCTCTGTGGATTGCCCTTGTCAGCACACTCTGCACCTATACTTCGGAGGCTGCTCCGCGCTCGATCAAGGGTAGCGGCGTGCTGGTAACGCGCACCGTCACCACCCAACCCTACACGGCCGTCAAAGCCTCGCGCGCCATCAAGGTTACGATCCAAGAGGGCTCCGGCGATCAGATCAACATCGAGGCAGACGACAACCTGATCGACTACGTAGAGACGCGCGTTGAGAAGGGATACCTCATCCTCACAATCGACAACGATATCCAATCATTACGCAACGCCACCGTACGCATCACGCTGACGAGCAACGGCGATCTTGAGGGGCTTCATACCACCTCGGCCGCCTCGATTGAGTGCCGACCCCAGATTCTCCACAACGAGGTCGATCTGAGCGCCTCGTCGGCCGGCTCGATCACCGCCAACGTCAAGTGTGAGGAGTGCGAGATCGACTGCTCGTCGAGCGGTAACATCCGGGCAGAGATTCGTTGCAACACATGCGATATTGAGGCCTCCTCGAGTGGTGAGGTGAAGGCCACGCTCGTGACCCGCCAATGCGACATTGAGTGCTCGAGCGCCGGTCAGGTGCAGCTCAAGGGGGCTTCACTGAGTTGCGAGGCGGAGTGTTCGTCGGCTGCAACCCTCTCGGCAGCACAATTTGCCGTGAAGCACTATCAGGTGGATGTCTCGAGTGCCGGTCATGCGAAAATCTGCTGCGTCGAGAAGCTGCAGGCCGAGGCATCGAGCGGTGGTTCGATTCGCTACACGGGAGGTTGCCAGGTCACCTCGATGAAGAGCTCGAGCGGCGGTTCGGTACACTCCTTCTAATTCACCGCTAAAGAAATCTACATTTCCCACACTATAAGAGTTTTACGATCATGAACGAAGTTAAGAAATGTTCGCTTGCGGGCATCGCTTTCACCATGGATAAAGAGGCTTTCGAGGCCCTGAGTAGCTACCTCGAAACCCTCAAAAAGAGCTATAAAAACAATGAGGACGGAGCAGAGATCGTGGCCGACATCGAGGCCCGCATTGCCGAACTGATCCTCACAGCCCAAGACCAGCAACGCGTCGTCGGACTTCCCCTCATCCAAGAGATCATCCGCCAGATGGGTTCGGCCGAGGACATCCACGAGGAGGAGAGAGAACAACGCCCCTCCGAGCCACAGCATACCACCGAGGAGCGACTGCCCCGCCGCCTCTATCGAGATAGCGAAAATGCCAAATTGGGTGGCGTATGTGCCGGTGTTGGTCGCTACTTCGACGTCGATCCCGTGTGGATTCGTCTGGCTCTCTTCGCGCCGCTACTGTTGAGTTGCATGAGCGGACTGCGCTACATGGATTGGATCGGCCCGCTGATGGGGAACACATTCGGTGTCTGCGTGATCGGCTACCTGGTGATGTGGTTTGCCGTCCCCGTAGCCCGTACGGCTCGCCAAAAACTCGAGATGCAGGGCGAGCGCATCACGGCCGAGTCGATCTCGCGCACGGCCGAGCAGCAAGGCATGCCCGACGGAGAGGCTAAAACGGTCGTTGCCAGCACCGTATCGGTATTTGGCAAGATCGTCTTGATTCTGCTGAAGATCGCCGCCGGCGTGCTCGTCTTTGGTCTGGTCTTAATGGCAGTAGCGCTGCTCATTGGCCTGATCACGGTCTGCGTAGGTGGTGCAGAGATCATCCCCAACGACCTGACCACAGCCCTCCCCATTCTCGGCATTCTGACTGTATTCCTGCCCATCGTGATGATCATCTATGCCCTGATGTGCCTGATCGCCTCACGTCGTCCCAACGGCAAAATCATCTTGGGCATCTTCATCCTTTGGTTGCTGAATCTGATTGCGCTGATGGTTATTGCTATCCGCGATGATGTGAAACCGCAGATCGAGCACCACGTCGAGGAGGTGATGGAGACCCAAATCGAAATCAACGGCGAGACCGTCTCGGCCGACGAACTCTTCGAGCAAATCGAGCGAGAAGGGAAGTTGAAGGTAAACGGTCCGGTGAAGATCAAATCAAAACAACATCAGGAGGTCTCGATCGAGATCGACGAGTCTCAACAGGGAGCCAATTTGACAATCGAAGCAGATGGCAAACGGGTTACCATCGAGGCAAACGAGCAGCAGTAACAAAGTTGTCAGGAACCCTCTTCAAGGCTCTTTACGAAAAAAATAGCGGTCCAGAAGCCGTTCCTTGGGGCAGACTTTTTGTAGTCTGCCCTTTTTTGGTTACCTTTGGCAGCATTTTAGAAGCAAAGACAACTATGGCAACCATCAAATGTATCGGAATACTCACCTCGGGCGGCGACGCCCCGGGTATGAATGCGGCCATCCGTGCCGTGACGCGCAGTGCCATCTACCACGGTTATGCCGTAAAGGGCATTATGCGCGGTTATAAGGGATTGGTAACGAACGAAATCGTCGATTTCAAATCGGGCAGTGTATCGAACATCATCCAGCTGGGTGGAACGATCCTCAAGACGGCTCGTTGCACCGAGTTCACCACCCCCGAAGGTCGTAAGTTGGCCTACGAGAATATGCAGGCTGCCGGCATCGACGCATTGGTGGTCATCGGAGGCGATGGTACACTCACCGGTGCCAAGATCTTTGCCGAGGAGTTTGACGTGCCGATCATTGGTCTGCCCGGTACGATCGACCGCGACCTGGGTGGTACGGACCACACGATTGGTTACGATACGGCCCTCAACACGATCATGGAGTCAATCGACAAACTGCGCGACACAGCCTCGTCGCACGAACGTCTATTCTTTGTCGAGGTAATGGGCCACACGGCCGGCTATCTGGCGCTCTATAGTGCCTTAGCGTCGGGTGCCGAGGCGGCGATCATCCCCGAAATGGAGACCGAGGTGGACCAATTGGGCGAACTGATCAACCATGGCTTCCGCAAGAGCAAGAACTCGGCCATCGTGATCGTGGCCGAGAACCCCGAGACGGGCGGTGCTACGGCCTTGGCCGAGCGCGTCAAGAAGGAGTATCCGGAGTACGATGCTCGCGTCACAATTCTGGGTCACATCCAGCGTGGCGGATCGCCCACGGCTCGTGACCGCATCCTTGCCTCGCGCATGGGTGAGGCGGCCATCGAGGCTTTGCGCGAGGGACAGCGTAACGTGATGATCGGTATCCAAAACGGCCAAATCTCCTACGTGCCCATCTCCAAGGCGCTGCGCCACCGCAAAGAGATCGACCGCGACCACCTCGAGTTGGTCAAGATCCTCTCGATTTAATCCGCAAAAAAAAGAAATTAGCAACACTAACGCTACCAAACACCAAATAGATGAAACGTGTAATCGGCATTGGAAATGCTCTGACCGACATGTTGGTCAATCTCAAAACCGACTCCGTATTGGGTCGCTTCAAATTGGCTAAAGGCTCGATGAGCCTGGTCGATACCGAATTGCAAACCGAGATCTCGAAATCGGTGGCCGGACTCCCCTACTCGCTCTCGCTGGGCGGATCGGCAGGCAATACGATTCGTGCTATGGCACGTCTGGGTTGCCAGGTGGGCATGATCGGCAAAGTCGGCAAGGATACGACGGGCGACTTCTACATCAAGGCCCTCGAGAATCTGGGTGTCGAGCCCATCGTCTTCCGCGGTGAGGAGAAGTCGGGAAAATGTGTCTCGCTGATCTCGCCCGATGGCGAGCGTACGATGGTCACCCACTTAGGTGCCGCGTTGGAGCTGGATGCCCCCGAGATCGAGCCGACGATCTTTGACGGCTACGATTGTCTCTACGTCGAGGGTTATCTGGTGCAGAACCATTCGCTCATCGAGAAGGCCGCCTCGACGGCCAAGCAGTGCGGACTGAAGGTGGCCATCGACTTAGCATCATTCAATGTCGTAGCCGAGAATCTGGAGTTCCTACGTTATCTGGTGCGCGAGTATGTCGATATCGTCTTTGCCAACGAGGACGAGGCCAAGACCTTCACCTGCGAGGCTGAGCCGGTCAATGCCCTGCAAGCTATCTCGGAGATGTGTGAGCTGGCGGTCGTGAAGATCGGCACCAAGGGTGCTCTGATCAAGCATGGCGGTGAGGTGATCCATGTCGGCATCATGGCGGCTGCCAAGCGTGTCGATACGACCGGAGCCGGAGACTTCTATGCCGCCGGATTCATGGCCGGTATGTGTCAAGGACTGTCGCTGCGTCAGTGTGGCACGGTGGGCGCCATCACGGCCGGCAAGGTGATCGAAGTGGTCGGTACGACCTTTGGCGAGGATGCTTGGGAGGATATCTTCCGCCTGGTCAATAAGGTCAAAACGCAAAAATACCTCTTTTAATTATGAAGAATTTTCAGGGTAAGACCGTCCTGGTAACGGGTGCGTCGTCGGGCATTGGCGAGGCTTTGGCCCGCGAATTTGCCCGCTTGGGTGCCAATGTGGTGCTGGGAGCCCGCAGCGTCGATAAATTGGAGCAGATCGTTGCCGAGATCCGCGAGGCAGGCGGCAAGGCCATCGGTGTCGGGGTGGATGTCGTACAGGAGGAGGCGTGCAAACAGATGATCGAGAAGAGCGTCGAGGCCTTTGGGGGCATTGATGTGCTGATCTGCAATGCCGGTCTCTCGATGCGTGCCCTCTTCGATGATGTCGATCTGAAGGTGCTGCATCGTCTGATGGATGTCAATTTCTGGGGCACGGTGAATTGCTGCAAATATGCCCTCCCCTATCTCCAGCAGAGCAAAGGCTCGATCGTCGGCATCTCGTCCGTAGCCGGTCTGCATGGCCTGCCGGGTCGCACCGGTTACTCGGCCTCAAAATATGCCATGACGGGCTTTTTGGAGACACTCCGCATCGAGAATCTGAAGAAGGGGCTGCACGTGATGGTGGCTTGTCCGGGCTTCACGGCCTCGAACGTGCGTTTCTCGGCCCTTACGGCCGATGGCTCACAGCAGGGCGAGACGCCTCGCAACGAGGATAAGATGATGACCTCGGAGCAGGTGGCCAAGATCGTCGTGCGCGGCATCCGTCGTCGCAAACGTCTCTGTCTGATGGAGATCGAGGGTCGCGCCACCCACTTCGTAAAGAAGTTCGCACCGGGATTCCTCGACAAGATGTTCTACAAGGTGATGGCCAAAGAGCCCAATTCACCGCTCAAATAGGGGACATAGGCATCACATCACAAGGGGTTGTCTGACATACATTGTCAAGACAACCCCTTTTCGTTTGTCGTAGTACCCATGAAGGCTTGAGAATCCCGCTTAATAGACAATCTCCATCCCGTCATAGCCCAACTCCACCCCCTCGGACAGTCGCTCACGAGCCGACGCATAGAGCCCTATTTCGTGGGCCAGATGGGTCAGAATGGTGCGGCGCGGACGAATGTGCTGCACCAACTCCAAAGCCTCGTCCACGTTGAAATGCGAATCGTGCGGAGCAAAGCGCAACGCATTGACCACCAAGACCTCCACCCCTTTCAGTTTCTCGATCTCGGCCGGCGCGATCGTCTTGAAGTCGGTCAGATAGGCCATCGGGCCAAACCGAAAACCCGTCACTTCGAAACGTGGGGAGTGTTGTCCGGCAATCGGGACGATCTCCGCCTCCCCGATCCGAAATGGGGTGTAGCGGTCGATCGTGTGCAGGCGGATTTCGGGCACTCCGCGATATTTATCGCTGACAAAGGCGTAGTCAAAATCCTTCCGCACACAACGCAACGTACGCTCCGTGGCATAGATATCCACAGGGTGAATGGCTGTGGGATAATCGACGAAATTGAGGGCACGCACATCGTCCAGACCTCCGATATGGTCTTTGTGCTCATGGGTGAGCAGAATGGCATCGAGCCGGCACACCCCCTCGCGCAACAACTGCTGGCGGAAGTCCGGCCCGGCATCAATCACCAAACGCAATCCCTGCCACTCGACCATCGCCGAGGTGCGCAACCGCTTATCACGCGGATCAGTCGAGCGACACACGGCGCATTGGCACCCGATGACGGGTACGCCTTGCGATGTTCCGGTTCCAAGCAGGGTAATTTTCATACGACAAAGATAGGAAAATAATTGATGAATATATCACAGGAGAACACTAAAATAATCTATCTTATTGGTAACCATTCCTCTATGTGTATTAGGGACTTTACGGAAGATTCTCATTATTGAAAAGTAATCTTTATAATCCTCTATAAATCATCAGGTTAAATTATTTAACAAGCATTTGGATATTATTGGAATGATTGGTATCTTTGTGGGATGCTGGGTGAGAGTTATTGTACACCTTGAGCATATTAATTCAATATTCCGATTAGTTCCCTTTTCGCCCTCCCCATTGCCCTTTTGGCCACCCCAAAACAACAACACCCGCCTAACCCAAAGGTTAGACAGGTGTTGGTTTTGCTCCGTTTTACCCCTTCGATCCTACCCGATTGGGCAGTCGATAGGAGTGTTTCGGGAGGTTAATTAGCGGATATACTCGCTTGAACCACCAGCGTAGAATACGCGTACGCTGCTGAACGAGTTGTTGGCGATCATCGTTCTCAGGTATGCAAGATCCTCTGCAGTAACAGCATCCTTAGCGCGGTTGATCTCAAGTGTTACGCTACTCAACTTTGTTGTACCGCTCATTGTCAAATTTGTCAATGGGCAAGCTGCAGCAAACATAATGTTAGGAGTCTTGTTGTTGAAGTTACAATTTGTAAAGTCCAACGATCCAGTAGCAGACAATGGGTTGAAGTATACCTGCTTCTTGTAAGGACTGCTCTTGAACTCGCAACCCTCGAACTTCATAATTGTGCTTCCACCCTCAAATGAAAGAGGCTTGGTCTGTGAACCAGAAACTGATGTCGGAGAGAACAAGCAATCCTTTGCATATAAACTTTTGCAACCGCCCTGAATTGCAAGATGACCCTCTGTAGAAAGGTTGTCGGCAACTGCACCGCTGAATTTTACATTATTGAATACAATTTCAGAATTCTTACGAGCATATACCTTACCATTGATAGTACCATTCTTAATAGTTACTTTATTATGAATGTTGATCATAGGCAATGTCATTGACTTACCATTAAGGTCGATAACAACATCCTTCTGCAACTGGTAGTTAGCACTATATTCAATATTATCTGTCAACTTAATTTTAGGCTCATTGGCTGCAAGTGCAGCTGTGAACTCTTCCCAAGTAGCTACAAAGAAATATACATCTCGAGGATAAACCAAATAGTTATCAGCTCCTGTCAAAGTGTAAGTACCCGTCGGCTTAACATACTCTGCATCGTCGCTACCGTTCGTGATTACAACATCGTAGTCACCATCGGTCGTGGGCTTCAGCATGTTCGTACCCTCAAATGCGATGGTGTTGTTGGCACCCGTCATCTTGCGAACAATCACGGGCTGCTTGGCCTCTACGTTAACACCATTAATGGTGATACCGTAGTTGTCAATGTTACCATCGTAACGGATACCGTACTCTGCAGCTTCAATCGTGCCACCCTCTACTACAGCGGCCTTAACCTGCTTGAAGGCTACACCATTCTTACCGTTTACTACTTCACAATTCTGTACAAGAACACTCTCGTCGCAGCTCTGAGCCTGGATCAGCGAGTGCATATTGGTAGCCGTACAGTTGATTACCTGCAGGTTCTTGCTCGATTTGGCCTGAACACCTACTGCCGTATTTTCAGCCTCACCCGTAGCGGTGAACGTACAATCCTTCACGGTTACATTCTGCGAGTAGCGGCAGGCTACGCCGTCAATTACGCCAAAGTCGTTAGGCATAATGAAGTTGAGTGAGGGAGTTGCGGTCTTGAAATTGATACCCTCGATAATGATCGAACCGTCGTTGCTAGACGAACCATTGTGGATCTTAAACGTACCGTTAAAGGTCGTACCCTCGTCGGCGCGGCTTACACCATTACCATCAATGATAATGTGCTTGCCGGGTTGCTGGAATACCGTTACATCACCTACAAAATCACCAGCTATGTTGAGGGTGGTCGTACCTACGGGAGCATTGTCGATTGCCTCCTGCAGCGTCTCGATGTTCAGAATCACCTCGTGGTCGATATCGTCATCATCGAAGTTCGGGTTGATCGTCACGTTGAAGTTTGCGGGATCGGTCAAGAGGTCACCCACGATGTTGGTGCGGTGGTTGCGCTCGATGGGCACGTTGGTGAATTTGGGCAGCTCGATAGCCTTGGTATCGTTCTCGTTGGTGAATGTTACATCTACATCGATCAGCGCGGCGTCGGTCAGCAGGTAGTTGAACGATACCCAGTCGTAGGTATCCTCATTTACTACAATCTTGTGATCCTCTACGCCACCAACCACGCGAACGGGAAGGGTATACTCAGCAGCAGCGAATGCAACAGGAGTCTCGCCCTCTGCTTTGCCCTCGTTCTGGCTGAAGTTGAAGGTGCTGTTGGCCTTGGCACTCACCGTTACATACTTCAACTCGAATCCTGCATCCTGGGCAGCTTCGATCTGACCCTCCGTCAGACCAATGTTGAGCTGTGCGAAGGGACGCTTCAGCGTTACGTTCTTCTGCGTAGCACCCTTGATCTCAAGGTTGTCAACTACAGCAAAGAAGGCGTCGCGCTTCTCGTTCGAACCGTCCTCGCCGTTGGTGTAGTTCATATTGACCTGCTTATTGGCCCAGTCAAACGTATAGGGAGCACCAGGCGCCTGTGCCCAGAATACGATATCGTAGCTCTGATCGGCAACCAGCGGAATCGATACGCTCCAAGCGCCACCCTGGATCTCAACGTCCTCAGTGGTCAGTTGGCCCAGCAGTACGCCGCGCTCATTAGCGGTGCCGGCCTCATAAACGGCATAATTCAGATACTTGGCCATCGTACCGTCGTTCGTAGCACGACCAACGATGCCACCCGGAAGCTGTACGCTGAAGGTTGCGTTTACCTCTTCGCCATCGACGGCGGGGGCAATAGCGCCATCCTTCGAGCAAGAAGCGGTCATCGCAATCAGTGCGACGGCAGCCAGCGTCTTAAAGATGTTTTTCATAGCAGAAAAGTTTGTGAGTAATTAAATAAGTGAATTGATTGTAAAATGTTCGGTGGTAGATATACGCAAAAAGAGCGCATCGCTTTGTCTAAAGCGACACCCTCTCGAAGTATTAAACGCCTCGTCGGCGGTATGTAAATCGGAAATTAACGCACGAAAATCCCCCCCCTGATTTTTCACTAAGGGGTTGATACTGAGCAAGATACGGAGGTTATTCGTCTTCATTGAATGGTTCGGGTCGGCATTTTTCACCGATAGTCAATTACAAAATTAGATATTAAAATTGTCAAAACCAAGAAAAAACGTAACAAATTTCGTTCCCGAAATATTCAGTTAATATATCACAGGTGAACACTAAAATAATCTATCTTATTGGTAACCATTCCTCGATGTGTATTAGGGACTTTACGGAAGATTCTCATTATTGAAAAGCGATCTTTATAATTCTCTATAAATCACACGGTTAAATTATTCAACAAGCATTTGGATATTATTGGAATGATTGGTATCTTTGTGGGATGCTGGGCGAGAGTTAGTGTACACCTTGAGCATATTAATTAAAATAATTGATGAATATATCACTGCTGTACCATAAATTCCACGCTTACAATTGTATCTATCTGAATATTGCAATAACAAAAATGGTTGTCCCGAATGACAACCATTTTTGTTTGCTGCGAGTTATCACCTCGCCGGCTCTTATCTACGCGTCTCAGCCTCATGGCGCGACGAATAGTAAATACCATCTCCATTCGTCCATCGTCCATCATTGGTCTGCCAAGTGCCACTTCTCATGCCTTTTCCTCCACCACCGCTACCACCGTGTTTCATGGTAAACGCCAAACCCAGAATAGCCGCACCAATAATAAGGATTTGAAGTATGATTTCAAAGATAACGATAACAACACCGATAATGGCCACGATCGATGCCAAAATATAGACGATTCCAAATATCGTAAACGCGAAACCTGCAACCGCGCCAAGGATCTTTATATTCTTTCTCAGCGATATAAGGATTCCAAGGCCTAACGACACAAAAAACGCCACGACCGAAAGTATATCTCGTAGTGTCGAATTAACCTCCACAGCAGCCAATCCAAAGACGATGACCAATGTTAGCGGCAAACATACGGCCAAACTGATGGCCATTGGTTTGATCGATAATTTTGCATCACTATCTTTATCTGCCAACAACATACGCTCATACAACTTAATGCTGTACAATTGGAATGCTACAAATAGACAGAACGGAATAGCCCGGAAGAGCGACCCGAAGAATCCGTAGTTATCCATCGAGCACCACCAAAAGGCATCGGTGCCCAACGTCTTATATGCCCACACCTCCATCAATGACGCAAGAAGTATGCAACCTGGCACCACATACAGTGCAAGTTTTCTAATCGCTGCGGACTTAAAGCCCAACAACACAAATGCAATAGCCGCTATAAAGAACAACGATATGATGGCATAAGGGGTAAAAGAGGCAAAGAACTTACCTGTCCAAGAGTGATTTACGCGGTCTCGCGTATCCCCAAATATATCCTCGGTTCCCTCAGGATTCTCCTCGCTGAACAACAGATATTTTGACTGAACACCGAATTCTCGGCCATCAACCTCTATTGCACCGTAACCGGTGTGACCTTTCAGCAGGCGTGTTACCTCCACCACTTGGCCCATTGCCATCTTAAATACCGGCTCGTCCAGAGTCTCTTCGCCCGTTTTAGGGTCTGAGACAGCTATTTTATAAATCTTTACAGAGTCTAAAAAATTGTCATCAATAATATACTTCTGAGCCGACACTGTAAACGTGGAGATTGTCAGCAGACAAAGAAATAGCACAACTCGTTTCATACATTAAATCTGGGCGAGGCTATAAAAACACATCATCAGCAAGCCAGTCAAAGCCTCATTAAAGACTACTGCCAACGTATATTTATATAACAAAGTTAGGAAAACTTTTCAAAGTTTACAAAAATTTTGTCGAATATATCGCAGGTATACAATTTAGTAGCCAAGCATGATCGCAGTCTGCCCCGGATGGGACATACTTGACGTATTTCCCATTCGGGGCAGACAAGGAAGGGCAAAAGATGCCCTATAAAATTCGAAAAGAAATTATTTGGTTACGCGCTCCAACCATTTCAACATCGCCAACATCGTGCACATCGACAAGGTGCAAGCAACAACAAAGACGGTCCACGTCATCCAAATCGGAATGCTCTCGTAAAGGATGGCACCGATCACGAGCAGCTGATTACCCAGCGCCGTAGCGGCCAACCAACCACCCTGCATCACACCCTGCAGATGCGGGGGAGCCACCTTCGATACAAAAGAGATACCCAGCGGCGAGATGAAGAGCTCGGCAATGGTCAGGATGATATAGGTACCGATGAGCAGCAGCGGCGTCACCTTGGCGGCCTCGGGCAACACCTTGATGGTATTGACAACCTCCTTACCATCAGCACCCGTCACCTTCTGGAAGAGTTCCGACCACAACGGCAGATCGGCCACATACGAACCAACAGCCATCACGACAAAACCGAGAGCGGCGATACCCATACCGATAGCGATCTTACCCGGGGCCGAAGGCTCCTTACCCTTCGAGCGCAACCAGCCAAACAGACCCACAATAACGGGCGTCAGCAATACTACGCAGAGCGGGTTGATCGACTGGAAGACCTCGGCACCCTCAATCGAGGTGAAGCCCAGGTTGATCTTCATGGCCGAAAGATCGGTAAACTCCTTAGCAAACATCGTCAGCGTCAGACCATTCTGGTGGAACGAGAACCAGAAGAAGATCACCACGCCAAAGACAGCAAACAGGGCATACATACGCTGGCGAATCTCCTTCACCGACATCTCAACAACGGGTTTAGCCGCAGCGCCGGCCTTCTGCTCGTCGTTCTTCTTGGGAACGCCGGGGAATTTCTTCTTATTGGCCAGGAAGATCCAAAGCGAGATGATCATGGCAACAATCGCACAACCAAAGGCGTAGTGGAAACCGGTCGTAAAGACATTCAGATAGTCACCGGCGAACTGCTCCAGCGGCATCTCAGCATAGCCACTTTCGGTAGCAAACTGCGTCAATTGCTCCTTACCCTCGCCCTCAAGCGTACCGGCCAGCAGGCCCTGACACCAGGTCGGAGCATCGGCATTATAGACAAAGCCACACGCTTTAACCCACCAGTTACGTACGGCTACAGCCAGCAGCGGAGCGAAGATAGCACCCACGTTGATGAACATGTAGAAGATCGAGAAGCCCGAGTCGCGCATCTTATCGTACTTCTCGTTGTCGTACATCTTACCTACGAGTGCCTGCAAATTACCCTTGAAAAGACCATTACCGAAGGCAATCACAAACAGACCGATGCAGGTAAGGGTCAGCATCAGCTTGTAGCTCGCATCGGGCACGGGGGTTTGGCTGGGGATCGCGATCAGCACATAACCGAGCGCCATGAAGAGCAGACCGGCCAGGATCGTACCGTTGAAGTTACGCGTACGGTCGGCAATGATACCGCCCACAAAGGCCAGGATGTAGATCGAGAAATAGAATGTCGAGTAGATGATACCGGCCGTCGAGCCATCCAAACCAAACTTCGTCTGGAGGAAGAGCACCAGGATAGCCATCATCGTGTAGAAGCCGAAGCGTTCGCCCATATTGGCAAGGGCCGCGGCAATCAGACCTTTAGGATGATTTTTGAACATATAAAAAGTACGTTTAATAAATAAAATTTATTCAGTTTGGGGACAAAGATAAAAACTTTTTCGGAATATCCATACATTGTGCTCTAAAAAAGCCACTCCGCACTCCCCGATCAGCCTACAAGCAGGTAGCAGAGAAACGAGCAGAGGGTCAAGATCAAGCCGACCAACGTCTCGTAGGGGATCAAGCGCAACCGCTCCTTGATGCTCATCTCGACCGAACCGCCCGTGGCATGGAAGAAAGAGCCGTGCGGCAGGTGGTCGAGCACCGTAGCACCCACATTGACCAGCGCAGCACCCCATACGGCGGTCATGCCCGAGGCGAGGATCGCCTCCGAGAAGGAGGCCGAAGCGATGGTCGCACCGGCCGTCGTCGAGGCCGTAGCAGCCGACATCAGGGCACCCGACATCGGGGCTAACAGTTGCGCCAGCGCACCATCACCCAACCAACTAATGATCAGCGTCGTAAGCGACGAAGCTTTGATAATGCCGGCAATAGCTCCCGTACTGACTAACAGCACTGCCACCACCGACATCTTCTCCAAGCCATAGCCCAGGCTCTCGGTCGTACGACGCCACTGTCCCGTAGTTGCCAAGCTGACTAAACCACCGACGGGCAGGGCTATGAGCGGATCAATCACCAGACCGCAAATCGGACGCAAAGCCAACAAGAGAATCACCACCAACGGACCCGCAATCGAGGCTGCGAACGAGGGCAACGCCTCGCCCGAACGGTGCGCAGTCATCAGCGAGGCAGTCTGCGACGGCTGTTTGCGGTAGCGGCGATTGAGCAGCGGGATGAGGATATAGATGGCCACAATCAGACCGATCACGGCCGGCACGACATTGACCGCCATGACCGACGAAAGTGGCGCCTCAAAATTCTCGGATGCAATGATCGTGTTGGGGTTCGGCGAGATGATATTGCCACACTTACCGCCGGCAATGAGCGCCAGCAACATCGGGAATTTTGCTATCCCCATCCGGTCGGCAATCAGGATGGCAATCGGTGCTACGGTGATCACCGCCACATCCACAAAGACCCCCACAGCCGTCAGCAACATGGTCGAAAGGGCCAATGCCAAGAAGAGATGACGCATGCCTAAATGCGATACAATGGCATGTGCAATCGAGGCGGCAGCCCCGGTTTTGATCAGCACACCCGACAAGACGCCGGCCGCCAAGATACGCACGATGGCAGGGGTGATATCCTTCACTCCGGCTATCATGTGGGTGACCGTAGCCTCAAGCCCCAGGCCACCGACCAAACCGCCTACAACTGCTCCTAACAGCAAGCTGTAAACAGGCGAAAACTTACGTACAATGAGCAGGATCGCTACCGCCAATCCCAACAAAGCTCCAACAGCACTCAACATCGTTTAGTTGCATTTTTCACAGTTCCACATACGCGCAATTTGCAGGGCCGTGCGGCGCACATTCTCGGCTGCCACCTCCCCGCGCATCGCCTCTTCGAGCGAGATCGGTCCGGCCACAATCGGCAGCATGGCGACAAAATCGCTCTGCTCCAGCTCCGGGCACCACTGCACCGCCCCACCAATGGCTACGGTCGGGATCTGTTGTTTCAGCGCACGCCCCAATACCCCCGAGGGGGCTTTTCCCATCACGGTCTGCCGATCGAGTCGTCCTTCGCCCGTCACCACGAGGTCGGCCCCTTCGATGAGCCGATCAAACTGCATGGCATCAAGCACCATCTCCACGCCCCGCACCAATCGTCCGCCCAAGACGGCCGACAATCCGGCACCCAAACCTCCGGCAGCACCCGCTCCGGCCGTTTCGGCCACCGCATAGCCACAAAACGCCTCCAGCACACGCCCATAGGAGCGCAACCCGGCATCGAGTTGCTGCACCATCGTGGCATCGGCTCCCTTTTGGGGAGCAAAGACACAAGCGGCCCCTTCCGGCCCATAAAGCGGGTTGGTAACATCGCAAGCTACGACCAGAGAGCACTCTTCCAACGCAGAATGGCGGTGCGAGGCGTCGATCGAGGCTATCTCGGCCAACATGCCACCTCCAAAGTGGTCAATCGGTCGTCCCTCGCGGTCCAGGAACCGATACCCGAGAGCGGCCAGCATGCCTACGCCGCCATCGGTCGTAGCACTGCCACCGATACCGATCCACAGCCGACGTGCACCCCGATCGAGTGCATCTGCAATGAGTTGTCCCGTGCCAAACGTATTGGCGGAGAGCGCATCTCGCTCCTCCGGACGCACCAACGGTAGTCCGCTGGCCGCAGCCATCTCCAGCACGGCACACCGACCCTGATCGATCAAGCCATAGCGTGCCCGAATCGGTCGCATCAGCGGGTCGCAGACCTCCGCCTCGACCCATTCGCCTTGCAAGGTCTCGACCAAGGCCTGACAGGTACCTTCGCCCCCATCGGCTATCGAGACTTTGACCACCTCACAGGCAGGACACCCCTGCCGAAAACCCCGCTCAAAGGCATCAGCCACCTCCCGCGACGAGAGCGACCCCTTGAAGGAGTCGATTGCCAAGACAAGTTTCATCGTTTCAACCTATTTTTTTCACCTGAAAATCCTATTGTTTTTTCTGATACAAAGATAGTAAAATTTGATAAAAACATAAAGAATTTGCATAAACAAGGCAAAAACAGCCGCTTAAACGCCATTCTAACACATTTAAGCGGCAAAAGCAGTTCTGTCAAATATTGCAATATTAGCCATTATGTATTATCTTTGCGCCAATTTACAACAGTTAGTTAGCTTTATGGAGATTTACAAACATTTCAACGATGGTTTGTGGTCGAGCGAGATCAACGTATCGAACTTCGTACAAACCAACCTGACGCCCTATTATGGGGATGCCTCCTTCTTGGTAGGCCCCACCGAGCGTACGAAACGAATCTGGAATAAATGCCTCGAGGCCCTCGAGGAGGAGCGTGCCCGCGGAGGTGTTCGCGCTCTCGATCATAAGACCGTATCGACGATCACTTCGCACCCGGCCGGCTACATCGACCGCGATGACGAGTTGATCGTCGGTTTGCAGACCGATGAACTGCTCAAGCGAGCTATCAAGCCCTTTGGTGGTATCAATGTCGTATCTCGCGCCTGCCGTGAGCAGGGTGTGGAGATCGATGAGAAGGTAAAGGATATCTTCACCCACTACCGTAAAACACACAACGATGGTGTATTTGATGTCTATACGGACGAAATCCGCACCTTCCGTTCGTTGGGCTTCCTGACCGGTCTGCCGGACAACTATGCTCGTGGTCGTATCATCGGTGACTACCGTCGTCTGGCCCTCTACGGCACGGACCGTCTGATCGAGGCCAAGCAGCAGGACATCAAGAAGCTGCTCAGCCCGATGACCGACGCCACGATCCGTCTGCGCGAAGAGGTAGCCGAGCAGATCAAGGCTCTGAAGGATATGCGCACGATGGGTGAGTACTACGGTCTCGACTTGAGCCGTCCGGCCACCTCGGCACAAGAGGCCGTACAGTGGGTCTACATGGCCTACCTGGCAGCCGTGAAGGAGCAGGATGGTGCGGCCATGTCGCTCGGTAACGTGTCGTCGTTCCTCGACATCTACATCCAATACGATCTCGACAAGGGCAACATCACCGAGGAGTTTGCTCAGGAGCTCATCGACCAGTTTGTCATCAAACTGCGCATGGTGCGCCACCTGCGTATGCAGTCCTACAACGACATCTTCGCCGGTGACCCGACGTGGATCACTGAGGCCATCGGCGGTCGTTTCAACGACGGTCGCACGAAGGTGACGAAGACCTCGTTCCGCTTCCTGCAGACGCTCTACAACCTCGGTCCCTCGCCCGAGCCGAACATGACCGTGCTCTGGAGCCCCGAGTTGCCCGAAGGCTTCAAGGAGTTCTGCGCCAAGGTTTCGATCGACACCTCTTCGATCCAGTATGAGAACGACACGCTGATGCGCGAGGTTCGCTTCTCGGACGACTACGGTATTGCTTGCTGCGTATCGTACCAGGCCATTGGTCAGCAGATTCAGTTCTTCGGTGCTCGTTGCAACCTGGCCAAGGCGCTACTGTTGGCCATCAACGGCGGTCGTTGCGAGAACACCGGCACGCTGATCGTCAAGGGCATTCCGACCCTGATGGGCGATCTGTTGAACTACGAGGAGGTGCTGTCGAACTACAAGAAGGTGCTCACGGAGGTGGCTCGCGTCTACAACGATGCGATGAACATCATCCACTACATGCACGACAAATACTACTACGAGAAGGCCCAGATGGCCCTGATCGACACCAACCCGCGCATCAACCTGGCTTACGGTGTGGCCGGTCTGTCGATCGCCCTCGACTCGCTCTCGGCCATCAAGTATGGCAAGGTGACCGTTAAGCGCAACGAGTTGGGCTTGACCGAGTCGTTCGAGATCGAGAAGGAGTTCCCCTGCTTCGGTAACAACGACGACCGCGTCGATCACCTCGGCGTCGATCTGATCTACTTCTTCAACGAGGAGCTCAAGAAGCACCCCGTCTACAAGAATGCCCGCCCGACCCTCTCGCTGCTGACGATCACCTCGAACGTCATGTATGGCAAGAAGACGGGTGCTACGCCCGATGGTCGCCAGAAGGGGGTTGCCTTCGCACCGGGTGCCAACCCGATGCACGGCCGCGATAAGTGCGGTGCCATCGCTTCGCTCTCGTCGGTGGCCAAGTTGCGCTACCGCGACTCGCAGGATGGTATCAGCAACACCTTCTCGATCGTTCCCAAGTCGCTCGGTGTAGATGAGCCGACGCGCATTGAGAACCTCGTAACGATGATGGATGGTTACTTCACGAAGGGTGCACACCACCTCAACGTGAACGTACTGAACCGCGAGATGCTGCTCGATGCCATGGAGCACCCCGAGAAGTATCCGCAGCTGACGATCCGCGTATCGGGCTACGCTGTGAACTTCATCAAGCTGAGCCGTGAGCATCAGCTGGAGGTGATCTCGCGCAGCTTCCACGAGCGCATGTAATACACTGAAGCGACGACGGAGGGATGATTCGCGTACACTCTTACGAATCGCTCGGAACCTTTGACGGCCCGGGATTGCGCCTTGTAGTCTTTCTGCAAGGCTGCAATTTCCGCTGTGCCTACTGCGCCAATCCCGACACGATCGACCTGAAGGGCGAGGCGAAAGAGACCTCACTCGACCACATCGTCGAGATGGCCGTCAGCCAGAAACCCTTCTTCGGTAAGCGAGGCGGCATCACCTTCAGCGGTGGCGAGCCGACGGTGCAGGCGGCCGCACTCGTGCCGCTCTTCAAACGACTCAAGGAGCAGGGCATCCACATCTGCCTCGACACGAACGGCAGCATCTGGAACGAAGCAGTTGAAGAGTTACTACAACTGACTGACCTTGTACTGCTCGATGTCAAAGAGTTCGACGCCTCGCAGCATCGTCTGTTGACCGAGCGCAGCAACGAGCAGACACTCCGCACGGCTGCCTGGTTGGAGGCGCACAACCGCCCCTTCTGGATGCGCTATGTGCTGGTGCCGGGCTACAGCGACCGCGAGGAGCATATCCGTGCTCTGGGTGAGCATTTCAGCAGTTACAAGCAGTTGCAGCGTGTCGAGATTCTGCCCTACCACACCCTCGGTGTGCATAAATACGAGGCGTTGGGGTGGGAGTATCGGCTCAAAGGGGTCAAAGAGAATACGCCCGCGCAACTCGAAGAGGCCCGCGCGCTGTTTGAGCACTATTTCACGGCCGTCTATGTTAATTAACACGCTCAAAGGAGCAATTGCATGAAAGAACTTATTCGTCTCTCGGTCTTTGCCGGTCTACTGATTGGCGCAGGAGGATTGGTCTATCTCCACGTAGGTGGGGTGATCGGTGCTGTCTTGTTCGCCTTTGGCCTGATCTGTGTTGTGGTCTGCAAAGCGCAGCTCTACACGGGCAAGGCGGGTTTCCTGCCCCGCAACGAGCAATACCGACTGCTCCCGATGTTGGTCGGCAATGCGATCGGTTGCGCCCTGGTGGCCCTGCTGACGCTCTATGCGACTAACGAGTTGGTCGGTGAGCATCTCGACAAGATTCTCGCAGCTCGTCAGGCCGCTTCGTGGCACGGGATTCTCGTCCCCTCGATCGGCACCGGCATGCTCATGACGCTGGCCGTATTGGGCACGCAGCGCGGCACGTTCCTGCCCCTGTTGTTTGCCGTGCCGCTCTTCATCCTCTGCGGATTGCCCCACTGCGTGGCCGATGCCTTCTACTATGCGGCCGGCATCTTCCGTGGAAGCTACGATCATGGGATGTGGCTAAGCTGGGTGATGGCCATCGCAGGTAACTGGATCGGGTGCAACCTGCCGCGCCTCTTCCTGCAAAAGAGTTTTACGGCCTAACGGCCCATTGACATCCAATCGAAAAGGGTTGTCCGACCGACGGGTTGCGACAACCCTTTTTTTTCGTGTATAGCCTGCCGGTAAGCGACCATTCACGCACAGCACGGCTCGTTTTTTTTCGGCCGAAGCAATCGTGGTTTCAAAAATAATGCTTATATTTGTTAAGAGATAAGCCATCTACTATGGAACAGAAGAGCTATACGCTGCCCATTATCGAGCAGGATGACTGGCTGAAGCCCGTCGCAGAGGAGGTTGTGGCACGCCATGCGCGCTACGAGGAGAAGATGCACCAGATCGAGGCATCGAGCGGCACGATCTCGGATTATGCCAACGGCTACCACCACTTCGGGTGGCAGTGGGACGATGCGCTCGACGGCTGGTGGCTGCGCGAGTGGCTGCCCGGCGCCGAGGATGTCTATCTGTTTGGCGACTTCAACAATTGGCAACGCACCGAGCTACGCATGAAACGCGACCCGGAGGGTGTTTGGAGCATCTTCCTGCCGGCCGCCATGTACCGCGATCGCCTCACCCACGGCTCGCTCTACAAGATCCATGTACACGGCCCGAACGGCTGGATGGATCGTATTCCGGCCTACGCCAAGCGCGTGGTGCAGAACGAAGAGACGAAGGACTTTGCCGCCCAATTCTGGTGGCCTGCGGAGCCCTTTGATTGGCAGGAGGATCAACCGATCGACACGTCGAAGGGCGGTCTGCTGATCTACGAGGCCCATGTCGGCATGGCACAGGAGAAGGAGGGCGTCGGCACCTACCGTGAGTTTACGAAAAAGATCCTCCCGATCATCAAGCGCAACGGCTACAATGCCGTGCAGCTGATGGCCGTCGCCGAGCACCCCTACTATGGTTCGTTTGGCTATCATGTCTCGAATTTCTTTGCCGCATCGTCGCGTTGTGGTACGCCCGAGGAGCTGAAGGAGCTGATTCGCACGGCCCACAAGATGGGTATTGCCGTGATCATGGATTTGGTACACGCCCACTATGTCAAGAACCTCAACGAGGGCATCAACGAGTTGGACGGCACCGACCACCACTACTCCAAAGCGGGCGAGGCGGGCAACCAACCCTATTGGGACTCGAAGATCTTCGACTATGGCAAGCGCGAGGTGCAGCACTTCCTGCTCTCGAACATCAAATTCTGGCTCGATGAGTTCCACTTCGACGGTTTCCGCTTCGACGGTGTTACCTCGATGCTCTACCACCACCACGGCTATACCGATTTCGACAGCCGCGAGAAGTTCTTCGACGAGGGGGTCAATACCGACGCCATCTGCTACCTCACGCTGGCCAACCGACTCATCCACGAGTTCCGTCCCGGGGCGGTCACCATTGCCGAGGATGTGAGCGGCATGCCGGGCATGTGCATCCCGATCGAGGAGGGCGGTGTCGGCTTCGACTATCGTCTCGGCATGGCCATTCCCGACTTCTGGATCAAATTGCTGAAGGATATCCCCGACGAGGATTGGAACATCTGGGAGATGTGGTCCGTGCTGACGGGTCGCCTGCCGCAGGTCAAGACTGTCGCCTACGCCGAGTCACACGACCAGGCTTTAGTGGGTGACAAGACGATCGCTTTCCGCCTGATGGACAAGGAGATGTACACCGACATGGATCGTGCGGCCGAGAACCTGATCATCGAGCGCGGCATGGCTCTGCACAAGATGATCCGTCTGATGACCATCGCCACGGGCGGTCAGGCCTACCTCAACTTCATGGGCAACGAGTTCGGCCACCCCGAATGGATCGACTTCCCGCGTGAGGGCAACGACTGGAGCTATGCCCACGCCCGCCGTCAATGGTCCCTCTCGACCAACGGCTTCCTGCGTTACTCGTTCTTGGGCGAGTTTGACCGCGCAATGATCAAGCTGATCAAGAAATACAAGGTGTTGGAGGATGGTTACGCCTGGAATCTGCAGATGGACGAGCAGAACAAGACGATCGTCTTCTCGCATGGTCGCCTCCTGTTTGTCTTCAATTGGCACCCCACGGCCTCGATTCCCGACTACGAGCTACCCGTGCAGAAGGCGGGCAAATATGTGCCGCTCCTCTCGACCGACGAGAAACGCTTTGGCGGCCACGCCACGGTCGATATGGAGGGGGAACACTTCTCGTTCAATGTCAAGGACGAGGAGGGCAAGCTATGGCCTCGCCTGAAGATCTACAACGTAGCCCGCACCGCCACGGTCTATCTGCGCAAGCGATAGGCGCAGCGACACCTATATATAATACTATCGGCGCGACCCCTTTCGAGGTCGCGCCGGTTTGTTATGATAAAAGTTCCAATGCTAAAAGCCTAAAAATTAAAAAGCGGACACAGCGCGCACATAGTAGTCGTCGCTCTTATAGCTGCTGGCGGTGTAGCCACCGTACATAAGGACACGCCACGCGCAAAAATAACCGGAGTATTGACGATTCTCCTCCGTTGAAGACCAATACCATTTATCCTCTCCCTTGTTGTATAATCTCGTACCCCCTTTGGCAGCTAAGGTACGATTTACAGCGTCGTGTACGCTGTCGTTCAGCGTAAACAACTTGAGTTCCTCGATAGCGGGCAGATACCAACCCGAACCTAAATTGGCACACCAGGCAAAGGCAGGATAGTCCGCACGCCAATTCGGGCGTTGCTGGACGGCGCGCATATTGGCTGCGCCATCTGTTTCGCTGGAGGCTCCGATCAGCCGGTTTCGCTCGCTTTCGTTTGATGACCATTGTAATTCTTTGCTCGATTGGGTCATGCTGACAATTTTGCCATGTCGGCCCGTGGCATCCACAGAGAAGACCACACCCTCTTTGCCATTGACATTGTAGTAGTCACCAACTTTGTAGGTCTCCTGAGTTGCGATATCTTCATCTGATATAACAGGGCGCAGCGAGTAACCGCTTTCGCGATCGTACCAAGTCACGTCGCGTTCATCACTGTCGAAGTATAGGTGATACGCGCACTCCTTCCAACCCTCATAAGGCGTCGAGCTCCAATAGAAGCCGTACTCTCCGGCTCTACCGAACAACACCCCGTTGAGGAAACCGGCAGCGGGAAGGAATATACTGTTACCATTAGGCCCCGTAACCTTATAGCCTATTTTACCCGAATAATATCCCCAAGTCCAAATGCATTCACATAGTTCTTGACACTCTGCGTTGGTCGGCAGTCGCCAACTGCCCCCCCAATTTGCACGAGCAACGTCGTATAGGGGACTACCTGAAATATCGTCCATGGATTGGCCGTAGGTCGTGCTGTTTAATTTCCAATTTCCCGATTTGAGGCTGATTTCACCCCAACCGTAGTAATCGCCGTACTCTGAGGGAGTCAATGCACCAACATTACACGTAGCCCATTTGACGCTCAAGCCCAAATCGACATAATCATATCCGTTTAGGGTACCCGTTCCACGGAATTCATCGTGATCAAAACGTTCAATCCATGGTTCCCATAACCAAACAACCCCGCTCAAAAGGATTGAACCCAATACAGCAACCACTGATATCCTCAACCATTTCCATGAGCGTTTCTTTAGCGATTCAGGATGCTGTTCTTTTTTCGGAACCAGCCCCAATTTATCGAGCGAGGCGATCACATCCTCCTCGCGCTCCTTCCACTGCACATTGGTAAAGACAAAATCCAACTCGTCGTTATTCTCAAAGCAGAATTTGCCAATGCGATACGGAATGATCGTCTTGTGGTGCTTGAGCGCAAAAAGAATCTCCTTCTGCGTAAACTCCGATACAGCCGAATGAGCCGAGGCGATAAAGATCATCGCCTGACATTGCTTGATATAGCGCGTAATCTCGCTCAAGAAATTGGCCGATCCGTGGATCTCTCGATCAATCCAATAACTCACTCCGGCCTCATCCAACGCTTTGCAAAGGTGGTCGGCCGTAGCTTGATCTTGACGCGAATAGCTGATAAATACGTCGTATTTCATCGGGTCAGTAGTTTCAGTAGCATTATATTTGGGTACTACGCCTGTTTGATGCGGTCGGCAGCGGCTTGCACGCGGCGATAGAGGTCGGCCAAATCAAGCCCCGCGATTTGGCGATTCTCGACCACCAAGCGGCCATCGACCATCACCGTCTCCACATCCGAGGCCTTGCCGCAATAGACCAGATTCGACACCACATCGTGTACGGGTTGCAGGTGGGGCTTTTGCAGATCGATCACGATCAGATCGGCCAACGCACCCGCACGCAGCACGCCCAATTCGCCCTCCGCAGCACCCATCGCACGCGCGCCGTTGGCCGTAGCCATCTTCAGCACCTCATAGGCGGGCAGCACCAGCGGATTCGCGGTCGAGAGCTTCTGCAGAAAGGCCGCCGAGCGCATCTCCTCCCACATATCCAAATCGTTGTTCGAGCAGGGGCCATCGGTGGCCAACGTAACGGTAACCCCCTCGGCAACCATCGCGGCCACGGGGGCAGCGCCACTCGAGATCTTCATGTTGCTCTGCACATTGTGCGAGACGGTCACGCCACGCTCGGCCAGCGTCCGACGATCCTCGGCATCGACCCACACACAATGGGCAGCAATGGTGCGCTCGTCGAGCAGCCCCAGCCGATCGAGCAGCTGAACGGGGGTGCAACCATATTTCTCACGCACATAGCGCATTTCATCCTGCGTCTCGGCCGCGTGGATCATCAGCGGCAGGCCGTGCTCCTCGGCAAAGCGTTTGCCCCGCACGAGGTTCTCCTCCGAGACCGTATAGGGGGCATGGGGGGCAATGGCGGCACCGATACGGCTGCACGAAGCGGCCGCCTCCTGCGTCTTACGGGCATCGGCCAATGCGATCTCGATCGAGTGGTCGAAGTAGCTGCAACCCAGCAGTGCGCGAATACCCAACCGCTCCACCACCTCCACACAACGGTGCTCCTGGAAATACATATCGACAAACGAGGTGACACCGCCCAGCAGCATCTCCACGACGCCGAGCGTCATGCCCAGCGCAATCTCATCGGCCGTCTGCTTCGCCTCGAAGGGCCAAATATAGTCGTTCAGCCACTCCATCAGGGCAATATCGTCGGCATGGCTGCGTTGCAGGGTCATCGCCGCATGGCAATGGGTATTGATCAGACCGGGCATCACCACCTTGCCGCGGCAGTCCACCACGCGACAATCGGGATGTGCCTGCAAAAAGGTGTGCGCCAGTGTCTCATCGGCCGAGACCCAGGCGATGCGATTTCCCTCGACGGCTACCGACCCCGTAAAGGCGCGCGGTGCATCCTCCGCACCACACATCGGGATCACCGTAGCCTGCTGAAACAGAAAACTTTTCATCTCCTCTATGCTATTTGATCTTTATCTTTTCGTTTTTCACCTTCACCTTCGGGTGGTCGAGGGCATTGCCCTGCACGGTGATCACCTCGCGCCCCTCGCGGCTGTTCGAGTAGATCTGAATCACCTTATTAAAGACCCCCGGCTCGCTCTTCTGCGGCTCATAGACAATGCGGATCACCCCTTCGCCACCGGCCGGCACGGGTTTGCGCTGAAAGTGTCCCTTCAGACACGAACACGAGGTGACCACACGCGTCAGCACCAGCGGCGTAGTGCCTCCGTTCTTGAACGTAAACTCGTAAATCAGGTCGCCTCCACGACGCTCCACATCGCCAAAATTATGGCTCTTTTCGTGCAATAGCAGCAGGGCATCACCCGTCGGTTTCTGCTCCTTAGCCTCGGCCTGCATCACACACAGCAGGCTGGCTATCCAAAAAAACAGCAATTTTCTCATCATCTTATTCCATGCGGAAAATATAGGTTATCGTACCCCCTTGCACCGGGGCATTACTCTCCGTAAATCGGGCTTTGCGCGCCGCCTCCAACGCAGCAGCCACCAGAGCCGGATCGCTCGTCGTCGAGCCCATCTGCTCGAAAAGGGCCGAAGCGACCTTTCCCGTCGGATCGACTGTGACGCGCACAACCACCTTGCCGTGTTGCGTACCCGGATAGGAGGGGCGCGGCAGATCGCCCACCAACCCGCGACCCTGCAACCCTCGATCGAGCTGATTGAGTCCGTCGGGACTCAACCCACGTCCTGCACCCGAGGTCTGCTCCTCGCCCTGCTGTGCCCGTGGATTGCCGGCATTCTCCGGCTCGTCAGCACCGCTCTTATCCATCCGAAAGAGAGCCTTCGGATTGGGCGTGCGCGTTTCGGGTTGTGTACCCTCCACAGGGGCTGTTTGCTCCACGGGGGCCGGTTGTGTATGTGTACGCGGCTCCGATGAGGGCTTCGGCGGCGGTGGCGGCGGCGGTGCAACTCGCTCCGGCTCGATAAACTCGATCACAATTTGATCCAGCTGGGGCTCTTGACGCGTAAAATCAAACGACACGAAGAGGAATGCTGCCCCCAGCAACAACCCATAGCAGGTTGTCACCAGCAGTGCCCAACGGCGTGGGCGGCGGTCATTCGGGTCGTAATAGTGCATCGCAAAAGGGGTTAAACGGCGACCTCCGGTAGGTCGCTCGCGCTTGTGTTATTCGGCCTGCGTGGCGGCATGGAGTTTATAGCCGTTGCGCTTGGCAACGTTCATCACCCCGATAATCTCGTCCCAAACAACCGTCTTATCGGCATGCAACGAGACGGTAGCATCCTCTCGGTCGCCCAAACGCTCCTGCAGAGCTCGCTCGACACCGGCAATCGACCCCACCTCCTGCAACTCGACGTAATAGCGGTAGTTACCACGGCCGGCATCCTGAATCGAGACGGTGGTCATCGCCTTATCCTTGAGCTGATTGGAGCTCTTCGGAAGCATCAGTTTCAAGGCGTTGGGGTTGATCAGCGTCGTGGCAATCAACAGAAAGAGCAGCAGCAGGAACATCAGGTCGGTCATCGACGAGGCAGAGTAGCTCTTATCGACCTTCGATCCATGTTTAATAGCCATAATCGGTTATTTTTGAACGGGTTGATTCAGAATATCCATAAAGGCAATCGAATTGGCCTCCATCTGGAAGACCAGCTTCTCGATGCGGGCTACGAGGTAGTTGTAGCCGAAATAGGCCGGAATACCGACCACCAGACCCATCACCGTGGTCACCATGGCCACATACATACCGCTCGAAAGGACCGCCAAATCGACCGTACCACCGGCATTCGACATATCCATGAAGGTCTCGACCATACCGAGCACCGTACCCAAGAAACCGATCATCGGAGCACCTCCGGCAATCGTTGCCAGGAACGGAAGTCCGTTTTCGAGCTTCGAAACCTCCAAATTGGCTACATTCTCGATGGCCGTCTGCACATCCGACATCGGGCGACCGATGCGTCCGATACCCTTCTCGATCATGCGGGCAATCGGCGTATCGGTCTTCTTGCAAAGGTTGATCGCCACGTTGATCTTGCCATCCGAGATGTAGTCACGAATGCGATTCATGAAGTTGATGTCGAGCACCGAGGCCTTGCGGATCTGCAAGAAACGCTCTACAAAGATAAAGATGGTCACACCACCCAGAGCCAACAGCGGCCACATCAACCATCCACCCTTCACAAAGAGTGTCCACAAACCCATGCGGGTCTCCTCTCCGGTGACTACCTCTCCGGCAGCCTGCAAAAATGTCATCATACGTCTTTTTTTTATTTAAGTTTTTTATTCGTTTTCGTCCATAGGCACTCCCCCGCCATCAGCAGGCAGCGAATCCGGCTGTTCCACCGCCGGTGCACGCTGCACCCGCGCCAAAGAATCGGCTTGTGCCCGCTCGGCTACCTTGCGCTCCTTGCGTTTCTTGCTCGTGAAACGCTCCTTGATGCGGCGTCGCAGGTCGCGGAAGTTCTCAAACTCCTCCTTATAGGAGATACCGACACCGGTCTCCTGCAGACCCTGGTTCTCGTCGAAGCGGTCGATGGTCTGCGTGAAGGCCTTCAACTGCAAGGCGCCCGACCGATCGACCAAATAGGTTACGTAGGCCTCACCCATGAAGTTCGACATCGAACTATTGACTGCATGCTTATTATCCAACAGGTAGTTACCCTCCACCTCGACAAAGAGACGGTTGTTGATCAGGCTCTTCGAAAGGCCGAAATCAACCTCATCGCTTGTCATTTCAGTCTTTGGGCGATAGCGGATCACTAGGTTGTAGTCATTGACCGAGAGCAGACGGCTCAACTGATTCGAGAGGAACTCCAAACCCGAGGCAGCCGAAGCCGTCGAACCCATGCTGGCCGTGCCCAACGCGCTACCTTCAGACATAAAGTTATTGAATATCAGCAGGTAGAGGAACTGCAAATCGACCGATTCGGGTGTACTCAACGCAGTCGAGATGATCGCCTGCGTCTCAGGGTCGGTATCGGGCACCACCACATCGAAGGTAATCGACGGATTGGTCAGGCGGTCGCCCAGATGGATGCGGCACTCCACCGGCACCGAGCGATCGAGCGTCACATTATCGGTCGAGCCCTCCAGCAGCGGCTGAATCGAGGTTTTGAGGTTATAGACGGCGTCGATATTCAGACGCGCGTCAATCGGGTCGCCCGTCCACTGGATCATCGAACCATTTTCGATTTCAAAGCGTTTCGAGATGATGTTCTGGAGCGAGAAATTGTAGTCTCCCTCGGTAATCATATAGTCGCCATACATCTCGAAGACATTCGACTGCGGCTCGATATCCAGCGTCAGCGTACCCTCACCACGAGCCTTAATCGGACTACCCGAGACCATCATCTCAACCTCGACATTAGGACGGACATCCAACTCCAAATCGATCGACATACGATTCTGGATGGGGCTCTTGCGCATTCTGGATCGTTCAAAACGTCGCTTACGCTCGGTCAGGGCATCCTCGCCCGAGCCATCCTTGGGCTTGACGAAGGTGACGAACTCGGCTGTCGAGATATTCGACTTGTCGGACAACGGCATGAAGAATAGCGAGTTATCCTCCGAGCGTGCTGTAATATCCATGCTCACCTGCCCCTTATCGCCTACTATTCGAGCCGACCCGCTGGCATAGAGCTTTCCATAGAAGAGATCGTTATCCTCCTCATCCGTATCGAGCACAAGCATCCGTCGTGGTTCAACACGCACCTCATAGCCAATGTTTGTCAGGTGTTGCATATCCAAATTGAGCGAGAAGGTTCCCCGGTTGCCTTCGGAGTCGAAAATCGGCAGTTCAGTCGTACGGAAACGATTCTTCTTGACCTCGATCAGACCCTCCGGCATGGTATATTCCACCTGCGTAAAGTCCACCTTCGTACGCATATCCTCGACATAGATACGCCCAGAAAGATCTGCATCTCGACCTACCCCCTTAAAAACCAAATCGGCTCGGCCCTTACCCTGCGTGCCGGAGACTACCCCCTTCAAAACCGGATCCAACAACCCCATATTGAGGCTGTCCACCACCAGATGGGCATAGTAACGTTGCTCCTTCGGGATATAGAAGCCTCGCAGCAACGTATCGCGCGATCGCAGATCCATCACCCCGACACCGGCGCGGTTCAACTTGAAGTCCCAACCCGAGGTCAAACGCAAAGGCGGAGCCACCAACCCATTAGCCGAGAGCGAGTCGATTGATATATCGGCCGTCATCATTCCATGGCCCAACGCCGCCGTCATCAAGGCTCGGCCATTGAGTTTACCTCCCACATCGTAGCCCAATCGGTCGGCAAACTGCAAGAAGGGGCGCATCTCGAAATTGCGCATCTGCAACGTGATCGAATCCTCTGGGCGACGTGACGCCACACCATCCACAACCAACTGTTGATCCTCATGACGCAACATAAAGCGATTGACCTCAATATGAGCCGTATCGAAGCGGAATCCGCGGGCATTGATCTGCCAGGTGACATCGCCACGCGTCAGGTGCGAGGAGCGCAGATAGGCCTCCACCACAGGGCCGTTCGGCCCCTCTTCAGCGGCCGGTCCTGCAATCAGGCCCAAACGACCCGAGGCGTGCTTGACCGTATCGTTAAAGCCGAGCGAGAGTTGCATACGACCCAATTTAGCTCCAGCCGAGAGCGAGAATTGCGGCATATGGATAGCCCCGAGATAGAGATCCTCCGAGCGCACATAGGTCTGCAATGAGTCGTTCTGATTCGAGGCCGTAGCATGCAAACGGGTGACAAGGATGTTGCGATGCTCGATATAGTCCGAAACGGCCTTCATCGACAGATGGTCACTAACCGGATTAAACGTCAAATTGAAAGTAGAATTATTAGCCACTTGCAAACCGGATGAGATAGCATCAGATATAGGGCTGATATCGTGAATCTTAAGGTCGAGCACCGAATATTCGTCAGCCACGGCAACCGTTCGGTGTTGTTGTTGCCAGGCAGCATCCTCCGAACGACCAATCAGAGGCAGATAGCGCAACGCAGAACGGCGCAAATATTCATAAATCGTCCGATAGCCCGTCCGAGAGCGGAACGTAGCATCGGCAAAATCAGAATGCATCTGCACAAACTTTCGATCGGCCGAATTCACCCCCTCGACCGTCACACTACGCGCCTTGATCTGCTTATCATTATACCGATACGTAGCATTCGAAAGGTGGATACGACCATTCAAATCGTCCAACGAACGACCTCCAGCCTTCACCACCAAGCGTCCCGAGAACTGCGACAACGTATCGCGCTCATTGAAATGCAGTTTGGCCAAATCGACATGGGTCAGACGGGTGGTCACATCGTAGCGCGGAATCGAATCACGCCAATTCACCGAACCATCGACGAGCACCTTCAAATTTGGATCGTCGCTACGCAGCCGGCCATTGAAATTTTTCCCGCGCAACAGACCGGCAACGCGAATCGTATCGTAGCGATAGCCCTTGAACTCCAAATCGGCGATATCAACCATCACCGTATTGTCCTGAATCTTCCGTTGGCTGATCGTGCTATAGAGCGAACCATGCACTGTCATTCGCCCTACAAGCGGCTCACGAGCCAACAACCCACCCAAATTAAATTGTGGCATCGCAAGGCGGGCCTGCAACTGATGTTGCAATCGTCCCTTCTCATCCCTCGGGCGGCGAGGATGAGGCACTACCTCAGCCTCGACATGGGCCGAGCCGAGTTGCGTCGAGAGGGCCAGCTGGCTATCAAAACCGGCAAACGTACCATCGAAATGGCCGGCCAAATCCATCCACTCGGTGCGACGCAACATCGTACGCAATGCTGGCGAAAGTTTCACACCTGCAATGTTTTGCGCCAGGCGGGCCGCCTCGTCCGAGGTGGTCTGCATGTCGGTCAGACGAATATCGAAGTGTGCCTTACGCCAATCGGGCAGCCCCGTCACCAAACCCATGGCTCGCAGCGACGTATGATCACCAATCTTGGCTCGGTTGATGCGCGCATCAAAGTGATCGACCTTACCCTCCAACTCGACTTCCAGATCGCTAGCACGCGTTTGCCAGCGGCGTAGCGAAGGGGCAAAATAGGCCACGTCATCCGTCGCCACCGAGCCGCTGACGCGAAGCATCATCTCGACCTCATTCACATAGCGTTTATACTCGGTCCAGGCATTACCGGCAATAGCCAATTCGCTGATTGTCAAATCCGAATAGGGTAATTTCAGGCGTGTATCGACAAATCCGAGCGCACCATTCGTCAAGAAAAATTTACCCGACAGATCCTCCAACACGAAGCCACTCTGCTCGGTCAGCGAGGCCGAGCGCACATCGGCACTGATCACCTGCCCGTCGATCTCAAAGCGGTCGAAAGCCAGGTTGATATGCTCGAAGCGCATGTTGCCATAGTCTATGCCATATACCGGATTGCGGTGTTGCAGACGCTCGATGCGCAGCTCCATATCCTCGATAGCAGCATCCTGGAGCGAGAGGAAGAAATTACCCTTTTTTTTACGATTTGGATCCGAAATTTTCAGCACCACGGGGCGGATATTCATCTCCCCACTCGGCGTCTCCTTCAAAAAGAGCTTCGCGCCGCGCGCCCGCGCGTACGAAAAACGAAGACCCGAGCCCCGCAAACCCAGATCGGGCAGGAAGGCATCAAGATGCCTTACATAAAGCAGCGTATCTTGCTGAAAATCCTCCACATAGAAGTCATCAATCAGAATGCGACCACCAAAGCCTACGTCGATATGTTCGATATGCACCACCGTGCCCAATTTGTCGGATGCAAAGGCGGCCGCCCGATCGACTACATAGTTCTGAATCGAAGGGATCGCCAGCAGCAACGACAAAAAAAGCGGCGTAAAGAGAAAGAACAATACCCCCCAAAGGAGAAACTTTCCCAATATTTTTATAACTTTGTGCATCGAAACGCTGTAAAACCTAATAAAACTGATTTGCAAAGATAACTTTTTTTCGGGAAAAAGCCTACCTCTAAAGAGGTACTTTTACCGAAAAGTTACTAAAAATAATTACCATGACACCGATTCCGTCCTTTATCTATCAGAAGAAGAACCAGATAACGATGGTGCTGCTTGTGCCGCTCTATGCCCTGGCCTTCATCTTGATCTACCGACCCTTCAACATCGAGAACCTCAACGAGCAGGTACTACCCTGGCTCAACGAGATCATCGACCCCAATCTGAAGGGCACGCTACTCTCGCTGGTCGTCGTACTGATCGGTATGGCCGTAGCCGCCATTTCGCGTGTCATCATGACGGCCTACACCAAGAAGCACGCCATATCGTATGTCGGCTATATCATTTGGGTAGCCCTCGAGATCGTCATCATGACACTCATCTACACGATTGTATCCGTATTATTAAAAGAGCAAGCCAACATCGTTTCAGAATTCCGTAACACGCTGACCAAGACAATCTTAATTCTCTTGATCCCCTACGTGATGATGTACATTTACTTCATCTGGCAGGAGCGTGTGCGCGAGCTCAAATCAATCCGCAAGCGACTCGAGGAGGACGAAAACGCCCTGCAAAAGGCCTACATCCAGATTTTCGATGAGAAGGGAAAGCTACAACTTTCGGTGCGCCGCGAACACCTGATCGTGATCGAGTCGGCTGATAACTACGTCTGTGTATGGTATCTGAACGGCGAGACGACCAAGAAGGTGATGGTGCGCACCACGCTGAAGCAGGTGGCCGAGCAGCTGGCCCATACGAACATCCTGCGTTGTCACCGCTCATATATGATCAACCTCGACCGCGTGCGCGTATTGCGCCGCGAGAAGGAGGGCATCTTCGTCGAGTTCGGCATCGAGGATATCCCCGATATTCCCATTTCAAAGACCTACAGCGAGAGCATTACGCGCTGGCTGATGAGCGAACAACGCAGCTAATTCCCAACACAAAAAAGGGCTTTTGAACCCATAAAAGCGGTCGAAAAGCCCAAATTTCACCACCCAACCATGGGACGAAAACATAATTTTCGCCCCGTATTTTTATTTTTCATCCCCAAAAACGGCGTTTTCGCCCTCTTTTTATCCCATTTACCACTTTTATTTGCCTTTTACGGAATAAAGGGCGACCTTTGCCGCCGATTCGTCCAAAAAACAACGTGATCGGATCGCCCATTACTTATGTATAATTGAAAGGCTCTGCCTCACCGTAGAGCCGGATTGTTAAACCAAAACTTTTTAAGATGAAAAAAATCGCTACTCTTCTGCTTGCCATTGCAACGGTAGCTACGGCTACGGCCGGTGGTCTGATGACCAACTCGAACCAGAGCGCAGCCTTCCTGCGTAACATCGCACGCGGTACGACGCTCGACACCGACGCTGTCTACAACAACCCCGCAGGTACGGTCTTCATGACCGACGGCTGGCACCTGGGTATCAACAACCAGATGGCTATGCAGACCCGTTCGACCGAATCGACCTTTGCCCCCTTCGCTATGGGCGCCCAGAACAATGGTCAGATGACCAAGGAGTATAAGGGTGAGGTATTCTCGCCTGCTATTCCGTCGTTCCACCTCACCTGGAAGAAGAATCGTTGGGCTGTCATGGTTGGCATGGGTGTCAATGGTGGTGGCGGCTCGCTGGAGTATGACAACGGTTTAGCCTCGTTCGAGCGTCAGTTCTCGGTGCTGCCCGTAGGTGTATCGAACCTCGGTCAGGCTTTTGGTCTGTCGGCTAACCAGTACAACATGGATATGTATCTGAAGGGTACGTCGATGACGCTGGCCTTCAATGCCGGTGTTGCTTTCCGCGTAACCGACTGGTTGTCGATCGCAGCTCAGGTACGCTTCAGCACCACCTCGAACGCTTACGAGGGTTACATGAAGAACATCCAGATCAACCCCACCTGCGCTGCGCTGGGTCTGAACGGTGCCATGATGTCGGCTCCGCAGTTCTTCCAGGCTGTAGGTGCACAGCTCGGCGCCGTGAATCCCCAGTTGGCTGCAGCTGCCGCACAGTACGCTGCGCTGACCTCGGATCACATCCTCGATGTAGAGCAGACGGGTACGTCGATCAGCCCCGTAGTGGCTATCTACGCACAGAAGAACGGCTGGGCTTTCGCTGCCAAGTATGAGGGTAAGATGGGTACCGAGCTGGAGATCGAGTCGGCTGAGGTTTCGGCCAAGGATCCCGTGATCAACGGCATCTTCGCCGATGGCTCGAAGGTTAAGGCTGAGACGCCCGCCCTCTTGTCGGTGGCTTTGAGCCGTCAGTTCGGCAAGGTAAAGGTTACGGCCGAGTGGCATGAGTATTTCGACAAGGATGCCAAGAACACCTTCTCGAACTGCGTAGAGGGCAACACGATGGAGTACCTCGTAGGTGCCGAGTGGCAGATCTCGAAGAAGTGGCTCGTAAGCTGCGGTGTGCAGCGCACGCAGTATGACCTGAATGAGAATGCTTATTCGGATATGAACTTCTCGACCTCGTCGTGGTCGACGGGTATCGGTGCCGCTTACAGCTTCAACGAGAAGATTCGCCTGAACCTCGGTATCATGCCCACCTTCTATGAGGATGTAACGAGCGAGGGTGTTGATTCGAACGGCATCAACTTCAAGGATGTTTACAGCCGTACGTCGCTCACGTGGGGCGTTGGTTTGGACTTCAAGTTCTAATTCGCAACACCACATCTACCACAAAATGAAACGGTGCTTGACAACAAAACAACGTCAAGCACCGTTTTTGTATCAAGGAGCAACACTCAAAGATGAAAATCAACGGTAAAATTGTATTGATCACGGGCGGAGCCTCGGGCATCGGCCGCATCATGGGTCGTCGCGCCCTGGAGAAGGGTGCCGAGGCCCTGATCATCTGGGATATCAACACGGCCAACATCGCCACGACCCTCGCCTCGCTCGCCCCGATCGGCAAGGCGGTCGGCGAGGTGGTCAATATTGCCAATCTGGAGCAGATTCGGCAGGCCTACGCCAAAGCCAAGGAGCAGTTCGGCCGCGTCGATCTGCTGATAAACTGCGCCGGCATCGTCACCGGTAACCAATACTTCGACGGGCTGACGACCGACGAGATCCGTCGCACGATGGAGATCAACGCCCTAGCCCCGATGAACATCGCCCTGCAGATCCTGCCCGACATGTTGGCACGCGACGAGGGTCACATCTGCAACATCGCCTCGGCAGCCGGTCTACTGGCCAATCCGCGCATGTCGGCCTATGCCGCCTCGAAGTGGGCCGTGATCGGGTGGTCGGATTCGCTACGTGTCGAGCTCAAGGAGCGCAAGAGTAGCGTGCGGGTGACGACCATTGCTCCTTATTATATAAATACAGGCATGTTCGACGGCGTACGTTCGCGTTGGTTTATGCCAATTCTCGATCCCGAGAATACGGCTCGCAAGATCCTCCGCTCGATCGAGCGTAACCGCACCTTCAACGGCATCCCCTGGGGATTCCACATCGTGCGTCTGTTTCAGGGTATCTTCCCTACCCCCGTATTCGATTACTTCTTTGGCCACCTCGTTGGGGTCTATCGCACGATGGATCACTTCACCGGTCGCAACAAATAGCACTCATGACATTGACCAACACCCCCGCCGAGACCATCACCCGCATCATCAAGGCTCAACGCGCCTATTTTCGTTCGGGTGCTACGCGTAAAATCACCTTTCGTCGTCAGCAACTCGAACTATTGGAACGAGCACTCAAACAATGGGAGAAGCCTCTCGCCGAGGCCCTATGGAAGGATCTGCACAAATCCTACGAGGAGGCCTACATGACCGAGATCAGCATCGTGCTGGGCGAGATTCGCAACCATCGGAAGCATCTGCGCGGATGGAGCCGACCGACGTCGGTGCTCTCCCCGATCAAGATGTTCCCCTCGTGCAGCCACATCATCACCGAGCCGCTCGGTTCGGCGCTGATCATCGCTCCATGGAACTACCCTGTGCAGCTGTTGCTCAATCCGTTAGTCGGCGCTATTTCGGCCGGCTGCACCGCACTGTTGAAGCCCTCGCCCTATGTACCGCACACCTCACGCATGATCGAGCAGCTGATCAGCGAAACCTTCGACGAACGATACATCGCCGTGGTGCAGGGCAACCGCGAAGTAAACGGGTTGTTGCTGGCCGAACGTTTCGACCGCATCTTCTTCACGGGTAGCCCCGACCTGGGTCGTCGCGTGATGGAGGCCGCCGCGAAGCACCTGACGCCCGTCATCTTGGAGTTGGGAGGCAAAAGCCCCTGCATCGTCGATCGGGATGCCGACGTGAAGGTGGCCGCCCGTCGCATCGCCTGGGGTAAGCTGCTCAATGCCGGACAGACCTGCATTGCTCCCGACTACCTGCTACTGCACGAGGCTATCCACGAGCCCTTCCTCGAAGAGTTGCAACGCGCCTTCCGCAAGCTGCTGGGCAACGACCCGATGGCGAGCAAGCACTTCGTGCGCATCGTCAATGAGCGCGCTTTCGACCGCCTCACGGGCTATCTGCAGGAGGGACGCATCCGCTTTGGCGGCCGGACAGATCGCACGACGCGCTTTATTGAGCCGACCGTTCTGGAGGGGGTACAACCTTCAGATCGCGTCATGCAGGAGGAGATTTTCGGCCCGATTCTGCCCGTGACGCCCTTCCGTGAGATCGACGAGGCGATCCGCTTTGTCACCGAGCGCGAAAAGCCCCTGGCGCTCTATTTCTTTGGCAGCAAACATCGCCGTCGGGTGCTGCAACAGACCTCCTCGGGTGGAGCCTGTCTGAACGATACAATCATGCACATTGCCAACGAACGCATCCCCTTTGGAGGTGTCGGAGAGTCAGGCATGGGCAGCTACCACGGCTACGACTCCTATTTGGCCTTCTCGCATCGTCGCTCGGTAGTCTCTACGACTACGCTCTTCGACCTACCGTTGCGTTATATGCCTTATGCACTCTTTCGGTGGATCAAAGGTTTACTTTAATAAATAAAACGGGGCTGTTCAACTTCTTGATGAACAGCCCCGTATTCATTTCAAGGCTTGCGAAGTGGCTGAAACCGCAGCATACAACCCGTATGTGAGGATTTCAGCTACGAACTTAACGTAGAATTTACCCGATTGATCGCCACAACCAAGAACGCATATAATCGGAGGAATTTCAAGGCCTGCGAAGTGGCTGAAACCGGAGCATACAACCCGTATGTGAGGATTTCAGCTACGAGCGTAACGTAGAAATTACCCGATTAGATGTGTTCTTACAGGGAGCGGTACTTAAAATTCTTAAAGGTCGCATACCCCTCACCGGCACAGAAAACACCCGGCAAGACGCTCTGGAACTCATAGAGGGTATTGTGGTCGTAGCCACCGATCATCATACCCCAAGTCTCGCGATGCCAAACCTCGCCATCGAAGCTGTATTCGCCCGTGACGATGTGGTTATCGTTGCGTAGACGCAACCACATGCGCTCGGCCGACTTACCACGGCCCGACTCTCCGCCCTTGCGGTAACGCATGCGACGCTCCTTATTGAAGCCTGTACCCTGGAAGAAATCGCTGTTGTAGACCAACAACAGACCGGCCGTCACCTCGCCATGCAGCTCGATCTCGGCCTCAATCTCATAGGCATGCTCACCCGCCACAAACATCATGGGCGACGAATCGGCGGCGCGCGTGCCCTTACCCTGCAAGGTCAAGACACCATCCTCGACCGAGACGCGCTCGGGGTCGAACGATTTGTAGAATTTCCATTCATAGCCCAACCGGAACTCCGAGAGATGGGCTTTGCGGTCGATGGCAGGATTGAGCGGCAGCGGAGCCTCGATCGGCGCTGCAACATCCAACCCCTCAACGGGATGGAACCAACCATCCTCGCCCAACACGACGGGCTCCATCAGCGTCTGACGGCCCAAGTTCGTAAAGCCATTCTCGTAGGCGTGATACACCACCCACCAACGGCCATCGGGCGTATCAATGAGCGAGCCGTGGCCCTTCGACCACCAGCGATCGGCGGCATCGTAGGTGTGCACCAACGGATTGAAGGGCGAGTTCTCCCACGGGCCGTGAATCGACTTCGAGCGGGCTACGACCACCATGTGGCTCGTCGGAGGACCTGCCGTGCCACCCTCGGCATTCAGGTAGTAGTAATAGTCGCCAATCTTGCGCAGTTTGGGACCCTCGAGGCACAACCCCTCGGTAAGCCACTCTTCGGGATATTGCCACCCCTTGTAGACCGTCTCCATCGTCTCGGGCAGAATAGCCAGACCATCGTCCGTGAGACGGACACGCTTACCGGCCGACATAAAGAGCCAGCGCGAGCCATCCTCGCCCACCACATGGCAGGGGTCGATGTTGCCCACCTTTAGGTCGATTGGATCGCTCCACGGGCCGTAGGGCGAGTCGGCATAGGTCACAAAGTTCATGCGGCCTTTGGGGTGCGCCACGGTGAAATAGATGTAGTATTTATCGCCATATTTGCTGATGTCGGGTGCCCAAATCGAGCCTAAATAGGTCTTCAGCGCAAAGCTGATCGGCTCCCAATTCACCAGGTCGGTCGAGTGGAAGACGGTCAGACCGGGCTGATAGTCGAAGGCCGAGTGGGTCATGTAGTAATCATTGCCCTCGCGCAAGATGGTCGGGTCGGGATAGTCGCCACCGAGGATCGGGTTTTGGTAGGTCGCCACCGAAGCTGCAGGCTCCGACGAGCAGGCCACGGCCAACAAGGCACCGCAAGCGGCCAAACATTGGAAGATTTTTTTCATAACGGTTTCGGTTTAGGTTATAAGACAAAGTTAGCAAATTAATTCCTAAATGCAAAAAACCGAGGATGGGAGTAATCGGTGTAATGGGAATTGTGCGATAGCTCGAGCCCCCAAACGTGCAACCAAGCAAGCCACAAAAAAGCCCCAAACCCGAAGGTTTGAGGCTCTTTGTTTAGTCATACTAATTTATTTCTCGAAAGTAAAGACTACCGACTTCATCTTATAATCCTGATAGAGGTCAGTATTTGTACTATCATTATTAACACCCTCAAGGACAAAGCCATCGGTCGCAGTACCAAACTCATAGGTAATCGTTGCCGATTTCGCTGCACTGGTCGGCTCAATGACTGCACCCTCCTTATTCTTGCAAACCAAACCGGCAGGCAGTCTCGATGAGAGCAGCGTAATCGTAATGCTCTTCAACGTACCAAAATCATTTGCCTGAACATAGGTTCCAACATTCTTCTTATTGAAATACCAAAGAGTTTCATCACTGTTTCGATAATATGCAGTACCTGTAAAGGTGATCGTATTCACACCTTTATCATCAACAGCCGTCCACGTGTGCTCGCCAAACGACTTCGCAAGACCCGTAATATTGGCAGCAGGAGCCCAGCCGGCAACCATACCCAACGTCATCGTATATTCGGTGGTCTCACCCGCAGCGGGAGCCTTGTCCGTCGTAAAGGCAAAGGTGTAGGTGGCAGCAGCCGAATCTTGGTATTCGGCACCATCACCCAAAGCACGCACGGCGAGCGTCTTGCTATAAGCCGTCTCGGGGGTCAGCTCGCTGATCGTCACCGAGGTCGATGCCGTCGTCTGCTCCACGCCACCATCGATCGAATAGGCGTAGCCCGTAGCATTGGCCACAGCCTCCCAGCTGAAGGTTGCGCTCTGATGATCCACCGACGGGGTCGTATTGATCACCGGTGCAGCCAGCGGACCCGGGTTGTGGTCAGCCCAAGCCGATGCCGTGACATCCTTGGCTACCTTATAGAGCATACCAGCCTCGTAAGCCTTGCTGGTCCGGTTGGCAATCACCAACTTGTGAGCCTCGGTATAGATCGTCAGCGTCAGTTTCGGCGTGCCATTGGGGAAAATATTGAAATAGGCCTTCAACTCGGCAGCCGTCGGGTTGGTACCCTCCTCGAAGGTCATCACGATCTCGGTAGCACGCTTGGCATTCTCGATCGAGAAGTTATACGACGAGGTACTGTATTTCACCGACTCACCGGCAAACCACTTATCCGAGCTGAGCACCAGACGCGTCACCTTCTCGGTCTGTGCCCAATCGGCCGTATTGGTCAGGTGGAAATAGACCAACGCCGTAGCGCGCTTCATATCGAGCGCAACACCCTCACCGGGCAGCTCGCTCTGAACGCCCAAGCACTGACCGAGCATCAGATCATAATCGCCGTTGTAGTTGTTACCGTTCTGCACGCGATCGCCAAAGGGAATCGTACTGTTACTCGAGGTCCACGGATAGTAAGCGTAGTAGTTCCAAGCCACGGCACCATCCTGTGTCTTGAGCGTACCCTCGAAGATACCATTGCCCGTGTAGGACAATTGGCCCTGCGACTCTTTACCCGTAAAGGTTGTACCATCGGTCGACACCTCGGTGCGAATTGCCAACTGATCGCCCATCTCCCAGGCGGCCGTGAAATAGGTATCCTCCTCGTTGGGGGTCAACGTGGCACGGCTCTCGCCCTCCACCTCGATCGACGACGTAGCGGCAATAGCTACCTTCACCGCCTGATCCTGTACCTCATAGGCCGGTTCATCACTCTTCGAGCAAGCAAATGCCATCACCGCTGCGGCGATGAGCATCGTATATTTGAACAGATTTTTCATAGCTCTTCCGGTTTTAGCTCCACGAATCGGAGTCATCAGTGATTGATCCATCGCCAAAATCGTCGGGTTGGCCATCCCCCTCGCTCAACACGAATCCACCCTCGACAACCAGGTCAAGGATTTCGATCGCAGGAGTTACATACTGCTCCTCACAGATCGGTAAATAGGTTCTTTTCATCTTTGGTAGGTTTATTGGTTGTTTTTTTAAGTTATTGTATCTCTGTAAGTTAAGAAAATCGAGAATACGTTTTCATCAAAAACGATTCCCAATTAAAACAAAATTAGAGTTTTAATTTAACAAAAACAACTTTTTTATCAAAAAAAATAGACGCCTACAAAGGAGCCATATTGCGCAAATCTTTGTACCTTTGCCCTCATGAACAGCGAAATCACCATTTTAGGCATCGAATCTTCGTGCGACGACACCTCGGCAGCCGTACTGCGCAACAACGTACTGCTCTCGAACGTGATCGCCTCGCAGGCCGTACACATTAAATATGGAGGCGTGATCCCCGAGCTGGCCTCACGCGCCCATCAGCAAAACATCATCCCAGTGGTCGATACTGCCCTCAAAGAGGCCGGCATCGGCATCGACGAGGTGGACGCCATCGCCTTCACGCGAGGGCCGGGCCTGGTCGGATCGCTTCTGGTGGGTGTGTCGTTTGCCAAAGGGTTGTCGCTGGCACAGAACATCCCGATGGTCGAGGTAAACCACCTGCAAGGGCACATCCTCTCGCACCTGATCGACCTGCCCGACCGTCAGCTCCCCCACCCCGACTTTCCCTTCTTGTGTCTGCTCGTGAGTGGTGGCCATACGCAGATCGTGCGCGTCGATTCTCCGACCGAGATGGAGATTCTCGGCACGACGATCGACGATGCAGCCGGCGAGGCCTTCGATAAGTGTGCCAAGGTGATGGGGCTCCCCTACCCGGGAGGTCCGGTCATCGACCGTTTAGCCCAGGAGGGTAATCCCAAGGCATTCCACTTTGCCCACCCCCACGTGGAGGGCTTCAACTACTCCTTCTCGGGGCTCAAGACCTCGTTCCTCTACACGCTGCGCGACGCGGTGGCCGAAAACCCGAACTTCATCGAGGAGAACAAGGCTGATCTGTGCGCCTCATTACAGACGACCATTGTCGAGATTCTGATCAAGCAGTTGGTGCGCGTAGCCAAGGAGACCGGCATCCGCGACATCGCCATCGCCGGCGGAGTCTCGGCCAACTCAGGTCTGCGAGGCGGCATTGTAGCCGAGGGCAAAAAGCGCAAATGGCGCACCTTCCTGCCCGAGTTCCGCTTCACGACCGACAATGCAGCCATGATCGCCATGGCGGGCTACCACCGCTACCTGCAAGAGGAGTTCGCGCCCCTCGACATTGCCCCCGTAGCTCGCTTGGAGGAGCTCTTATAGCAGCAACCCGCAAGGGGCATAGCGCAATCCCCTCATTTTGAACTTTGAATTTACAAAAACCGCACTCTTCGGAGGCGGTTTTTTGTTCGATCCACCACCTCACGCTCGACAATTCCGGTCACCACATCGGCTGCATCGTGCCAACGATTGGCCGAGAACAGACGTCGATAGGTAGTCAGGTGGGCATACAGCTCGGGCCACAACAGATTCCACCCCTTCGGGAAACGTACCAAATGGAGCACCGTGGCAGCATTGGAGAGGATGCGGGCCTCCTTATTGGCACTCTGGTGAAACCACTCAACCTTGACCATCGGGGCCAATCGTTGCACGGCACGCGCAAATCCGCGACCACCGTTGTTGCTCTCCACAAAGACCTGGCGCACACCGGCACGCTCTAACATTTGGGCGACCATCGTCTCGGTCACCTCCATCGCCTCACGCGTATAGACCGCATCGGTGATGTAGATCACCCCATCGGCATCAACCTCATAGGCCAACGAGCAGAGATAGTCGTCGCCCGTATCAGCCGTGTCGGTATAGGCTCCACGGCGCACAATCTCGCGCGGGAGGTGCTCATACTCGCCCAACTGCGCCCCATAGAGCAGCCCCTCGCGCACCGAAGGGTGTCCTTGATACATCGCCTCGAAACGCAGGGGATCGAGTCGCCGTTTCGTGCGCAGCAACTCGGCCGACTGCTGCTCCTCCCACAACGCCTCCCCTTCGACTCGCGGATCGAGCTCGGTGGCCGGAGAGACCTTCAGCGCCTCGAAATTCAGATGCAACCACCCCTGCTCGGGCACCTCGTCGAGTTGCGACCAGCGCGTCAGTTCCACAAAGGGCTCGCGTCGTTGTAGTTCGCCAATCAGATCCTCCTCATGCCACCGTGTAAAGACAATCAGCTCGCGCGAATGGTTGTGCATGCGGGTGCGCACCACCGAGGTGTACCACTCCCAGCAATTGGCCCGGATGAGGGGTGAATTGGCCTCCAAAGCATCTTTATAGAGGTCATCGAGGATGAAACAATCGACCCGATTGCCCGTCAGTGAGCCTTCGCGTCCGACCGAGAGGAGCGACCCCAGATGGTCGATCACCTCCACCTCGTCGGAGGTGCGGATATAGCCCGCAGGCTTCGTGCCCTGCTTGATGGTCGTCGCGGGAAACAGTGCGGCATATTCGCGCGAGTCGAGGATGCGCTGCACGCGGCGGTTGAACTTCGAGGCCAGCGTGCCTGAATAGGAGGCAATCGCCACCCGACAATCGGGATCAAGCCCCATCAAATAGGCCGGCAGCAAGGTTGTCGCCCCGACCGATTTGCCATGCTGGGGCGGCATGGTGATCACCAGGCGGCGAATACGCCCCTCGGCAAAGGCCTCCAAGACGCGGTAATAGGCCCGATGAAAGGGTTGCAACTCCAAAAAGGGATAGACCGCGGTTGCAAAGTCGGCAAAAGAGAGTTTTGACATGATTATTAAAGGTATTAAAAGTGAATAGGCGGGAAAAAGAGGGAGCCAGGTTCCTTGTAGGCTCCACTCTTGACGCTCCTCTGTGCGGCAACACGACGGGCGGAGCGTGGTTTACGAAGGGACGACCGATGGGCGTTGCCGCGCCCGAGAAGAGGTGAAAATCGGTCGTTCGGGCTGCGTCTAAAACAATTCGCGCAGCGTGTTGAAGCTAAAGTCATTGAGCTGTTCGACAGCACCCTCCTCGGTATGGAACTCCCACCACACGGGCACACAATCGACTACCTGCAGGAAGCGACCCTCGGGGGCATCCACCACCTTATGCCGCACAAAACACGACACCACCAGGCGGCAGCTCATCTGCTCGTAGGCGAAGCAGATCGAGCCCGAGAAATAGGGGCGATCGCCCACCGCATCCATCAGGCGAGACTTCAGCTCTTCGTAAAGTGTAACTGAAACAGAATAGATCATTGAATTACATTTTTTTAGCGTAAAATAATTTGGTTTTTAGAATAAATTGTTTAACTTTGCAAAGGCAAAAGTAGAGGCGTCTATTGTCAATTCATGTCAAACAAACGAGAATTTAACCACCCTGCACAATGCTTATGAATACACGTGTAAAAGCCCTCCGAAAGAGCCTCGGATGGACTCAAGAGCAGCTCGCCAAGCGGTTAGGCATCGGAAAAGCAGCACTCTCGATGATCGAGACGGGCAAAGCAAGCCTGACGACCCGCAACCGCAACCTGCTTGTTCAAGAATTGAACGTAAACCCCGAATGGTTAGAGGAGGGCATCGGCGCGATGTTCAATGCCGAGCCCTCGCTGCAGCCCTATCGGTTGCGGAGCGATTCGACCGTGCCGGTACAGAGCGTACCACTCTACTCGATGGAGGCCACGGCCGGCCTAGTGCCCCTCTTCACCGACCGCGAGCGCTTCCGCCCCATCGACAACATCGTCATCCCCAACCTGCCCAAATGCGACGGTGCGCTCTACGTAGCCGGCGATTCGATGTATCCGCTCCTCAAGAGTGGCGACATCGTCCTCTACAAACAGTTACACTCGGTCGAAGAGATCTTCTGGGGCGACATGTACCTACTTTCGATCGACCTCGAAGGCGAGGAGTATGTCATGGTGAAGTACATCCAACGCTCCGAGCGCGAGGGCTACGTGCGTTTGGTGAGCGAAAATCGCCACCATGCCGACAAAGAGGTCGCCATCAGCCGCATCCGCGCCTTGGCACTCGTCAAAGCCTCAATCCGCATCAACTCCATCCGATAAAACCTTTTAATATCTTTTATACCATGAAACAGCACTTCCGCACCCTCACCCTTGCGCTGCTGGCACTCCTTGCCATCGCCTGCGCAGGCAACAACGAGAAACCCATCCCCGCAGCCATCAGCGAGGCTGTTGTCTTTACGCCCGAATCGGCCGAAGCTGAGGAGCTGGCCGCCTACAATCCGCTCTTTGCGAAGCTCTTCGACTATCTCCAGACCCACCGTCTCGACACAATGCAGGCAGGTCGCTATGAGATCGACGGCGATCGTCTTTTCCTGATGCTCAACATCAACGAACTGAAGGCCCGCGAGGAGGCCCCGCTCGAGGTGCACGACCGCTACTACGACCTGCAAATCGCCCTGCGCATCGACGAGACCTTTGGTCTTTCGCACCGTAGCGCCTGCCATGCTCCGCGTGGCGAGATGAACACCGAGGCCGACATCCTCTTCTTCGACGATGAGCCCGAGCGTTACGTAACGCTGCGTCCGGGTGAGGCTATCGTCCTCTCGCCCGAGATGGCCCATGCGCCGCTAATCGGCCAAGGCGAGCAATTCAAGGCCGTATTCAAGATCAAGTGCGAATAAACCCCGCATCCCACCTGCCTTTTGTCCATTTTGGTACGATGTGCGTCTCCGACGGATTATTTTACGCTGGAATTTTGTAATCTCAAATTCTTTTGCTATTTTTGTTTGGATAAACAGAACAAATTGATCACACAATAACACAACTACTATGAAAACCAATTACGAAGTACGCTATGCAGCTCATCCCGAGGATGCAAAGCATTATGACACGGCCCGCATGCGCCGCGATTTTCTGATCGAGAAGGTCTTCTCGGCTGACGAGGTAAACATGGTCTATTCGATGTACGACCGCATGGTTGTCGGTGGTGCAATGCCCGTTCAGGAGGCCCTCAAGCTAGAGGCTATCGACCCGCTGAAGGCTCCCTACTTCCTCACGCGTCGTGAGCTGGGTATCTTCAACGTAGGTGGCAAGGGCGTCGTAAAGCATGGCGACGAGAGCTACGAGTTGGACTACAAGGAGGCCCTCTACCTGGGTGCCGGCGATAAGGATGTAGTTTTCGAGAGCGTAGATCCCGAAAAGCCCGCCAAGTTCTACTTCAACTCGTGCACGGCTCACTGCACCTACCCCGACAAGAAGATTACGAAGAACGACGCTATCGTAGCCCAGATGGGTTCGCTCGAGGGCTCGAACGAGCGCAACATCAACAAGATGATCGTAAACCAGGTACTGCCGACCTGCCAGCTGCAGATGGGTATGACCGAGTTGGCAACGGGTAGCGTATGGAACACCATGCCGGCTCACGTTCACTCGCGCCGTATGGAGGCTTACTTCTATTTCGAGGTACCCGAGGAGCACGCTGTTTGCCACCTGATGGGTGAGGTCGAGGAGACGCGCCACATCTGGATGAAGGGCGACCAGGCTGTTCTTTCGCCCGAGTGGTCGATCCACAGCGCAGCCGCTACGCACAACTATACCTTCATTTGGGGTATGGGTGGCGAGAACCTCGACTACGGAGACCAAGATTTCTCGAAAATTACGGATTTGAAGTAAGAGGAAGCAAGGTTTAGCGTTTAGACGGACGGTTTTCGACTCGGAGGAATCTTTTCGAAGAATCCGTATTTTCGAGAAATCTGATAGAGACAATCCTCCTAAATCCCCCTTTGATAAGGGGGACTTTGAGGGTGGAACTATCAACGGTAATCAGAAAATTTGCGATCAGACGGACGGTTTTCGACACGGAGGAACCTTTTCGAAAAATCCGTATTTTCGAGAAATCCGATAGAGACAATCCCCCTAAATCCCCCTTTGATAAGGGGGACTTCGAGGGTAGAGCTATCAACGGTCTCAAGAAAATTTGCGATCAGACGGACGGTTCTCGGCACAGAGAAACCAAAAAAGCTAAAAAAATTAACCACAAGCGGTATCAAATCGCCGCCACATAAAAACAAACACACACTATGTTTTCACTCGCAGGTAAAAACGCTTGGATCACGGGTGCATCGTATGGCATCGGATTCAACATCGCCAAGGCTTTCGTAGCTGCAGGCATCAAGAACATCATCTTCAACGACATCAACGAGGCTGCGTTGGAGAAGGGTCTGGCTAACTACAAGGAGGCCGGCATCGAGAACGTACACGGCTACGTGTGCGACGTAACGAACGAGGATCAGGTCAAGGAGATGGTCGAGAAGGTACACGCCGAGGTAGGTCAGATCGACATCCTGGTGAACAACGCCGGTATCATCAAGCGCATCCCGATGCACGAGATGAAGCGTTCGGAGTTCCAGCAGGTGATCGACATCGACCTGGTAGGTCCGTTTATCTGCTCGAGCGCCGTGCTGCCCGAGATGATGGAGCGCCGCGAGGGTAAGATCATCAACATCTGCTCGATGATGTCGGAGCTGGGTCGCGAGACCGTATCGGCTTACGCTGCCGCCAAGGGTGGTCTAAAGATGCTCACGCGCAACATCTGCTCGGAGTATGGTGAGTACAACATCCAGTGCAACGGTATCGGCCCGGGCTACATCGCTACGCCCCAGACCGCTCCGCTGCGCGAGAAGCAGCCCGACGGCTCGCGTCACCCCTTCGATTCGTTCATCTGCGCCAAGACCCCCGCAGGTCGCTGGCTCGAGCCCGATGAGCTGGGTGGTCCCGCTGTGTTCCTCGCTTCGAAGGCTTCGGACGCTGTAAACGGCCACATCCTCTATGTGGATGGTGGTATCCTGGCCTACATCGGCAAGCAGCCGCAGTAAACCACAACAACAAAAAAGCCCCGCATCAGCGGGGCTTTTTTTATTGCATTTCCACATTTAGAATTGATTTTCAACCAAAAACTGACAGACTATCCGGTTGAAAATCTCCGGTTGCTCCATATTGCACATGTGGCCGCTATCGGAGATCGTCTCGAAACGACTGTTGGGCAGGTGCGGCATCAGCGACGAAGGGCGTGGTGCAGCCTTCTCGGGGCGATGGGCCGAGATAAAGAGGGTCGGAACGGCAGGATGTCGCTCGGCCGTCAGACGACGCGCCTCACGGCCGTAGTAGCAATGGGTTTCGTGGTGCGTGGCCTGCCAACCATCCCAGGCACGAATCATCCGCCACAACGGGCGACGAATCCGCTCAACCTGCGAACCGCCCTGCATCAACTGCTCAAACCATCCGCGTTTATAGGCCCTCAGGCCCTGCCCCTCGATGCGGTCGATAGAGGCCTGCTTGGCAGCCCGCTCCTCGGCTGTCATCGGCTCGTTCACGCTCGGCGTAGAGCGGGTCTCCCCCTCGGCCAGCACAACCGAAAGCAGTCGTTCGGGATACATGGCCAACAGATCGCCCGCAATGAATCCCCCCATCGAGAGCCCGACAACATGAGCCTTCGGGATCTGCAAGGCATCCATCAAAGCCACCAAATCGTCGCAATGCGTAAAGCGCAAATCTTCGCGTTGCTTGGACGAACGACCATAGCCCCGCGCATCATAGACAATCACCCGATAGTGCGCCTTGAAGGCCTCGACCTGCTCGCGCCACATGCGTCGGTCGAGCGAATGACCATGCACGAAGATCAGCGGCGTGCCCGCACCCTGCTCCTCGTAATAGAGCCGTCCCTCGGGAACGGCAACATAACCTCCGCGCGCCACCACCTCGCCACTCAGCAGCACGCCCATCCAGGTCAGTAACCAAAAAAATCCCTTCATTTCTGAAAATTCACCTTGATTTTGACGCAAGGTACAAAAAAAATTTGGTCATTCGCCCAATTTTCACTATATTTGATCCAATGTATGCGCATACGCGTCACGCGCGCGTTACGCACACACGAACAACCCTAAATAATCAACCAAAAACGAATACCAACATGAAGCGTACACTGACCTTCTTCGCCGCAGCTACGGCCCTCACGCTGTCGAGCTGCTGCAACGAGCCGCAACTGACCCTCTCGGGGTTGAATCCTGCCGATTTCGAGGCAGAGATCGACGGCCAACAACTCAAACTCTACACGCTGACCAATGCCTCGGGCATGGAGATCACGGTGACCCCCTTTGGTGGTCGCATCGTCTCGATCATGGCTCCCGATCGCACCGGTGTGATGCGCGACGTAGTGCTCGGCTTTGACAAGCTCAACGACTACCAAACCATCCCCTCGGATTTCGGTGCCGCCATTGGTCGCTACGCCAACCGCATCGGTCAGGGCAAATTCACGCTCGACGGCGTGGAGCACCAGCTGCCGCAGAACAACTTCGGCCACTGCCTGCACGGCGGCCCGAACGGCTGGCAGTACAAGATCTACGAGGTCGAGCAGGTGAGCGAGAATGCCATTACGCTGGTGATGCACTCGCCCGATGGCGATGAGCAGTTCCCGGGTAACGTTGTGGCCAAGGTGACCTACACGCTCACGGACCAGAATGCCCTCGACATCGCTTACGAGGCAACGACCGACGCCCCGACGATCATCAACCTGACGAACCACTCCTACTTCAACCTCGCAGGTGAGCCGTCGAAGACGATCTTGAACGATGTGCTGCAGATCGACGCCGACACCTTCACGCCGTGTGACGAGACCTTCATGACGACGGGTGAGATCGCGTCGGTAGAGGATACGCCGATGGATTTCCGTGTACCGAAGATGATCGGTGCCGAGATCAACAACTACGACTACGCTCAGCTCAAGAATGGCAACGGCTACGACCACAACTGGGTGCTCAACGCAGCCGGTGATCTGACAAAACCCGCCGTAGTGCTCTTCTCGCCGGCCAGCGGCATTTCGCTGACGGTCTACACCTCGGAGCCGGGTATTCAGGTCTACACAGGTAACTTCCTGGATGGCACGGCCACGGGTAAGGGCGGCGTGGTCTACAACCAGCGCGCAGCCATCTGCCTCGAGACGCAGAAATATCCCGATACGCCCAACAAGCCGGAGTGGCCGTCGTGCGTCCTGCGTCCGGGTGAGACCTACACGAGCCGTTGCATCTACCAATTCGGCATCGTAGAATAAACACCAACAAACCAGCCAACTATAAACTAAAAAACTGATAAAGAACTATGATTTCCAACGACGTAGTGCAGGCAGTTGCCCAAGAGGCTACTGATGTTGCACAGCAGGCAACGCCCGGCATTTGGGAGGCGTTGCAAAACAACGGATTTGCGATGGCCGACTACGCCATCGTGGCAGTTTACATCCTACTTTTGGTGGGTCTTGGTTTCTTCCTCTCGCGCACGAAAAAGGGCGAAGAGAAGACCTCGAATGACTACTTCCTGGCCGGCAATACGCTGACCTGGTGGGCTGTGGGTGCTTCGCTCATCGCCGCCAACATTTCGGCCGAGCAGTTCATCGGCATGTCGGGCTCGGCCTTCGCCTCGGGTATTGCGATTGCGGCCTATGAGCTGATGGCTGCAGCCACGCTGATCGTGGTGGGTAAGTTCCTGCTGCCGGTGATGATCGAGCGTAAGATCTTCACCATTCCGCAGTTCCTGCGCGAGCGTTACAACTCGGGCGTAGGTCTGGCCTTCTCGATCTTCTGGTTGTTCCTCTATGTCTTTATCAACCTTACGTCGGTTGCTTGGCTCGGCGCGCTGGCCATTAAGCAGATTCTGGGTCTGCCGACCATCGACGGCTCGTTGCTCGGCATGGAGGTCGATATGACGCTGATGGTCATCATCCTGATTCTGTTTATCATTGCCGGTATCTACTCGATCTATGGCGGTTTGGCCTCGGTGGCTTGGACCGACGTGATGCAGGTAACGTTCCTCGTGGGTGGTGGTCTGATCACGGCCTACTTCGCACTCGATTTCATCGCCTCATCGCTCGATATTCAGGGTGGCGCGCTGGGTGCTCTCTCAGAGATCATGCAGAAGCTCGGTGCTAATCCGGCTGACACGCACTTCAATTTGGTTGTAGAGCGTAATGCCGACCTCTACCCCGTCATCAATGGTGTTGTGGAGAATGGCGTCACGATCCAAAAGGCTGACCCCTATTTCGATATCCCGGGTATCGTGGTGATCGTCGGTGCACTGTGGCTGACGAACATCGGCTACTGGGGTTTCAACCAGTACATCATCCAGAAGGGTCTGGCTGCCAAGTCGCTCTCGGAGGCCAAGAAGGGTATGATTTTCGCCGCCTTCTTGAAGATTTTGATTCCGTTTATCGTCTGCATCCCGGGCGTTTGTGCCTACTACATCATGACGCAAGAGCCGCAGCTGTACGATTCGTTGGCCGGTGAGATCACCCGTTCGGACGATGCTTATCCCTTCCTGATTCGCAACTTTACGCCCGTTATCGTGAAGGGTCTGTCGTTTGCCGCCTTGGCTGCAGCCGTCATTTCGTCGTTGGCCTCGATGTTCAACTCGACCTCGACGATCTTCACGATGGATATCTACAAGCAGTTCCTCAACAAGAATGCTTCGGATCGCAAGCTCGTGACCGTGGGTCGTATGACCTCGGTAGCCGCGCTGTTGCTGGCTCTCGTAGCTGTTTATCCGATCATGGGTGCTGCCGACCAGGCCTTCCAGATCATTCAGGAGTACTCGGGATTCGTCTATCCGGGTATCGTCGTGATCTTCGGTCTGGGTCTGCTGTGGAAGCGCGCTTCGGGCACGGCTGCCGTAGTGGCTGCTATCGGCACCTTTGCCTTCTCGGTGATCTTTAAGTTCCTCTTGCCCGACGTTCCGTTCCTACTGCGTATGGGTTATGTATTCATGGCTCTGGTAGTCTGCTTCATCATCCTTTCGCTGTTGAGCAAGAAGGTCGTAAAGGCCGACCTGTTGGATGCTGCCACGATTAAGGCGCAACTCTTCTGGAGCCGCGTGACCTTTGTCGGCGCACTGATTTCGGCTGCGCTGGGTGTAATCGGCATCTACAACCCGACGATGAATGCCTACGGATTTGAGGCCTTCTTCTTCCTCTTCGCCATGTTGATCACGATCTCGATCTACCTGCGTTCAAATGCTAAAGATACGGTACAGGATCCGAAGGCCGTGAAGATCGACCTGGCTGTATTCCGTTCGGACAAGGCCTTCAACCTCGGTGCCTTGGGCGTAATTATTCTTTTGGCAATTCTTTACTACTATCTCTGGTAATATGTTAGAACAACTCAAAGAACAGGTTTGCAAGGCGAACCTCGATCTGGTAAAGCACGGCTTGGTGATCTTCACCTGGGGCAATGTATCGGCCATCGACCGCGAGACGGGTCTGGTGGTGATCAAACCCAGCGGTGTGGATTACGACGACATGAAGCCGTCGGATATGGTGGTGGTTGACCTCGACGGCAAGATCGTCGAGGGCGACCTGCGCCCCTCGTCGGACACAGCAACCCACCTGGAGATCTACAAGGCCTTCCCCGAGGTGGGCGGCATCGTCCACACCCACTCGACCTATGCCACGGCATGGGCTCAGGCAGGCAAAGATATCCCGAACATTGGCACGACCCATGCGGACTACTTCCACCGCGCCATTCCCTGCACGGAGGCGATGGTCGAGGAGCAGATGGGTGAGTATGAGAAGCACACCGGCACGGTGATCATCGACCGCTTCGTGAAGGCGGGAATGAACCCGATGCACACACCGGGCGTATTGGTGCGTAACCATGGTCCCTTTGCCTGGGGCAAAGATGGCGATGAGGCCGTACACAACGCCGTGGTGATGGAGCAGGTGGCCAAGATGGCCTTTGTCGCCTTTGCTGTCAATCCTGCACTGACGATGAACGACCTGCTGATCGAGAAGCACTACTCGCGCAAGCACGGTGCGAACGCGTATTATGGGCAAAAGAAGTAAATTTAGAATTTAGAATTCAAAATTAGGCATCCAGGGCTCGCACGAATCCCGTTTTGTGGATTTTAGGCGAGCAGGTTTTGCAACGAACGTAGTCGGCAAGGCAGGAGCATACCGAGCGTATGTGACTGCCGAAGACGACAAGGGAGGTGTGAAAGATGCCGCATAAAAACACAAAACTATGATTGAAGCATATAAGAATTTCGAAGTTTGGTTCGTAACCGGAGCACAGCTGCTCTATGGTGGCGACGCAGTGGTGGCAGTAGATGGCCACTCGAACGAAATGGTAGCCGGCATGAACGCTTCGGGGGCTCTGCCCGTGAAGGTGGTCTATAAGGGCACGGCAAACTCGTCGAAGGAGGTATTGGATATTATGAAGGCGGCCAATGCCGACCCGAAATGTATCGGTGTGATCACCTGGATGCACACCTTCTCGCCTGCCAAGATGTGGATTCACGGTCTGCAGGAGCTGCACAAGCCGCTGCTGCACTTCCACACGCAGTTCAACAAGGAGATCCCCTGGAACGAGATCGACATGGACTTCATGAACCTGAACCAGTCGGCTCACGGCGACCGCGAGTTTGGCCACATTACGGCTCGTCTGCGCCGTCCGCGCAAGATCGTCGTAGGCCACTGGCAGGATCCGCAGGCGCTGGGTCATATCGCCGTATGGCAGCGCGTAGCTGCAGCGTGGGCCGATGCACAGGATATGCTCGTCATCCGCTTTGGCGACCAGATGAACAACGTAGCCGTTACGGACGGTGACAAGGTGGAGGCCGAGATGCGTCTGGGCTACCACGTCGATTACTGCCCCGTGAGCGAGCTGATGACCTATTTCGACAAGATCTCCGACGCAGAGGTAGATGCCTTGGTGGCTGAATACTTCCAGCTCTACGACCACGTAGCCGAGCTTGAGGATAAGCAGTCGGAGGGCTACCTGAAGGTATGGAATGCCGCCAAAGCCGAGCTTACGATTCGCGCCTGCCTCGTTGCGAAGGGTGCCAAGGCCTTCACGACGAACTTCGACGACTTGGGTCACTTCGACCAGATTCCGGGCCTCGCCTCGCAGCGACTGATGGCCGAGGGTTACGGTTTCGGTGGCGAGGGTGACTGGAAGACGGCCGCCATGGTGCGTACCGTATGGTTCATGACGCAGGGCATGGAGAAGGGTTGCTCGTTCCTGGAGGACTACACGCTCAACTTCGATGGCGAGCAGAGCACCATCCTGCAGGCCCACATGCTGGAGATCAGCCCGCTGATCGCTGCCCAGAAGCCGCGCCTGGAGGTTCATTTCCTCGGCATTGGTGTACGCAAGACCCCGACGGCACGTCTGGTCTTCACGTCGAAGACCGGCTCGGGTGTAGCTGCTACCGTAGTCGATATGGGCAACCGCTTCCGTCTGATTGTCAATGACGTGGAGTGCACCGAGCCCAAGCCGCTGCCCAAGCTGCCCGTAGCCTCGGCCCTCTGGAAGCCGATGCCCAACTTCGAGGTGGGTGCCGGTGCATGGATTCTGGCCGGTGGTACGCACCACTCCTGCTTCTCGTACGACGTGACGGCCGAGTATTGGGAGGATTATGCCGAGATCGCCGGTATCGAGATGGTACACATCAACAAGGAGACGACCATGAGCGACTTCAAGAAGGAGCTGCGCATGAACGAGGTCTATTACCTGCTCAACAAAGCATTGTGCTAAACCTTAAACGCTTGATATAATGGAGAAATATGTCATTGGACTCGACTACGGTAGCGACTCAGCTCGTGCCGTACTCGTAAATGCAGCAAACGGCCAGACGCTGGCTACGGCTGTACGCTACTACCCCCGTTGGAAGGAGGGTAAGTTCTGCAATCCGGCCATCAACCAATACCGTCAGCACCCGAAGGACTACATCGAGGTGTTGGAGGCTACGGTCCGTGAGGTACTGGAGAAGGTCGGTCCGGAGGTGGCCAAGCAGGTCGTAGGTATCGCATTCGACACGACCGGCTCGACCCCCTGCTTCATCGACGAGCAGGGCACGCCGCTGGCTCTCAAGGAGGAGTTTGCCGAGAATCCGAACGCCATGTTTGTCCTCTGGAAGGATCACACGGCCATCCAGGAGGCAGACGAGATCAACGCGCTGTGCCGCCGTTGGGAGATCGACTACACGGCCTACGAGGGTGGCATCTATTCATCGGAGTGGCTGTGGGCCAAAGCACTGCATGTGTTGCGTGCTGATGAGCAGGTACGCGATGCTGCCTACTCGATCGTCGAGCACTGCGAGTGGATGCCGGCGCTGCTGACCGGCACGACCAAGCCGTCTGAGATCGTACGCAGCCGTTGCGCTCAGGGTCACAAGGCGATGTGGCACGCCAAGTGGGGTGGTCTACCGTCGGAGGAGTTCCTCACGACGCTCGATCCGCTGCTTGCAGGGCTGCGCGAGCGCATGTTTGTCGATACGGAGACGGCCGAGAAGGTCGTGGGTCATCTGACCGAGGAGTGGGCCGAGCGACTGGGTCTTTCGACCGACGTGGTGGTTGCCGGTGGTGCATTTGACTGCCACATGGGTGCTGTAGGTGCCGGTATTCAGGCCGATTCGTGGGTACGTATCATCGGTACCTCGACCTGCGACATCGTCGTGGCCAAGCCCGAGTCGGTAGGCGACAAGCTCATCCCGGGCATCTGTGGTCAAGTCGATGGCTCGGTTGTTCCGGGTCTGATCGGTTTCGAGGCCGGACAGTCGGCTTTTGGTGACATCTATGCTTGGTTCCGCCGCGTGCTGGAATTCCCGCTCAAGGCGATCGTAGGCGAGAAGCTGACCATCGAGGAGCTGGACAAGGCGTGTGATAAGATTCTGCCGGCATTGACCGTGGAGGCTGAGAAGATTCCCATCGGCGAGAGCGGTGTGATTGCTGTCGATTGGATGAATGGTCGTCGTACGCCCGATGCTGACCAGACGCTCAAGGGTGCTATTGCCGGTATCACGCTCGGCACGACGGCACCGATGATCTATCGTGCACTGGTCGAGGCTACGGCATTCGGTTCGAAAGCCATCATGGAGCGCATGAAGAGCGAGGGTATCCGCATCAACGGTTGCATCGGCATCGGTGGCATTGCCCTCAAATCGCCCTTCGTGATGCAGGTGATGAGCGACGTGCTGGGTGTGCCCATCTCGGTTTGCGAGAGCGACCAGGCTTGCGCCCTCGGTGCTTCGATCTTTGCCGCTGTGGCTGCGGGTCTCTATCCTTCGGTCGAGGAGGCACAAAAGAAGATGGCTTCGGGTTGCGCGAAGGAGTATCAGCCCATTGCCGAGAATCAGGCCAAGTACGAGGCACTCTATCAGGAGTATCTCAAGCTGGGTGCTTACTGCCAGAGCAAGTAATCGCACGATCGGCAAACCGAAAAAAGGGACTGTCCTACAAAGGACAGTCCCTTTTGGTTTGGAGTGACATATTAAAGTATGCGAAGGCGATGCAAAAATCGCTTTGTCAGACGGTTCAGTCACATAAGTAATAGACAATAGCCACATAATGGCAGGCGGCCGCAATGTCGATCAGCAGGTGCCACACCAAATGGTGGTAGCGGAAGCCCTTCATGGCATAGAAGACCGCACCGATCGTATAACCCAATCCGCCGGCGGCAATGAGCCACACAAAGGTCGAGGAGGCCTGACGCAGGAAGAGTGGGAAGAAGAAGATCACGGTCCACCCCATCACCAGATAGATCGTCAAACTCAACGCGGGGATCGACCGCGACGAGAGCGTCTTATAGAGGATGCCGACAAAGACCATCAACCACTGCACGACACAGATCAGCACCCCCTGCCAGCCTCCGATGATCGACAGGGCGACCGGCGTATAGCTGCCGGCAATGGCCACGTAGATAAAGATATGATCCAGCACATGAAAGACCGCCTTGTGTTGCGAGGTGGGCGACATGGCATGGTAGAGGGTCGAGACGAGGAACATCAGAAAGATAGAGATCGCAAAGATCGAAACACCGATCGTCGTCGAGGTTGATCCTCCGCTGGCATTGAAGGCATAGACCGCTGCATAGGGTAATGCTAAAAGTGTTACCGCCGACATCACACCGTGCGATACGGCATTGCCGACCTCTTCGCCAAAAGTTGGGATATAGATTCTTGCCATAATGTTTGTTTGAGTTTCTTGGTTGTTTTACACCTTTATTTATTATACCTTTGCAGTATGACATCACAACGATTCCTCACAGCCCTGGCACGTGCCATCTCGTGGGCCATGCACCCCTTGATCATGCCGCTCTACCTGCTGCTGGTGCTCTTCTCGCAGACCACCTTCTCACTCTTCAGCCCCTTGGCCAAGTGGTACATGTGCGGCACGGTGGTGCTGCTGGCAATGGTTGCTCCGACGTTGGTCATTCTCCTGCTTCGATTTGTCGGATGGATCAAAAACCTCGCGCTGAATGAGCGTCGGGAGCGGGTCATCCCCCTGCTGGTCGGGGCCATCTGCTACCTGATCGCCGCCAGCCTGATCGGTCGCATCGACTCGGCTGCATTCCTACGCAAGCTCTTGGTAGCCGCCGCGCTGGCTGAGACGCTCTGTGCTCTGATCACCACGCGTTGGCAAATTTCGCTCCACGTCACTGCCGCAGGGGTGATGCTCTCTGGTTTTATCGCAATGAATCTGCTGGGGCTGCCCCAAATGTTTGTCCCCATGTTGATTACCCTCCTCGGACTGGGAGCCTTGGGCTCGGCACGACTCTACCTCGGCAAACACAACCTCGCCCAAGTGGCCGCAGGAGCCTTATTAGGGCTGTGCGCCGGATTCTTTGCCCTCTTTTTTCTCTGATCTGCCGTTGTCTTAAATCTGTTTACGCAACCGCGCCACCGGAATGCCTAACATCTCCCGATATTTGGCCACGGTGCGCCGTGCAATGCAGTAACCGCGCTCGTTGAGCAGGTTCATCAGCGTCTCATCGGTCAGTGGATGGCGTTTATCCTCCTCGTCGATGCTCCGTTGCAGGAGGGTCTTGATCTCATACGAGGAGACCTCCTCGCCCGAAGCGGTCTGCATAGCCTCCGAGAAGAGCGATTTGAGCAGGATGATGCCAAACTGCGTCTGCACATATTTACTATTGACCACGCGCGAAATAGTCGAGACATCCAACCCTGTACGATCGGCTATATCCTTCAAGATCATCGGCCGCAGCTTCGACCGATCGCCCGTGCGGAAATACTCCTGCTGATAGTCCAGAATCGTCTGCATGGTCCGCATCAAGGTGTCGTGGCGTTGTTTGATGGCCGAAATAAACCATTTGGCCGAGTCGATCTTATTCTTGACAAACTGCAACGCCTCACGATCCTCCTCGCGCACCCGACCATTCGGTTGTACCATATCGCGAATCATCTCCACGTAGCGACGGTTGATCTTCACCTCCGGCACATTGTACGAATTCAGCGTAAGCTGAAAGTGGCCATCCTGATAGTCGAGCAGGAAGTCAGGAATAATATAAGGTGTCGTGTTCGTGCCCCCCTCGGCATAGAGGTTGCCGGGTTTGGGCGAGAGACGTTTGATCTCGGCTATGGCATCGCGAAACTCCTCCTCGCTGACTTGCAGGCGGGCAATCAGCCGCTCGTAGTGTTTCTTGACAAACTCCTCGAAGTGGTTGGTCAGGATTTTCCGAGCCAAGCGACGTGGGCGCGAATTCATCTGCAACTGGCGGAGTTGCAGCAGCAGACACTCTTGCAGATTGCGAGCACCGACACCGGCCGGCTCCAACTCGTGGATCACGGCCAGCAGTCGCTCCAACTCCTCGGCCGTCGTTTCGATCCCCAGCGTGAAGGCGATATCGTCGGCCACGGACTCCAGCTCGCGGCGCAGATAGCCATCCTCGTCGATGCTACCCACCAAATAGACCGTCAGCCGCATGTCGCGCTCCGAGAGGTTGCGATAGCCCAACTGTTCGACCAGATACTCCTGCAACGAGCGGCCCTCGGTCAGATAGACCGGTCGCTGCTTATCGTCGCGCGAATAGTTGTTCATCCGCATCTTGTAGGCAGGGGTATCGTCCTCGCGCAGATACTCCTCGACCGAGATCTCCTTCGGCTCGTTCTCCTCATCGACCCGTTCGGCCTCCTCCAAGGCGATGTTCTCCTCGATCTCCTGCTTGATGCGTTGTTCGAGTTGCACGGTAGGGAGTTCCAACAGCTTGATCATCTGGATCTGCTGTGGCGAAAGCGTCTGCTTGAGCGTTAGTATCTGTTTCTGACTCAGTGCCATATCTTCTTAAATAAAAATGAACGGGAACATGTCGCAACACTCCCGTTCATTTTTAATCATTCAACATCGAATGTGTAATTAAAACTCGGCGTGTTGCGTGGTACGCGGGAAGGGAATCACGTCACGAATGTTGGCCATGCCGGTCACAAACATCAGCAGACGCTCAAAGCCCAGACCGAAGCCCGAGTGCGGAGCCGATCCCCAGCGGCGCGTATCGAGATACCACCACAGGCTCTTCTCGCTCATACCCAGCTCGGCCACACGTGCAGAAAGCTTGCCATAGTCAGCCTCACGCTCCGATCCGCCGATAATCTCGCCGATTTTGGGGAACAATACGTCCATAGCGCGTACCGTCTTGCCATCCTCGTTCTGCTTCATATAGAAGGCCTTGATATCCTTTGGGTAGTTGATCAAGATCACCGGCGACTTGAAGTGCTTCTCCACCAGGTAGCGCTCGTGCTCGGATTGCAGGTCGCAACCCCACTCCACGGGGAACTCGAACTTCTCACCCGAAGCCTTCAGGATCTCGATACCCTCGGTGTACTCCAGACGCTTAAAGTCGTTCTTAACGACAAACTCCAGACGCTCGATAAGCTCCTTGTCCCACATCTTGTTCATGAACTCCAGATCCTCGCGGCAGTTGTCCAGCGCGTAGTTGATCAGGTACTTCAAGAACTCCTCGGCCATCTCCATGTTGTCCTCCAACTCATAGAAGGCTGCCTCCGGCTCGATCATCCAGAACTCGGCCAGGTGGCGCGGCGTATTGGAGTTCTCAGCACGGAACGTAGGACCAAACGTATAGATCTGACCCATCGACAGAGCACCCAGCTCGCCCTCCAGCTGACCCGACACGGTCAGGTTGCAGGCCTTGCCAAAGAAGTCTTGCGAGAAATCGACCTCGCCCTGCTCCGTCTTGGGCACATTGTTCAGATCGAGCGTCGTCACCTGGAACATCTCACCAGCACCCTCGCAGTCCGAGGCCGTAATCAGCGGCGTATGCAGGTAATAGAAGCCCTTCTTGTTGAAGTACTCATGAATGGCATAGGCCATCGCGTGGCGGATGCGCAACACCGCACCAAAGGTATTCGTACGCGGACGCAGGTAGGCAATCTCGCGCAGGAACTCGAGCGAGTGGCCCTTCTTCTGCAGCGGATAGCTTTCGGGATCGGCCGTGCCGTAGATCTCGATCTTCTCGGCCTGCACCTCAACACCCTGACCGGCACCGAGCGAAGCGACCAGACGGCCATCTACACGCAGGCAGGCACCCGTGGTGATGGGTTTGAGCGTCTCCTCCGAGATCTTCTGCAGATCGACAACGACCTGAATATTGCGCATGCACGAACCGTCGTTCAAGGCAATGAATGCTACGTTCTTATTACCGCGCTTGGTGCGCACCCAGCCCTTGACAACTACATCAGTATCAACGGCTTGCGAATCGAGAATTTCAACTATACGTTGCGTTTTCATATCGTGAAAATATCTTGTTTTTGCATTACAACCTACAAAAGTAGTTATAATTTGCGATTTGGCAAAAAAAAAGGTACCTTTGTAGGCGTATAATTAGCCTTTAGAAAGAAGATGAAACGCTATATATCGTTATTCTTGGGGGTACTGTTCACCCTCACCGCCTCGGCCCAACATCCGTGGGAGTTGAGCCCCGATCCGGCTGATTTGCGGGCCGGGCGCACCTTCCGAACCGAAATTCTCCCCTACAATACGCGTCAGGATGCCGAAACGCGCAACCGTGCCGGTGCCGGCTACCACATCGACTTCGCCCCCAAAGCGATGATCGAACAGGGCGAGATCGGCATCTACGGTTCTACCTACGAGATCCCCTATGCCTGGACCGATGGGTCGATCTATCTCCATTTGGAGAATGTCGGCTCGGCCTACACGCTACTGGTCAATGATCAGCCTGTAGCCGAGGTGGAGGATCCGCTCACACCGGCCGATTTTCACCTCACGCCCGTGATGCATCAGGGTGAAAATTCGTTCCGTCTGTTGCTGCGTCCAAGCCGCACGCCCCAGATCAACCCCTCGCCTGCCGTCACCCGCCCGCGCTTTGCCGAAAGCTACCTCTACTACCAGGAGAAGCGTTCGATTCGCGATTTCGAGATCGAGTTGGTTCCCGATTCGCTCCATCGCAACGGCATCCTCAACATCCGTTTCGTGGCCCAAAACGGCTACAACTACGAGGAGCAGGTCGAGGCCGGCTACGACATCTACTCGCCCCAGGGCAAACTGCTCGATTTCAACTTCCGCGCGATCCCCATCCCGGGCCGTTCGATCGACACGATCCACTTCGAGCCCTTCATCTATCATGTCTATGAGAATTGCTGGAAGGCCGAGCAGAAACGGTTGCCTCCCGTCTATCGGGTGATGCTCTACATGCGTCGCAACGGCACCTACAAAGAGTATCTGCCCCTGCGCATCGGATTCGGCCGTACGGAGCTGATCAACGGGCGCATTGTCCGCTTCGACGAAGAGCTTCAGCTCGTCAAGCAGGCCTACAACGCGGCCGTCGATGCCAAGACGACCCTCGCCGAAATCAAACTCCTCAAGGCCAAGGGGATCAACACGCTCTGTCCGAGCTATCCGCAACCGGCTTGGTTCTACGATCTCTGCACCGAGCAGGGCATGTACATCATCGACTGTGCAGCCATCGACGCCCCCGAACATCGTTCTGACCGAAAGGTAGGCGGCAGCCCCTCGAATGACCCCACGCTCTGCGCCGAATATATCGAGCGTGTGAAAGCGATGTATTACCGTTCGCGCAACTTCCCGTGTGTGATCGCATACGCGTTGGGAAATCCTTCGGGCAACGGCTACAATATGTACAAGGCCTACGAATGGCTCAAAGGGGTCGAGAAGTATCGTCCGGTGCTCTACGAGGATGCCGCCGGCGAATGGAATACGGATCTTTAATGTGGTGAGAGGCTATGCAGATTGAACTGATCGTGGTAGGCAAAACCGATTCGAAAGAGGTCGCGGCATTGGTGGAGATGTATGCCAAGCGCATCAACCACTATTGCCGTTTCGCCATCACTACCCTGCCCGACATCCGCAATACCAAAAACCTCTCGGCACGCCAGCAGAACAAGAGCGAGGGGGAACGAATCCTGGCTCTGCTGACCGACAGCGACTACGTAGTCCTGCTCGACGAGCGTGGCACGGAGTTCCGTTCGATGGAGTTTGCCTCGTGGATCGAGAAGCGCCTATCGAGCGGACTGAAGCGGTTGGTTTTTGTCATCGGAGGCCCGTACGGCTTCTCCGAAGAGGTCTATGGCCGTGCCAATCAGAAGATCTCGCTCTCGCGGATGACCTTTTCGCACCAGATCGTGCGAGCCATCTTCACCGAGCAGATCTACCGCGCCTTCACCATTCTGAATAACGAACCCTACCACCACGAGTAACCCCATGATGCCCCGTCCCGCCATAGCCATTCTTACGCCCAACATCCTGACCGGTGTCGGGCTGAAGGCGATTTTGGAGCGGGTGATTCCGATGGCCGAGGTCGAGCTCTTTGCCGATGCCAACACGCTGAAGGAGGCCCAGCCCGAGCGATTTTTTCACTTCTTCGTCTCGGTGCAGCTCTTTCGTCAGCACCGCGAGCTCTTCAAGGAGCGCATCCGACGTGTCATTTTACTCTCAAGTGGGGAGCACGATACCGAGCCGGGCATGCACCTGCTGAACATCTGCCAAAGCGAGGAGCGACTGATTCACGACCTGCTGCTGATGCACCGGGGAGCCCACCCGGGCCATGGGCAGGCGACACCTGCTCCGCAACGCACCGCAACACTCACCGAACGAGAGGCCGACGTACTGCGCGCCTTGGCACGTGGGGCGATCAACAAGGAGATCGCCGAGGAGTTGGGCATCGGGCTGACGACCGTCATCACCCACCGACGCAACATGATGGAGAAGTTGCAACTGCGATCGGTGGCCGAGCTGATGCTCTACGCCATTCGCGAGGGGTATGTCGATACAGAAATACGATAACAATATCCTCATAAATAAGGATTGAAAGAACCGAAATAAAGCAGTTTCTTTGCCACCGTAAAAAACTATCAATAAGAGAACAGCATGAAGCAAACGTACATCAAACTGATCTTGTCAGCATGGGCCCTTCTGACGGTGGCAGGGGCAACGGCTGCGCATCATCCGACCGAGGAGCACATCGAGGAGCTGGCCGATACGATCATTCAGGTCGATGGCGTGCAGGTTTCGGCCGTCAAGCAGGGCATGTTGCTGCGTTCCGAGCCGGTGGCAGCCTCGATTTTGGACCGCCGCACCTCGGCACGTCGGCAGGTTGCGGCCCTGAAGGATCTGACGACGCTCGTACCCAACCTCCACATCCCCGACTATGGATCGCGCATGACCTCGTCGATCTATGTACGCGGTCTGGGGGCCCGCATCGACCAACCGGCTATCGGCATGAATGTCGATAATGTGCCGGTGATGAACAAAAACAATTTCGACACGGAGTTGGCCGACATTGCCCGCATCGAGGTGCTGCGCGGTCCGCAATCGACCCTCTACGGACGTAACACGATGGGCGGCGTAGTCAATGTCTACACTCTCTCGCCCTTCGATTATCAGGGGCTGCGCCTCGTGGGCGAATATAGCAGCGGCAACAGCTATCGCCTGCGCACGTCGCTCTACGAAAAACTGAGTGACAAGTGGGCCTTCTCGCTGTCTGCCTACACGACCCAGACCGATGGTTTCTTCGAGAATGCCTACACCCACCAAAAGTGTGATTGGGAGGAGCTATACGGAGGCCGTTGGAAGACCCAATATCGCAACGGCAAGGGGTTGCGCATCGAAAACACCTTCTCGGCCGGTCAATCCGAGCAGGGGGGCTACCCCTATCGCTTCGTGGGAGGTCGCTTCGAGAGTGAGCAGATTCCGGCCGGCGTGATCAGCTACAACGATCCGTGCGGCTATGAGCGACTCTCGATCAACGACGGTCTGACGTTGCAATACGAGCAAGAGCGTTACTCGCTGACCTCGATCACCTCCTATCAATTCTCGGACGACGACATGCGGATGGACAACGATTTCCTGCCGCTCGACTACTTCACCCTGCAACAAAAGATCCGCGAGCAGGTCCTCACCGAGGACATCGTATTTCGTTCGCGCGGGGAGCGTCGCTACAACTACCTCTTCGGTCTGTATGGGTTCTATCGCTACGCCAACATCTCGGCACCGGTGAATTTCAAGATCGACGGTATCAACCAGCTGATCTTCGCCGCTGCCAACCAGGCTACGCAGGGTCGCGTGCAGCTCTCCGCTTTGGAGAATATGTTACTCGGCTCGGATTTTGACAATCCGAACTACGGCGGAGCTCTCTACCACGAATCGAGCCTGCGCTTGGGCAAAGTTGAACTGAAGGCCGGCCTGCGCTTTGAGCACGAATACACGCGCCTCGACTACCACAGCTATGGTGCCCTGAAATACAAAGCCCGCATCTCGATGCCCCAGATGCCCTTCCCCATCGAGCAGGAGAGCGAGACGGCGATCGACGAAAGCGGCTCCTATCGCCACAACTACTCAGAGTGGTTGCCCAAATTCTCGCTCATCTACCGCTTTGACGAGCAGCGCAACCTCTACGCCTCGATCTCGCGTGGATTCAAGGCGGGCGGATTCAACACGCAACTCTTCTCCGACCTGCTGAAGGAGAAGTTGCAGGCCAAAGCCCAAGGCAACGAATACACGATGGGAGACATCGTCTCCTACAAACCCGAATACAGCTGGAACTACGAGATTGGTGGCCACTTCGCATGTGCCGAAGGGTTGATCCGTGGCGACATGGCTCTCTTCTGGATCGACTGCGAGGATCAGCAGATGACCATCATGCCCGATGAGAACTCCACCGGTCGCATGATGACCAACGCTGGCCGTACACGCTCGATCGGAGGTGAGGCGGCTCTGCAAATTCGTCCGACGGAGCAGTTGGCCCTCGACCTGGCCTATGGCTACACCGAGGCTACCTTCCGCAATTACACGAGCGGCGGCGTCGATTATCGCGGCAACTATGTCCCCTACGTACCTCGCCACACTCTCTCGGCCGGCATCACCTGGACCCTTCCGACGGGTGTACAGTGGTTGGGCGACCTGGTGCTCTATGGTGGTTTGAGCAACACGGGTAAGATCTACTGGACCGAAGCCAACGACCAAAAACAGGGTGCCTACACGCTCTTCAACGCCTCGGTACGTCTGGAGCATGCACGCTATACGCTCGATCTGTGGGGTCGCAACATCGGCGACAAGAGCTACGATCTGTTCTATTTCGAGTCGATTGGCGATCGGTTCGTGCAGAGCGGCCGTCCGCAGATGTTCGGTGTAACATTGAGTATCAATATCTTATAAAGAAATTTTTATATTTTAACAGCTATGAAAGCAGAATACAAACCGTTTGTCGATGAGTTGATCGAACTTGCGATCAAAGAGGATTTAGGCGATGGCGACCACACGTCGCTCTGTTGCATTCCGGCCGAGGAGCAGGGCCGCATGCGTCTGTTGTGTAAGCAGGAGGGCGTGATCGCCGGCATTGAGATTGCCGAGATCGTGCTGCACCGTCTCGATCCGGAAATGCAATTCGAGCAGCTGCTCGAGGATGGCACGCGGGTCAAGCCGGGCGATGTAGCCTTCTACGTCTCGGGACGTCTGCGTTCGTTGCTACAGGCCGAGCGCATCTTGCTCAACATCATGCAGCGCATGAGCGGTGTAGCTACCCAGACGGCCTTCTACGTCAAGCACCTCGAGGGGTTGCACACCAAGGTGCTCGACACGCGTAAGACCACCCCGGGCATGCGCGTATTGGACAAGATGGCCGTCAAGATCGGTGGTGGCGAGAACCACCGCATGGGTCTCTTTGACATGATTCTGCTCAAAGACAACCACATCGACTTCGCCGGAGGTATCCGTCAAGCCGTGGAGGGGGCAAAAAAATACTTAGCTGAGCGCGGAAAAAACATTCCGATCGAGTGTGAGGTACGCTCTTTGGAGGATATCGACGAGGTATTTGCAGCCGGAGGCGTCGATCGTATCATGTTCGACAACTTCACCCCCGAGATGACCCGTCAGGCGGTCGAGAAGGTAGCCGGACGATGCGAGACCGAGTCGAGTGGTGGCATCACGTTGGAGACGATGCGCGACTATGCCGCGTGTGGCGTCGATTTCATCTCGGTAGGCGCACTGACCCACCAGATTCGCTCGCTTGACATGTCGCTCAAGGCCTGCGAATAACCGCACAAAGAGAAGACACAGATGATTCCATTTCGCCCTGTCACCCCCAGCGACCGCGCCCGCTTCGAGCACTATATGCAAGCGAGCGAGCGTCAAAACTGCGACCTTGCCTTTGCCAACATCTATTGCTGGAAGGAGCTATATCACAGTGAAATAGCCGAGATAGAGGGTGATTTGGTCATCCGCTTCCGCATGGATGGCGGCGAACAGATCGGCTACATGTTTCCCTTGGGAGAGGGCGACCTACCCCGTGTAATCGAAGCCTTGCGAAGCGATGCCGCAAGCTTTGGACAACCGCTTCGCCTCATGGGGTTGGAATGGGAGGATTGCTGCACCTTAAAACAACTCTATGGCGGAGCCTTTGCCGTGGATCGTCGTCGTTCGATGAGCGATTACATCTATCGCCGCGAGGATCTCTGCCGCTTGAGCGGAAAGCATTTCCAACCCAAGCGCAACCACCTCAATCGTTTCCGCACCCACTACCCCAACCATCGGTTTGAACCCTTGACTCCGGATCGTTTTACCGAGTGTCTGCGGTTAGAACAGACTTGGTGTCAGAACAACGAACGTTGCCGCGAGGCGGCGATTGTCGCCGAGCGCGAGGCGATGCAATGTGCCTTCGACCACTTCGAGGAGTTGGGGTTGCGCGGCGGATGTCTTTATGTAGAGGATCGGCTCGTAGCTTTCACCTATGGTTCGGCGGTCAATCACAACACCTTTGTCATCCATGTCGAGAAGGCCGATACGCACATCGAAGGAGCCTTTGCGATGATTAACCACGCCTTTGCGCAATCGTTAGACGAGCAGATCGAGTGGATCAACCGCGAGGAGGATCTGGGCATTGAGGGGTTGCGTAAAGCGAAACTCTCCTATAATCCGACCCATCTGGTCGATAAATACAGTGCCGTGGCTCTCTCGGAGGAGGGGCAGGCCTGTCGCCGGTTGTGGGAGGAGGCATTCCCGACGGACGAGGAGCCTTTCTTGGATCGTTTCTTAGTACGCTATTTCCGTCCGGAGCGCATGCTCACCTGCCGCGACGAACAAGGGATCGTCGCCATGGCACACCTGATTCCCTTTGCCACCGAGCGAGGCATGGTCGGCTATCTCTATGGCGTGGCCACCACATCTTCGGCACGCGGACAGGGGTTAGCTTCGGAACTGATCGAACGGGCTGCCACAGAGGCACATCGTACCGGATGTGTGGCCATGGTCTTGATTCCGGGCAGTGAACCCTTGCACACCTTCTACGCGGCACGTGGCTTTAGCGGTCACTTTCCGCTCCAACTCACTACGCCCGACTACTTTGATTTCGGGACGGGGGACCCTGCCGCCGATTGGGGCATGTGGCGTTCGCTCGATGGCTCATCAGCCCCCGAAGAGACCTTGCAAGCCACCTACATCGACTAACCCAACCCAACCTATACCGATGAAACAACTTCTTACCCTACTCTGCACGCTCCTGATGGTCGCCTGCGAGAATCCGCAACAGGAGTTTTTCCCGTCCAAAGGGGCTAAAGAGGTCAATCCGGACACCCGTCTGGTGATCAATTTCCGCAGTGAGCCGATGATTGGCTCTTCGGGGATGATTCGCATTCACGAGGCCGAGACCGATCGCGTGATCGACAGCCTCGACCTGTCGATTCCGGCCGGACCGACCGAGCGTAGCAAACATCCGAAAGCCCCCTACACATGGGAGCCCTACAACTACGACCAGCCGCGTCGTACCAATGCAGACACGAAGCCCGGCACACCCTCGGGTGTAGCAGGTCCGACCTCGGATGCTTACCAACTCACCATCATTGGCAGTTTCACGGACGGTTTTCACTTCTACCCGATCATCGTCACTGATACGAAGGCTGAGATCTACCCGCACCACAATCTGTTGCAATACGACACGGAGTACTATGTCACGATCGACGATGGCGTCCTGACGACCCGCGATAAGAGTTTCCACGGCATCAGCAAGGCGGATGGCTGGTCTTTCAAGACCAAACGCACGGCTCCGGCAGCCCATAAGCGCGTGTTGATCGTCGCGAGTGACGGCAGTGGCGATTTCAACACCTTGCAGGGGGCGATGGATTTCATTCCGGACCACAGCACCGAGCAGTATACGGTCTATGTGCAGAATGGCGACTACGAGGAGCTGGTCTATTTCCGCAACAAACGCAACGTCACGATCGAGGGCGAAAGCCGCGACGGGGTCTATATCCACTACCCCAACAACGAGGTCTTCAACCCGCATCCGGTCGATGTAGCGACCAACGAATGGCCGGGCACCTTCCCCTCGCGGCGTGCCGCCTTCATGATCGACAATTGCCAGGACATCACGCTGCGCAACCTGACGATCGCCACCACGCTGCGCGGACAGGCCGAGGGTCTGCTGATCAATGGCGAGCGCATCTTCCTCGAAGAGGTGACTATCAACGGCTCGGGCGACGCTTTGCAGGCTAACGGATCGTGCTATTTCTACCGTTGCAAGATCAAGGGCGATGGTGATACGATCTTGGGCCGAGGCCCCTGCTATTTCGATCGTTGCAAGATCATTTCGCGCGGCCCCTTTATGTGGATTCGCAACACCGAGGCCAACCACGGCAACATCTTCTTCCACTGCCGTTTCAAGGGGTTGGGCGGCGCTCCCGTCTTGGCTCGCACCAGCGAAAAATACCCCTCGGCCAAGACCTCCGAGGCGGTGCTGATCGAGTGCCAGCTTGAGGATGTAGCCCCCGAAGGATGGGCAGGATTGCCTGCAGATTGCTCTCGCGTACGCTACTGGGAGTATAACAGCCGCGACACGGAAGATAACCCGATCGACATGTCGCAGCGCGCAACCGGCTCACGACGCCTCGATCCGGCACACGACCGTGAGTGGATTCGTTACTACTCCGACCCGAGCAATATCCTCTACGGGTGGAATCCGCGCCATGTATTGCCGCAGTAGATCGCACTTTCAGGAACACAGCGGGCTGTCCGACAAGACATCGGACAGCCCGCTTGGGTTAGATAGCCGTATAACGCAGCAATTACCGCTCAGAATTCTTTGCCAAGAAGCACTCGATCGTATTCTCCATCAAACAGGTAATCGTCATCGGCCCTACACCACCCGGAACAGGAGTGATGACAGATGCCTTCGGCTCGATAGCGGCGAAATCGACATCACCACAGAGCTTACCCGTCTCGGGATCACGATTCACGCCGACGTCGATCACCACAGCACCGTCAGCCACCATATCGGCCGTCACAAACTTCGGCCGACCGATCGCCACAACCAGAATCTCGGCACGACGGGTCACCTCGGCCAAATTCTTCGTACGGCTATGCGCAATGGTCACCGTGGCATTCTTATCTAACAAGAGCTTCGATACGGGAAGACCCACGATATTCGAGCGACCGATTACGACCGCCTCCTTACCGGCAATCTCCACACCGGCCGTCTCCAGCATGCGGATGATTCCCTTCGGTGTGCAGGGCAATGTGCAGGGCTGTTTCTGCCACAGCGCAGCTACATTCGAGGGGTGGAAACCATCGACATCCTTCTTCACGTCGATCGCTGCGATCACCTTATCCTCCGAGATATGCTTCGGGAGGGGCAGCTGCACCAAGATGCCATCCACCTCGTCGTCGGCATTGAGCTCGGCAATCAGCGCCAGCAACTCCTCCTCCGAGATCGACGCCTCGCGGCGAATCGTCGAGTTTTTGATACCCACCTCGGCCGAGGCCTTGGCCTTGCCGGTTACATAGGAGACGCTGGCCGGGTTATCACCCACCAAAATCACAGCCAGGTGAGGTACGCGACCATACTTCTCGGGGAAGTTCTTCACCTCTTCGGCCATCGCGGCCTTCATCTGGGCCGAAAGTTCTTTACCACTGATAATCATAGCTCTGTTGTCCTATTTATCAAATACATAATGCCCAATATCGGTGCGATGGAACAGGTTGTCACACGCAATACGAGCCACATCGGCCAAGGCATTCGCGCGTGCCTCATCGAGCGTAGCACCCTTGCCCACTACAAAGAGTACACGACCGCCATTGGTGAGGATCTTCCCCTCGGAAGCCTTCGTACCCATGTGATAGACCGTACCCTCGACCTCCTGCAAGCCACCGATCTCGATACCCTTTTGATAATCGCCCGGATAGCCCTTCGAGGCCAGCACAATGCCAAGCGTGGCAAAGTCGTGCCAAGCAAGCTCCGTATCAGTATGGTCCGCTACGGCGCAGAAGATATCCACGATGTCGCTCTTCAGGCGCGGCAGCACCACCTCGGTCTCGGGATCACCAAAGCGTGCATTGAACTCGATGACCTTCACGCCATCGGGCGTCTTCATCAGTCCGCCATACAGCACACCCTCAAAGGGACAACCCTCCTGAACCATCGCAGCCGCGACGGGTTTGAGAATCTGCTCCAGCGCAAATTGCTCATCCTCGGCCGTGATAAACGGCAGCGGCGAGTAGGCACCCATACCACCCGTATTGGGGCCTTTATCGCCATCGTAAGCGCGTTTGTGATCCTGTGCCAACTGCATGGGCCACACCTTCTCACCCGAAACGAAGCACATGAACGAGAACTCGGGGCCGGTGAGGAAATCCTCCACGACCACCTTGCCCTGGCCAAACTTCGTGTCGAGCAACATATCTTTGAGCGCCTCATCGGCCTCCTCCATCGTCTGGGCAATCACCACACCCTTACCGGCGGCCAAACCGTCGTACTTCAACACGGCCGGCATCGGTCGTGCCTCGACATAGGCTTTGGCCTCAGCATAGTCGGTGAAGGCCTTGAAACTGGCCGTCGGGATGGCATATTTGGCCATCAGTTCTTTGGCAAACTCCTTGCTCGACTCGATACGGGCTGCCGCCTTCGTCGGGCCGAAGATGCGCAAGCCCTCAGCCTTGAAGGCATCAGCCACACCGGCAGCCAATGCTACCTCAGGACCTACGACCGTCAGGCCGATCCCCTGCTCCTTGGCAAAGGCCACCAATCGCTCGATCTCCGTTTCGCGAATGGCCACACACTCGGCCTGGGCAGCCATACCGGCATTGCCCGGAGCGGCAAAGATCTGCTCCACCTGCGGTGAACGGGTCAGTGCATCAACAATAGCATGCTCACGACCACCCGAACCTATCACTAAAACTTTCATGTTATTTCTTGTCTATAAGTTGTTATCAAACATTCCACTAATGCTTGAAGTGGCGCATGCCGGTAAAGACCATCGAGATACCCAGTTCGTTGGCCTTCTTGATCGAATCCTCGTCACGTACCGAGCCACCGGGCTGCACGATAGCCGTCACACCATACTCGGCTGCCATCGTCACACAGTCATCGAAGGGGAAGAAGGCATCCGATGCGAGTACAAGACCCTCGGTCACGCCGGCCGCCTTGGCTTGCTTCAGGGCGATCTCGGCCGAACCGACACGGTTCATCTGACCGGCACCCACACCCAGCGTCACGCCATCCTTCACCAGGACAATGGCATTCGACTTCACGTGCTTCACAATACGCCAGCCGAAGTTCAGATCAACCAAATCCTCGGCCGAAGGCTGCTTCTCCGTTACGCACATCTCGGCTACAACCTCCTTCGTCTCGTTGTCGAGGTTCTGCATCAACAGACCGCCACGCACGCTGACATACTGATTCTTCGTCGCATCGTCCTTGGTCATATCGACCTCGATCAGTCGCAGATTCTTCTTCGTGGTGAGCACCTCCAGCGCACCCTCCTCAAATTTCGGAGCCATGATGATCTCCAGGAAGATCGGCTTCATCAGCTCGGCGGCCTCCTTCGTCAGCGGGCGATTCACTGCCACAATACCACCAAAGATCGACACTTTGTCGGCCTCATAAGCCTTCGTCCACGCCTCGACGACATCCTTGCCAATGGCAGCTCCACAGGGGTTCATGTGCTTCAGACCCACGCAGAACGGGGCATCAAACTCACGGGCAATGGCCAAAGCGGCATTGGCATCCTGGATGTTGTTGTACGACAGCTCCTTGCCGTGCAACTGTTTGGCCGAGGCCAGCGAGAAGGGCACAGCCTGCTGCTCGCGGTAGAACTTCGCTGCCTGATGCGGGTTCTCACCATAGCGCAGCGACTGCACCAGGTCGAACTCCAGGAAAAGCTTCTCGTTCAGACCGGCCTGCTTGCGCATGTAGGTCGCGATCATCGCATCGTACTGCGCCGTATGCGTATAAGCCTTGGCCGAGAGGGCCAGACGGGTCTCCTTCAGCGTATTGCCATGAGCCTTGATCTCGTCCAAAATCTGCGCATAGTCCTCGGGGTTGCAAACCACCGTCACGTCAGCCCAATTCTTGGCTGCCGAACGCAACATCGACGGACCGCCGATGTCGATATTCTCGATTGCCTCCTCGATCGTCACACCCTCCTTCTGAATCGTCTGACGGAAGGGATAGAGATTCACGCAGACCATGTCGATAAACTCGATCTGATTCTCCTTGAGGGCCTTCAGGTGGCTCTCATCGTCACGACGAGCCAGCAGACCGCCATGCACCTTCGGGTGGAGCGTCTTGACACGACCATCACAAATCTCAGGGAAACCCGTTACATCGCTGATATTGATCACCTCAATACCCTTCTCTTCGAGGAGTTTCATCGTACCGCCCGTGGCGATCACCTCCCAGCCCAGTGCGCGAAGTCCTTGTGCAAACTCCACCACACCCGTCTTATCACTTACAGAAATTAAAGCACGCATATTATTGTCTATTCTCTTATTTTGATCTCTCTATTTTACTTATTTTATCACAACACCCTCACCCTCGATCACTCGACCGATCACCGAAGCTTTCTCTCCGGCAGCCGTTAAGAGGTCAATGGCCTGTTGTGCCTCGCTCTCGTCCAGGGCGATCACCATGCCGATACCCATGTTGAAGATGTTGAACATCTCGCGGTGCGGGATACCACCCCACTTCTCCAAGGCACGGAACACGGGCAGGATCTCCCACGAGCCCTCTGCGATCTCGATGCCCTGACCCTCATGCAGGATGCGCGGAATGTTCTCATCGAAACCGCCACCCGTAATGTGGCTGATACCGTGTACATCGCAGTTGCGCACCACCTCGAGCACCTGCTTAACGTAGATGCGTGTCGGGGTCAGCAGCGCCTCACCCAACAGCTGGCCGGGCAGCTCCTCGTACTCCTTCTTCAGATCAAGATTGTTGTCAGCAACCACCTTGCGCACCAAGCTGAAGCCGTTCGAGTGCACACCACTCGAGGCTACACCGACGAGCACGTCACCCACCTTGACCTTCGAGCCGTCGATGAGTTTCTTACGCTCGACGACACCCACCGTAAAGCCGGCAATGTCATACTCACCTTCGGTGTACATACCCGGCATCTCGGCCGTCTCACCACCGATCAGCGCACAACCGGCCTGACGACAGCCCTCGGCCACACCGGCTACGATCTGCTCGATCTTGGCCGGCTCGTTGCTACCCACAGCTACATAGTCGAGGAACAAGAGCGGCTCGGCACCCTGTGCCAAGACATCATTGACACACATAGCCACTGCGTCGATACCGATCGTGTCGTGTTTATCCATCGCAAAGGCCAGTTTGAGCTTCGTGCCCACGCCGTCGGTGCCACTTACCAACACCGGCTCCTCGACCTTGAGCGAGGCCAGGTCAAACATACCGCCAAAGGCACCGATGTTACCCATCACGCCCGGGCGATTGGTCGATGCTACGTGTTTTTTGATGCGACGCACCACTTCGTAACCGGCCTCCAGATTCACGCCGGCTTTTTCATAAGATTGAGCCATAGTTTCTATTATTTTTTACATTTACATTTCTTCACCATTGCGCTGTTGTGATAGAGTGCCGTCGGGTAATGACCCGTGAAGCAGGCCGTGCACAACTCCTCACGGCGACCCGCCCGATAGAGCGACTCCTCGGAGAGGAAGCTGAGCGTATCGGCTCCAATCGCCTCGCGCACCTCCTCGACCGACAGACGGGCCGAGATCAACTCGTCGTAGCTCGTCGTATCGACACCATAGAAGCAGGGCTCGGTCATCGGGGGCGAAGCGATTCGCACATGCACCTGCGTAGCACCAGCCTCCTTGAGCATCGTCACAATGCGACGCGAGGTGGTACCGCGCACAATCGAGTCATCAACCAGCACCACACGCTTGCCCTTGACAATCGTACGTACGGCCGAGAGTTTCATCCGCACACCCTTCTCGCGCAGAGCCTGAGTAGGTTGGATAAAGGTGCGACCGATATACTTGTTTTTGATCAGACCCATCTCGTAGGGCAGACCACTCGCCTCGGCATAGCCCATCGCAGCACTCAAACTCGAATCGGGTACACCAACCACGATATCGGCCTCGGCCGGAGCCTCCTGGAAGAGCAGCTTACCCGACTCCTTGCGATAAGCGTGCACATTGCAACCCTCAATATCGCTATCAGGACGCGCCAGGTAGATATATTCCATCGAGCACATGTGGTGGTGCTTGAATTGCGAATAGAGATTCGAGCGGATGCCATGGTGGTCGATCGTCACAACCTCACCCGGCTCGACATCACGGATATACTCGGCACCCAGCGTATCGAAGGCGCAGGTCTCGCTCGCAATGACATATCCCTCACCCAGACGGCCGATAGCCAGCGGATGCAGACCATGCTTATCGCGGCAAGCATAGATACGACGCGAGGTCATCACCATAAAGGTAAAGGCTCCCTCCATCATATTCAATGCGTCGAGAATGGCATAAATACGGGGGCGATTACCCACGTTATCCTTCTTGATCAGGTGGGCCAGAATCTCACTGTCTGAGGTTGACTGGAAGAGACTACCTCGCTTTTCGAGGTAGCTGCGCAGCTCCGTTGCATTGATCACACAACCGTTGTTGGCAATCGCAAAATCACCCGAACGGTGGTGGAACATCAGCGGCTGAACATTCTCTAAGCGATTACCCTCAGCCGCCGTGTAGAGCACATGACCAATCGCCATCTTACCCTTCATAGCCGAGAGTTCATCACCCTTGAAGACTTCCGTTACCAGGCCCTTACCCTTGATGCGGTGGAACGAGCCCTCCTCATCAACACTCACAATGCCGCAACCCTCTTGGCCGCGATGTTGCAGAGCATGCAGGCCGTAATAGCTCAACGAGGCTGCATGGTCGACACCATAGATGCCGAATACACCGCATTCATCTTGTATTTTTCGATCTGAATACATCGTATTTTCCCTTTCCATAATTAAACGAGTGCTTGTTGCAGACGTTTCAAAATCTCCTCATAAGCCTCACGCACATACCCCATATCGCGACGGAAGCGGTCATGGTCAAGTTTCTCGCCGGTCGTAGCATCCCACAGACGACACGTGTCGGGTGAAAGTTCATCGGCCAAGACTATTTCGCCCGTCGACGTCTTACCAAATTCGATCTTAAAGTCGATCAATTTGATGTTGATGCGGGCAAACAGAGCCTTCAACAGTTCATTGATACGCGCCGACATACGATAGATCTCGGCCAACTCAGCATAGGTAGCAAAGCCCAACGCCACGGCGTGGTGGTCGTTCATGAGCGGATCACCCAGCTCATCGTTTTTGTAGCAGATATCAAAGATCGTGTTTTCGGGTTCGGTTCCCTCTTCCAGTCCCAGTCGTTGGGCCATCGAGCCGGCAATGACATTACGCACGACCACCTCCAGGGGGATGATCTCTACACGACGACACAACTGATCGCGGTCGTTGAGCGTCTCCAGGTAGTGCGTCTTCACCCCTGCACGCTCCAGCTCCCGAAAGATCAAGGTCGAAATGGCGTTGCTCAAGACACCCTTATTGAGGATCTTGGCACGCTTGATGGCATTGAAGGCCGTTGCATCGTCCTTATAATGAAGGATGATTGTGTTGGGGTCGGAGGTGGCAAACAGCTGCTTGGCCTTCCCCTCATAGATCATTTCATGTGGTTCCATTCGTTTTATCTCACTAACTAAACCTTTATATACATACTTTATGCACGCTTGCGGAAGTAGGCCACCGCATTCTCAAAGAGCGGCTGACGCTTCTCTCCGGCAATATTCTTGAAGAGCTCCTCCTCGAAACGCTCCGTATGGCCCATCTTACCCAGAATCTGGCCGTCAGGCGAAATGATACCCTCGATGGCATACGACGAGCCATTCGGATTGAACGGAGCTTCGGCCGTCGGCTCACCCGTCTCGTCCACATACTGGAAGGCCACCTGACCACGCTCAAAGAGTTCCTTGGCCAACTGCTCGCTCACGACAAACTTACCCTCACCGTGGCTGACAGCAATGGCATGCTCATCACCCAGCTCGAACGAGGCGAGCCAGGGCGACGAGGTCGTAGCCACACGCGTCGTTACGATCTGCGAGATGTGACGGTTGATATCGTTGCGGAAGAGCGTCGGCGAGGCCTCGGTCACCATACCCAGGCGACCATAGGGCAACAGACCCGACTTCACCAATGCCTGGAAACCGTTGCAAATACCCAAAATCAGACCACCACGGTCAATCAGGGCATGAATCTCACGGCGGATCACCTCGTTATTCAGCACATTGACAATCAGCTTGGCCGATCCGTCCGGCTCATCACCGGCCGAGAAACCGCCACTCAAGACAAAGATATGAGCCTGGCTGATCTGCTTGGCCATCTCGTCGATCGAGCGCAGAATGTCATCCCCCTCCAGGTTGCACAGCACGCTCATGCGCACCTCAGCACCGGCACGACGGAAGGCTTTGGCCGTATCGTAGTCGCAGTTCGTACCCGGGAATACGGGCAGGAAGGCTACCGGATGCTCAACCGCCTCGCCCGGATAGGTCACCACTCGCTTCTCGGGCGTTGAGGTCATCACCTCAGCACGATTCTCGCCCGTATCAGGATAGACCGCAGCGAACTTGGTGCGGTTGGCCGCAAAAAGTTCCTCGATCGGCATCGCCACACCGGCCACGGAGATCGTCTCCTCGGCCGTCGTGCGACCAATCAGCTCGGCCTGCTCGTAATCCAGCTCACCGGCCGTCTCTACGATGATCGAACCGTAGGCATAGTCATAGATCTGCTCCTCAGGCATCGACAGCGCAACACCAACCTTGTTACCAAAGGCCATCTTGGCCACTGCCTCGGCCACGCCACCCATACCGACAGCCCAACCCGAGAGGATCTTGCCCTCGGCAATGGCATCGCTCACGAAGTTGAAGTTGCGCTTGAGCTGCTCCGTGTTGGGCATATAGGTCTCATCGGCCTGGTGACGGATCAGATAGAGGTTGTGTCCGGCACCCTTCAAATCGGTCGAGATCACGCGACGTGCATCGACCGTCGTAATGCCAAATGCCATAAGCATCGGCGGGACGTTGATATCCTGGAACGTACCCGACATCGAGTCCTTACCGCCAATCGAGGGCAGTCCCAACGCCACCTGCATCTTCAGTGCACCCAGCAGAGCCGAGAGGGGTTTACCCCACGAGGTCGGCTGCTTGGTCATGCGCTCGAAATACTCCTGGTAGGAGTAGCGCATACCCTCGTAACGACCACCGGCTGCCACCACCTTGGCTGCAGCCTCCACCACGGCATAAGCAGCACCGTGATAAGGGCTCCAGCAGGCCAGATTCGGATTGAAACCAAAGGCCATCATCGAAGCTGTATTCGTATACCCGTCAACGGGTAGTTTCTGCACCGAAACCTGCGTTTCGCTGCGTTGCGTCTTACCACCAAAGGGCATCAGGACGGTCGAACGACCAATCGTCGAGTCAAACATCTCGATCAGACCCTTCTGCGAGGTGACATTCCAATCTGCCAAATTCGCCTTGAAACGCTCCTCAACCGTTGCACCCTCAACCGAACGCGCAAAGGGGTTGCACTCCTCCACAGCCCCGATCTTGGCCTCGGCATAGTGCTTGGCACCGGCCGAGTCGATAAACTCGCGGCTCAGGTCAGCCACTAAACGGCCCTGATTGAACATACGCATACGGGCCGTATCGGTCACATCGGCCACGTGCACCGCCTCGATATTCTCCTCACGGCAGTACTTCATAAAGGCCTCGACATCCTTCTGCTCAATGACCACCGACATACGCTCCTGCGACTCACTGATGGCCAACTCGGTCGAATTCAGACCGCTATATTTCGTCGGTACTCGATCCAGATAGATATCCAAACCGTCGGTCAGCTCACCAATAGCCACGCTGACACCACCGGCACCGAAATCGTTCGACTTCTTGATCAACTTGGTCACCTCCGGGCGACGGAACAGACGCTCCAGCTTGCGCTCCTCGGGCGCATTACCCTTCTGCACCTCCGAGCCGCAGGTCTCGAGCGACTTGGCATCGTGCTCCTTCGACGACCCCGTAGCACCACCGATACCGTCACGACCTGTGCGGCCACCCAGGTAGATCACCACATCGCCCGGCGCGGGACGCTCACGGCGCACGTTCTCGGCCTTCACAGCACCGACCACAGCACCGACCTCCAAACGCTTGGCTACATAGCCATCATGATAGATCTCACGGACGTGGGTCGTAGCCAGACCGATCTGGTTACCGTAGCTCGAATAGCCAGCAGCGGCCTTCTTCGAGATGATGCTCTGCGGCAACTTACCGGGCAGCGTATCCTCCACCTTCTGGTAGATATTGCCCGCTCCGGTCACACGCATAGCCTGATAGACATAGCTGCGGCCCGACAGCGGGTCACGAATAGCACCGCCCAAACAGGTCGAAGCACCACCAAAGGGTTCGATTTCGGTCGGGTGGTTGTGCGTTTCGTTTTTGAATTGCAACAACCAACGCTCCGTCTGGCCATCGACATCGACATCCACGAAGATCGAGCAGGCGTTGTTCTCCTCGCTCTGCTCCAAATCCTCCAACAAGCCACGCTGCTTGAGCACACGCGCACCAATCGTCGCCATATCCATCAGACACAAGGGCTTATGCTCGCGGCCCAACTCACGGCGAATATTCAGATAGAGGGCCAACGAACCCTCGATCTCCTCCTTGACGAACGACTCCTCGACCGTGATACCCTCCAACTCGGTGGTGAAGGTCGTATGGCGGCAGTGGTCGCTCCAATAGGTATCCAAAATACGCAACTCGGTCTCAAACGGATCGCGACCCTCCTCGCGGAAGTAACGCACAACCTCACCCAGGTCATCGGCATTCATCGCCAGACCCATCTGCTTGCAGTAGGCGGCGTACTCCGACTCCTTCATCTGGCAGAAACCCTCCAAGACGGGCACGGGCAACACTTCGGCCTGCTCCTGCTCACCCAGCACGGCCAGATCCTTCTCACGCGACTCGACAGCGTTGATATAGTAGTGGCGAATCTTCTGCAACGCCTCCTCGCTAACACCCTCATCGAAGATCAAGAGTTTCGACGAACGGATGCGCACATCGGCCGTCGGATCGACCAAGCGCACACAATCGACCGCCGAGGCGGCACGCTGATCGAACTGACCGGGCAGGAACTCCACGGCCAGATAGGGCTGCCCCTCGTAGTCGCACGTATCGCTGACCGTATCGGTCACCACCTCGCCAAAGACACCATAGCGACACTTCTCGACCAACTCCTCCGAGAAGCCAAATAGGTCATACACACAGACCAAGCGCAGCTGCTCGATCTGCAAATTCAGATTCTGATTCAGCTCTCGTTTCAGGCTTTCGGCCTCGACCCGAAAACGATCCTTCTTTTCGACAAAAATGCGGTAATTCTTCATGCTATTCTCTTGTTCGCTTCTTTTCGATTAGATTTCAACACTCAACACAGCTGCAGTCTGCTCGGCGCGGAAGGCCTCCAACTTGGCAGCCAAAGCCTCATCGTGCAGGGCCAACATCTGGATGGCATAGAGGGCGGCATTCTTCGATCCGTCGATGGCCATCGTAGCCACCGGAATGCCCGAAGGCATCTGCACGATCGAGAGCAGCGAGTCCAACCCGCCCAACGCCTTCGAGCGCACCGGAACACCGATGACAGGCAGCGTCGTCATGGCCGCAATCACACCCGGCAGATGGGCAGCACCTCCTGCACCGGCGATAATGACGCTCAAGCCACGCTCGCGGGCCGTCTTGGTCCACTCGGCCAACGCCTCGGGGGCACGATGTGCGCTGATGACACGCTTCTCATAGGCAATACCAAACTGATCCAACGTCTTCATGGCACCCGACATCACCTCCAAGTCACTTGCCGAGCCCATAATGATACCAATCTTAAACTCCATAATCTATTATTTTTTTGTTTTTGTTCGTCTCTTTTTTCAAAAAACAGATGCCGCCACGACCCTTCGATCCTGGCGGCATACGGCTATTTATCCATGCAGTACGTGCGCATTTTCTGCTTATAGGTGTGCGCATAATTCTCCGACGAACTGAGCAACTCCATCTGGAGCAGCCCTACGTTCGCTCGACTACGTCGCTGTCGAAAATCCATACCGATCGGGAAAACCATCACACCTAAAAATCCAACGCAACAAAGATACAAAAAAAAATCCGACAGCATGATGCCGCCGGACTTTTCTTTTGACAATTTATTGACAAATTTAGCAGGAGATTTCAAGGCTTGCGCAGGGGGCTAAACCGCAGCATACTTTTCGTATGTGAGGATTTAGCCGACAAGCGTAACGCAGAAATCACCTTTGAGAATTTCTCGCTTGCTACTTTGCTTTGGACTCGCAATAAGCACACCGCAACGTACCATCCTCCGAATAACGGAAGATCGGATCGACATCCTCGGTAGCCGAGATGCAACGCTTATTCGGGCAGGTGTAGTCGCCCGTGATGTACTCCTCGGAGAAGACCGGCGTATGGTCGAACGGCTTATTCTCGTCTGCCCACTCCAAAAGCTTATAGATCAGAGCCATACGAACGAATTTGCCATTCTCGACCTGACGGAAATAGACCGCACGCGGGTCGTTATCGACCGAGCGGGTGATCTCGTTCACACGCGGCAGCGGATGCAGAATAATCATATCCTCACGGGCTGCCTTCAGCTTCTCGGGATCGAGTACAAAGCTATCCTTCACGCGATCGAACTCCTCCTCGTCCAAGAATCGCTCCTTCTGCACGCGCGTCATGTAGAGGATATCGAGCTCCGACATCACCTCCTCCATGGTGCGTACCTCGTGGAACTCAAGGTTGGAATTGACACGCATCTCCTTGAGCATGTAGCTCGGCAGACGCAGTTCCTCGGGCGAGATCAGGTAGATGCGGATACCGGCATAACGCGACAGTGCCTTGATCAACGAGTGTACCGTACGGCCAAACTTCAAGTCTCCGCAGAAACCGATCGTCAGATGGTCCAAGCGACCCTTCTCACGTTTGATGGTCAGCAGGTCCGTCAGGGTCTGCGTGGGGTGTGCATGGCTGCCATCGCCGGCGTTGATGACCGGAATACCGGCATACTGCGAGGCAACGAGCGGTGCACCCTCCTTCTGGTGGCGCATGGCAATGATATCGGCAAAGCAACGAATCACACGCACCGTATCAGCTACGGTCTCACCCTTCGATACCGACGAAGAGTTGGCATCCGAGAAGCCGATCACCTGGCCTCCCAGCTCCATCATAGCCGAGGTGAAACTCAAACGGGTACGGGTCGAGGGTTCGTAGAAGAGCGTGGCTAGTTTCTTGCCTTTGCAGACCTCGCGGTATTTAGCTCGGTTAGCAATAATATCCTCAGCCAACGTAACAATCTCGTGGATCTCCTGCACCGAAAGGTCAGTTGGGTCGATTAAATGACGCATAGTCGTACATTCAAAATTTAACATTCAACATTCAAAATGGAGGGGCGATGAAGCAAGGCCCTCTCAGCCACCATAATTTTGATTTTCGAGGAGCGGATTTTACTTCATCCAACTCTCGTCCGACGGGTTATTGCGGAACTGAATCAGGCGAGCCTTATCCTCGGGCTTGATATACCCCTCTTCGGCAGCCACCTCAACCAGCGCATCGAGATTCGAGAGCGAATAGTTGATGACATTGGCCTCGGCCATGCGATCCAGACCCTTCTTCATGCCATAGGTGAAGATCGAAGCCACTCCCAGCACCTCGGCACCCGCCTCGCGCAAGGCATTGACCACCTCGATGCACGAGCCGCCGGTCGAGATCAGGTCCTCAATGACCACGACCTTTTGACCCGGCTCCAACTTACCCTCGATCTGGTTTCCGCGACCATGATCCTTCTGACCCGAGCGCACATAGCCCATCGGCATATCGAGAATTGTGGCGGTGATGGCAGCATGGGCAATACCGGCCGTCGAAGTGCCCATCAGCACCTCTGCCTCGGGATACTTTGTGCGGACAATTTCAGCCAAACCAGCCTCCACATGCTTGCGCACCTCAACAGCCGTCAGCGTCAGACGGTTGTCGCAATAGATCGGGCTTTTAATACCGCTGGCCCAAGTAAACGGCTGGTCGGGACGCAGAAAGACTGCACCTATCGACAGCAAATCCTTTGCAATGAGTTTTTCCATGTTATTAGTCTGTTTTATTGTTTTTTATTCCAAAGCTTTACGCAGCAACGGCTCTACCTCGTCGGGATAGATACCTCCCTCGTGCACCTTCACACCATTGATATAGAAGGTCGGCACATAATAATAATCATATTGATCGGCCACAGCCGGCTCCTCCGACTCCTCGATCAGCTCGATCTGCAGATCAGCCAACTCGGGCACTGAGGCCTTCACCGTGTCAATATACTGCAACGCCTTCTTACAGAAGGGGCAGTTTTTCAGATAGAAGAGTTGTACGCGTTTCATAGGCTGTTACTCGCCCAAAAACTCTGCCACACAACGACGATAGGCCGCTACGGGATCGGCTGCAGCCGTGATGGGACGACCCACGACGATGAAATCCGAGCCAATCTCACGGGCTCGTGCCGGCGTCGTGACACGCACCTGATCGCCGACCTCGCCATCAGCGAAGCGCACACCGGGCGTGATAGTCAGGAACTGCTTGCCGCAAGCCTCCTTGACCATGCCCGCCTCGAGGGGCGAGCAAACCACACCGTCCAACCCAGCCTCACGTGTGTTTTGGGCATACTTGACAATCGTATCGTTGATCGAAGCACCGATCAAGAGCTCCTGTTGCATGCGCTCCTCGCTCGTCGAAGTAAGTTGCGTAACAGCGATCAGCAGCGGGCACGAACCATCCTCGCGCGTCAGACCCTCCTTGGCGGCCTTCATCATATCGATCGTACCGGCAGCATGCACATTGGTCATATCGACATCCAGGCGCGAAAGGACAGCCATCGCCTTCTTCACCGTATTGGGAATATCGTGCAACTTCAGATCGAGGAAGATACGGTGACCGCGGCGCTTAATCTCGCGCACGATCGAGGGACCTTCGGCATAATAGAGCTCCATACCGATCTTCAGGAAGGGTTTGCGTGCCTCATCCTTGAACAGATCGAGGAAACGAAAGGTATCCTCTGCCGACTTAAAGTCACAGGCTATAATAACATCGTTCTTAATCATAATTTATCTCTCTATGTATGAGTTATTCAACAATACCAATAATATCTTGCAGGCGCTCGATGCCAAGACGCTCCATCTCAATCGGCAGAGTCTCGACAATCTTCTTCGAGGCATAGGGATCGACCAAATTGGCAGCACCGACCTGCACGGCCGTAGCTCCGGCCATCATCATCTCGATCACATCCGAAGCCGACTGCACACCTCCGCACCCCATCACGGGGATCGAACAAGCCTTCGACACCTGATAGACCATGCGCACAGCCAGCGGGAAGATTGCCGAACCGGAGAAACCTCCCATCTTATTGGCGATCACCGGTTTGCGACGCAACGTATCGATGCGCATACCCAACACCGTATTGATCAGGCACAGGCCATCGGCTCCGGCCTCCTCGCACGCCTTGGCGATCGCAACGATATCGGTCACGTTGGGCGAGAGCTTGATATAGACCGGTTTGGTCGTCACGGCCTTCACGGCACGCGTCACCTCGGCTGCAGCCTCGGGCGAAGTGCCAAACGACATACCTCCGTGGCGCACATTCGGGCACGAGACATTGACCTCGATGATGCCCACCTGCTCCTCCTTGTCGATACGCTCGCAACAGTAGGCATACTCCTCGATCGAGAAGCCCGAGATGTTGGCAATGACCGGCTTATGGAAGTACTCCTTCATGCGGGGCAATTCGTGGGCGATCACCTCGTCGATGCCCGGATTCTGCAACCCGACGGCATTGATCATACCGGCCGTACACTCGGCAATACGCGGTGTAGGATTGCCAAAGCGGGGCTCTTTGGTCGTCCCCTTGAAGGAGAACGAGCCGAGGATATTGATGTCGTAGAAGTCCTTAAATTCGTTGCCGAATCCAAAGGTTCCGCTGGCCGGAATGACCGGATTGTCCAGCTTCAGACCACTCAAAATAACCGATGTATCTACCATACGATCTCTCCTTTCTCCAATACGGGACCCTCTTTGCAGATCCGCTTGTTACCATATTTGGTCTTGCACGAGCAGCCCATGCAGGCACCAAAACCACAGCCCATGCGCTCCTCGAACGAGAGCTGACCATCCTGCTCCGTGCTGTCGTACAGCGCCTTGAGCATCGGCAGCGGGCCACAGGCGTAGAAGTAGCCGAAGTCGATCTTCTCGGCCGCGATGGCCGTGGTCACGAAGCCCTTGACCCCTTTCGAGCCATCGACCGTCGAAACCACCACACGGCAACCCAGCGCACGGAACTCCTCCTCGTAGAAGCACTCCTCGGCTGTATTGAAACCCAAGACAACCGACACCTCACGCCCCTCGGCCAGCAACTCTTTCGCCAGCTTATAGAGCGGAGGTACGCCCACGCCACCACCGACGAGCAGTGTCTTCAGTGCTGCCTTCGCGCAGTCAAAGCCGTTACCTAGGCCGGTCAGCAGGTCGAGCGTTTCTCCCGCCTGCATCGTGGTCATCTGACGCGTACCCGTTCCGACTACCTTATATATAATAGTGATCGTCGTGGCATCGTAATCCGAAATCGAGATCGGACGACGCAGGAACTTTCCTGCGAGCGCGATATTGACAAATTGGCCCGGACGGGTGATCCATGCGGTATCACCCTCCAGTACCATCCGCCACACCAGGTCGGTCAGCGGGCGATTCTCCCGAATCGTATAGATTGCGTTTTTATACACGTCGTTCGTTATTTGGCATCAATGGTTGAAACTCGCAGCGTGATCTCCTCCAACACATCAATCAACACACGTACGGTCTCCAACGCCGTAAAGACGGTCACGTTGTTCTCGACAGCCGTACGACGAATCTCATAACCATCCAAACGCGTGTTGTGCTGGTTCACGTCGATCGTATTGATTACGTAGCTTACATGGCCCTGACGCAAGGCGTCGATGATCTCCGACGAGCCCTCCTGCAGCTTACGACGCGTGCGCGTACGTACGCCATGCTTACGCAGATAATCCGCCGTACCCGCCGTAGCCTCAATATTGAAGCCCAGGTCGTAGAATCGCTGGATGAGCGGCAAGGCCAACGGTTTATCGGCATCGGCAATCGAGACGAGGATCGTGCCGTAGTTCGACACATTCATACCCGTAGCCTGCAGTGCCTTATAGAGGGCGCGCGTGAGTTTATCGTCGTAACCGATCGCCTCGCCAGTCGATTTCATCTCGGGCGAGAGGTAGCTGTCCATGCCACGAATCTTGGCAAACGAGAAGGCCGGAGCCTTCACATACCAACGCTCCTTCTCCTTACCATAGACCGACTCGATACCCTGCTCCTTGAGCGAGTGACCCAGGATCACCTGCGTAGCGATATGCGCCATCGGCACACCGGTCGATTTCGAGAGGAAGGGTACCGTACGCGACGAACGCGGGTTCACCTCGATGACATAGACCTCACCCTTCTCATCGACGATGAACTGGATGTTGTACAAACCTATGATACCGATGCGCAGACCCAGTTTCACCGTGTAGTCGATGATCTTATCGCGCACGGCCTGCGACACGCTGAAGGTGGGATAGACACTGATCGAGTCACCCGAGTGGATACCCGTACGCTCGATATGCTCCATAATACCGGGGATGAAGACATCCTTACCGTCGCAGATGGCATCCACCTCCAACTCCTTACCCATGATATAACGATCGACCAATACCGGCGAATCCACATTGACCTCCACGGCCGTTTGCAGGTAGTGGCGCAGACGCTCCTCATTCGAGACGATCTGCATGGCACGACCTCCCAATACATAGCTCGGGCGCACCAGTACCGGATAGCCGATACGGGCTGCAGCCCGCACACCGGCCTCGATATCGGTTACGGCCTCGGCCTCGGGCTGCGGGATTCCCAGCTCCTCCATGATGCGCTCGAAGCAGCCACGGTCCTCGGCGTTGCGGATAGCCTCGGTATCGGTACCGATAATGGGCACACCGAGTTGTGCCAGCGGCTCGGCCAGGTTGATGGCCGTCTGTCCACCCAACGAAACGACAATAGCCTTGGGCTTCTCCAATTCGATGACATTCATCACATCCTCGACCGTCAGCGGCTCGAAGTAGAGCTTATCGCTGGTCGTATAGTCGGTCGAAACGGTTTCGGGGTTATTATTGATGATAATAGCCTCGTAGCCCGCCTCGCGGATCGACCAGATGGCATGCACGGTCGAATAGTCGAACTCGACACCCTGACCAATGCGGATCGGGCCCGAGCCGAGCACAACGATCTTCTCCTTATCGCTCACGATCGACTCATTCTCGGCTTCATAGGTCGAGTAGAAGTAGGGCACATAGGCCGAGAACTCGCCACCGCACGTATCAATCATCTTATAGACCGGGAAAACACCGTGCTCCTTGCGCAGGTGGTACATTTCGTGCTCGCTCTTGCCCCACAGTTGGCCGATATACTTATCGCCAAAGCCCATGCGCTTGGCCTCGCGCAGCACCTCGATATCCCCGCAGTGGTCACGCACTACCTGCTCAAACTCGACGATGTTCTTGAACTTCTCAAGGAAGAACATGTCGATCTTCGTATTGTTGTAGATCATCACCAGATCGACCCCGTTACGGATCAGTTGGGCGATGGCATAGAGACGATCGTCCGTGCCCTCCTTGATGTAGGCCAGCAATTCGTCGTTCGACGAGCGGTCAAACTTCTTGTGGTAGATGTGGCATACGCCCGTCTCGAGCGAACGCACAGCCTTCAGTAACGACTCCTCCATCGTGCGACCGATGGCCATCACCTCGCCCGTAGCCTTCATCTGCGTACCGAGCTTATTCGAGGCATCGGAGAACTTATCGAAGGGGAAACGGGCCACCTTCGTCACCACATAGTCGATCGTCGGCTCAAACGAGGCCGGCGTCGTAGCGATCCGAATCTCATCGAGCGTCAGACCCACGGCAATCTTGGCCGTCACGCGGGCAATCGGAAAGCCCGAAGCCTTCGAGGCCAGAGCCGACGAACGCGACACGCGGGGGTTCACCTCGATCAGATAGTATTTGAACGAGAGGGGGTCGAGTGCAAACTGCACGTTGCAACCGCCCTCGATCTTCAGCTCACGGATGATCTTGAGGGCCGAATTGCGCAACATCTGGAACTCACGATTCGTGAGCGTCTGCGCCGGAGCAACCACCATCGAGTCGCCCGTATGGATGCCCACCGGGTCGATATTCTCCATCGAGCAGATGGCAATGGCCGTATCTTTGGCATCGCGCATCACCTCGAACTCGATCTCCTTATAGCCCTTGATGCTCTTCTCGATCAGTACCTGGTGAACGGGCGAAATGAACAAAGCATTACGCATCATCTCGCGCAACTCCTGCTCATTGTCGACAAAGCCACCACCCGTACCACCGAGCGTAAAGGCGGGACGCAACACCACCGGATAACCGATCTTGGCCGCGATGGCTGCTCCTTCGTCGATCGTCGTTGCCACCTCCGACGGCAGCACCGGCTCACCCAACGACTCGCACAACTCCTTGAAGAGCTCGCGGTCCTCGGCGCGCTCGATCGACGAGAAGCTCGTACCCAGAATCTCCACCTGGCACTCCTCCAAGATACCCTTCTTGGCCAACTGCACTGCCAAATTCAGACCCGTCTGACCACCCAAACCCGGCACAATCGCATCGGGACGCTCATAGCGGATGATCTTGGCCACATACTCGAGCGTCAGCGGCTCCATATAGACCTTATCGGCAATGTTCGTATCGGTCATAATCGTTGCCGGGTTCGAGTTTACGAGGATCACCTCATAACCCTCCTCGCGCAGCGCCAAGCAGGCCTGCGTACCGGCATAGTCGAACTCGGCAGCCTGACCAATCACGATCGGGCCCGAGCCGATGACCATCACTTTCTTGATATCTTCTCTTTTAGGCATTTCTTCCCTCCTCCATTAAATTAACAAACTTCTTGAACAAATCGTGGCACTCACCCTCGGCAGCCGTCGGATCGAACTGCACGGCAAAGAGTCGATCAATCTCACACGCCAAGCCCTCGATCGTATTGTCGAGCAGGTTCGTGTGCGTCACCTTCAGTACGCCCGTTGTCTCGGGGATCACCACCCAGCCATGGTTCTGCACAGCTGTCTCAATCAAGCCGGTCACATGGTTTTTCACCGGATGATTCGAACCGCGATGACCCACCTTGAGCTTCTCAACCTTCGCACCATAGGCCAAAGCAATCAACTGCAACCCCATACCAACACCGAAGATTGGCAGACGACCACGCAGTTTCTTGATCAACTCGATCACCGAGGCAACATGAGTCGGATTGCCCGGGCCGTTCGAGATCACCACACCATCGGGATGGAAAGCCATCACCTCCTCGAGCGTAGCATTGTACGGAAGCACCGTCACATTGCAATTCAGCGTATTGAGCTGGCGAATGACCGTATTGCGGATACCGCAGTCGATGGCCACCACGTCGTAGGTGTGGTTCGGCACACGGCGCATCCAGCGTTTCGTGCAGCTGACACGTGCCACCGAGTCGGTCGGCAGTTCATAGGCCTTCAGTCGGGCCAACGCCTCATCGGTCGGTGTGGCAGCATCGGTCAAGATCGCCTTCTGCGTCCCCTCATCGCGGATGATACGGGTCAAGGCGCGGGTATCCAACCCCTCGATAGCCGGAATATTACACTCCTCGAGCACCTCGCTCAACGTACGCGTATAGCGGAAATTGGAGGGAAGGTCGTTGTATTCTCGCACGATCATGGCTCCGACCGACGGGGTCTTTGTCTCATAATCCTCATCAGCCATACCGTAGTTACCGATCAACGGGTAGGTCATCACAACCATCTGATCGGTGTAGGCGGGATCAGACATAATCTCCTGATAGCCCACCACCGATGTGTTGAAAACAATTTCGTGGATCACCTCCCGATCGGCTCCAAAGCCGTATCCATAGAATTCACGGCCATTCTCCAAAACAAGTTTCTTCGTAAATGCTTTCATTGTATCTATTTGGTGTTCATTTATTTACGCTTCATATACACACTCCCCACCGACCACAGTCATAACGGCACGTCCCTTCACACGCCAACCGGCAAAGGGGGTAGCCCGTCCCTTCGAGAGGAAGGTTTCGGGGTCAATCTCATACTCGGTCTCCAGATCCAGGACCGTAAAGTCGGCCGGTGCACCTGTCTCAATCACACCGCCCAGGCCAAACAGACAGCCGGGGTTGGTAGCCATTCGGTCGATGAGCGTTTCGAGCGACAATAGTCCCTTCTCGACCAAGTGGGTGTAGAGCACGCCAAAGGCGCACTCCAGACCAACAATGCCCATCGCACTACGCTCCAATCCACGACTCTTCTCCTCGGCCGAATGGGGTGCATGGTCGGTAGCGATCACCTCGATCGTGCCATCCTGCAAGCCCCGCACAAGGGCATCCCGATCGGCGGCCGAACGAATCGGCGGATTCATCTTCCAACGTCCCTCCTCCTGCAACTGCTCGTCGCACAGCACTAAATAGTGCGGACCCGTCTCACAACTTACGGGCAGCCCTTTAGCCTTGGCCGCACGTACCAACTCGACACTCTCCTTCGTCGAGACGTGGCAGACATGATATTGACAGCCGGTCTGCTCGACCAGCTCAATATCGCGCTTGACCTGCGCCCACTCGCTCTCGCTGCAAATACCGCGATGGCCATGAGCTCGGCAGTAGACTCCATCGTGGATATAACCGCCTCGTAGCAACTCATTCACCTCGCAATGGGCCACGATCGGTTTCCCGATCCGAGCAGCCTCCTGCATGGCACGCAGCATATCCTCATCGGCCTGCACGCCGCGACCATCATCCGAAAAACCGACTACCGAGGGGGCCATAGCGGCCAAATCGGCCTGTTCACCACCACCCTGCTGTCCCTTCGTGATGCAGCCATAGGGCACAACCCGCACCACGGCATCGCGCTCGATGAGTGCCAGCTGTTCGCCTAACGTTGCCAAGCTATCGGGTGCGGGATTGAGGTTAGGCATTGCACAAACTGTCGTATAGCCTCCTCTTGCTGCAGACGCCGTACCCGTAGCGATGGTCTCCTTATAGCCAAAACCCGGCTCGCGCAGATGGACATGCACATCGATCAAACCGGGCACGACCCGACGCCCCTGCAGATCGACTACACGATCCCCTTCAAGAGGGCCGTCTGCCTCCACAAAGCGACCCCCGTCGACAACCAAGCAACCCGGCACAAAACCTCCCTGGCGATAAATCAGTGCGTTTGTATAAAAAGTTTTCATCCCTGTTCGGCCTCACTTTTACATAAAAAACAGGGGCAACTGAAAACAGTTACCCCAGTAAAAACAAAATCAACGCCGATTGAATCGGACAATACGCCTGTCGTTGCATCCGGAAGGGCGATATGGCTTGATTCTGCGGCATGATTCACGCTTATTTGTTTATTTATGCAAAGGTAGTTGCTTTTCCCCCTCGTTCCAAATCTTTTTTCCAAAAAATTATCGAAAAAGAATCAACATTCTGTCCAAAATGAGCCAACAAATCCATTTCTTGCTACCAAATCGTCAGCCATCCCGATAAAGAGAATTCACAATTTATCGAATTTCGATATATTTTTCTTGTTTTTCAAATATTATTGATTACCTTTGTGCCATGGATGTTTCACTTCGGCACCAATCCGACAGCGGCACCCTCCTTAACTCGTTTATAAACAATTCATTCGACTCATGAAACAATTCGTCAGCACACTATTCCTGCTCTTGAGCTTCGCTGTTGCGGAGGCACAAACCCTCGTTCAAGGGCGCATCATAGACACCCAATCGAAGCCTGTCGCCTATGCCACGGTCGCCATTCTGCGCGAAGCAAAGCCCGTGACGGCCACCGCCTCGGATCTACAAGGAAATTTTCATCTGACCATCAAAGATGCTGGTGATTACACACTTTCAGTCACTTCCGTGGGCTACAACAGCTACACCACTCCCTTGCAAGCAAAGGGGAAGCCTATCCAATTGGAGCCGATTGCCCTCGCGGAGGGTGTTGAGGTCGATGCCGTGGTGCTCACCGTGCAGAAGCCGATCGTGACGGCCGATGCCGAGAAACTGAATTACTCGGTCGAGGATGATCCCGAGGCGCAATCTTCGACCCTCGAGGAGATCATCCGCAAGGTGCCGCAACTCTCGATTGATGCCGATGGCAAGGTGTTGATGAATGGACAAAGTGACTATAAAATATTGGTAAACGGCCACCCCTCGAATGCCATTTCGCGCAACTTCTCGGAGGTGATCAAGTCGATGCCGGCCAACACAATCAAGCGCATCGAGGTGATCACCAACCCCTCGATGAAATACGATGCCGAGGGCACGGGAGGCGTCTTGAACATCATCACCTCCAAAGCCCGTTTCGACGGCTACAACGGCTCGATCAACAGCGGTTGGCAAGTCAACGAATCGGGCTCGTGGATGACCGACAACTCGGCTACGTTGGCCATTCAAACGGGCAAGTTGACCCTTTCGGGATCGCTCTATCAGTTTTTTGCCAATGGACTCGACCGCACGCTGGGCGAAATGAGTGCCCACACCGAAAACCGCACGCCCGAAGCCCCTTACCAAACGATGAACAGCAACGGCCGCTACGGCATGCGCTCCTCGTCTGTCTATGGCAATCTGCAAGCGAGTTACCAGATTGACACGATGAATCTGCTGACGGCCGAATTCTCAATCTACGACGGTTACAGCCTGACACGAAATCACTCAGAGGTTGAGCAACTCGATGCCGCTAACGAGGCCTTGTTACGCTATAACAATGTAGCCGAAAATCGCCCCGAATGGAAGGGCTACGACTTAGGATTAAGCTACGAGCGACGGTTGGGCAAAGAGGGCCACACGCTGACTCTTTCGGACAATGTCTCAATCATGCCTACGACAGGCTCGCCCACCTCGGAGCTCATCACCGAGCAGATCGGGACTGTCGGCTACCGCCAACTCACGGGCGACACCCGCAGCAACCACCTCTCGAACACCTTCCAGGCCGATTATGCCAACCCTATTTCGGGCAAGCACACCATCGAAGCCGGCGTAAAGCACCTCTTCGACCAATCGGAGAACAACTCCATCAACCGTTACGATGATTACGAACGCAGGGGTGAGGCCGAATTGCAAAAGCAGATTTTAGGACTCTATGGCGGTTATGCCTACAACACGTTGGGCTTCTCGACCCGCGTCGGCGTACGTCTCGAGAGTGCCTGGTACACACTCGAGGAGACCGAAGAGGGCCAACGCAACCGCTATACGAGCAACCTGACCAATGTGATCCCTTACGCCTCGGTAACACTCATGCCCGCCATGGGACAGATGTGGGCACTCTCCTACACGCAACGTCTGCGTCGTCCGGGGGTAGAGGCTATGTCGCCCTACATCAAGGAGAGCACCACCCAGCGTACCTACGGAAATCCCGATCTGGAGACCGGTGTCAGCCACTCGATCAACCTGCGCTACTCCTACATGACCAACAAATGGACCATTGCCCTGGGGCTGACGACCAACCTCTCGTCCAATTTAGCCTCACAATATAGCTTTATCGACGACGAGGGCTTCATCAACACGACCTACGAAAACCGCGGACGCATGCAGTTCTACCTGGGCGATGCAGCCCTCTCGTGGCGACCCTCGACCAATTTCAACCTCTCGGGAAGCCTGCGAGGCGGCTGGGGAAGTTACCGACTGCCCGGTCAGGGGATCGAGGTCGAGGGATGGTGTTTCTCGCAAAGCTTCAACATGATGATCGGTTTATGGAAGGGCGGCCGCTTGACCATTTCAGAGTATTGTTCAAAGCCCGAGCCCTCGATGAATGCCTATTGGAACGACCCGTTCTGCTTCATCTCGGCCCGCCTCGGACAAAAATTATTCAAGGAGAAGCTCGAAATCTCTATCACGGCCCAGAACCCATTTGGACGAGAGATCGAGGTGACCCAGATCACCGATACGCCTACCTATTTGCAAACCAACACCTCGACGATGCGCGTCCGCTCCTTGCGCATAGCCCTCTCGTGGAGATTTGGTAAGCAGGGCATCACCGTCAAGCGCGCCAACCGCAAGAGCGATACCCACACCGACCAGATGCAGACCGACAAAAGTGCATCGGCCAACACGGGCGTGATGGGCGGAATGCGGTAGAAACGGCACAAAATCGAAAACTTTGTATTATCTTTGCGGTTGATTATGTTCATGACCGAAAATCTATTCACCGCATTGTTGCTGACCCTCGGAGCCGGTTTGGCTACGGGTGTCGGGAGTGCCATTGCCTTTTTCACGCGCCACACGAACAAGAAGTTGCTCTCCTTTTCGTTAGGCTTGTCGGGCGGCGTAATGGTCTATGTCTCCTTTATGGAGTTGATGCCCCAAGCCCAAGAGGCACTCGCGAGTGCCCACGGCGAGCGGGGAGGTGCCGCCTGGAGCGTGTTGGCCTTTTTTGTCGGCATGGCCATCATTGGTCTGATCGATAGACTCGTCCCCGAGGTCGAGAACCCACACGAGGCGCACACGGTCGAGGAGTTGCAGCAACGCCCCAAAGAGCCACGTCTGATGCGCATGGGGTTAATGGCCGCCTTGGCTATCGCCATCCACAACTTCCCCGAAGGTATTGCCACCTTCGCCTCGGCGATGGAGAGCCCGACGCTCGGTATTGCCATTGCGGCCGCCGTGGCCATCCACAACATCCCCGAAGGTGTCGCCGTTTCGATCCCAATCTACTACGCCACCGGTAGTCGCCGCAAAGCCTTCCTCTGGTCGCTGCTTTCGGGTGTTGCCGAGCCGGCCGGAGCGCTCTTAGCTTGGCTGCTACTCGCACCACTGATGACCCCGACCCTGATGGGGGCTCTCTTGGCCGGCGTGGCCGGAATCATGGTCTTTATCTCGATGGACGAATTGTTGCCTGCCGCCCGCGAATATGGAGAGGCGCATACGGCCATTTACGGTATCGTGACCGGCATGGCCATCATGGCTGTCAGTTTACTACTTTTAGCATAACCCAACCATTCAACAGACAACATTAAAATTTTCAATCATATATGGATATACTACTACTCATCGTGGGTCTTGCACTCATCTTGATCGGAGCCAACTACCTGACAGATGGAGCTTCGGCTCTCGCGCAACGCCTGCGCATGCCCGAATTTTTGATCGGTCTGACGATCGTGGCCATCGGCACTTCGATGCCCGAAATGGTTGTGTCAGTGCTCTCATCCATCAACGAGCAATCCGAGATGGCCATCGGTAATGTAGTAGGATCGAATCTCTTCAACGGATTTGTCATCCTCGGTTTCTGTGCCGTCATACGACCGATTCTCTTTACCAAAAACAACGTCCGTTTCGATATTCCGTTCAGTGTTGCTGCCTCGTTGCTGCTCATTTTGCTCGCGCTCGATACCCTCGTGGGAACGGGTGCGACCGATTCGATCTCGCGCATCGACGGAGCGATCATGCTCGCCCTCTACATCGCGCTGATGATCTACACGATCCGTACGGCAGAACGCCCCGAAAAAAGCGAAACGACCAAAAAACCGATGGCTGTGTGGCTCATGGCCCTGATGATCATCGGTGGGCTGTGTGGTCTGATCTTCGGTGGCGAGCTGTTTCTCGACAAGGCGACGGTGATTGCCCGCTCGATGGGTGTTCCCGATTCGGTCATCGCCATCACGCTCGTAGCCGGCGGCACATCGCTGCCCGAGTTAGCATCGTCGATCGTCTCACTCATCAAAGGCAAAGCTGACATGGCATTGGGCAACGTGGTCGGCTCAAACATCTTCAACATCCTCGGTATCCTGGGCGTTGCTTCGCTGATCAATCCACTCACGATGGGCGGCATCACACCCTTCGACCTACTCGTGGTGATGCTCACATCGGTGCTGCTCGTCATTTCGGCCTTCACCTTCCGCCGACATGCACTGGATCGGACCGAAGGCATCCTCTTTCTGGCGTTCTACGGAGGATACATCTACCTGCTCATTCAATAAAAAACAAAAACTTCCGAAAAAAAATCCCGACAGATGCACCATCTATCGGGATTTTTTCTATCTTTGTTAAACTGTTTGTAAACAAATCAACTAAAGAACATAGCTTTACCTATTTATGGAACACAAACCGGTGCAGGATCTGCAAGATGTCGTGATTCGCTTTTCGGGCGACTCGGGCGACGGCATGCAGCTCACAGGCACACTCTTTTCGGACACGGCCGCACTGATGGGAAATAGCATTTCGACCTTTCCCGACTACCCGGCCGAAATTCGCGCCCCGCAAGGAACCGTTGCGGGTGTTTCAGGCTTTCAAGTACACTTTGGCGACCACCGCGAGCTAAACCCGGGCGACTACTGCGACGTGCTCGTAGCGATGAACCCTGCCGCCCTCAAAGCCAATCGTAAATGGCTCAAGGAGGGGGCTACGGTGATTCTCGACGGAGATTCGATTACCGAAGACAACCTGCGCAAAGCAGGCTTCGTCAGTGACGATCCGATTGCCGAATTGGAGATCACGGAATACAACGTCGTGGTGCCCGACATCACCTCGATGACGCGTGAAGCATTGCGCGAAACGGGGCTTGATAACCGAGCTGTCGTAAAGTGCAAGAATATGTTTGCTCTGGGCATCTGCTTTTGGCTCTTCGACCGCACTGAAGAACATGCCTTTGCCTACCTCGACAGCAAATTCGCCAAGAAAAATCCCATCATCGCCGAGGCCAACAAATTGGCCATCAAAGCCGGTTACAACTACGCAGCCAACACCCACCAATTCGCCAACCACTATCGTGTAGCATCCGCTGCGCTCGAGAAGGGCACCTATCGCACTATCTCGGGTAATGTGGCTACGGCATGGGGCTTGATGGCTGCTGCCGAAAAGGCCGGCCTGCCGCTCTTCTGCGGCTCCTACCCCATCACGCCCGCAACGGTCATCCTCGAAGAGCTGGCCAAGCGTAAAGATCTAGGCGTGAAGACCGTACAGGCCGAGGATGAGATTGCCGGTATCTGCACGGCCATCGGAGCAGCCTTTGCCGGCAACTTTGCCGTTACCTCGACCTCAGGCCCGGGTCTCTCGCTTAAGAGCGAGGCTTTAGGTCTAGCAGTGATGATCGAGTTACCGCTCGTGGTCGTCGACGTACAGCGCGGAGGCCCTTCGACGGGTCTGCCGACCAAGACCGAGCAGAGCGACCTGCAACAGGCGCTCTATGGCCGTAATGGTGAGTGCCCGCTCATCGTCGTGGCGGCCTCGTCGCCCAGTGACTGTTTCCACTACGCTTTCGAGGCGGGTCGTCTGGCCATGGAGCACATGACCCCCGTAGTATTGCTCACCGACGGTTTCATTGCCAATGGCTCGGAGCCGTGGCGCATCCCCTCAATGAGCGACTACCCCACGATATGCCCGCCAATTATCGACGAGGCTCCCGAGGGTGGCTTCATGCCCTACGTACGCAACGAGAAGTTGGCTCGCAGTTGGGCCTTCCCAGGCAAAACAGGTCTTGAGCACCGCGTAGGTGGTCTCGAGAAGGATGCCGTGAAGGGCTCAATCTCGCACGACCCGGCTAACCACCAGAAGATGACCCATCTGCGCGCCGAGAAGGTGGCACGTGTGGCCGACTACATCCCTGCCCAGACGGTCTATGGCGACGCCGAGGGCGATCTGCTTGTCGTTGGCTGGGGCGGCACGCGCGGTCACCTGCAGAATGCCGTTGATCAGCTCCGCGAGGAGGGTCATTCGGTTTCGCTCTGCCACTTCAACTACATCAATCCGCTGCCGAAGGGGGTTGCCGAAATCTTCAGTAAGTTCCGCAAGATCGTCGTCTGTGAGCTTAATGAGGGCCAATTTGCCGGCTACCTGCGTCAGCACTTCCAGCAGTTCCACTACCACCAGTTCAACAAGACCGAAGGTCAGCCCTTCACCATTGTCGAACTGAAGGAGAAGTTCCAAACCTTAATCGACTAAACCACTATGGCAGACTACAAATATACAGCCGCTGACTTCAAGAGCGACCAGGAGGTGCGTTGGTGTCCCGGCTGCGGCGACCATGCCATTCTGAATGCTGTGCAACGTGCACTGCCCGAGATTGCCGATGCAACCAATACGCCCCACAATAAATTTACCTTTGTTTCGGGTATCGGTTGTTCGTCGCGCTTTATCTACTACATGAAGACCTTTGGTTTCCACTCCGTACACGGACGTGCCAACGCCATCGCTACGGGTGTCAAGACCGCCAACCCCGACCTCTCGGTTTGGGTGGCTACGGGCGATGGCGACTCACTGGCCATCGGTGGTAACCACTTCATCCACGCCATTCGTCGCAACGTAGACCTCAACCTGATCCTCTTCAACAACGAGATCTATGGCCTCACGAAGGGCCAATACTCCCCCACCTCAAAGTTGGGTAAGATCACCAAGACCTCGCCCTACGGCACGGTTGAGAAGCCCTTCAACCCGGGCGAGTTGGTCATCGGTGCTAAAGGTTCGTTCTTTGCCCGTTCGGTCGATATGGAGGTCATGACCACGAAGGATTGCCTGGTGGCTGCGGCCAAACACAAGGGTATGTCGGTTGTCGAGGTATTGCAGAACTGCGTGATCTTCAACGATAAGACCCATGCACTCTTTGCCGGAGACAAGGCGACACGCGCCGAGCACACGATCACGTTGCGCCACGGTGAGAAGATGATCTTCGGTGCCAACCGCCAGAAGGGACTGGTCTTTGAGGATATGCAACTCAAAGTGGTCACCCTCGGTGAGGATGGTTACACGGAGGCGGACATTTTGACCCACGATGCCCACCGTCAGGATACGACGTTGCACGCTATGCTCGCTGCAATGAAATATCCCGACTACCCGGTGGCAGTTGGCGTCATCCGCGATGTAGACGATCCGGTAATCTACGACCAAGGCGTAGCCCGCCAGGTCGAGGAGGTGAAGGCCACGTCAAAGATTCGTTGCGTGGACGACCTGCTCCGATCGGGTGCCACCTGGGAGGTATAAGAAGGACTTATCCTTGCCGTGCTATCACGGAAAACTGAGACTACCCCTTTTCTTTACATCATAAAAAAAGAGTCATCACGGCTCTTTTTTTTATTTTTTTCACGGTTAGATTTTGCATTTTAATTTTTTCGCCCTATCTTTGCCCCCGCAATGGGGGATTAGCTCAGTTGGCTAGAGCGCTTGCATGGCATGCAAGAGGTCACCGGTTCGACCCCGGTATTCTCCACAAGGCGACGACTTTCGGGTTGTCGCTTTTTTTTATTCCCTGCACAACACGAACCGGTGACCGACAAAGCCGTGCGTCTATTCCCTACTTTCACCTCCTTTGGAGGTGGCAAATTGCTAAATGCACTCTTAAACGATGATTTTTTGTCTATTTTTTTGCATTGCACACAGTTTTCACTACCTTTGTACCTTTATTTTGGTTAGGTTTTTTTTAATTTTTTAATTGTTCATTTCTCATGAAACTGCGCGGAGCAATCGACTTCCAACCCAAACTTTTGAGTTGCCTGCGAAACTACAACAAAGAGACCCTTTCACGCGACCTGATGGCCGGTATCATTGTCGGCATTGTCGCCATTCCTCTCGCCATCGCCTTCGGTATCGCCTCGGGTGTTGGCCCTACTGAAGGTCTGGTTACGGCTATTTTGGCCGGCTTTCTAATCTCCGTATTCGGCGGATCGAAGGTGCAGATCGGCGGACCAACGGGAGCCTTCATCATCATCATCTACGGCGTCATCCAACAATACGGACTCGGCGGATTGGCCATTGCCACCGTGATGGCCGGCATCATGCTGATCCTGATGGGCGTCTTTAAGCTCGGAACTATCATCAAATTTATGCCCTACCCGATCATTGTCGGCTTTACGGGCGGTATCGCCATCACCATCTTCTCAACCCAGATGAACGATCTGTTTGGCTTGGGTATCGAGAGCGTGCCGGCCAACTTCATTGATAAGTGGATCTGCTACTTCCAGCACCTCAACCAGATCAATTGGTGGTCTTTGGGTATCGGTCTAACGAGTATTTTGATGATCTGCCTGATGCCCAAGATCTCGAAAAAAATCCCCGGCTCGCTCGTCGCAATCATCGTGATGACCCTCGCAACCTGGCTGTTAAAGCGATATGCCGGAGTCGATTCGATCCAGACGATCGCCGATCTGTATGAACTCCCCTCGGGACTGCCGAGCTTCTCGATCCCCTCGTTGGCCGAAGGTGCCAGCCTCTTCGATACGGCCCAGCAGTTGCTGCCCGTAGCCTTCACGATCGCCATGCTGGGTGCTATCGAATCGTTGCTCTCGGCCATGGTGGCTGATGGTGTGATTGGCGACCGCCACAACTCCAACACGGAGCTCATTGGTCAGGGTATTGCCAATGTTGTGGTCCCCTTCTTTGGTGGTATTCCCGCTACGGGAGCCATTGCCCGCACGATGGCCAACATCAACAACGGAGGCCGTACGCCGGTGGCCGGTATCGTGCACACCTTTGTGTTGCTCTTCGTATTGCTCTTCTTGGGTGGACTGGTCGGCCAGATTCCGATGTCGTGTTTGGCCGGTGTACTGATCATGGTCGCCTACAACATGAGTGGTTGGCGCACGATCCGTTCGATGTGTCGTCAGGAGAAATCGACCGTCATCGTACTCTTCACGACCCTCTTCCTGACAGTGATCTTCGACCTAACGATCGCCATCGAGGTTGGTCTGGTATTGGCTATCGGACTCTTCATGAAGCGTATCATGGAGAGCTCCCACATCTCAGTTTTGAAGAAGGAGATGGAGGTGCACCACGACGGAGAGAAGGACGAACGTCTGATCATCCCTCGCCATACAGAGGTTTACGAGATCGATGGACCTTTCTTCTTTGGTATTGCCACCAAGTTTGAGGAGATGGCCCGCATGCGCGACGCCAAGCCGATCCGCATCGTGCGCATGCGCAAGGTATCGTTCATTGATGCAACCGGTCTGCACAACCTCGAAATCTTCATCACCGCTTCGCAGCAGCAACATCAGCAGGTGATCCTCTCGGGTGTCAACGAGTCGGTTTACCATGAGATCGAGCGAGCCGGTCTGGTCGATAAGATCGGCCGCGAGAATGTGCTCGACCACATTCATAAGGCGATCAAACGAGCCGAAGATTTATCAAACGCATTGGATAAATAGTGAAGTAAGCATTCACGAACGTTCACATCGAATTACATTGCATTACAATTTGTAATATTAAACATCAAAGCCCCATGAACGAGCAAGCCAAATGTTTTGTCGAGGAGTTTATGGCAAAGATCATCGCCAAGAACCCCAACGAACCCGAATTTCATCAAGCCGTGCGCGAAGTAGCCGAGTCGCTCGCGCCCCATATCGTTACCAGCCCTATCTTGCAGAAGATGAAGATTTTGGAGCGTATCGCTGAGCCTGAGCGAGTCATTATCTTCCGCGTACCGTGGCTGAACGACAAGGGGGAGATCGAGATCAACCGCGGTTATCGCGTACAGATGAATAGCGCGATTGGCCCCTACAAAGGCGGTATTCGTTTCCATCCCTCGGTCAATCTCTCGATTTTGAAGTTCTTGGCCTTTGAGCAAACCTTCAAAAACTCGCTCACAACCCTACCAATGGGCGGTGGCAAGGGTGGATCCGACTTCAACCCGAAGGGTAAATCCGACAACGAGGTGATGAAGTTCTGCCAATCGTTCATGACCGAGTTGCAAAAGCATATTGGCCAAGATACGGATGTTCCGGCCGGTGACATCGGCGTAGGAGGCCGCGAGGTGGGCTTCATGTATGGCCAATACAAACGTCTGCGCGACGAATTTACCGGCACACTGACCGGCAAGGGCCGCGACTGGGGTGGCTCGCCGTTGCGCCCTGAGGCTACCGGATTTGGTGCCTGCTACTTCGCACAAGAGATGCTCGCCACGCGCGGTGAGTCGTTTGCGGGCAAGCGGGTCTGCATCTCGGGATCGGGAAACGTTGCCCAATATGCCTGCAAGAAGGCAACCGAACTGGGTGCTAAAGTCGTTACCCTCTCCGATTCGTCGGGCTACATCTACGATCCCGACGGCATCGATGCCGAAAAGTGGGAGTATGTCATGGAGCTCAAGAATATCTATCGTGGTCGCATCAAGGAGTATGTCGAGCAGTATCCGAACGCTGTCTACCATGCCGGCAAGCGTCCTTGGGGCGAGCAGTGCGACATTGCGATGCCTTGCGCTACGCAGAATGAACTCAATGGCGAAGAGGCCCAGATGCTGGTCGATCATGGTTGTATCTGTGTAGCTGAGGGTGCCAACATGCCCTCAACGCCCGAGGCAATCCGCATCTTCCAGGAGAACAAACTGCTCTATGCGCCGGGCAAAGCCTCGAATGCCGGTGGTGTCGCCACATCGGGTTTGGAGATGTGCCAAAACTCGATGCGACTGACCTGGTCGCCCGAGGAGGTGGATGAGAAATTGCACGCCATCATGAAGAACATCCACGAGGTTTGCGTACGCTACGGTCGTCAGGAGGATGGTTACGTAAACTATGTCATCGGTGCTAACATCGGAGGCTTCATGAAGGTTGCCAACGCCATGTTGGCTCAAGGCTTGGTATAGGTTCACCAAATCGTAATACCCCAAAAGCAAAGGGACTGTCTCAACTCACTTGTTGGACAGTCCCTTTTGTTTTTAGCGCTGAATAACAGCAATATTGGACGATCTCATTTAGAGACGCTCCTTCTCAATATCCTTGAAATAACGATAGGTGGAAACTTTTAACTCACCGCAAGCCTCCTCATCGCAGACCAGCAATCCCTTCGGGTGTACCTGCAAAGCTGTGATAGTCCACACATGCGAATAGGCGCCCTCAACACCCATCTGCACGGCACGTGCCTTCTTCGGGCCAAGAGCCAAAATCATCACCTCACGGGCATCGCAGATCGTACCAACACCCACCGTCAAAGCTTGCTTGGGCACTTGCGTCACATCGCCTCCAAAAAAACGGGCATTGACCCGGATCGTATCCTCGGTTAGGGTTTTGCAACGCGTACGCGACGTCAGCGACGAAAAGGGTTCATTGAAGGCAATATGGCCATCCTCCCCGATGCCTCCCACAAAGAGGTCAATACCTCCGGCAGCCTCGATAGCGGCCTCATAAGCGGCACACTCAGCCTCAAGATCAGCGGCATTGCCATTCAAGATATGCACATTCTCACGCTTGATATCCACATGCGAGAAGAGATTATTCCACATAAAGGAATGGTAGCTCTCGGGGTGCTCTTCGGGCAATCCGACATACTCATCCATATTAAAGGTGATCACATTAGCAAACGAAACTTCACCAGCCTTGTGACGACGTACCAATTCAACATAGGTTCCCAGGGGAGTCGAACCGGTCGGAAGTCCCAACACAAAAGGGGCATCAGTTTGAGCGGCTTTAGCCTGTATGGCTCGAATAATATGGTCGGCAGCCCAACGAGCTACCTGCTGTGCATTTTGTTCAATAATCAGATGCATATACTATTCAATATTTGGTATAACGAGCAAATTAAAACATCTTTACAAAGACCTCCAGGGCCTGATATTCCGCCATACCGAGCTGATCGTAACGGATCGCAGTATGTTGGGTTCGTTCTTCGGCACGTTGCCAGAATTCGCGTGTATCGCTATCCGGGAAGGGGACAAGATCCTTTTGTGAAACGTGGCGATAAATTGCATGGCGCTTCTTGATCAGTTCATCGGGCGAAAGCGGAACGGCCATATCGACCCGGCTCAAATCCCACTCCATCCAAGTACCGCGATAGAGCCACATGTGGCACTGCTCCATCCAGGGATCTTCCTTGACCACCTCAAGCGCAGCCAGCACCGCCTCGATGCAGACACGATGCGTACCGTGCGGGTCGGCCAGATCGCCCGCAGCATAGATCTGATCGGGCTGGATCTCACGCAAGAGTTTGACAATGATGGCAATATCCTCCTCCGAAAGGGGGCGTTTTTTGATCCCGCCCGTCTCGTAGAAGGGGAGATCGAGGAAGTGCACATGCGAGGCATCCAGACCAAACGAACGGACGGCCGCTTTGGCCTCGGCACGACGAATAGCCCCCTTCAGATCGAGCAGGGCACGCGGCTCGGCCGCATGGTCACTCTTCGAGCGAATGAGCTGTTCGACCTCGGCATAACGATCGCCAAAGCCCAACTCACGGACCGTATCAATATGTTGCAACAACACATCGTCGTGGACAGCCACATTTCCAGAGGTCTCGTAGGCTACATGCACATCGTGTCCATGCTCGACCAGGCGAATAAAGGTGCCGCCCATCGAGATCACATCATCATCGGGATGGGGCGAAAAGATCAACACTCGTTTCGGGAAGGGGGTAGATTTGACCGGACGCGTTGCATCGTCGGCGTTAGGTTTACCACCCGGCCACCCTGTAATGGTATGTTGCAGGTCGTTAAAGACGTCGATATTGATCTTATCGTAGCTGCGTCCCTGCTCCAGCAGTTCGCCCAGCGAGTGGTCAATATAGTCCTGATAGGTCAATTTAAGAATCGGCTTCTGCACCTTACCGCATAGCCAGATGACCGCCTTGCGCGTAAAACGGGGTGTCCAATGACACGAACCGACCAACCACGGGGTCTGCACACGCGTCAATTTTCCAGCGGCATTGCGGTCGATGACCACCTCCACATTGGCATGCTCCTGCAGATAAGAGGCCGGCACTTGCGGGGTTACCTCACCCTCCACGATGCGATGGACGATCGAGGCTTTCTCCTCACCCCAAGCCATCAGCACGATGCGCTCAGCCCGCATGATAGTCTGCAGTCCCATCGTAATGGCCATGCGCGGCGTACTCTCCATGTCGGCAAAGTTCTTCGACTGAATCATACGCGTATTATGGGTCAGCTGCACCAAGCGCGTGCGCGATTTGCGGTGCGAGCCCGGCTCATTGAAGCCCACCTGACCATCCTCGCCTACGCCGATGATCATCAGGTCAATCTTGCGCGTCGCCTGTTCATACGAATCACCATACTCCGAGAGGCGTTGTCCGGCCATGCGAGCATCAATCAGGTGGATATTCTCGGGCAAGATGTCAATATGGTTGAGCAACTCCTCGCGGATGCGGAAGTTGCGACTCTGCGGATTGGTCGGATCAATCGGGTAGAACTCATCGAGCGAGCAGACCGCCACGTTGCGGAACGAGACCTCACCCGCCTCATAACGGCGCACCAACTCCCGATAGAGCCCCACCGGCGTGCGTCCCGTAGTCAGACCCAGCACGAAGGGTTGCTCGTCGTCGTAGATCTCATTGGGAAGGAACACCTCGTTGTAGTTGCGGATCGCCTTGACGATCATATCCGCCACATACTGCACCCCGCGATACTCATTTTCATAGATCTGCGTACGAATACGTTCATAACGACGCAATATATCGCGCGGTGTTATCTCCATGTTCAGACCACCATCCTCGGGAAGCGTATATTTGTTGTTCATAGCTGTTATTTTTTGTGTGATTGACCCTAACCACACCTGACTTACTGCGGTATAAATATATAAGTGATTGTGCCCGTTTGCCGCTCCGGAGCCGACGTGTCTATATTAAAAGTCGAGGCACGCGCAGCACCCAAAGCTGTCTCGCGCATACACTCGTCACCTCCTGAGCGCACCTTGGCCGCAATGACCTCTCCGGCCGGATTGACTGTAATCTGCACTACGACCTCACCACCCGCCTCACACCGATAGGCCGGCACCTCCAAATAGCGCGAATGGCGCACCGGATTGACCAACGAAAAGGAGACTGTCACGCTCCCCTTGACCTGCACATCCCGACGCTCCTCGGCCTCGCCGCCTTTACCCTCCTGCTGACGAATCGCCTGTTCCTCGGCCAGACCCTGATCGTAGGCCGCACGGTTGGCGCGCATCTTCGCTTCGGCAGCAGCAGCCGCTTCGTTCAGCGCCGCCGTGTTCGTGCCGCGATCATCCTGCAACCGCTCGTCGGTCGCATTTTCGTTCGACACGCGGTTCTGCACCGATCGCCAATCGAGCTGTTCGCGGCGCATCTTCTCCTCCACTTCACGCTGCAAACGGTCGCGTTCGGACTCCAATTCGGCCAGCGTCTCCAGGTCGATATACATGCCTTGGGGAACTTTCAATTTACTTTTCCCATACTCCACAAAGCAACCTACTGCCATCAGCACAACAAAAAAGCCCAACGTCACACACAGCCCTACGCGGTGTTTATAAGCCCATTCGCCCGTATCCTCCCGACGGTTGTCGAACGGCAAATCGAGCCGTTTACGACGACGCGGAGCCGGCTTTGCGGGCGGTATTGGCGTAGGTTTCTGTTCCGAAACGGGTTGTGTCATGCAAAATTGATGCTGGTTTCAAGCAACAAAAATACAATTTTTGCTCCGATTCGCCTAATATTTGCTCGTTTTTCTTTACAGAAAATGCGTCAGAAGTCCCCAGAAGGCCCCTTCTGCCAAAAAATTTGCTTTTCCGCAAAATATTACCTATCTTTGGGTGCTAAATACGTAACTAAAGAAACTATCGAATGTCAACGAATCAACAGACACTGAAGGCCCCTATCACCTTCTCGGGCCACGGCCTGCACACGGGCGTGCGCGTCACCATGACCGTCCACCCGGCCGAAGCCGGCCACGGCATCGTCTTCCGTCGCGTCGATTTGGAGGGACAACCTACCGTCCCCGCTTTGTGCGACTATGTGACCGACACCTCGCGCGGTACGACCATTGTAAAAGGCGAAGCTCGCGTCAGCACCATCGAGCACTTGATGTCCGCCCTCTGGACGCTGGGTGTGGACAATGCACTCGTCGATATCGACGGCCCCGAAACGCCCATCATGGATGGCTCGGCTCGGGAGTATGCTCTCGGTATCGAAGAGGTCGGCGTGGTCGAGCAGTCGGCCGAGCGTCGCTATTTCCACGTCACCGAAAAGATGGTCTACACGATCCCCGAAAAGGGCGTAGCTATCATCCTCTACCCCGACGATGAGTTCAGCGTATCGCTACACATCGACTTCAACTCGAAGGTCATCGGTAACCAATATGCCACCTTCAACCCCACGGATAACTACCGCGAGAAGCTCTCGCCCTGCCGCACCTTTGTCATGCTGCACGAGTTGGAGCCGCTGCTGAAGATGAACCTGATCAAAGGTGGCGACCTAGACAATGCCATCGTGGTGGTCGAGAATGAGGTCTCGGACGAGACGCAGGAGCACCTGCGCCGCCTGTTCAATAAGCCCGGCCTGCAGATCGAGCGCGGTTACATGACCGAGCTGCGCTGCAACAACGAGTTGGCCCGCCACAAGCTGCTCGACCTGCTCGGCGACTTCGCCCTGCTCGGCATGCGCATCAAGGGCCGCGTGTGGGCTACCCGCCCGGGTCACTACGCCAATACGGAGTTCATGAAGCAGCTCAAGCAGAGCATCCGTTCGGCTGGTGAGAAGCCTCGCTATAAGTACGACCCGAAGAAGATTCCTCTGCTCGACATTGCGGCTATCCGCAAGCTCCTGCCTCACCGTCCGCCCTTCCTGCTCGTCGATCGCATCTTCCATTGCGACGAAAACTCGGTGGCCGGCATCAAGAATGTGACGATGAACGAGCCCTTCTTCGCGGGTCACTTCCCCGAAGAGCCGGTGATGCCCGGTGTGCTGATCGTCGAGGCGATGGCACAATGTGCCGGTATCATGATCCTGAAGAATGTACCCGACCCGGAGCTCTACTCGACCTACTTCATGAAACTCGAAGAGGTGAAGTTCAAGCGCAAGGTGGTGCCGGGCGACCAGCTCCAATTCGAGGTGCGTCTGCTCGAGCCGATTCGTCGTGGCGTGTGCCGTGCAGAGGGTAAAGCCTTCGTAGGCGGCCAGCTGGCATGCGAGGGCGTGCTGATGGCCCAAGTTGTCAAGAACAAACAAGCAAATACAGAGAACTAAAAAATAACCCCGAAGAACCATGATTAGCAATTTAGCATTTGTACACCCCGACGCCAAGTTGGGCAAGAATGTTACCGTAGAGCCCTTTGCCTACATCGCAGGCGACGTGGTCATTGGTGATGATTGTTGGATCGGCCCCGGTGCAGTGATCCATGACGGTGCCCGCATCGGCAAGGGTTGCAAGATCCATACGGCAGCCTCGATTTCGTGCCTGCCCCAGGATTTGAAGTTTGCCGGTGAGGCTACGACGGCCGAGATCGGCGACTACAACGACATCCGCGAGTGTGTGACGATCAGCCGCGGTACAGCCTCGAAGGGTAAGACCGTCGTGGGCGACCACAACCTGCTGATGGCCTACGTACACGTGGCTCACGACGACGTGGTGGGCAGCCACTGCGTCATTGCCAACCGCGTATCGCTGGCCGGAGAGGTGACCATCGGCGACTGGGTAGTCATCGGCGGCCACGTAGCCATCCACCAATGGTGTACGGTGGGCGACCACGCCATGATCCAGGGCATGACCGGCATTTCGCAAGATGTGCCCCCCTTCATCATCGTGCGCAACGCAGATCCGGCTCGCTATGCCGGTCTGAACAAGGTGGGTCTGTCGCGTCGCGGCTTCAGCGACGAGCAGATCAAGTCGATCCACGACACCTGCCGCGTCCTCTTCCAGAGTGGCATGAACTACATGAACGCCTGCGACGAGGCTGAGAAGACGGTAGCCCCGAGCCCCGAGCGCGACCAACTCATCGAGTTTATCCGTTCGTCGAAGCGCGGCATCATCAAGCCGTTCAATTAGGGAACATTACCCATTCAATAATCTCAGGAGCTGTCCAACCTCGTGTTGCGACAGCTCCTTTGTCTTTCATCTTGCGATTTCGGGCCTTGGATTCCTCGATTTTTTTGTTTAATTTTGTAGCACCTACAACCCGCAACCCGATGACCCGAATCATTACCCTATCGTTTCTGGCCCTTTGTCTATTGGCCGGGTGCGATTCGGCCGAGGAACTCATGCACCTCGAGACCGCCCAAACCAAGTTATGGGAGCAGCCGAAGGAGGCTCTATCGACGCTCCAAACCATCGACCCGACCCGCCTACACAGCCGTCGTGCCAAGGCGCAGTATGCCTTGCTCTATTCGCAAGCCCTGGATCGCAACCAAATACACCTGACCTCCGATTCCTTGATCCGTCCGGCCGCAGCCTACTACCATCGCTACGGCACACCGATCGAGCGCATACGCTCCTACTACTATGCAGGCCGCATCCACGAACATCGCCTCGACCTCGACTCGGCCATGATCCTCTACTCCCGCGCCGAAGCGCTGCTTCCTGCCGACCTGCACGATCCAATCGCGCCGCTGATTTACGCCTCCTTAGGGCGTATGTACGCATCCCAACATTTCACCGAGCTGGCCATCGAGAAGCACGAGCGCGCCGCCGAACTTTTCCTGCAAGATTCCGCCTTCAAAAATGCGCTCTACACCTATTGGGAGTTACTGCTTCTCACCGACCCCAAAAGTAATAAAGAGCAATACAAAATCTATCACGACCAAGCCTACAAACTCTTTGAGCAGGTGCAGGACAGCACCCTCTTCCGCTGGTTTGCCATACGAGAGGCCTTTTTCCTGATTGACTATCAAAAGGACTACCGACAAGCGTTGCAGCTTTTGCAGCACACCGTCCAGCACCATCTCCAAGGGAACGCCACGGTCGATTATCTGCAAGCTATCGGCTATAGCTATCTAAAACTCAACCAACCGGATAGCGCGCTGCTTTACCTAAACAAGATACCCATACATTACTCCTCGCGTGCACAACTCCAGCAGATGTATCTGCTGAGCAGAGTTTATGCCGCATTGGGGGATTACAAAACGGGCTACGACTACAAAGGACGGGCTTTACGCCTGAGTGACTCGATCTATTTTGCCGAAAAGCGACAATCGGTAGCCGAAGTGCACTCCGAATATCAACAGATGTATCTGGCCGGACAGAATCAACACCTCAAGCGCCTCAACCACTACCAGCTTTTCATCGCGCTCTTCCTCTTCACGACGATCCTGCTGCTGTTTTTGTGGCGCAGGAGCCAGCAGCGCAAACGCATGAGCGAGAAGGAGCACAAAATCGACGAATATCACCATCTGATTTCGCGCCTACAACGCGCCTACGAAGAGTTGCAGAACAACGCGGCGGCCACCTCGGCCATGAGCCCCGAGGAGCGCACGATTCTCGACCGTCACCACACCTTCCTCAAGGAGTTGTTGGAGACCACCGCCGGCTACGGCCACAGCGACGAGCCCTTCTACTTGAAGATCGAGCAACTGATCACGCGCAAAGCTGCCATCGACTTGCCGACCGGCAAGGCCGGCGAGCATGAGTTGTTGCCCCTCTTCCGCGAGATGGTCAATGCCCACCATCCGGGCCTGATCGAGGCACTCCTGGCCACCTATCCGCAACTCACCACCCGCGAGACCGACCTCTATTGCATGATTGCCATGGATTTCTCGAAAACGGCCATCTGTCTGGTCTTAAGCACCTCCCCCAAGACCTATTACAACTATCGCAACATCTTACGAGGAAAACTCCAAATTGCCAACCAAGATTTGAGCCTCAAGGCCCATTTCAAGCAGTTTGCAGCCACCTATCGGGCGGAAAAAGGGCTTTCGGGTAATTAAATATTTTTAATTAGCTCATATTCAGTCTGCTAACAACACCATTTGGGATATAACAAAACTTGGCACGAACCCGGGTTTTGTTATATCTTTGTGGGGTATAACATCCATAATCCCCAATTTCCATGAAAAAGAGATACTACACATTGCTTGCGATGGCACTGACCTGCTGCTGCGGACTGGTCGCTTGGGCCGACAACAACCAAACTCCTCCCCCGCCAGTGGACGAGGAAGAAATCGTCATCCAACCCGCTCCTCCCATTCCTATACCGATGCCCAATCCGGCCCCTTGTTCCTTGACGGAGGAGGTTGCCATCCGAGCCTATTTATCGGCCGAGGGCGATCAGATCCGGCTTTATTTTGCCGAGGAGATGGGTCTGGTAGAGATCTATATTGAGCAGTCGGGGGCGATCCTCAACAGCTACATCTGCAACACCTGCATGGAGCCTGCGGTGACGATCGACACACCTACCGTACCCGGCGACTACATCTTGCGTTTGGTGACCGAGCAAGGCACCTATTTGGGTTATTTCTCGCTTTAGGAGCATCTATCGGGGAGGGCCACCCACATTGGCAACTCACATTGGCAACCCACGCCCTCCCCGAGCTCCTATTTTTTATTGAGACGTTTGTTTTATTCAAATATAATTCCTATCTTGTCACACACACCAAATCCATAATCGCTTTATGAAAAATTTATTTTATTGGATGGCAATGCTACTCTTATTCGTAGCCTGCCAAAAGGATGACGAGCCATCCATCGACAAGACTGATCCGGACACCAACGAAGAGTATCGTGTTTCAGAGAAAGAGGCCGTCTCGCGCGCTGTGAAAGCCATCGAATCCATCGAAGAGGAGACATCCAGCCGTACAAACATCGAAAGACGCCTTAAGCAGGTACAACGGGTGCGCAATTCGGCTTTAACACGCAATGCGGAAGAGATCGAAGAGCTCTTCTATTTAGTAAATTTTGCAGACGAACAGGGATATGCCCTTGTTGCGGCCGATGAACGCATGACCGATGTCTATATGATGGCCGAAAAGGGCAATCTGGATCTTGAAGAGGTTGATCCCCAATCCGGCCTCGCCTTTTTTCTCGACCGCGCAGTTGATTACGCCCACGGTGAGTTAATTCCCAACGATTCACTATTGATCCCACCCATAGATGACGATGGAGATGACGAAATGGTCGATCGAGACGATTCTATCTCGTGCCTGCTCCCCGAGGAGTATAAGGGCGTTATGTATCATGTTTATCGCCAATACGAAACGGTTCGCCACGAAGCCATTCTTCCCACTACTTGGCATCAAAATGAGCCATATAATAACAAATGCCCGTTAATAAACGATTCACAACATGCAGCAGCCGGATGCGCAGCTATTGCCATGGGGCAGATTATGGCCTACCACCGTTACCCTTCATCTGCATTTAGTCATAGTTATAATTGGAGTGCCATTCTGGAGTTCCCATCCGTAAGCCCCACCAATCAGATTGCTGCGGATGCAGTTTCCACGCTTATTCATGATATTGGGCTTTCCATAAATATGAAATATGGTAGCAGTTCCGGAGCTAATCCTCAAGCTGTTCCCGGCGGTTTCGAGCAGTTTGGATATACCTCAGATGGGCTGATTGACTATGCTTACTATGATATAGAACAAAGCCTTGAAAGGGATCGTCCTCTATACGCTCGCGGTGTAGATGCCATACATGGTGGACATGGCTGGGTCATAGATGGCTGTAGGTGCACCTATTACGTAGCATATTACTATAGCACTGGGACTATAGAATTCTGCTTCAAACGCCACGAAAGTAGAAGCGACATGTACGTGCACTGTAATTGGGGTTGGTCTCAGCTACCTCCAGCCTGGACTTTAAGTCAAATCTTTCGACCCGACTTATATAACTTTAACTCAGATCTTAAAATAATCCCCAATATCAGACGAAATCAGTAAACCAAAATCTATATACTTATGAAAAAGTTATTGTTTGCGCTGGCCATGTTGCTGGGAGTAACCGCCTGCGAAAATAGCGAGCAAGAGCCTACGTTGCAGCAAATCATAGAGAACTTTGAGATGACCGAAACGGCTAATCAAGAGTTTATGCAAGCCTTAACCTCACATCTGCTTGACTTTGATGGATTCTATGACGAGAATCTAAAACCCATGGACATGGATGGAGGTTTCAGCGGAACTCACTATTGCAACGCAGATGGTAGTAGCATCACTTTCATGAATTATATGCTCGGCTGGCGCATCAGCAAATTGCGCAATGAAGGCACTTGGTCATACAATCCGGAGAATGGTGAGCTTGTGATGGATCGGGATGTGATAGGTCAGGAAGAGTACACGGTGGCTTACTACCAACATCCCACACTGATGTTGCGCAAGGTGTCGAACTCTGCGAAAAAATATATATACTACGAAAAATACACCCTGCAGGACCTTTCCACGCTCGAGAGTTTACTCAAGGAGTATCCCAAACGGTTATATCAAACTGAATTGGCCGAGACGCTGGCCGGTCAGGTAGTGGCCTTCGATCTGCACTATGCTCTGCCCTACTATCCCGAGCCCCACGACGACTTTGTTTACTTCGAAGATTGGAAAGAGGCCGATCAGCAATTTATCTATTTTGAGGCCGACGGAACAGGTATAGCCTTCTGCAGCGAAGCGACAACCGATCCGCAGAAACCGATCAGATATCAGAAGCCGATCACGTGGTCGTTCTCTGCGTTAGGTGGTGCATGGGGTGGAGCGATAACGATCGACAAGACCAAATTTCATGTCCATAATCTCTTCGAAAAGTATATCTCAGCGCAAGAGCAGATCTTAGGTATCGAGGTGTGCCCATTCGAGCAACATCGCAACGAATGGATCAGCTGGTACATGATTGGCTATTTGGAGGGCACAAACGTAGAAGAGCTGAAAAAGAGCTACACCGATCCGCAACCGTAAACGAAAAGTATCGTTGTCCTGCGCAAAAAAGCAAGGCGACAACGGCAAAAAAATCGAGCAAAAGTGTTGGTAGTCTGAAACTTTTGTCGTATATTTGCACTATCAAAACCGACAGGAGGCCGCCCTAAAGCGGCCTTTTGTTGTAGTTCAGCATTTAACAAACCGTCGAAAATGATTGAAAAAGAGCAAATTATAACCATCGCCGAGCGCCACCTCGAGGGCTCGGATCGCTTCATCGTGGGGTGCAAAATATCCCCCTCGAACGAGATTGAACTGACCATCGACAGCGACACGTCGGTCGATATCGAGCAGTGCATCACGCTGAGTCGTGCCATCGAGGCCGAATTGGACCGCGAGGCCGAGGATTTCGAGCTGACGGTCATGTCGGCCGGTATTGGTGAGCCGCTCATCTCGCTGCGTCAATATCGCAAGCTGATCGGCCGCTCGGTCGAGGTGGTGCTCAAGAGCGGCATCAAGGTCTTGGCCAAGCTTGACGAGGTGAGCGACGAAACGATCACCTTGAGCTACGAGGAGAAGCAGGCCGTAGAGGGCAAGAAGCGCAAGCAGCTCGTGAAGGTGACCCGCACCTACCCCTTCGAGGAGATCAAATCGACGGCCGAATGGCTCGACTTCAAATAAGCGAACGAATTAACTAAATAAAATAGAACAAATCATGGACAACCTGAATTTGATCAGCAACTTTGCCGAGTTCAAAGAGCTGAAGAACATCGACAAATCGACGATGATCGGTGTGCTGGAGGATGTATTCCGCCACGCCCTGCAAAAGCAGTATGAGACGGACGAGAATTTCGACGTGATCATCAACCCCGAGAAGGGCGACCTGGAGATCTGGCGCAACCGCGAGGTGGTAGAGGATGGTGCAGTCGAGAACCCCAACACGCAAATCTCCGTATCGGAGGTGAAGGCCATCGACCCCACCTATGAGATCGGTGACGAGTATGCCGACCAGGTGCAGTTCACCTCGTTTGGTCGCCGCACGGTGCTCTCGCTGCGTCAGAATCTGGCGTCGCGCATCCTCGACCTGGAGAAGGCTGCCCTCTACGAGAAGTATTCGGAGAAGGTGGGCGAGATCGTCTCGGGTGAGGTGTACCAAGTCTGGAAGCGCGAGGTGTTGATCCTCGACGACGACGAGAACGAGCTGCTGCTGCCCAAGAGCGAGCAGATTCCGAACGACTTCTATCGCAAGGGCGACACGATCAAGGCGATCGTTAAGTCGGTCGAGATGAACAACAACCAGCCGCGCATCATCCTCTCGCGTACGGCACCCCAATTCCTGGAGCGTCTGTTCGAGCAGGAGGTACCCGAGATTTTCGATGGTCTGATCACGATCAAGAAGATCGTCCGCATCCCGGGCGAGCGTGCCAAGGTGGCCGTAGAGTCGTATGACGACCGCATCGACCCGGTAGGTGCTTGCGTCGGTCTGAAGGGATCGCGTATCTACACGATCGTCAAGGAGCTGCGCAACGAGAACATCGACGTCGTGAACTACACGTCGAACATTTCGCTCTTGATCCAGCGTTCGCTCAACCCGGCCAAGATCTCGTCGATCACACTCGACGAGGAGAAGATGACCGCTTCGGTCTATCTGAAGCCCGACCAGGTATCGCTTGCCATTGGTAAGGGTGGTCTGAACATCCGCCTCTCGAAGATGCTCACCGGCTACGACATCGACGTCTATCGTGAGGTCGAGGAGGAGGATGTAGCCCTGACCGAGTTCACCGACGAGATCGAGGGTTGGATCATCGAGGCGCTGCAGCATGTTGGTTGCGACACGGCCAAGAGCGTCTTGGAGCTGGGTGCCGCAGAGGTTGCAGCACGTGCCGACCTGGAGATTGAGCAGGCACAAAAGGTCATCGAAATTCTGAAGGCCGAGTTCGAGGAGTAAAACAAAGAAAGGAGATCAAATATGGGGAATGAAAGAAGATTAAGGCTCATTCAGGTTGCTAAAGAGTTCAACGTCGGACTAAATACGATCACGGACTTTTTGCAAAAGAAGGGCATCAAGAGTGATGGATCGCCCAACACGTTGGTCGATGTCGACACGTATGCCGTATTGGAGAAAGAGTTTGGCGCACACCGTAGTGCTTCGGGTGCCCGCGACTCGGTGCGCGAGCGCATCGCACAAAAACAGACAACCGTCTCGTTAGATGTTTCCACGAAGGAGGAGAAACCGAACAAGGCCCGCGAAATTCACATCAAGGATGAGATTCAACAGCCGAAGATTTTGGGCAAAATCGACCTCGAGCCAAAGAAGCCCGAGCCGAAACCCGCTCCGATCAAGGAGGAGGTAAAGGTCGAGACTCCCAAAGTGGTCGAGCAGCCCAAAGTAGAGCCCAAGGTAGAGCCCAAGGTGGCCGAGCCGCAGCCGGCACCGGTCAAGGAGGAGGCCAAGCCGATCGAGAAGAGCGAGCCGAAGGCTGAAGAGCCCGAGCAGACAGCTCCGGTCAAGGAGGCACAAGCACCCAGCGACAACATGACGTTGGCCGGCCCGAAGGTGCTCGGCACGATGGATGTTTCGGGCTTCGTGCCGGGTGGCAAGCATAAGCGCAAGCGTCTGCAGAAGGAGAAGGTAGATGTTACGAAAGCTGCTAAGCAGGGCCAAGGTGGCAAACCTGCCGGTCAGAAAGAGAATCGTCCGGGTGGTCAGCCGCAGAACCAGAACCAGCCCAAGCCGGGTGAGGGGCGTCGCAACAAGAACAAGCAGAAGCCGCAACCCAAACCTGTAGTTCGCCCCGAGGTGAGCGATGAGGAGGTATCGAAGCAGATCAAAGATACGTTGGCTCGTCTGACGGCCAAGGGTACCAAGACGAAGGGTGCAAAATACCGTAAGGAGAAGCGCGAGATCATCGCCGAGCGCATGAACGAGGAGTTCGAGCGTGGCGAGATGGAGCGTAAGACGCTCAAGGTAACGGAGTTCGTTACCGTAAGCGAGTTGGCAGCCATGATGAGTGTGCCGCCGACGGAGGTCATCATGGCCTGCATGAATCTGGGTCTGATGGTTTCGATCAACCAGCGTCTGGATGCCGAGGCTCTGGTCGTAGTGGCCGAGGAGTTCGGTTTCAAGACCGAGTTCGTATCGGTAGAGATTCAGGAGGCAATCACCGACGAAGTGGATACGGAGGATCAGCTCGTACCGCGTCCGCCGATCGTGACGGTGATGGGTCACGTGGACCACGGTAAGACGTCGCTGCTGGACAACATTCGTAAGACGAACGTAACGGCCGGCGAGGCGGGTGGTATCACGCAGCACATCGGTGCATACAGTGTCGAGCTGAATGGTCAGAAGATCACCTTCCTCGATACGCCGGGTCACGAGGCCTTTACCGCCATGCGTGCCCGTGGTGCCAAGATCACGGACGTGGCGATCATCATCGTTGCGGCCGACGACAGCGTCATGCCGCAGACGGTCGAGGCTATCAACCACGCCCAGGCTGCCGGTGTACCGATGGTATTCGCCATCAACAAGATCGACAAGCCGCAGGCCAACCCCGAGCACATCAAGGAGCAGCTCTCGCAGATGAACTACCTGGTGGAGTCGTGGGGTGGTAAATACCAGGATCAGGAAGTTTCGGCCAAGAAGGGTCTGAACCTCGACAAGCTCTTGGAGAAGGTGCTCTTGGAGGCCGAGTTGCTGGAACTGAAGGCCAACCCCAATAAGCGTGCGACGGGTTCGGTGATCGAATCGACGCTCGACAAGGGTCGCGGTTATGTATCGACGATTCTGGTGCAGAGCGGTACGCTGCGCGTGGGTGATGTGATGTTGTCGGGTACCTTCACCGGTCGCGTGAAGGCCATGTTCAACGAGAATGGTAAGAAGGTGACCGAGGCAGGTCCCTCGACGCCGGTACAGGTGTTGGGTCTGAATGGTGCACCGCAGGCCGGTGATTCGTTCAACGTCATGGAGGACGACCGCTCGGCACGCGAGATTGCCAACAAGCGCGAGCAGTTGCAGCGCATGCAGGGTATCATGACCCAGAAGCACGTGACGCTCGACGAGATCGGTCGCCGCATCGCTATTGGCTCGTTCAAGGAGCTGAACATCATCGTGAAGGGTGACGTGGACGGTTCGATCGAGGCTATGTCGGGTTCGCTCATCAAGCTCTCGAAGGAGACCGTACAGGTGAATGTGATCCACGCCGCCGTAGGTCAGATTTCGGAGTCGGATGTGCTGTTGGCTGCCGCCTCGAATGCCGTCATCGTCGGTTTCCAGGTGCGTCCCTCGGCCTCGGCTCGTCGTTTGGCCGAGAAGGAGGAGATCGAAATCCGTCTCTACTCGATCATCTACGATGCCATCAACGACATCAAGGATGCTATCGAGGGTATGTTGGAGCCGGTCATGAAGGAGGAGATCGTTGCCTCGGTCGAGGTCTTGGAGACCTTCAAGATCTCGAAGGTGGGTACGATTGCCGGTGGTATTGTGCGTGAGGGTAAGATCGGCCGCAACACGCCGATCCGCGTGATCCGCGACGGTATTGTGATCTACACCGGTAAGCTCGGCTCGCTGAAGCGTTTCAAGGACGACGTGAAGGAGGTTTCGAGTGGCATGGACTGCGGTCTGAACATCGAGTCGTTCAACGATATCAAGGTGGGCGACATCATCGAGGGCTACGAACAGGTAGAGGTAAAACGCAAATAATAACTATTAACTATCAAATATAAAGGAAAAGGAGTATGCTTACACCGATTCATTTTACGACGCCTGAAGAGGCTGTCAAAGTTATCAAGTCGGGCGACCACGTGCATTTGAGCTCGGTGGCCTCGGCCCCCCAGTGCCTCATTCAGGCCATGTGCGCACGCGGTGAGCGTGGCGAGTTGAAGGATGTACACATCCACCACCTCCACACCGAGGGTCCGGCGCCCTATGCCGATCCGAAGTTTGAGGGTGTATTCCAGCTCGACTCGTTTTTCGTAGGTGGCAACGTCCGCAAGGTGACCCAGAGCGGCCATGCCGACTACATTCCGATCTTCTTGAGCGAGACGCAGCGTTTGTATCGTTGCGGTGCTGTACCGTGCAACGTGGCGATGATCCAGGTTACGCCGCCCGATAAGCACGGCTATGTATCGCTCGGTACGTCGGTCGATGCTACGTTGGCTGCCGTCGAGTGTGCTGACTATGTGATTGCTGTCGTAAACAAGAACGTTCCCCGTTCGTTTGGCGACGCCATGATCCCGATGCAGAAGATCGACCTCTGGTGCGAGGACGACACGCCGCTCATGGAGGCTCACTTCACCGCCCCGAATGAGGTGGAGACGGCCATCGGTAAGCATTGCGCTGCCCTGATCGAGGATGGTGCTACGCTGCAGATGGGTATTGGTGCCATTCCGAACGCCGTATTGGCACAACTCGGTGGCCACAAGAACCTGGGTATTCACACCGAGATGTTTGCCGACGGTGTTCTGCCGCTCGTCGAGGCCGGTGTGATCAACGGCGAGGCCAAGAACATCGACAAGGGTAAGATGGTATCGACCTTCTTGATGGGTTCGCAGAAGGTTTACGATTTCATCGACGACAACCCGGGTGTGCTGATGATGGACGTAGGTTACACGAACGATCCCTACATCATCGCCAAGAACGACCGCGTAACGGCCATCAACTCGGCTCTTCAGGTCGATCTGACGGGTCAGGTGTGCGCCGACTCGCTCGGTACGAAGTTCTGGTCGGGCGTAGGTGGTCAGATCGATTTCGTCTATGGCGCTTCGCTCTCGAAGGGCGGTAAGGCCATCATCGCCATGCCTTCGATCACGAACAAGGGTGTATCGAAGATCTGCCCCACGCTGCTGGAGGGTGCCGGTGTCGTAACGACGCGTAACCACATCCACTGGTTTGTCACGGAGTATGGTGCAGTCGATCTGTACGGTAAGACGATGCAGGAGCGTGCTCGTCTGCTGATCTCGATCGCCCACCCCTCGGCACAGGAGGAGCTGGACAAGGCCGCCTTCGAGCGTTGGGGTTCGCACCACCACTATATTAAGGGGTATATGAAGAAGTAGTTCTTTGTTATGCTTTCTTTTATGCAAGGCTTTCTCTTCGGGGAAGGCCTTCTTTTTTACCCCCTAATATAGTGGTGGTATGGCCTTCGGCCTCCACCACCTTTTGTGTTACCTATCCCCCACCCCCTTTCTGTAAAGGGGGCTTACTGTTCAGTTACACACGATGGGTTACATGGGTAAGTAATTCTTTCGTTAATATATCACAGGTGAACACTAAAATAATCTATCTTATTGGTAACCATTCTATTAGATAAGATTGTTCCCGGCTATATGTTTATTATTATTCTCCTACTAATCTCTCTAATTCTATATAAATCAGCCAGTTATATTATTTAACAAGCATTTGGATATTATTGGAATGATTCATAACTTTGTGGAATGCTGGGTGAGAGTTATTGTACACCTTGAGCATATTAATTAATTCTTTCCTATGTAATATCGTTCATGAAAGCCTTCCCACTCGGGAGGGCTTTTCTTTGTAACCCCTGCCGAGGTTGCAATTTCGTCCTCGAAAATTTGCATTTTAGAGGCAATCTTTTTACCTTTGTAAAAGTATTAAAACGATTTAACACCTTTAAGCCAACAACGATTAAACTAACAACTTAAGACCTTATCACGATGAAGATGACAAAAATCCTTACACTGATGGCTTTGGTCATGGCGGTCATGTTGCCGGCAAGTGCACAACAGCCTCCAAAGGCAAAAATTTCCAACCGCTATTCGATGGAGCTCATCGAAAACGGCGATGGCACCTATTCGGTGAAGTATCCGAATGATTATAAGTTTATCAACCTGGACGAGGTGCCGGATCTTTTGACGGTCTATGAGCATCGTCCGATTGCATCGAGCAAACATTATAAGTCGTGCGTCAGCGAGGAGTATGTCTATAAGAGCTATCCCGAGTATGAGCTCAAACTGATCGTCGATCGTGCCGTGAGCACGACGCCCGCGCCTTTTGTCGTGTGGATCCATGGCGGTGGTTGGACGAAAGGTAACAACAATGCCTTCCGCGTCTCGTCGCAGTTCCTGGCCGTGCAGAAGGGCATTGCCGGTGTCCGTATTGCTTACACGCTATCGCATCAGCCCAATGCCAGCATCGATGTCTCGATGGAGGATATTCGCGATGCGGTGAAGTGGGTGCAGGAGCATGCCGAGGAGCTCAACATCGACGCCAACAGCTTCGGTTTCTGCGGTCAGTCGGCCGGAGCACACCTCTCGGCTCTTGCGGCGATGACCATCAAGGGGTCGAAGGCGATGGTCGGTTATGCCGGTCCTTATAACTTCCTGACGGCCAACAATGGCGTGGTAAGATCGACCGACAAAAAGCGTATACGCTATTTCCATAACCTCGAGGAGGATGCACTGAAGGAGTGCTCGCCCATCTATCAGATTCCGAAGAAGAATATCCCCGCGTCGATGCTTTGCCACGGCACGGGCGACCGTCTGGTGGACTATACGCAAAGTGTGGAGTATGCCGAGGCGTTGCGTGCCAAGGGTGGTGAGGTCGATCTGCAGATCTACCCCTACTACGACCACAACCTGCACAGCAAGCGCAGCGACATCGGCCACAAACTGCTGATGCTGACAGCCGATTTCTTTGTCAAGCACCTGAAATAAGGTATATCAGCATACCATCCGAAGAGGGCTGTCCAACAAGGTTGTTGTGGCAGCCCCTTTCGCTTGCAAATCGCATAACAAGCGGCCTTTTCAGGCTTGCTATTCTGCCATAAAAGTGTTATCTTTGCGCTATTATGCGTTTTTGGCTTAACATAGCGTTATTGATCGTTTCGCTGATCGGCTTGCAGGAGGTTTCAGTATGGATTCCGGCAAGCGAGTCGATGGTGGGCCAACGCGAAACAGTACGTGCAGAGTCAGCCAAGGAGTTAATTCGCCAGGTACGTCAGCACACGGCTGCCACACCACCCTACTCCTTTGAGCATCTAGTCGTTCAGATCAGCTCGCAGGCTCGGACGGCGACCTCACAGCATAGTTCGCGCCACCACCACACGTGGCATACAGCATACGCTGTCCAAACGCATGAAAGCGCACACCTAATCCATGGAGGGCCTCACCGCCCGCAGACCGTCACCGCCGGTATGGCCGCATGTACGCCCAGCCGATTGTGCCGGTGGATTATTTAGTAGTCGAGGGATTGTCATCAGTTCTTTCTACACACACTACTAAATAATTAAATTTGCAAAAACATGGATAAAAATAATCTCAGTGAGGCACTCTATGCCTTACCGGGCGGTGTCGTGGTACGCCGCAAAAAGAGTCCTGTATTGTCGCTCGTCGTGTTGACCATCGGCATCGGACTGATCGTTCTTTACTTTTTCACCAAAGATGCGATGGGTGACAACCTTGCCTCGTCGCTCATCATGGCTGCCGGGGCCGTTACGCTCGTCGGCGGTTTGATGCTCACAAGCTGTCTGGTCGATACGGAGGGTAAGCCCACCATCCAGGCCACCGGCGAACGGTTGCGCTACAAGGAGCTATACTTTCCGCAAGAGCAACGTGCCGAGGTGCAACGTCTGATCGACGAGGGGTCGGTCAAGCGCATCCTCGCTGCGAACAATGGTCAATCGTCGGGCATTGCCATAGCAATCTACCACACGGCTGATCTGCGTATTGCGTCGATGCAGGCCTACGAATATATAGGCTACGAGTACCGTCCGATCACAGGCATTAAGGTCATCGCAGACCGATAGGTGAAAAAGTTTGAAAAGTGAATATACACGAGGGGCAGGGTGTAAACTTAAGGCTCTGCCCCTCATTTTTTTTAAATAACGAACATTGATTAGGTAGTTATGTTTGAGTTTAGTGGTGAAAATTTTGTGTTGGTCGGCTCCGTGCTGCTCTTCGTAGCAGTGATGGCCGGTAAGGTTGCACACCGTTTTGGTGCACCCGCCCTGTTGCTCTTCTTGGGAGTCGGTATGCTCTTTGGGTGGGAGTTCATCTCGTTCAATTCGCCCGAACTGACACAATTTGTCGGCATGATCGCCCTCTGTATCATCCTCTTCTCGGGTGGTATGGAGACCCAATTTAAGGATATACGTCCGATCCTGGCACCGGGATTGCTGCTGGCTACCATCGGTGTGATCATGACTGCCTTTATCCTGGCCTTCTTCATCTGGTTGGTAGCCCCGTGGCTCAATTTTGCCATTTCATTCCCTGCCGCATTGTTGCTTGCTGCTACGATGTCCTCGACCGACTCAGCCTCGGTATTCTCGATCCTGCGCTCCAAAAAGCAGGGCCTACGCGAGCACTTACGCCCAATGTTGGAGTTGGAGAGTGGATCGAACGACCCAATGGCCTACATGCTCACGCTGCTGATGATCTCGGTCTTGTCGCATACGGGCAATACGGGTATTGGCTTCAATGTGCTCTATGTCGTAGTGCAGTTGGTAGTCGGTGCACTATCAGGCTATCTGATTGGTCGCGCGGCCGTGTGGTCGATCAACAAGATCAACCTAGAGAACACGTCGCTCTATTCGGTCTTGCTACTCGCCTTTATCTTCTGTTCCTTCGCCCTCACCGATCTGCTGCATGGCAACGGCTATCTGGCCGTCTATATTTCGGGTTTGGTGGTCGGCAACTACCATATCGTCCAAAAACGTACGCTCTCTATCTTCTTCGACGGTTTCACATGGCTCATGCAGATCGTCATGTTCCTCATGCTCGGTCTGTTGGTCAATACGCGCGAGTTGTTTGAGCCCGAGGTACTGATCATGGGTGGCCTGGTCGGATTCTTCTTGATTTTGTTTGCCCGTCCGCTTTCGGTCTACCTCTGTCTCTTGCCGTTCCGCAAGTTCTCGACCAAAGCGCGCCTCTACATTTCGTGGGTTGGGCTTCGTGGAGCCGTGCCGATCCTCTTTGCCACCTATCCGTTAGTGGCCAATCTGGAGGGAGGGCCTCTACTCTTCAACGTAGTCTTCCTTTCGACCATCATCTCGCTGCTGATTCAAGGTACGACGGTCAGCGGCATGGCCAACCTGCTGGGGCTGGCTTATGAGGAGCGCGAGGCAACCTTCGATGTCAAACTACACGATGACATCAACTCGGCCCTGACCGAGGTGGAGGTGAAGGAGTCGATGTTGGCGGCCGGATCGACCCTCAAGGAGATCACCCTTCCGGAGCATACGCTCGTGATGATGATCTGCCGCGACGGAGCCTATTTCGTCCCGCAGGGCAATACGCAGCTGCTGGTAGGCGACGTGCTGCTGGTGATCTCGGATCGTGGCGAGGAGTTGGAATCGACCTACCGCGAATTGGGCTTCAACGAGGTCCACAAGCACCATTAACCGGCTATGAAGGGTCGCATCACAGAGCGGCTGATGGGTTGGTATGCCACCTTTCGCCGCGAACTACCGTGGCGCACGACGCAGGATCCCTATGCCATCTGGCTTTCGGAGGTGATTCTTCAGCAGACCCGCGTACAACAAGGTCTAGCCTACTACGAACGCTTCATCGGCCGCTGGCCGCGCGTCGAGCAGTTGGCTGCCGCCTCGGAGGATGAGGTGCTCAAGGAGTGGCAAGGGTTAGGCTATTACAGCCGTGCTCGCAACCTGCATACAGCAGCTAAAGAGATAGTCAATCGCTTTGGCGGGACATTTCCGGCCGATTTTACAAACCTGCGTACCCTTAAAGGGGTAGGCGACTATACAGCAGCCGCCATCGCCTCGATCGCTTTTAATCAGCCCCATGCTGTCGTCGATGGAAATGTCTATCGCGTGTTGGCTCGTCTTTTCGATCTAGCCACTCCGATCGACTCAACGGAAGGGAAACGCACCTTTACGGCACTGGCCCATGAATTACTCGACACGACCCATCCGGGCAGCTATAATCAGGCTATCATGGATTTCGGAGCAATGCAATGCACGCCCCAGCACCCTCGCTGCGAGCAGTGCCCACTTCAGGATTGTTGTCTAGCGTATGCAGCCGGCACCATCGCCGAACGCCCGATTAAGCAGGGACGCACGAAGATCCGCGACCGTTATTTCCACTACCTGCATCTCTCCAATGGTACGCATACGTTGCTCCATCGCCGCAAGGGCGGTGATATTTGGCAAGGGTTGTACGAATTTCCGCTCATCGAGACCGACTCGGCCTGCGATACGCCGACATTGGTGGCCAACCCGACCTTTCAGCAATGGCTTGGAGGGCAGAGCTACCAAATCGAACGTGCACAATCCATGCGCCCCCATCAACTCTCCCACCAACGCCTGCACGCCACCTTCTTCCGTATTCGCGTAGCCACGCTGCCCGCGATCGAGGGAACACAACCGATCGCCGAGGAGCGTCTGGGCGAATATGCCGTAGCACGTCTTATTGACCGATACCTCGAACTATGCGTCCGGAACTAATTGCCTATATCGAACGGGAGATCCTGCCGCGCTACGATCGTTTCGATCGTGCGCATCGTCGTGATCATGCCGAGCAGGTGATCTGCGAAAGCCTTCGACTGGCCGAGGGCTATGAGCTATCGCGCGAAATGGTCTATACGATTGCCGCCTATCACGATACGGGGTTGGACGCAGGCCGCGAACGCCACCACCTGCGCTCGGGCGAGATTTTGCGGACCGATCCGTGCCTGCGACAATGGTTCGCTGTCGAGCAAATCGAACTGATGGCCCAAGCAGCCGAGGATCATCGCGCCTCGCACAACGAAGCTCCGCGTTCGATCTATGGGTGTATTGTGGCCGAAGCCGACCGTGCGCTGATTCCGGAGATGATCCTGCAACGCACCGTGCAATATGGCCTTTCACACTATCCCGAGAAGAGTTACGAGGAGCAGTTTGCCCGTTTCGTGGAGCATCTGAACGTAAAATATGGAGAAGGCGGCTACCTGAAGATGTGGCTGCCGAACCCTGCCAAAAAGGAGCGGCTGGCGCAATTACGCCACCTGATCGCCGACCGAGAGGCTCTGCGAGCCCATTTTGACCGCATCTATCAACACGAGCAATCGAAGGCGACAGGGGCGTAGCCCGTATTAGAATTCTTCCGCATCGTCACGAATCCCCTCCTGTTCGATCTGTTGTAAAATCTCCACGCGACGTGCTTTGGGTGTTACATTCTGTCGTACAACCAGCAAGTAGGAGTGACGAATCTCGGCCTCCAGCTGCTGATCGCTCATCTTTCCCTCAAAACGGAGGCTGTTCCAATGCTTTTTATTGAAATGAAAGGCCGCCTTGACCTGCTCATAACGATCACGTAAGGCAATGGCACGATCGGGATCACACTTCACAACAAACCCGATCGGATTGTCTAACCCTACCACGGCAAACACCCGCCCGCCAACCTTGAAGACCAGCGTCACCTCATCAAATGGCAAACACTCCTCCACCTCGGGCAACGACAAGCAAAACTCACGAAATTCGATAATATCCATCCTTCACAACCGTTTCAGCAGACGAACGACTATCTCTTCACCGCCCACGTATTGGCCAAAATAATTACGGGAAAGACACCCACAAGGATCGGAATCGAGGGGAACCACCACACAGCATAGAACTTCAAGATCGGGAGTAATACCGCCACATAGAGCAGCAAGCCACCGACCAACACGCGCAATCGACCGATGTGCACCCGCTCCTTCTCCTTGCCTGAAGCGGTATTGTAACCGGCAATCAGCCAATCGCCTCGCCCGAGCAGAATTACCCCACCCAAGAGCACAAATAGCAGGGCCAAACCGATCAAAATGCACAACTCACGATCCATAAGTCTATATCCTATAAATATACGTATGAACAAAGATAGTGAAAAGATGCCACACGCACGCTTTTTTCCGTATATTTGTAACAATAAGTAGTTGCTAAAACCATGAAACGCTTTCTAAAGCCTCTTCACCACAGCATTGTCTTTTGGTACGGCGTGCTCTCCCTAGGCGTCTGTCTGATTTGGGGAAACCACCTATTAAATATGGAGAATTACAACAACGCCGGCGGATGGATGGCGTGGGGGCTCTGCCTATTGTTCGGAGGGTGCACGCTTGTTTGTGTCGTAGTACTCAATGGAGTTGAGCTGACCGAGGATGATTTCATAATTCGTCATGGCCTTTCGCTCTGCCCGCCCATCCGCATCGCCTACCACAAGATCGCCCACATCGAATTGCAACAACGCGGACCATCGCAGATTCATTTGCGTCTGACCACCACCAACGGTCGCCGCATCCATCGCATTGTACCCCTCGTCCGCAAAACCGACCGCAAGGCGCTCTGCCATGCCCTCCAACAAAAAGGTGTAACCTGCCGCTTAACACGATAAAAGGGTAAAAGCACATCGTCGTTTGATTGACAGTTCTCCTCCAGAGCTTGCTTCTCTTAATTTCTGGCCTGCTAAGAGCAGGCTTTTGTGTTTATGGTCAGGTATAGC
>JBGVPZ010000005.1:0-10178 GCA_045127275.1 Alistipes sp.
TAGCCCGCACCGTGGCGCGTGCTGGCTTCGCGACCTTCCCAGCCATCGGCGGCACCATGGGCGCAGCCCACCGCCCAGCCGCTGACGCCACGAGCGCGACGCGCAGCCCGCCCACGCGACGGGCTGCGTCACCACCGACAAACCTCCGCGAAAGGAGAAACCATGGCATACACCATCCCATCGAGCGCAGACACCACCGAGCAGGCCATCCTCGCCGTGGCGTCAGCCGTCAAGGGCGAGCAGGTCACCGGAGGGGACGGCAGCGTCAACAACGCGCTCGACATCCTCGCCGACGCGCTCGCAGGGCAGGACGTCGAGGTGCCGATGACCGACCAGGGCGCAATCCTCGCGCTCGCCCAGTACGTCGGCGGCGGCGGTGGCGTGGACGTGGGAGCGCCAACGTACATCGTCGGCGGCGGCACGGCGCCAGAAGTCGGCGGCTATGTCAGTGACTATTCGGACGTCATCAGCGGAGTTGCCATTGGCGATACCGTCATCGTCCTCGTCACCATGTTATCCACTGTTTCGTTCGTCGCGGCTGGCGCAACGGTCACGACATGCCCCAGCATGGATGACAACCCGACCTCTTGCGCGGCATATGTCGTGACCGTGGATGATGGACAGATTACGGCAGTTGCGCCGTGGAGCGGTACGCTCACGCCGGGGACGTTCGACTCTGGGATGGGAACGCTCAATGTCTGGTCGTTCGACGTCCCAGCGCTTGAATACGATGATGACACGGAAATTGGTCAGGTTCTCTGCATTCGCCTGTACAAGTAGCCAACGCCCGCCCCGCGCACCATGCCCCCGCTACGGCGGGGGCTTTTCGCGTTCGGGAAACGGACGTTTGGCGGAAACTACGCCGCCAGCGGCACGCGCAGCATGACCGTCGTGCCCTCGACCAGCCACATCACGTTAGAGACCTGCCCGCCCACGGGCTGCCAAACTCCCCGAGCACTAACCCCCTCGCGGGTTGGTGCTCTTTTTTTGTCCGCGATGGGCAGCGTCACCACGACGGCCTGTGCGTCACGGTCGACCACCACGCCCGCGACGCAGTGGCGCAGTATCGCCGCGGGGGTTCCGTGCGCCGCAAGCCCAGCCATGGCCGCACGCACCGCGCCCTCGGTCACGGAATCGCCCTCACGACGCTCTAGGAGCGCCTGTGCGGCCCGCTTGCGCTCATTGAGGGCATCGACACGTGGACGGATGCCATCGAGCGGCACACCGGCTTGTATGGCGTCAAGGAGCCGCTCCTCCTCCGCCGCCACCGAGCGCAGCGTGGCGCGAGCGCCCAGCACGTCGGGCGAGTCGAGCGTGCGGCGCTGCCAGTCCATCACGCGCGCGACCACGTCATCCACGAGCGCGGCGTCGGACAGCACGGCACGCACCGCGCGGACCACCGCGCCCTCCACGAGCGACTGGCGCACGAGCCTGCGCCTGCCGTCCTCTATCACGCCGTAGTACGTGTACTCGCCGCCCTCCCCGCGGGCGCTGTAGCCGAACATGGGCAGGCCCGTCGTGCGGTCCCATATGCGACCGGAGAGCGGGTAGTCGTGCGTGCGCTTGGGGGCCGCCGAGGGCCTGCGCGGGCGGTTGTGCGCCGCGACCCACTCGGTGTCCGACACGATGCGCGGCATGCCGCCCTCGACGCGAACGTCGCCCCACACGTAGGTGCCGAGGTAGCGCTCGTCGTGGACGATGCTGGACGGCCAGTCCTTCTTGGGCACGCGACCGCGCGCGGTCCTCACGCCCTCGTCCGCCAGACGTCGCGCGATGTGCGCGGCTGGGATGCCCTCGGCCCACTCGGCGAAGACGCGCCGCACTATCGCCGCCTGTCGCCCGTCGATGGCGTAGGTGCCGTTTACGATCGTGTAGCCGAACACCTGCACGCCGTTGGCCATGCACCGCTCGGCGTTGTGCCGCATGCCGCGCAGCGTCTTCTGCGCGAGGTCGGCGCTGTACCACTCGGCCACGCCCTCGACCACGGCCTCGAGTAGGCGCCCCTCGGGCCCCTCGGGGATGTTCTCCATGGCGCTGCGCACCTCGACGCCGGCGTCGCGCAGCCGCTTGCGATAGATTGCCGCGTCGTAGCGGTCGCGCGCGAAGCGGTCGAGCTTGTAGACCACGACCAAATCGTATGTATGATTCTTGGCGTCCTCGACCATGCGCAGGAAGTTCTCGCGGCCCTCGGTGGAGCGGCCGCTTTTGTGCTCGTCGGCGTAGACGGCCACAACGTCGTGGCCCTGGGACGCGCACCACGCGCGGCACACGTCCACCTGCTGGTCGATGGACTCCTCGCGCTGTGCGTGGCTGCTGTAGCGGGCGTAGATGGCGGCGTTCATCGCGCGTCACCGCCAAAGCTGCGGTCGGCGAGTTCCTGCAGCGAGATGCCCAGCACCTCGGCGATGACCTGTGCCCTCTTCAGGCTCGGGTCTTTGACCCTGCCGGTGCACATGTCCGCGATATAACCGGTCGACCATCCGGTCGCGCGTGCGAAGTCCGCCTGCTTGATTCCCTTCTCGGCGAGCAGTTGCTTGAATGCTTCGGAGAAACTCATGACGGCCTTCCTTCAGTCTGCTTTGACCTCGCCGCTACGGTAATTCACATGTACCCACGTCACTCGCGCTGTACTCGCTGTTACGAGCAAATTACACAAAATAATGCTTGCAATACTCGTGATTACGAGTAACATGAAACTCGTAATAACGAGCAAGGCAGACGGAAAGGAGGTGGGACGTGGCTGCAATCACCGAGAAAATCGGCGGCTACATGCTGGCCAACGGCGTCGGCAAGTACGAGTTCGCCGAGAGGGTCGGGCTTGACTACCGACAGCTGGTGAAGCGGCTCGACGGCGACGTGGACTGGCGTCTTAGCGAGCTGCGAAGCGTTGCCAAGGTGGTCGGGTGCTCTGTTGACGAGCTTGTGCGTGAGGAGGAGTAGCCGATGGCCACGATCGTGAGCGAGCGCGAGGAACAGGCGTTCCTGGACTACATCCTCGAGCTCGCAAGGAAGGAGATGGCCTCGTCAGCCGGGCAGGGCGAGGACGAGGCCACGGAGGTGCGCCCAGCGAGTGGGGGCGCCAAGTAGAAAGGATAGCACGATGACCAAGATGGAGCACACGATTCTCTGCTGGTTCTGGGCACTGATGCTCGGCGGCTTCATGTTGGCGGCGATGCTCTGATGGCGCAGGCATTCGCAGGGCGCACGCCCAAGGGCCACGAGCTGTACCGCGAGGTGGGCGGGGACCACTGGTTCGTGCGCGAGCCGGTGAAGACGCTCAAGGCGCTCAACACCGTGCGCGACCTGCACAGGCGCCGCCCCATCGGCAGGTTCGGCAGCTTCACGGAGGCCGCGACCTACATGGACAGCACCACCAACGGTTAGGAGCAACCAATGGCTGATTACGAAGACCGCTACTACAAGACGCTCGACCAGCTGTGCGAGGTGCGCAAGGAACGCGACGTGCTGTTCAAGGCTCTGGGCGAGACGCAGAAGCAGCTGGAGCTGGCACGCGCGATGGTGAGTGCGTACAAGAACGAGAAGGAGGTGGAGAACGATGACGATGACTAACGACCAGCTCACACCCGACCAGGCGCTGGCAGTGCTTCAGGCCATGTACAAGGCCATCGGAGAGGCCATCTCGACCAAGAACCCCTACTCGCTGCGCTCGCTCGTGGACCAGCAGATGTACGAGCGCTACCAGCAGACGGGCATGCTCGACAAGATCATCATCAAGGACCACGACGGCAACCGGCTCGGGACCATCGCGGCCATCGAGCGCCCGGTCAAGACCACGGTGCGCGCGTATGCCACGGATGAAGACGAGTTCTTCGCGTCCGTCAGCCCCGATGACTACTACGACTTTGTGCGCGACGAGCATGCCGACGAGTTCATCCAGTGGGTGGCAGACAACGGCATCAAGTGCGAGGGGCTGGCGTGGCGTCACGAGACGGTACCCGCATCGTGGGGCGGCACGCGCCTCACGGGGTGCAAGCCAGTCGACGTGCTGCCCGCACTCGCACCGCAGCTCGCGGCCAACATGACCGCGCTGCTGCCAGAGGGGGTGGAGTAGATGGCAAACGATCTCGCACGGCTTGACGAGGGTGCCATCACGTCCATCGTCACGGGTGGCGGCGCACTTACGCAGGGCGAGGTCTCGCAAATCCTCACGCTCTGCAGGATGCGCGGCATCAACCCGCTGGCGAAGGACTGCTACATCACCAAGTTTGACGGCTCACCCGCCACCATCATCGTGAGCAAGGACTACTACATGCGCACGATGGCGCAGCACGAGACGTTCCGTGGCATGCGCGCTGGCATCGTGGCCGTGAACCACGCAAGCGGTGAGCTGGTGTACCGCGAGGGGTCGCTTGTGGGCGGCACCACCGAGACGCTCGTGGGCGGCTGGGCCGAGATCTACGACTCGCGATGGACCACGCCGTGGCGCATCGAGGTCTCCATGAGCGAGTACGACGGCAAGCGTGCGCTTTGGAAGACCAAGCCCGCGACCATGATTCGCAAGGTCGCCATCGTGCAGTGCGCACGCGAGGCATACCCCGAGAGCTACTCGGGACTTTATGACGGTTCGGAGATACCGGAGGCCGAAGAGGCCATCGATGCTGAGATTCAGGAGGTAACAGAATGAGGCGAGTTAGTTGGCGTGACGTTGAGCCGAGCGACGGCACTGGCGCGGGGTTCAAGCGTCTCCCCGCAGATGGCTACGTGGTGGTCATCCAGAAGGTCGATGACGAGGCGAACAACGAGCGCCTGAGCATCGTGTTCGACATCGCCTATGGCGAGTATGCGGGGCACTTCGCGAACGACCCGTTCTTCGCCGACAAGCCCTACGCCCACCAGTTCAAGGCAAGCTACAGCCAGAAGGCCGAACGCATCTTCGCTGGGTTCCTCAAGGCCGTCGAGGCCTCCAACCCAGGGTTCGACCCCTACGCTGCGGCAGATCGCGAGCAGTGGAAGCTGTTCGAGGGCAAGTACGTGGGCATCGTCCTGCGCGAGGTCTGGAAGACCAGCCGCAGCACCGGCGAGGACCAGTCTGTGTTCTCTCCGCTCGTGCAGTACAAGACCACCGACCAGATTCTCGCGCACGACTACAAGGTGCAGGAGCCCGAGGACAGGCGCGATGACACCAACCACGAGTTTGGCACCAAGCCGCCCGACAACGACGTGCCCTTCGCCAACACCGGCTCCTCCTACCGCTTCTAGGCATGGCGGAGGAGAACAAGGGGCCATCCGTCGTTCTGTGGGTGGGTGGTCCCGTTCAGGCCATTGTCTGGTGCGACACCCGCCAGCAGAAGGGCAAGCACACGAACATCGACCGATGGTTTGACGCCCACGGCGTGGAGTACGAGTACCGCAAGCTGGACTACGGCGATTACATGCGCGAGGGATCAAACATCAGCGTCGACACCAAGAAGGACATACAGGAGGTCGCTGGCAACGTCGGCAGGGACCATGCGAGGTTCGTACGCGAGTGCGAGCGCGCAGCGGAGGCAGGGTACCACCTGGTCATTCTCGTCGAGGGCGTGGCGGATGGTGGCAAGGCCCTGAGGGCTGGTGAGTGGGTGAGCGGCGTGTGCAAGCGCTGTCACAAGTGCAAGCCCGAGCTGACCAAGGGGTGCAGGAGGTTCAAGCGCAAGCCGCTACAGGGCAAGGCGCTGGCATCCATCATCACCGGCATCGAGGGCAACCACGGGGTTGAGTTCCGCTTCTGCCGACGTGACCAGACGGCCAAGGTCATATGCGAGATTCTGGGGGTGAGATATGAACAGCAACGTGCCATATGACGTGTACATGTGTTCGCCCGATTGGAGGGCAAAGCGCAAGCACATTCTAAGCCGCGACAACGGCACGTGCTACATCTGCGGCAACAGCACCATGCCTATGGACGTTCACCACCTTACGTATGCGAGGCTTGGAGCTGAGCGGGACGATGACCTTATATGTCTGTGTCGCACGTGCCATGAGAGGGTCACGGATTCATGGCACACATTGCGAGATGGCATCGAAACCTTCCGCAGGTTCAAGCGCCTAGTGAACAGCTACAACAGGGCATTCGACACGGCGCACGCACTCAATGTGCTGACACCGATGGACATAACGTTCGGCGGCACATACGTTCTGTCATCGTTGGATGACATAAATGCCGCAGCGGAGATTCGCGGGCTCGACCTACACGGAGTGGCTGAAATCCAGCGGACGTTCAATAAGGTTCACGTGCTTGATGTGCTTTACAGGCTGAACAACGGGACAACAAAAAACGAATTAATCGAGCAAGGCTATCCGTGCGGACTTGTCACCAACATCAACAAGCGCAAGCAAAAGCATGAAGACGTGATCGAGAACATCGACGAGTCGCTGGTCTGCTACATCCACGAGGGCAAGGGCATCTGGATTCCGGTCGGGGACGAAGACGCCCTCGACACGAAATGGCGCGTTAGGTTTGCGCCGTCCATAAGGTTTGAAACGTCTGAGTACCTGCTAAAGCCGTTTGAAGATGCAGGAGTGATTGATGTTGATGGTCGATGATGTGACGCGCTACGCTGAGCACGGTCTGGCCGTGTTCCCACTGCAGCCACATGGCAAGGACCCGCTGGACGGGTCGCGAGGGTTCAAGGACGCAACGACCGACATGAGCCGCATTCGCTCGTGGTGGAGTCGCGTCGAGGACCTCAACGTTGGCATGGCCACGGGTGCCGCGAGTGGTGGCGTATTCGTCATCGATGTGGACCAGCATGGCGAGACGGACGGCGGGCTCGAGCTGTCGATGTGGATGGCCGAGCACGGCAGGTTCCCCGAGACGGCATCGAGCGTCACCGGCAGCGGAGGCACGCACTACTTCTTCAAGGCCCCTCCGGGTGTGAGCGTGAAGTCTGCCGCCCACGTGATACCAGGCGTGGACGTAAGGGGGGACGGTGGCTATGTCGTTTTGCCACCGTCCATCCACCCCAACGGCAACCGCTACGAGTGGGACATGGAGCCATGGGAAGACTGCGAGATAGCCGAGGCGGATGCCACGGTGCTCGAGTTCGTGCGGACGGACGGAGCGCAGGACAGGCAACGCTTCGAGCTGCCCGACGAGATTCCGCAAGGCAAGCGCGACGATACGTTGTTCCGCTACGCATGCAGCCTTCAGGCGCAGGGACTTCCCGACGATCGCATCCTCACCATAGTGAGCGACGCCAACCGTGCGCGCTGCAAGCCGCCCATGAGCGACGAGGAAGTACGCAACAAGGTGCATTCCGCGCTCGGGTACGACAAGGGCAAGCTGTCCACCAGCGCAAACGGCGGTGCCAAGGTCAGGCTGATGACCGACTCGAAAGGCAGGATGCTGCAGACCGCAGACAACGCCATACGAGCCATAGAGAACGACCCTGCCCTGCACGGCAAGTTCTGGTACGACACCATGGCGTACACCCGCATGGTGACGGGGCCGCTGCCATGGGACGAACGCCGAGCAAGCAGGCCGCTGACCGACGAGGACTACACCGGGCTCGTGGCATTCCTCGAGCATGGGTACGGCCTAACGTCCATGCAGAAGATCATCAGCGCGGCCCAGTTCGTCTGCAGTAGGCACGAGCGCAACCCCGTGACAGAGTGGCTCGACTCGCTCGCGTGGGATGGCCAGTACCGCATCGGCACCATGCTAAGGGTGCTTGGCGTGGCAGATGACGAGTACAGCCGCGCGGTCGAGCGTCTCTTCATGCTGGGTGCCGTCTCACGTGCCTACAAGCCAGGCTGCAAGTTCGACTACGTGCCCATCCTCGTGGGGCCGCAGGGCATCGGCAAGAGCCGCTATGTGGCGCTCCTCGCCCATAAGGCCATGTGGTACTCGGACAACTTCAACACCATCGACGGGGACGTGGCGGTCGAGAAGATTCGCGGCCTGTGGATTGCCGAGCTTGCCGAGCTGCTGGCAACCAAGAGGGCGCGCGAGGTCGAGGCCATCAAGTCCTTCATCACGTCGACCAAGGACGTGATTCGCCCGAAGTACGCACGCGAGACGGTGCAGAGGGCGCGCGTGTGCGTGTTCATCGGCACCACGAACGACGCCGACTTCCTCACCGACTCAACCGGCAACAGACGATTCCTCCCCATCGAGTGCAAGGCGGAGCGGTGCAGCGACTGGCTGTTCTCGCAGGAGGCCGAGGAGTACGTCGAGCAGATGTGGGCGGAGGCCGTCCACGTGTTCAAGACCGAGCATCCGACGCTCGTGCTGCCCGAGAGCCTCATGGCACGCGCAGCCGAGCTGCAGGAGGCGCACACCGAGGACAGGCCGATCATCGCCCTGGTCCACAAGACAGCCGAGGAGATGCTCGCGACGATGGGCGCCGACGCCTACGAGGGCACGCAGAACGAGCGCCTGTGCATCCGTCAGGTGTTCGAGCAGCTGCCCGAGGACATACAGCGCCGTGACCAGAGGTACGTCTACAAGGAAATCGCCCAGGCGATGGACACCGCAGACGGTTGGGTGCGGATGCAAAAGAAGGCTATGACGAGCAACTACGGCGTGCAGCGTTGCTGGATTCCTGAGAGGAGGGGAAGGCATGACCGATAACAAGACCGACGTCACCTGCGTGGAGGCCATCGCGATGGTGGCCACCGACTTCATGGCCGTGACAGTCAAGGACGATTCACCCGCAGACGTGGTGGCCGAGTATTTCCAGACGCTCGAGGATGCGGTCATCGGTGCGGTGGTGGCGATTTCGATCATCTACGACCGTGACAGCGCCGAGATTGATGCCGCGCTGCGTGACACGATGAACCATCTGGCAGGGACGTGATGGGTGTGGGTGGGTTCGTTTTTGCCGTGATTTTGCCGTGACAGGATTTTGCGGCAAACGCATCTACCTGCGGTTTTTGCCGCTTTTGCCGCGTTTGACCACTTTTTCTCTAAAAGAGAGAAAGATAGATATAGAGAGTAGATATAGGGGTTTATAGGGCGTGACGGCAAACACGGCAAACAAAGAGCGGAATTACGGCATTTACCTGCGAAAACGCTTGTTTGCCGTACCTGGGCACTCGCGGCAAACACGATTGAAAATGTGAAGGGAGACCAATGGGCAAGGGAAGACCGACCGAGCGCCTGCGCGAGCTCGTGGAGGACATGGACAGCGCCGCGATCGTGGCGCACGTCGTTCCGTACTACCACGGCTGGCAGGTCGAGGGCGAGTGGCTGGACGACTGGCGCGACGCCGTGATGGCGGAGTGCGACCGTCTGGACGAGAGGTGCGGGGAGGTGCGCGATGGCGCACAGGAGCCGCCAGACGGCCCGACAGGCACGACGCTGGACTAGTTGCCCGGACAGGGCATGACCGGGCCGCAGGACGGCCCAGAGAGGACGAGGACATGAACAGCATCGACAACTTGCGGGAGTACGTGCTCACCGCACCGAGCATCTGCTCGACCACGAGGGCCATCCTCGTCGGCTACATCGACGGCATCGAGCGTGAGGTAGCTGACATGGTGCATAAGAACAAGGAGCACGTTATCTCTCATGCCACCGTCGAGGTTACGCCGCATATCGACTGGTCGCGCATGGCCGATGAGTTGGATGAGTTTGTCAAGATTGTTCGCTGCATGGTAGGCGATGCGGAGTGACAGTATCCGAACGTGCAAAAACCGCAGGTAAGTGGTATAATTTGACTGTTCAGGTAGCGGCTGGACAGATAATCAAATATACTGATGAATGCGTCATCGGCGTGGAGCCGCTACCTCCTGCCGATGACGTTTTCGTTTGGAGTAGCGGTCCAGATGAGTAGAGTTAAGGATTTGACTGGCATGAGGTTTGGTCGGCTCACTGTCATTGAGCGTGTGCCGAGCAAAAGCAGACACGCAAGGTGGAAGTGCCTGTGTGACTGTGGCAACTACACAGAAGCTTTGTCCAACAACCTAAAAAGTGGTGCCAAAGTAAGCTGTGGATGTGCAGCACATAAAGGGTCGCATGGAATATCGCCATCCAACTACAACGACCTCACTGGCAAACGCTTCGGGAGATTGGTCGCAATCAAGCGCGTTTCTTCCGTTGGCTGTAAGGTTCGTTGGCTTTGTCATTGCGACTGTGGCACCGAAAAGGATATAGCGGCATACGATCTTACTAGTGGCAACACAAAGAGCTGTGGGTGCTTGCAGAGCGAAGCCCGTCATTGGCGCAAGAACCCAGA
>JBGVPZ010000006.1:0-28957 GCA_045127275.1 Alistipes sp.
CCTTTGCCTCGCCATTCATAGTGTGGTTCAACTTGCCGTCCTCTGCGAATGTGGCATCAGCGAAGAATGCTTTTGAAGCATCGATAATGCGTTCGCCATTCAGACTCTCTACAGGGATAGTGTTCTCACCATTGAAGAGAAGACCCTCTGGCAACTGCAAAGCGGTTTTACCCTCTGCGGGCACTACCCTTGCTGCTGCATTGAGATAAGTGTAGTTACCCTTGATATCGAATTGTTCTTTTACACGGTAGTGAGTTTCTGAGAAACCCGACTGTGTCGAAAGTGATTTAAACTTAAACTCATCATTAGTTAATTCAACCTCTGCTTCATTAACTTGACCCTTCATTGTCAAAAAAAGCATATTTTCTTCCAAAAGATAAGTTCCGTTAACTGCCATCCAACCAATTTTATTATCGTAGCCCGTTACATTGAAAGTTCCATCTGCTTTGTAGTCCAAGAATACACTTGCAGTTGGTGTAAAGTTGAACCACTGTCCCACAATCAACTGCGGATAGTCCTTATATGGGTCCACATCATCGTCATTTTCACAACTGCTCATCGCAAAGCCGAGCACCACAGCCACGAGGGCCATTCCAATCATTCTGAAAGTCTTCATAATTACTCTGTTTTTAATTGTTATGTTTATTGATATGTAAGCACAAAAATGGCGTTACGGCTCACGATAAGCCATAACGCCAACTATAAAATGGTGTATATCCTCTAACTATTTGATTATTAGAACATTGAGTAATGGGGGGGGGTATTTGTGGCACACGATGCAACGACTGCACAAGAGGTGCAGTTCACAGCATTGCAGTATGTCGCCAAAAAGTTATTCATAGCCCAAGTCACTCTATTTCAATGCGTAAAGGTAATACTTTTTTTGATACGATGTATCACAAAGAGTGATTTTTTATCTTAATTATGCTTAATTTATACTACATAGAAGACTACACGCAAAAGGGTAAAATCAACGCTTAATCCATTTTGCACAAAAAGTCGTTTCGCAACGCAACGACCTAATGCAATGTATATCAACAAAATAGGCGGTGAAATAAAATTCACCGCCGATGAAGGGTAGTCCGTTTGGGCAGCCTCTTCTGTGTTAAAGTTCTTTTTGGTGGATTTACTTCGTGCCGTAAAGTTGATTTAATATACCGGCCAGGCGTAGACCACCCAACAGCAATTGCTGCTCGATGACGGGTGCCATGGCGGCAATGTAATCGTACGAGATGCGCGAACCCTCGGGGGTTACCTCGTAGACCTTCTTGGCAATGGTCCAGGTTTGGAGGAACCAATCCTCGATTGTGCCCTGCTGCATTTGGGCTGCAAACTCTTCGGTCACGCGGTCAATCTGGAACTGCCACTCCGAATAGCTCCAGCTGTGAGCCGACTCGACCAACGACGAATCCCAAATGGAATGTAGATTTGTTTCGCGATTGAAATAGAGCACTTTGACACGGTTACCTCCATAATCGGTCGAACGTCCCGCATGCATCGGGCAGTGCAGGTCTCCCATGAGGTGGATCAACATACGCAGCTCATCGAACTCCTCTTCTTTGCTCAATTTACCCTTCTCGATGCGATCGATGATGCCGTTCAGGGCAGTCAGAATATCGCCCTTTGCGTTGCGGGGCTGGCTTTCCAAGGTCTCGTTTTCGTCGATGTTCATGTAGTGCCAGGTCTTGGTGTATGCATAGCGCGGTGTATGGCTGGCGTTGTCCATCCAATTCGAGTAATAGACGGGTGAATGGCCACCCAGCACGGCGCTGACACGTTGTGCTGCTTCGGGCGTTAAATGGTTCTCGGCAATGTATGCCACTACATCGTGTCCCTTCTGCCCCCAGGCGAAGGCGTTGCACGCCATTAACAAGGCAATGCAACCAAGGAAAAAACTCTTCATTGTTGGGTCTTATTTTTTTTAGGTTTATTGATTCATGGTTACAAGGAACTCCTCGTTTGTTTCGGTCAGATTCATCTGCTTTTGGAGGAACTCCATCGCCTCTACGGTGGTCATATCCGAGAGATATTTTCGCAATACCCACGTGCGATTCATCACCTCGCGCGAGAGGAGCAGATCCTCACGACGCGTACTCGACGCAATGACATCGACAGCCGGATAAACGCGCTTGTTCGAGAGGCGACGGTCGAGCTGGAGCTCCATGTTACCCGTGCCCTTAAACTCCTCGAAGATCACCTCATCCATCTTCGAACCGGTGTCGATCAGGGCCGTGGCGATGATGGTCAGTGAGCCCTTCTCCTCGGTGTTACGTGCTGCACCAAAGAATCGCTTGGGCTTGTGCAGTGCATTGGCATCCACACCACCCGACAAGACCTTACCGGAGGCGGGCTGTACCGAGTTGTAAGCACGCGCCAAGCGGGTGATCGAGTCGAGGAAAATCACCACATCGTGGCCGCATTCGACCATGCGTTTGGCTTTTTCCAGTACCATTTCGGCCACCTTAACGTGGCGCGAAGCTTGTTCATCGAAGGTCGAAGCTACAACCTCGGCTTTGACGTTGCGGGCCATTTCGGTCACCTCCTCGGGGCGTTCGTCGATCAGCAGGACGATCATATAGACCTCCGGATGGTTGTCGGCGATGGCATTGGCAATCGACTGTAGGAGCATCGTCTTACCGGTCTTGGGTTGGGCGACGATCAGTGCTCGCTGGCCTTTACCGATGGGCGAAAAGAGATCGACAATGCGCGTCGAGAGCGTGTTATGGCCATGGCCTGTCAGGCAGAATTTCTCGCTCGGGAAGAGCGGGGTCATGTACTCGAATTGTACACGGTCGCGGATATATTCGGGCTTCAAGCCGTTGATCTCATTGACACGCACCAGCGGGAAATATTTCTCCCCTTCGCGCGGCGGGCGGATCGTGCCGCTCACCGTATCGCCGGGTTTCAGACCGAACAGTTTGATCTGCGAGGGCGAAACATAGACATCGTCGGGCGAATTGAGGTAGTTGTAGTCGGCCGAGCGCAGGAAGCCAAAGCCGTCGGCCATCACCTCCAGGACGCCCTCTCCCTCGATCTCACCCAAGTAGTCATCCTTGGTAATCACCTCCTCGTCGAGCGACGGACGAACGGCCTGTGCAGGCTGTTGAGCCGATGTCTCTTCGGTCGTAGGCGTCTCCTGTTTGGGAGCGACGACCTCCGGGCGAGCTTTAGGCTTGCGACCCCGTCGTTTTGGCTCTTGTTTTGGGGCTTCGGATGTCGATGAGTGCTCCTCTGCAGGGGCGGTATCGGGTGCTGAGGGTGCAGTTTGCTCCTTGACCGACTCTTCAGTCTCGGGCGTCGGTGTGCTGGGCGTTTCGGCGCTCTCTATTTTGGCAATGCGCGGACGTCGTCCGCGGCGCGGTTTCTCGCCAGCGGGTGTCGATGCAGCCTCCTCGGGTTTTACTTCCGAAGTGGCAGGTGTCTGCTCCTCGTTGGAATTAGCTCCGCCTGCAGCGGCCACAATCCGGGCGCGCAACTCACTTTTTTTCATGCGTGCGCCATCAATACCCAGCATGGCGGCTATCTCACGTAGCTCGGACACACTTTTGCCCTCGAGCACTTCTAAATCTTGCATAAATCGTATTTGTTGGTTGATTTTACAGATCGAATGAAGGTCGATCCCTCTTGATTTCACATGCAAAGATAGTGCAAACGATACAAATAAACAAATAATTGCCTAAAAATAAAGGGCGCTTTGAGGGGACTTTAGACCACTTTTTTAGGTATGATATAGGGTATAGAGGGTGTAAAATACCTAATTATGGTGATTGATCGTTTCGATTTGAGTTCCGATCTTTGTACTCGTAAAGTAAAACAGCCGTTTTATTGTTATTGTTTGTGTGTGAAAAAGGTCCAATGCGTTGTGCGATTGGACTTTTTTTTCTATATTTGTAGGCAGAACTATTTACCAAAAAACTATTGGATACGATGAAAACTCGCAGTACAACTTATCAGATTGAGCAGGAGATGGCATGGGAGAACCCCGCCCCCGGTATTACGCGTCAGGTGATGGCTTATGACGGCCAGCTGATGCTCGTGAAGGTTAAATTTGAGACCGGAGCCATTGGTGCGGCTCACGCTCATTACCACTCGCAGGCAACTTATGTGGCCAGCGGTCGTTTTGAGCTGACCATCGGTGACGAAAAGCGTATTCTTGGCCCGGGTGATGGCTACTACGTGGAGCCCGATCTGGAGCATGGTTGCGTGTGCCTGGAGGCCGGTATTCTGATCGATACCTTCTCGCCCATGCGTGCCGACTTCCTCAAATAGGGATCACGTATTGCAAAAAAAATCGGTGCTGCGCGTTGGGTGCGGCACCGATTTTGCTTTTTGTGGCAGGGTAATAAATACCCTACCACCATGAAACGACTATTTTTTATCTTCTCTTCCGCCCTGTTGCTTATCGCAGCGATGAGCGTCATCGGACAACGCAAGAATCTCTCCCCGAAGGAGGAACGCCGCGAAATACGCGAGAAGCGTCGTGCCGAACGATTGGCCGAATACGAACGTATGATGGATTCGTTGGTGCTGTCGCGCAACTTTCAGTTCAATCCGCAGACCATGCAACGCCAACCCGCCGGACCGATGCGGCAGATCATGAATCCCGAATTTAATATTGGTGTTTGGGATACGGCCGTCGATGTCTGCATGCCCTACATCAAGGGTTTTACGCCTCCCTACTATGTGACGGTGCTCAACTATACCCTCCCCTCGGTCGAACACTATACGACCGAACAGACCCACGAGGGGTGGATGGTGAGCTTCTCTTCGTCGCTCTTCAGCGGCTCGACCTACACCTTCACCTTTGAGATCTATTCGCGTACGGGCGGGGCAACGCTGACGATCTCAAATCCGTGGTACAACGCGGTCCAGTATTCAGGTACGATTTCGCAACTCTATTAAGCGCGATAGATCAGCGCAACGGCCGAGACCGATACGCCCTCTTCGCGCCCCTCAAATCCCAGATGCTCTGTGGTCGTGGCTTTGACCGATACTTGGTCATCGTCCACACCCATAGCATCGGCGAGTGTGTGACGCATCGTGTCGATGTAGGGGCGCAGCTTGGGTCGCTGCATGCGGATCGTGCAATCGACATTGCCGATTCTGTATCCCTGCTCGGTCAGCAGAGCCACTACGCGGCGCAACAGCACCTTCGAGTCGATGCCGGCAAATTCATCGGCCGTATCGGGAAAATGCAACCCAATATCGCCCATCGCCGCTGCCCCCAGCAGCGCATCGCAAATGGCATGAATCGCCACATCGCCATCTGAATGGGCTACAAAGCCCTTCTCGTAGGGGATCGCTACCCCACCCAAGACCAACTGCAAACCCTCTTGCAGACGATGTACATCATATCCGTGTCCGATTCTGAAATTCATAGGGTTGTAAGGTGTTTTTTTTGTGCTTGTTGTTTGGACAAAAATAACGGAATAGTTTCAAATTATCAAATTCTCAACTGGGAATAATGTCGGTTGTTAGCATAATAAGAAAAACAACCAGCCCGACCTGTTGATGGTCGGGCTGGAAAAATTGAAATGCGCTATATTGATTAGAGCGACGGAGCAGCCGAACCCGGCGTCTTCACCCAAATCTTACCACTATTCTTGAGGGCCTTCACGTCAATATATACATATACATCGTAAGTACCCGAGGCGACCTTACAATCGCCACCATTGTTGTAAATGGTCGTAGCTGCTGCTTTATTGACAGTAATGGTGCTGCCAGAGCCGTAATTGGCAACTTTGCTCCAATCGTTATCACCACGAACTTTGAATGCACCGGTTAACTTGATGTTCTTGATAACATACATACCTAAAGAGCCATCCCATGTCAATTGCGAATCGGGAGCACTCCAGTTATTGTGCGTACCGCAAAGACCCCAGCTAACATTCGAAAGATTGGGTTGCGGACCCTCTTTCGTCTGCTCAGCTACAGTGGTGTAGTCGGTGCCGGCTTTCACAAGCCAAACCTTACCCTCGTTGCCATCCTTGTATTGGAAATAGATGTCATACGTACCGGCCTCGGTAAACTGCATGTTTTGACCGTCCTTCCATACCGACATATAACGGTCTGCTACAAAATAAGCAAAATTACCACCATAGTTGATTCCGGTCCAGTTTCCCTTGTTGCGAATCTTGAAGCCCGTGTAAACCTGATTCTCGCTAATCGTGATATTCTTTGCTACAAACAGATTTGCAGTCGGAGTCGTGTACATGGCGATGTCGCCATTGTCACTCCAGCTGGTCAAATCACCAACAATACCCCACTCCGACTTCTCTGCTACAAACGGCTTATCCAGCGTGCCGAGGTTGTAGATTGTACCATTCTTGGGCGAGAAGTTGCTAATCGTACCGCACGTTTTACCGTCGATAGCATAGCTCAACGAACCCGGGCCGGCCAAATCAGCATGGAAAATCGGCACAAGAATATCCTTGCCTGCAGGCAGCGTCAGCGTAGCGATACCATCGGCGGTGCCATCACCAAAGAAACCACTCATATATTGAGCCGTCGTGGTGAAGGTTACCTCGTAGTCCGATGAATAGCGCAGGATTGCGCAATCGGCATCGAGAACAACGGGCTCGCCGCTACCCAACATACAGTTACTCCAGAAGCTAATACCATTGGCTCCCATTGTACTGTTGGGACCCCACTCAGCGTTCTTATTGTAAATGTTGGTCGATACGGGGCCATCTACCATAAGATCGAGGATCGACGGATCGGTGCAAGTGAACTTGTTAGGCTCCTCGGGCGTGTTGCTAAAATAGAACGTGTGCATCCAGTTAACGTTAGCAATAAGCGTCTCGTTACCCTCCCAGATGGTGTTCCAAACACCCTGGTCGTCCTTCTCAAGCGTGGCGCGCGAATCGGCACCCATGTTTACCGAGGCGTAGAACGATACGCCCTCCGTTGCAGGAGCGGTCTGCTCATCAGCACCCTCGCTACAAGCCGTTACACCCAAAGCTACCAGTGCAACAGCAAAAATAGTCCAAAAACGTTTCATCTTTTCTTCTTGCTTTTTTTTGGTTAAACTTTGGTTACTCCCATTTGTCGGTTACGTCCTCCTCGCCAAACGAGGGACCCGAAAACTCTCCCGAAGCAGAAAAACCCTGCTCCACGACCATCTCAACTTGCTCGATGGTCGGCATTTCGTAGAATGTCTTTTTCATAGATAGTTTGTGTTATTGGTTTTGTGTTTATGTTTGCATGAATTTTTGCAAAAGTAATTAAAATTTTACAAACATCATTAACTCGTCGACCTAAACGTGAAGAATGCCGCTAAATAGAACGATGAATGGACCAAATAACACGATGAACGGTAAGAATTTCATCACAAATCCGTCGCTCACCCCCTGGAGAAGGCGTTTTAGGGCGTTTGTGAGGTGACGCAACGGATGTGAGTCGTGATGCTTGCTCCGTGGGCATCGACTACAATCAATCGATGATAGCCGGCGGTCGGGGTGATCTGCATCTGATGTAGATCGCGTGTAACTCCTAAGAATTGATCGTCGAGGTGCCAAAAAAGTTCGGTCGAAGGCCGGCTGTGAGCCACCTTGCAATGGATTGCACCCGACGAACCGTCCAACTGCTTGGAGAGCGAAACAATGACCCCGTCGGTTGGGTAGATGAAGTGCATCGGCTCATCCGAATCGGCTGACGCAACCGAGGGTTTGATGGGCGGAAGGGGCTGGTATTCGGGGTGGCATTGGCGGTAGTAGTGCTCCAGGATAGGAGGCAGCGCAAAGCGGCGTTCGATGTGGGTGGGCTGACTGCGATCAACCACACGGAAAGCGCCGTCGTGCGATACGTTCACCTCTTGGCAATAGGGGCAAGCGTGCGTGCGGGTGGCTGCACGTGGGAGTTGGCGATGAAGCGTGTCGCAACAAGCACGGCCGGCCGGATAGCCCGAATGGCGACAAATTGGCAACCACACCCCTTCCTCGGGCTGTGGGGCTTCAAACCATCCGGAGGCAGGCAGCAGATCCACTAAATCGAACATCACCGGCCCGGCCATTTGGGCTCCGGTCATCTCGGCTACCCCGCTGCCATCGGCATTTCCGCACCATACGCCCACGACATAGCGCGGTGTGCATCCGATGGCCCAGGCATCGCGCGCGCCATAGCTCGTGCCGGTTTTCCAGGCTACCTGTTGCACGGATTGTGCGCGTCGCCAGTCGAGGTGATCGGGACGATTGAGCTCGCGCATCGTCTCGAAGGTGTGGTGTAGTGCCACCCGGTCGCGCAAAGGGAAGTCGGCATAGCGCGTCGAATCTTGATAAACGGCCACCATGCGGGCATAGAAACGGGTAACGTCATAGAGGGTTACCTCGGCACCACCAAGCGCAAGCGAGAGACCATAGCGATCGGCCGGACGGTCGAGCGAGGTCATGCCACCCACCTGCAATAACTCGGCAAAACGCATCGTTCCATACTCCTTGAGCAGGTGAACATACGGCATGTTGAGCGAGCGGATCAACGCCTCGTTGGCCGGTACAGCTCCATCGTAGGAGCCGTGGTAGTTTTTCGGGGAGAAGCCCCCAAAATCGGTAGGTACATCGACCAACAGCATTTCGGGCGTGAGTGTGCCCTCTTGCAACGCTGCGGCATAGAGCAAGGGTTTGAGGATGCTGCCCGAACTGCGGGGCGCACGGGCAATGTCGATCCAGCGTCCCTCGCGCTCATAGCTCATGTCGCTATTGCCGCAGTAGGCCACCACGTCACCTCGCTCGACATCAAAAATGACGGCTGACAGGTCGCGAATGCCCGCCTTGCGCAGGGTGCGGCTATGGCGTACGGTGACCTCCTCGACCTGTTGTTGCAGGAGTGCATCCATCGAGGTGACGATGCGCTCACCCGGTTGGGTGCGATGATACCACGACACCAAATGAGTGGCCTCCTGCGGCATGGAATAAGGTTGGTCGATGAGTGGCTCATCGAGTGCGAGCCGATAATCTTCCTCGGAGAGATGCCCTGCCTCAAAAAGTCGCGTCAGCAGGCGGTTGCGCTTGGCACACAACGCGTCGCGGTTCTTCGAAGGGTGCATCGACGAAGGGGCATTTTGCAAGACGGCAAGCGTTGCCGCCTCGGCCCACGACAGATGGTTGCCATCATGACCCAAATAACGCCAGAGGGCGGCATCGAAACCGACGACATTGCCGCCAAAGGGGGCGTGCGAGGCATATAGGCGCAGGATCTCCTCCTTCGAGTAACGCCATTCGAGACGGGTTGCCATGAAGATTTCGACCGCCTTCTGCCACAGCGTGCGCGGTTTGCGACGCGAGAGGCGGATCACCTGCATCGAGATCGTACTGCCGCCACTCACGACGCGTCCATTGCGGAGGTTCTGCATCACGGCACGCCCCAAGGCCCGCAGACTGACGCCGGGATGGTCGTAGAAGGTGCGATCCTCAAACTCGATGAGGGCAGTGATAAATTTCTCGGGCAACGAATCGCACGGCGGGAATCGCCATTGTTCGTCGCGTGCCAAACGAGCCCCAAGCAGTGTGCCGTTGCGATCGGTGACGACGGTCGAATAGCTGACCCCCTCAAAGAGCTCTTGAGGCAGGCAAAAGAGCCACAGCAGCAGGAGTGCTCCAGCCGCTGTAGCTGCGCCATAGTGTAGTAGTCGTTTCATCGTTTGACGGTAATCATGCGGCTTGCCGTGGTGGCATAGCCGGTGGCGTCGTACATGTCTTCACAGCGGGTAGGCGGCAGTAAGAACTGACCGGTATAGGCTGCTCTGAGACGAACTTTGAACTGCTTGCTTTGGCCGGCATCGAGGGGGAAATACCAATGGATGCGGTCATCGCGCTGGTCGCTGTAGGTCACCTCCTCGTGGCTTTGCGGGGAGAGCAGTCGGTCGTTCCAGATCTCCCAGCCGGAGGGGGCTACGAAGGTCAGGGCCAACGATTCGGAATCAACAACGGCGTTCCGCTTGACGGTGATCTGGGCTAGAAACTCTGCCCCTTGCTGTAGGGTGTTGATGGCGCAGGGTTTTCCCTTCAGATCGGTGTATTGCACCTCGAGGGTGAGTTTATTGGCCGAGGCGGCCACCGGCTCGTTGGCTGTAGGTTGCCGTAGGGTGACTAGCGTAGCGAAGAGGGGCTTTGTCCCTTGATTTTGGAGCGAAAGAGAACCCATGTCGGGCTGAACGTCCAAGACTTGTGTAGCACGGATGTCGCACAACTCGATCGGGGCACTACCCTGCTGCTCTACACGTGCCCGCTCCACGCTCGTGCCGATCTGCTCGGCGAGCGAGCCAAAGGCCGCACTGATGAAGGCTACCTGCTGCGTGTCGCAGGTCGTGGCCGAAAATTGTGTTGCTACCACTTCGGCCAACGACAGCATCTGCTCCGAAGCCCCCAGCAAGGCCCAACTTTGCAGTTCCATGGCCTGATCGCGGAGCGGTGACGAGAAGGTCGAGTAGTCGCCTGCGGCAGGTTGGGCTGTTGCAGCCCGTGTAGCCAACTCTTGGGCGACACTGGTGCGCCCTATCCAAGCATAGGCGGCTGCAAGGCGCAGCACGGCCTGACGCGAGAGACGAGACTCTTCGCGCAGACGGTTCATGGCGGCCAAAGGCTGGTTGCCCGATTTGACCAACGTATAGAGGCGATACGCCTGCTGGAGATCGGTGCGGGTCGAATGGGCGTATTGGCGAGCCCCTTGTGCTTGGTATTGCTGCCAACGTTCGATGGCCTGACTTTGGATCGGGAAGCCTTGGCGACGCGCCTCGATCAGCACCTCACCGGCCATCGAAGTGACCCAATCGTGGGCCGTGTGGGAGGAGGGCCAATAGCGGAATCCGCCATTGCGCATTTGTCGGCTGATCAGCTGCTGGAGGAGCTTTGGCAAGGCCTGCTCGGCTTGTTGTTGCTCCTCCGACGATAAGAATTGACGAGCATAGAGTATATACATAGCACGTGCTGAAAGTTGCTCGGTGCAGTAGTGGTCGTACTGCTCGACGAAGGCAAACGTACCACTAAAGTCGATGGCCGGCATGGCACTCACCTCCAACCGCGCTTCGCCGTGCGTGAAGGGAGTCCAATTGAATTGCTGCGTCTTGCCTCCGGAAAGCGTAACCGGCTGTGTATGGATCACTTTCGGAAGCGGGTTGCACACCTCAATCGCAATCGTGTCGTGGATGTGGTAGGAGGCCGACGAGGCCGAAACAATCACATGCGCCCGACCGGTCTGCACCTTGTCGCACTGCAACTCGAAGTTGAGCTGCTTGTCGCACGGCTCCGAGCAGGTGAGTTGGTGGCTCTTCTGCCCTACGATCGACAACGGACCATCGACTGAAACCTGCACCTGCGTCTTTCCGATATTAGGCCGCGTCGCAAACAGTTGCACGGGTAGCGATACACGATCACCACAGACCAAGCGTCTAGGCAACGAGGGCAGCAACATCAACGGTGCCTGCACCTTCATGGTCCGATCGGCGCTGCCATAGCTGCCTTCGTGGGCGGCTATGACCATCACACGTACCGAACCAACATACATCGGCAGGTTGATCGTGTGGGTGGCACTACCCTTTTTTAGGGTAAAAGGCCCTAACACTTTCACCACCGGATTGAAACGCTTCTCTTTCCCCTGGGCACTGCGTACGACCATATCGCCACCAATACTGAGCAGTGTATGGAATTGCCCAGTCTGTGCTCCAATGACATCGCCATACAGATCCCACGTACTCACGCCTAACGCTTCGCGCTGATTCATCGCCTGCCAGGGCTGCGGCGTGCGGAAAGAGGTGATATCGAGCAACCCTTCATCGACCAGAGCCACCGTGTAGCTCATCGGCTTGCCGTCACGCTCCTGGATGCCGATCGTGAAGGGTTGTTGTGGCAGAACCTCGTCGGGTAATTCGATCTCGGGATGCAATACCGTGCTGCGATCGACCACGTCGGCGCGCTCGATGCCGTAAAGACGCAGCGGTAGGTCGTTCGACGGACGGTTGTGGGGCTGCAACAGCGTGGCGTGTAGATAGAAATTGGGGGTCATGTCACGGGTTACGGGCAATTTGAAGGCGGTCTCCTGCTCTTTTGAGAGGGTGATCCAGCGACGACTGATCACCCGTGAGCCATTCTCCACCGAGAGCAGCACACGTCCGCCCTCGGCACACGGCAGATAGACCGTAGCCTGCTCCCCCACCTCATAGTGCTTCTTGTCGAGCGAAAAAGCAAGCATGGTGGCTGCCGACGGCTCCTCGCGGCCGCTTCGACCACGCCAATCGGGCCAATCAATCGAAACCACACCTCCGGTCGAATGACCACTCTGACGATCGTGCACCAGGATCAGATATCGCCCCCACGAGGGATAATCAAGACGGAAATGGATCGTAGCCATACCTTCAGTCGAGGTTGTCAGGGTGTTCGAGGCGACCGAATAGACTGAAGAACTCTCCATGTAGGTGGCAAGTTCTTGTGCCGATCCTTCAAACCACCAGCTCCAATCCAAGCGATAGATCGAGTAATCCAGATTGCGATTGGCCAACGGGCGACCTTCGGCATCAACGGTCACGACATCCCATGTCAGATCCGTGTCGGTCTCAAACGTGCGCTCCCCCAGGCAGATGCCGACATAAGCATCATAGGGTGCATAACGTACCATGCGCGAGGTGATGCTCTCGTCTCCTCCGGCCTCGGTGACGCGGGCAATCAAGTTTGCCCACAAGAGCCCCGGTTCACCATCGGCAGCCGGCATGGTGAGGGTACGGCTTAAGTGGCCCACACTATCGAGCCGAGCCGTGATGAGTTGATCTTCGGACGAGGAAAACTCCGTGAGCGGATTGGTGAAACTGAAGCTCTTGTAATCAGCAAAGGGGGTGGCATCCGCATGGAGCGTCCACTCCATCGTAGCCGTTAATCCGTCGGCTGCAGGGCCTGTCAGCCAATGGGCTTGCAGACCGATTGTTGTAGGTTTTCCTGCCTGAATAATCTCCGGCGATTCGATCTTGATCTTCAGGCGGTTGGGTTTGATTGTCTCAATCTGTACCGGATGTTCAAAGGTTGCTCCACCGACCTGAAATTTGGCTTGCCAATGACCAGTCGGTGCAGCCTCCTCCGTCGCAATGCGGAACAGATAAAAGCCATCGACGCCTTCGGTCTGAGTTTGACGCGAGTAGCATTGCCCCTGGGGATTGAATAGCTCCAAGGTTACCGGATGCTGTTTGGGTAGCACCTTGTTGCGATCCTCCAATAAGAGGGTCAGGCAAATCTCGTCGCCCGGACGCCAAACGCCTCGCTCACCATAGACAAAGCCCTTTAAGGTCGTTTTACTCGGCTTTTGACCACTCACATCGAAACGACTGTTGGATTGCGCATCCCCACCCCGCATACGCAGGTAGCTCACCGATTGGCCATCCTCGGCCGTCACGACAAAGGGTACGCCCGAGAGTGTGAAATCGGCAAAACCTTGGGCGTTGGTCTTGCCCTGGCCGATGGGGCGAAGCTGGTAGTTGTAGGCCGTGACGGTAACGCCGCTGATGGGTTTGGTGGTCATGATGTCGCTCACGGTGGTCCAAAGCCGATCGCCATCAGCCTTTTTGACGATCAAACCCAGGTTCGAGGCGACCAGGTTGTAGCCGTTGTTGTAGATGTAGGGATAGAACTGATCCCACTCTGCCTCCTCGTCGGGGGTCAAACCGCGCTGCATGGTCAAATCGGACGAAGTGGATTCCCCACCAAGGACATACTCCTCCTTGAATGAGAGTTGGACATTGTAGATTGCACCCCGCTCCTGTCGGAAGAGCCCCTTCAGGTCGATGGCAAAGGATTGCCACTCGCGCAGATTGCGTGTCGTGTCGGCATCTAATCGGACGGTCTGTTTGTGAATGGCGCGTCCTACGCGGCGGAGATCGTCCGTCTCATGCAAGGCATTCTCTTGCAAGAAGGTCAGTACATTGTCGGCATAGATCTTCACTACCTCGACATCGACAGCCTTTAGATTGATCGTCTGGAACGGAAAACGTAGGTTGCTGCCATCGGGCAGGATTGTACCGCTCAGCGGTACCTTGATCGAGGGAGGCAGATCGGCGGCCGTGAATTGGCGAACGTAGTTCTGGGGTAGACGCTTTCCCTGTGCACTACGTACCGAGGAGGATACCTTGAGCGTTAATTGCGAATCGGCCAACGGGTCAAAAAACAGACGTACGCACGAGGCGTTGTAGTGCGAGGTGCGGATACGGCAATTCTCGGCTCCTTCGAGCGTAATCAGCCCCTCCAACTCTTGGTCGCAGTCAATCGGGGCGCTGAATTCGATTTCGAGATAGGTGTTTGTCCCCTCGGATAGTCGGGCTTGCAGCAGTTCAAATTTGCGCCCCGGGAGGATAATCGTGCGCTCAATGGCCTTGCCAAAGCCGATCTTATCGGCTCGAAAACAGATCTTCGCGGCACGTGCACGCGTATCCCGCTCGATGCCATGAATGGTGTACTTCCACTGCTCGGGATCATCCTGCTCGATCTTGAAGGTGACCCCGTCATCGCCCGTAAGGGAGAAGAACGACGAGGCCTCTTCATACGGAACAGGCTCGCTAAAGCGCAACGTGCCTCGCGCAATGAGGTGGTCCGTCCGATGCGGATCAATCAGGAGGATTGGCTCTTGCAGGATGGCAAAACGATCTTTGACGGAAAACGAAAAGGCGAAATCGGCCAATGAGTCCACGCCGGTCAGTTCGGCAAGATTCAAGGCACACCGATAGCTCTTACCCGGTTGCAACTCTCCAGCCTCGGGGGTAAAGCAGAGCTGCTGTTTTGTCTCGCTCCAATGTGTTTGCCCGGCCAGCGAGGGGGTGAAGCGGAAGAGCCGGTCGAGGCGGGCTGTCGAGTCGATTGACTGCCGCAGCAGCTCGCTTGGCTCAATGCAGATGCTGGAGCTCGTGCTAATCGTGGCCGGTGAGAAGGCTTGAATCAGGGTCGAAGCCTCCTCGGGTGTAAGTTCCGGGCGGGAGGTGCAACCCGCCAGCAGGAGGATAGCAGCCAGGGCTATCCCGATTTTGTGTACGAAGTGTTTCATGCGTTTATAGAGTTATTGATTTGTTTCTATCTATCTCGGCATGTACAAAAATCCACAAAAAAAATCGTACAGCCGCATCTTTTGATGCATACTGTACGAAATCGTTTTTCGGGTGTATGAAATGGATCGCTACCCGTTATTTGAAACCCGCGAAATACGGCAATCAGAGCCTTTAGGCGGCTACATTCAGAGCGATGAGGATTAGGTAAACCATCAGATAGATACCCAACAGTATACGCTCCAGTGTGCCCCATGTGCGCTGCTGCTCGGGGATCAAATCGGCCACGCGGCTTGAATAATGGAGGAAGCAGGCCCAAATCGTGATCGAAATCAGCGGAAGCAATCCATCTACAAGCGCGATGTCGGCGATGCCCTTGGCTGCAAATAATAAGGCTGCGACACCGCCAATGGCGGCCATAGCAAGATAGGTATAAGCCAGCGATACGGCATTGGATTTCCTGCGATAGAAGGCGATGATGGCTAGCACGGCAATGGTCACAATGATGACTGCAATGGGAAGCGTAAAGAGTAGGCAGAGCGGGTCGTCATAGAGGCTGGAAATGAGCAGCGAAAAGAATGAGCTCGTTGCTCCACCACCGAGCACAACCCACAAGAAGAAGGCTAACCAGCCTCCAACCGAAGCCTCTTTGTCGGATTGTCGCTCGATGCGATTTTGTTGTTCTTGCAAAATTTTGTTGGGCGTATAATTGGGGCATGCCTCCTCAAAATCGGCTTTTGCGTTGGTTAGGCCACAGACAATACCCATCTCCGGGCTGAATTTGCGCAGATCGCAGGTTGCACATTGTGCATTTCGGTCTTGTTGTGTAATCATATTGGTAGTTATAAAAGGGTTAGTTCGTAAGCGTAGGTCCTACCGCTGCCAACCAGCAATCGGCCATGCGGGCATGGCCGGCCGGCGTGGGATGAATGCCATCCCATATCCAATATGAGGCCTCGATGGTGGGATACTGCTCGGCCATGCGAGCGAAGCAACGGTGGTAATCGACCAATACAGCCTCGTACTCCGCGGCCAAACGACGCACCACATCGGCGCAAGCGTCGATAGCGGCTGCCCGTTGCTGAAAATCAGCTTTTGTACCCACCCGACCTACGGCGGCCACAAAGGGTGTTCCGAGGATCAATTTCACCTGCGGAAAGGTAGCCCGTGTACGCTCTATATACGCACGATACTGTTGCTCCCAGGCGGCTACATCAAAGGGCTTTAGGCTTTGATCGTAGTGTTTGGCCACGTCGTTCGTGCCGATTAGGATGGATAACAGATGCGGGCGGAAGGTCGCCACATCCTGCTCCCAGCGGGTGTGCAGATCCTCGAGCGTGTAGCCACTGATGCCGCGATTCTGGCAATGGTAGCCGCGTTCGGGTGATTGGCTTTCAAGTCGTGCCGCACATAGGAACATGTAGCTGTGGCCGTAGAGGTGGTTTTGATCTTTGAGGTTGCGCTCTTCGGCCGGCTGCATCGAGCCGCCACTACGCCCCCATCCCCCATCGGTGATCGAATCGCCCACAAAGAGAATGCGCACCGACGGCAGATCGCTCCAGAGCATGCCGGGTAGCAAGAGTGCCAGCAGAAGTAGTATGCGTCGCATCGTGTGGAAACTATTTTTTGCGCCAAACAATGTAACTCGTGTTGCGTGGCATTCGCCGACGCCCCGTGTAGTAATTATCGTCGCCAAATTCGTGGCGAGCGCCCGCTTGATCGACTGCCCAGCCGTAGGCATTTCCTCCCACCAAATAGACGGCATGATCAACCCCCAAATCGACCAGCGCCTGGGCAAAATCGTGGAAGGATTCGGGTTGCAGACTCTCGATCATAAAGATCTCGCCGATACGGTCGCAGATGGCACGTCGAACAGCCTTGTTTTTCGGATTGTTTTCGACCAACTCGCCATGATCGACTAACGGATATTGGCGGAAGAAGTAACCACCCTTCTCGGTCGCCTCTTCGAAGAGCGGTGAGTTGTCAGCTACGCCGATCGTGATCTGATCGTTGATGATGGCGCAAAAGCCCCGCTTGGAGAGCCCCCAAGCCCGAGGAGTTCCCTGCAAGACAAAGGCTCCGACGATTTTGCCGTTGTCGGCACGAATGTCGGCCGCTTGGGCTGTGTATATGACTGTCGTATCCTGCTTGTCCATGCGGCCGATATGGAGCGAGAGCCGTGCGTTTTGTGGCAGGTAGATGCGAAGCGGAATATCATTGATGGTCGTATCGCGCAACTCGCAGAATCCGCTCGTGAGCGAATCGACCGGCGAAGCCAGTCGTGTCATGGGTTGAATGGGTGTTTGCTCGACCGAGAGTTCTGGTTGCTCGGGCTCGAAATAGCTCGGTTCAGGCTCATAAGTGGCTTGTTCGTGGCTGATGATCCATACAAGCACGACACCGGCCAGCAGAATGGCCACAAAAGCGGCAATCATCGTGCTTCGTCTAAACCGGGGAGGTTCCTCGCCTCCTCCGCCCAAGATGCGGATCTCGTCCTCTTCGATTTGGTATTTTTCTTCGTTTCTCATCACTATTTGACCTCCTTTTCAATATGCTCCTTTAACTGTTTGAGTGCCTCCTTCGAAGCGGTCACCGTGTGGCTGAATGAGCCCACATCGGACAACACGATCTTCTGTCTGGGAATGTTGATGTAATAGATATAGGAGCGGTTTATGATCAAACTCTTGCCAATGCGGATGAATTGCTCGCCCGCCTTGCCTAACTGCGAATTGATCATCTTCTCGATTTGTCCAAGCTGAAACGAGAGCATGCGCACCTCTCCGTCAGTCTGTATCAGGGTTGAATAGTTGCCGTCGGAGGAGATGTAGACAATGCGCTCGGGCGCAATACGCACCAGATCGATCGAGGTGGATATGATCAGTTGGGCAGCCATCTGTCTTGTTTCGTGAAACAAAGTTACAAACAAAAAATCGAACCGACAACACTCCATCCCTCTGATTGTATGAAATAGGCGGCTGAATGTATGAAACGCAGCCAATCCTGTAAAAAATGGCTGCAATGCGCGTGAAGTGGACAAAAAACACTATCTTTGTCAATCACTCGATTCACGTTACTTGTTCGATGGCTATGTTTCAGATCTCCTTTCAACAAGCCAAGGCCTATCTCGATGCCGGAGAGGATCGGATGGCTGTAGCCTGTTTTCGGTTTCGGGCTCTCTACACGTCGCGGGCCATACAGTCGATCGGATGGTTGGGCTGGTGTCACGAGCAGGGACGAGGTGTGCCGCGCGATCCCTATACGGCCCTATTGTGGTATCGGTATGCACTTCGAAAGTGCATCAAGAAAAGCGAGAGCGCATGGATCGAACGACGGCTGCAACAGATCGAGCAGGAGAACCCTACACCCAAGCACGGCTCAGAGGTGCGGTTTGAGGATGCACTGTGCGGGACAATCGTGAGTCGTTATGAAGATCCGATTTACCGGTGTTCGTTTCTGGAGGATCATGCCGTCTGCAATCTGCCGCCTGGGGTCCCCTACGATATGGCTGCGACTTATCTTCACGAGGAGCATAAAGAGCGAGAGTTCAAGCGGTATCATGAGGGCTCTCCAACGCCTCCCGACCGGATTGACGAGACTTTCCGGCGCGATTTTCCCCATTTCCGCCTCCGCATTGAGCGGGGAACGGGTGCGCGATACAGCCACCGACAAGAGGGCGACTGTTACACGATGATCCTACCGGCAGCAGCCAATTGTGATCAGCTGATTACGCGCGAAGCGATCATGGCCTATGGCACGAAGCTGATGATCGAGGCCGCCAAAGCCTACCTATTGCCCCGCTTGGCCTATTGGTCCGAGCAGACGGGACTGAAATACAACAGCAGTGGCATTTCACGCGCTCGCAACCATTTCGGGATATGCTATACGGGTCAAAAACGCATCCTCTTCTCCTGTCATCTGATCAAATACAGTGATTTGAAGATTGATTCGGTGATTATCCACGAACTCTGCCACACGCAAGTCTCCGGTCATGACAACGCATTCTACGATTTTCTGGGACGGCATACTACGCGTGCCCAATATCGTAAAGAAACAGACTCAATACCAGAATCGGTACCCTATGATTTATAAGCCTTATGCAGAAACACAATAAGGTAACTGGGTATACGTTTCAATGGCAAAATGGTTCAAAAGGGACCATTGTGTGGGGCGGTAACTAGGTGCGAGCATTGGATTGTGCGTGCTGAGCAGTCAAATTTGTGTGCGTTTGTCTGCTTTTTCGGGGAAAAAGAGTATCTTTGTAGGTATGATGAAACATATTTGGCGTAATATCGGTTTTTGGATTCTGGTGGCGATGGCCCTCGGAGTCGTTGTAGGTGTCTATATGGGCGAGGAGGCGAAAATCTTTGTCCCGCTGGGCACGCTCTTTATTCAACTGATCAAGATGTTGGTCGTGCCGCTCGTGGCCGTCTCAATTGTGGTCGGGGCTGCGTCGTTGGGCGGTAGCAGTTCGGCCGGACGGATTGGCGTGGTCGGCATTGGCTATATCATTATCACTACCCTGCTCGCTATCCTGATTGCCATTGGCGCGGGACTGCTCTTCCAGCCCGGAGCCGGCTTGGCGGCCGAGAGTGTCGAGGCTATTCAGGACGTTGCTACAACAACAGAGCAGAGTGCCCCGGCATCACTTTCGTTCTCGGACCATATCATGCAGTTGATTCCCGATAACCCGATTCGGGCATTGGCCGAAGGGAATATTTTGCAGATCATCATCTTTGGCCTCTTCTTCGGTTTTGGTCTTTCGGCACTTCCGACTGAGAAGCGTGTGCGGATGATGGAGGGGCTGCAAACGGTGCTCGATGCCTTGATCTGGTGTATCGGCAAGGTGATGCTGATCGCTCCGTTGGGTGTCTTTGGCCTCATGGCCGAGGCAACCGGTACGTTCGGGTTCGATGTGCTGTGGAAGGTGGCCAATCTGCTGTGGGTCGATTTGCTGGCCATTTTGGTGATGGCCGTAGTGGTCTATTTGGGGTCGCTCAAGCTGCTGGCGAGAGTGCCTGTCGGCACCTTCTGCAAAGCTATGGTGCGCCCGCAGATCATCGCCTTCTCGACCGCGTCGTCGATGGCTACCCTGCCCTTGACGATGCAGGCTTGCCGACAGATGGGTATCTCGCAACAGACGACCGGTTTTGTGGTTCCGCTCGGCGCAACGATCAACATGACGGGCAACGCCATCTATTATACGCTCGTAGCGATCTTCTTTGCCCAATTTTATGGCATTGAGCTACAGATGAGCCACTATGTGGCTATCTCCATTACGGCTTCGCTCGGCAGTATCGGTCAGGCCGGTGTGCCGGGCCCGACATTGATGGTCGTGGCGGTGCTGGCGGCGGCCGGTATTCCGATCGAGGGGTTGCCGCTGCTCTATGCCCTGGATCGCGTTTTCGATATGATACGTACGGTGTTGAACATCACGGGCGATGCCGTGTGTGCCGCCGTGACGGATCGTTTTGCTTGATTTTTGAACGAATTTGATGGATAATGTTACGTGTTACCTTTATGAGTCTGTTTTCGTGTTGTGCGCTCTTGTTCGGTTGCAAGCAGAGCGATCTTTTTCGCTCGGTCGATGCGGCAACCTTTGCTGAGATGATCACCAATCCCGCCATCCAATTGGTGGATGTGCGCACGCCGGCTGAATATGCCGAGGGATATATTCCGGGTGCGAAAAATATGGATGTTCAATCTGATCAATTTGATCGTCAGGTGCAGACGCTCGACAAAGAACGCCCCGTGGCCCTCTATTGCCGCAGCGGTCGCCGCAGTAAGATCGCTGCCGAACGGGTGGCCAAGGCCGGTTATGAGGTGATTGAACTCGATGGCGGTATTCTCTCCTGGAAAGGGACATTGGAGCGGTAAGTGATGCTCTTCCAATCAAACGGGGCTGTCCAACAAGATAGTTGAGACAGCCCCTTTCGCTTATATGCGTAAACCAATCAATCGGTTAGTCCATCGACCAGGCTACGCCGGCAGCGTTGGCGATGGCTTTGCGTGCCGACGATACATCGGTGAGCGTCGGAGCCGTTTTGACCGCGGTCAATCCGAAATAGTTGTTCTTGAATTTGCCGTAGATCGTATTGTTCTCCCAAGTAATCTCGGCCTCGGGTGTCGTGCTCTCGTAACGCACGGCATAGACTGAATAACCCTCCATATCGACCGCAACGATCGTGTTGCCGCGCATCGTGGTCGAAATAACGGGCATGGTCATGCTTGAGCTGCCATAGTTGGCGTGTACGGCCAGCACGCACTCGTTGAAGGTATTGTTCTCGATCAGCGCATTCTTGACCTGTGCATAGCCACTCAAGGCGGCATTCTCCTGCCCACGAACGAGCGACAAGGCGGCCTTGTAACCGATGCCGGTGAGCTTCTCGAAGTGGTTGCCTCGCACCGTGTGGCCCTCGCCAATAACACGCACACCACCCGATTCCTTGACTCCGTTGCCGTAGAAATAGTTGCCCTCGATCGTGCAGTTATTGCCGTGGCGCAGGGTCAGCGTTCCGCGGCACTCCTCGAAATAGTTGCCTTTGTAGAGGTTGGCGCACGATTTGCTCGATACGACCTCGGCACTCTCGCCATAGCACTGGTAGAAATAGTTGTTTGCAACGGTTACCTTGCCATCGCTGAGCGAGTTGGCGCTGTCACCCACGCGAATCGTCTCCTGCTCGTTGGCCGGATCGCCATCCGTCGGATCAATCAAAATTGTGGGACGCGTGAAGTGGTTGTACTGAATCGTGTGGTTGGGCGTTACACCCTCGTCAAACCAGACAACGAGCAAGGCCCCGCGATCGCGCTTGTCCATAAAGGAGCAGTGCTGCACGGTATGATGATCGCCATTGAGCGAAACCCATTTGCAGGCATGTGTGTAGTCGGCCGTGGTGTTGTGGCCCGTGATGGCGCACTCTTCGAGCGTGCAGTACGAAGTACCCGGATGTAAACGTACCAGATGCTCGGCACTGATCAGCGGGTCCTGCCAATGAAAACCGCGCACGGTCGTGCGATCGCTCTTAATAGCAAGGGTGGAGTTCCCTGTAAAGAGAACTCCACCGTTTGATTCTGCACGGAATGTAATGCCTTGTGTAATCGTCTGCTCGCTGTCGAGCGTCAGGTTTACATCCTTATAGGTGCCATTTTTCCAAATAATCTCATCACCATCTACCAGCGGCGTCAGCGCGCTAAACTCGGCTACCGAAGCAACCGTAAAGGTGCCCGCTGCACGCTCACCATCGACTACGGGCGGCGTAGGCGTGGGAAGAGCCACGCCATCGTCACCATAGGTCGGTTGAGCTGCCGCATCGTTGATCGGTTTCGACCAGTAGAAGTCGAACTTAATATAGCCCTCGCGAGGCTCTGTTTCTACCGTGGTTTTACCTGTTGTCAAGTCGGCGCAAGTAACCTCCTTGATATGGATAAAGCCCTTCTTGGCCAGATCGGACATGTTCGATGCCGAGGGCTTTGCCCCCTTCGCGTAGGTGGCATATCCGATCATAATCACAGCGCCTTCCGTCCAAGTGCCACCTTCAACAGTAGCGGTTCCCAAAGCCGGACCACCCGACGAAGGTTTCGTACCGTCATAATTCATCGACGACAAGGTGCCCTCGGTGACAGCCTTCGACCACTCGTTGTCAGTGCCCAATACGCGATAGAACGTAATCGGCGTACCGAACATCTTATTGCCGATCAGATTGCGATAATCGCTGCCATCGAGCGGGTAGTAATGGTTGCGAATGACCGAGTTTGAATTGGCTACCGATGCAAAGGATAATTTCTGTCCCGAATCTGCTACAAAGAAGAAATAAGGCATCGATGCGTAATATTGCGCAGCCGAAATAACGGTTTTATCCAGTCCGCCGTGCTTGCTATCCGAAGTGAGCAGTACGGCAGAGTTGGAGGTCTGTCCCTGCTGATCGGCCGTAACGACAAACGGATCAATCGGCATATCATACCACTCCTTGGCCGAGATGACCTTGCACAAATCGGGAACAAAGAAGGTGTTCTGGGCCGCATACGCCGTGTAGGAGCTCTCCTTGTTCGATCCCAGTCCGAGCTGTACATCTTTATAATAGAAGAAGGGATAGATCTTGATCGAGCCGAGCTCGTATGCGTTGTCGCTACTATCGTAGCCCACTACATCACACGAGGCAGCCTCCGTGTGCTCGATCGTATCGGGAATCTTGAAGATGATCTGGCTGTTCGACACCTGCAGACCGGTAGCTGGAACCTCCTTGCCATCGACCGTCAGCTTCGTGATCGCACCCAGATTCAGACCCGTAGCCGTAGCTACCGTATTGAGGTAGAACTTCTCCGACTCGGCATCGTGGTCGGGCGTAATGGCCGTCACGGTCATGGCGCTATCGTCAAATGCGCTGATGGTCAGCTTCTTCGTGGCGCGCGCACCACGATCGAGCTTGCCGGCCTGGAACTCGGTGGTCCAAACGGGGTTGCCCGTCGTATAGAGCTCCACTTCGAGGGTCTCGCCGTCGAGGTAGTACTCGGTGGTCGAGCCATCCTTGAAACCGGCATTGATCATCAGGCGGATATCCATGGCCTCGCCCGCCTTCACAACCGTAGCCTCGGGCAAAGTTGTCGTAATGCTCGATGCGGGCGTGATGAAACGACCATCGGTGTTCGATACCTCCGTTGCATTGTGAAGCGCCTCGTAGGTCTTCGATTTACCGATGTTGGCCTGGAAATCACCTGCCAAGATCAGACCACTCTTCGAGGTCAGCGTCAGCTTCTCGATCGTCAGATCTTTGCCCGTCTGATTGACTACATTGAAGCGCAGTACCGAGAAGAGGTGTCGGAACGTTACCGTAGGATTCACGCCGAGCTCCGAAGACTGAGCCGTACCGCTCACCATAAAGGCGTAGTCCGAGATGTCCCAACCGGCCGGATCATATACCTGCTCCGCGGGCAGCGTGCCAAAAGCGGCCGACGACGATGTAACCGTCTCATCGTAGGGATAGTACATCTGGAACTTGTGTACACCCTCGCCGATATCTACCCACTCGATATCGCCCGTCAGGGTTGCCGTAGCCTTGTCAAACGAGGACAAGGTGTAGAGCGCATTGCGATTGCGGGTTTTGTTGCTGCCGCCGGTCGGTGTCGTGGTATAGAAAACACCGATCTGCTCGTCGCCCTTCCAGTGTACCGTTGCACCATCCTCGGCCAAAATCGTACGGCTGGCGCTATCATCAATCGTTGCCGAGAAGCCAATCTTCTCGCCCGTGGTCATCGGAGTCGACAATTCTCCCCCCCCCTTCTCGCACGAAGTGGCACCCAACAACAGCAGGGCGCATACCATATAACCAAATAGTTTCTGTTGCTTTTTCATTGCTCTCTGTTTTGAATGGGGTTAATTGTTCGTGTTATCCCAGTCCTCCTCGTCACCGAACGAGGGAGCACCTGTTCCTTGATTCGAGTAGGCGAAACCCGCCTCGATCACGATATTGACCACTTCGATGCGTGGCGATAAATAGCTCTCGCGGAGCTCTTTTTCGGATAAGTAGTTCATTATAGGGTTATTTTAATTGGTTTACCAATCGCAAAAGTAGTATAACTTAATTGGTAAACCAAATTTTCGACTACATTTTTCCAAATAATTCTCCGTTTTTGCTTTTCAGCTACGCCGAAGGGGTAAAAGTTGTCTTAAAAAAGGAATTAATCTATCAGTGAGAACAAAAAAGCCTCCCTTATCAAAGGGAGGTTTGGAGGGTTTGTCTATATCTGATCACGAAAAAAGGAGTCAAGAAATTGACTCCTTTTTTCAGTGATCCCGGCGGTATGCGCAAAAGTCGTGGATATGCACAATTAGTCAAAGCATTACAACGCGACTTACATTTGCACTCACACCTCACTCACAGATAAGTATATATACTTTCTTACTCGGAAAGTATGGGGTGATTATATAAACACAAGCGCTCAACCTACGGGCGAGCACGAGGCACATACTTCAAGTTGCGCCCATGGACCATCAATCGAGAATCGAATCAACATGGGTTTCTTCCACAACAGCTCGGAAGCAATCAGAGAGGCAAAGAAGTACTACAATAATGTAGATGGATGCTTCTATTGTTGCCCCGAGAATCATAGGAGGTGATATACGAAAGATCGTTTGTATTCATTAATCTTTGTCAAGACGGCTCCAGCCGTCTTTTTTATCATATATTATGATTATAGCAAAATTTTTCATATCTTTATGACAAATTATTTCTAATAAAACCGAAATAATAAGAAATACTAATAATATGAATAACATCTATACTACTGCAAAGGAGTGCCAAGACTATATAGAACGCAATATTTCTTTTAGTAGAAATAAAATACGTGCAGGACGAATTATATTCACCGATTATGATATAGTTGGTAATATTGAACAATTGGAAAAACTTCTTAAAGACCTGCGTAGTACGATTAAGGTTAAATACCCATCAATTGCTACAAGCCTTAAAGAAAGTATGGATTTGTATGACAACGACCGAATAGTTCATATATCAGCTATTACAGCAATTGTAAACTGTATCTGTGCGATTGAGGAACCATCAAATGGCAAACGAATATTCATAAGTCATTCTTCAAAAGACAAGCAGATTGTCTCCAACTTTATAGATCATATACTGTGTCTTGGAATTGGCATTAATCGCAATGATATCTTTTGTACTTCTATCGAGGATATTGCTATTAGAAATGGAGAAGATATTCGTGCACACATTCAAGAGAATATTCGTTGTGCAGATTTCTCATTTCTTCTTATATCGGACAATTACAAAGCAAGTGAGATTTGTTTGAATGAAATGGGAGCAGTATGGGCCTATGACTCCAATGTTCGATTGTATTTATTGCCTGATAGTAATTTCAATAGTATTGGATGGTTGTGTGATACACGAAAAGCAAATAAGATAACAGATACTGTAGCTCTTGATTTATTATATAAAGAGATGCATGAATATTATTCTCTACCTGACAACTTTATAAATTGGAGTCAACAAAGAGAGATATTTATTAATAGATAAATTGCCATATGACCAAAATATCCATTCGATTTTATAATGACCGTGAGGTGCGAGCTGTTTGGGATGAGGAGAATTCCAAATGGTGGTTCTCTGTGCTCGATATCGTCGGGGTGCTGAACGACCAAGACGAATATCAGAAAAACCGCAACTACTGGAAATACCTCAAAACAAAACTCAAAGGCGAGAATAGTGAAGTGGTTAGTGGCACTAACCAGTTGAAATTACTTGCGCCCGATGGCAAACGACGATTTACTGATGTCCTCGACTACGATGGTGTTTTGCTCCTCGCAAAGAGTTTTCCAAACGCCCGTGCGATGCGTTTTGTCGAGTGGTTTACCAATAGCGACGAGACGATTGACGGCAAGAGCAAGTCGAAGGCATACGCACTTTTCGAGAGTAGCCTAATAGACAATATCGAGGTCGGCACAGTAAAAGGTTTGCAGCAGATTCACGCCTACCTGTTTGGTGGTTTGTATGACTTTGCAGGTCAGATTCGCACGGTAAATATCGCAAAGGGAGGCTTCCAATTTGCGATGGCGCAATTCCTTCCGCAGACGCTTGCTGCAATCGAACAGATGCCCGAAACAACTTTTGAGGAGGTTGCCGACAAATATGTCGAGATGAACATCGCTCACCCGTTCCGTGAGGGCAATGGTCGTGCGACTCGTATATGGCTCGATTTGATGCTCAAAAAGCAGTTGCATAAATGCGTTGATTGGAGCAAGATTGACAAGAACGACTACTTGAATGCAATGCAAAAAAGTGTCGCAGACTCGTCAGACATCAAGCGACTTTTGCAGTCTGCGTTGACCGACAAAATCAACGACCGTGAAACCTTTATGAAGGGCATTGACTACTCATACTACTACGAGCAGGAGGAGTAACAAAAATTCCAAAGTGCCAAATTCAAAATTTCAAAGTGCCATTTTGGCTCTTTGAAATGACACTAATTAAGTCTGAGCAACTCGTGAGCGTTCCTCACGAGTTGTTTTTATACTAGGTACATCTTGCTTTTTTGTGGCATTTTGACTTGTGTTTTTGTGGTAACGAAACAGGGCCAAAATGACACTTTGAAAAACTATCTGCACTTCCCAAAATAGAAAGTAAACATATACCCCAATGAGCAATAATGCCGCAAACAAGGACGCCATTATTGGTTCACTATTTAACGCGATTTTCTATGAAATTTTACTATCTTTTTGGATTAGAGCACCGATCGTAAAAACATAGTGTGCATTTGCTGTAAAAGCAAGGCACAATTATCTGTCCTATTTTAGCCTAAAATTCACAACTCGTTGATAATCAGTATGGTTCCGTGCTGTATCGAAAGATGCGAGGATAATACATTGACATAAAGCTGCATATATAAGCTGTCCGAGAAAGTATGGAATGCTGTTTTGTTTCCTAAACGCAACATTTATAGTGCACTTCGGAAATAAAATGAACACTCCAAAATCAATGTCACATAAAATGTATTTACACTTTTTGTAATAACAATTTGTGTAATTACATATTTTGTACTATAAGAATGATGTATTGGATAACAAGGCTGGTGAGATCTCATTCCAAGATCCTATCTACGCCTATTGGTTGAAGACGGAGTATTTTGCAAAATAAAAGAGGATTTACTGTAAACGCAAAAAGACTCTGCTAAGGTTTGAATATAACTTTAGCAAAGCCTCTTTTTTATTCTACACCTCAATAAACTTTCCGCCATCGAAGCCACTGAGATTCTCGCGGTAATAGACATATTCAAGCTGGTTGCAAACGATTCGGGTATTACAGATTGTTGCATCTATATTGGCGTGCGAATGTCCGAAAATCCACGTATCGATACGACTATCAGCAATGAAGTCGCCTAACTCCGTTGCAAAGGCACTATTCAGCAAGCTGCCCTTATGCTCCGGTGCAACGACGGCCATTGTAGGCAGATGGTGTGTTACAACCACGATACGCTCGGCGGTGCTCTCTGCAACACTACGCTTGATAAAGTCCAGACACTTCTCGTGCTCGGCGTTAAAGTCGGCAGGAGTAAAGCGGCGACCATTGTACAGAATCTGTCGAAAGTCGTTCATCCCTCGATGTACAAAATATTCGTCCTCGGGGCGAATGTGCGACCAAAGGGTTGAGAGAATGAATTCGACATTATCAATCCTCACAACCTTGTTCTGGTGGTAATGCACATTTGGTAATATCTCACGGCTCCAACTGTCGCCATAGGCTAATACATCGCCATTACCATAAAACTCGTGGTTGCCGGGCACCAACAACACCTCTCGGTAATTTGCCGATGCCCACTTCCAGAACTTCAAATTTGGCAGCGTTCTATCGCGCAGGTAACCCGTATCACCCGCAAATACCAATACATCACCAGTAACCTCAAACGGCATACTCTTTATAAATCTCGAATTATCCGACAACTCCAAATGTATGTCGGATGCAAATTGTATTTTCATAAAATTTATCCTCCTTATCTTTTACTCTGTTCTACTTGTCTTTCTATTATCCTCTTTACCTGCTCAAATGAGACAGGTGTAAAGTTGTTATTATCCCCCCCAACATCATATTGTGTCGGGAATAGCATATGTAGTCGAGGTGCATCTATGCCGGTGTTTTGCTTGCTGGTATGCACATGGCCGAATAGCTGCCAAGTATCTCGATATGCCCCACCATAGCACAAGAATGGGCAGTGGTTGAGATATATCTTCTGCTTCCCAACCTCGATGTGCATCTGCATTGCGATATGCTCAAATCGGCTATAATATCTTTGCCTCAGATTCTTGATGTCGTGGTTGCCAACAATTAGATAAATCTTACCATTAAGCCTATTCAGGATATTGGTCCACTCTGCGGAGCCACCCAAACAAAAGTCGCCGAGATGAAACACAATATCGTCAGGGCCGACTACGCTATTCCAGTTGGCTATGAG
>JBGVPZ010000007.1:0-242013 GCA_045127275.1 Alistipes sp.
TGCTCCTCGTCGAGCAGGATATTGCCCGGCTTGACGTCGAGGTGGTTCATCTTGCGGCTGTGCAGATAGCCCAACGCCTCGGCCACCTGCCGCACAAAGTCCACCGCCGCAGCCTCGGGCAGAGGGCCCTGCTTAACCCGATCGGCCAACGATCCGCCGTCGTGGTACTCCATCACATAGTAGGCCGTGCCGTTCGTCTCAAAGACGTCGTGGATGCGGACGATGTGGGGGTGGTTCAGCTGGGCGATATGTTGCGCCTCCTTGATAAATTTGGCGCGGAAGCGTTCGACAATCTCGCGGCTGCCGCTCGTGCCGAGCGTGACATGCGACGTATCGGCATTGCGCTCGCAGAACTCCTTCATGAAGAACTCCTTGATGGCCACCTTGCGGTTCAGGGCCACCTGCGTAGCGAGGTACGTGATGCCGAAACCACCCTGACCGAGCACCGCGTCGATGCGATACTCGCCATGTTTGAGTTGGGTATTGGGTTTGAGTAGCATAGGGTTAACAATTGATTTTCTGACAACAAAAGTAGTCAAACAAAGGCCGCCGAGCAACTTTTTTGGTCGATATTGTACGAAATACCCCGATTAAAGTAGGAAATGGGCGGTTTTGCAGGGATCTTGCGCGGTGAAAAAATTGAATCGCGCGTGTTACAAATCTGCATTTATTGTATTACCTTTGCCGTCACTATGCAATGGTTTGAAAATTTTCTGGCTACATACCACACCGAGGGGCTGGTGATCGCCCTCGTCGGAGTACTCTTTTTCCTCTTCCAAATAGGTGCTATCACGCGTTTTAGCCGCGTGGCCGCCTACCGCATGGGACGTCGCAAGCCGATCCGCGAAGAGGGACAACCCGTCTCGCTCATCATCCCGATGTTTGGCGAGGATTACACCTTTATCGAGGATCGTCTGCCGCTGCTCTTTGAGCAGGACTACCCGCTGCTGGAGGTGGTCATCGTCTATGTGGGGCAGGACAGCGACTTCCACGAAGAGCTGACCCGTCTGCGCATGCACTTTCCGCATCTGGTCGTCACGCGCGTACATCTTGATTCGCGCTTCCCCGTATCGCGGAAAATAGCCCTCAACATCGGTATCAAGGCGGCACACAACGAGTGCATGATCTTCTCCTCGACCGACACCCTCCCCCGCTCGAAGCGGTGGATCTCGCTCATGGCCAAAGGCTTCACGAGAGGTGATGTGGTGCTCGGATACAGCGCACCGGAGCGTAAACCGGGCCTCGTGAACCGCATGGTCCGCACGGGCAACCTCTTCCGCAGCGCGGCCTGGTTGGCACGTGCCGCCTCGGGAAAGCCCTACCGCGGCTCGCTGCACAACTTCGGGTTCACGCGTTCGCTCTATTTCGACCCGAAGGTCAATGGATTCAACCACCTCGGCATGAACATCGGCGAGCACGACCTCTTCCTGCAACAGGTCGCCACGCGCCAAAATACGAGCCTCGTGCTCAGCCCCTCGGCCTCGGTCGATCGGAAGCTGTGGAGCACGCTGGGTTGGTGGATCTCGCAGCTGCGCTATTTCGGGGCTGCAAGCCGCTTTTACAGCGGGAAGGTGAAGTGGCACTTTGTGAGCGAGCAACTCACCCGCGTCATCTTCTTCGCCACGGCCATGTATGCCCTGATCGCCATGCCGGCACCCTTCCGCTGGGGAGCCGCCGCGCTGCTCGTGGTGCGCTACCTGCTGCTGCAATGGCAGCTCTACCGCCTCACACGCCGCCTCGGAGAGCGGGGCATCTTGGGCAGTTACCTGCTCTACGACCTCTTCAGCCCCCTGTGGAACCTGCTGTTGGGCTTGCTCCTGCTGCGCAAAGATGAACGCGTATGGAGATAGCCGACTACCTCGTAGCCGAGGATCGCACGTTGGTGCACCTGGCCCTCGAGGGTGACGATGTGGCCTTCGAGTACCTCTTCAACCGCTATGGCGAGGCGATCCGTCGCCTGCTGATCCAGCGCGTAGGCTCGGCCGACGATGCCGACGACCTACTGCAAGAGACCTTCATCAAGGTCTACCTGCGCCTCGAGAGCTACAACCCGAGCTACACCTTCGGGCAGTGGCTCTACACGATCGCCCGCAACACGCTGATCGACCACGTGCGCCGTCGCCCCGACGAGACCCCGATCGACGAGCGTTTTGCCGCCCCCGCAGCCACAACACCGACCCCCGAGGAGAGTGTCATCCGCCTGCAGCAGCACTCGCAGATCGAGCATTGCCTGAGTGCCCTGCCCGAACGCTACGGCCGACTGATCCGCATGCGCTTCCTCGAAGAGTACTCCTACGAAGAGATCGCCGAGAAGCTCCAACTGCCCCTCGGAACGGTCAAAACACAGATTCACCGTGCCCGCGAGCGGATGTGCGAGCTGATTCGCCGCGGCGACAACATCTAAAGCTATGGAACTGATACTGAAATACTTCCCCGACCTGACAGAGGAGCAACGCGCCCGCTTTGCCGCCCTCTACGACCTCTATGCCGAGTGGAACGCCAAGATCAACGTTGTCTCGCGCAAGGACTTCGACCAACTCTACCTGCGCCATGTGTTGCACTCGTTGGCCATCGGCAAGGTGTGTCAATTTGAGGCCGGAGCCGAGATCCTCGATGTGGGGTGTGGCGGAGGGTTTCCGTCGGTGCCGTTAGCCATTCTCTTTCCCGAGGCGCGATTCGTGGCGGCCGACTCGATCCGCAAGAAGATCACCGTCGTCGAAGGGGTTGTGAAAGGGCTCGGATTGCAAAACGTCACCCCCTGCTGCACCCGCGTGGAGCAGCTGCCGCAACACTTCGACTATGTCGTCTCGCGTGCCGTGACGGCCATGCCCGAGTTTGTGGAGTGGATCTGGCACAAGATTCGTCGCGGACAGCGCGGCACACTCCCCAACGGCATCCTCTATCTGAAGGGGGGCGATTTGGCCGAAGAGCTGGCCCTGACCGGTCGCAGATGGGACCTGTTTGCGATTTCCGATCTCTTTGAAGAGGAGTTTTTCGAGACCAAGAAGGTGGTTTATACAGAAAAAAAGTGACGCGAGGGCGTCACTTTTTTTTAGCCTCTGTCGAGAGCAATCCGCAGGCGGCCTGAATATCCTCGCCGCGCGAGGCTCGAATCGTCGTTTGGATGCCTTTGGCTGTCAGCGTATCGCGGAAACGACGCATCGCAGCATCATCGGGCGAGAAATAGGGCGACGAAGGGATCTTGTGAAAACGGATCAGGTTGATGCGGCATTTGATGCCATCCAGCAGCCGGCACAACTCCTTGATGTGACGCGGCGAGTCGTTCAGCCCGCTCATGACGATATACTCGAACGAGACGCGCCGCTGGTGTGTGAAGTCATATTCGCGCAAAATCTCGGCTACCTCGGCAATCGGCCAGGCTCGCTCCACGGGCATAATCTCGGCACGCTCCTCCCGAAAAGGATTGTGCAGACTGACCGCCAGATGGACCTGCGAGGCCTCCAAGAATCGCCGCAACTGGGGCACGACACCTGCTGTCGAGAGAGTGATGCGCGTCGGTGACCAACCCCAGCCCCAGGGAGCCGTGATGATCTCCAACGCCCGCAACACCTCATCGGTATTGTCCAACGGTTCGCCCATCCCCATAAAAACCAGGTTCGTCAGACGATCCCGCTCGGGCAGGGAGACGATCTGATTCAGAATCTCGGCCGCCGAAAGCGAATGTTGCAGCCCCTGTCGCCCCGTAGCACAAAACTTGCACCCCATACGACAGCCCGCCTGCGACGAGACGCAGAGCGTAGCCCGATCGCCATCGGGGATATAAGCCGACTCGATCAAAGCCCCCTGCAGAGTACTATAAAGGTACTTCTTGGTGCCATCCTGCGACTCCGAGACCCGTATCGGAGCCGAAAGCACCGGACGAAACCGCTCGGCCAGCAATTCGCGATGCTTGCGCGACAGATCGCTCATCTCCATAGGGTCTTCCACATGCCGACCATAGAGCCAACGCGCCAACTGCCCCGCCGCAAAACGGGGCATACCCAACTCACTACAAAGTTGCGTCAATTGGGTCGGATTTTTGCCATAAAGGGCATCACGTGCGTCGTCCATCGGATGATTTTTTAGCTTTCAGAGCACAAAATTAGGTTTTTTTTGCAGATTTTTACTGCTCGATGCATCATTTTTGATTTTTTCTCTTTATATTTGTGGTGCATAGCGTGCGGCAATAGTTGTCGGACGTGCTTGAAGTGCGCAAATAACAATTAAAAAACTACAATAAAATGGAGATTAAAAAGAGTCCCAAAGCAGACCTCCAAAACAAACGAGGTCTTCTGCTGGAGATCGGTTTGGCAGTAGCGTTGCTGGTTGTCATCATCGCCTTTGCCTACACACCGAAAGAGCACCGCATCGAGCAGGTCGATCTGAACTACGCTATCGTAGAGGAGGAGATCACCGAGATTACCCGTCAGGAGCAGAAACCGCCCGAGCCGCCGAAAAAGGTCGAGGTGAAGGTGATTGCCGACTTGTTGCAGGTGGTAACCAACGACACGAAGATCACCACCGAGGTGGACTTCTCGGAGTTCGATGAGGACACCGAGGTGCTGCAGCAGGTGGAGGTTGTTGAGGAGGTCGTAGTGGACGACGAGCCGTTCCTGATCGCCGAGACGATGCCCTCGTTCCAGGGTGGTGACTTGAATAAGTTCCGCAACTGGGTGCAGTCGAACGTGAAATTCCCGCAGATTGCCCTCGAGAATGGTATTCAGGGCCGCGTAGTCCTCTCGTTCGTAATTGAAAAGGATGGTCGCTTGACCAACATCCAGGTATTGCAGACGCCCGACCGTTCGCTTTCGGAGGAGGCTGTACGCGTACTGAATAAGTCGCCGAAGTGGTCGCCGGGTAAGCAGCGTAACCAGGTGGTACGTGTGAAGTACACGTTGCCGGTTGATTTCCGCGTACAAAACTAATCGGCCGGAAGGGTGCAATCGCTCACGGGGGGGGGTATAAAAAGAGAGCCTCTTCGTACGAGTCAATAAACAAGCATCCTATTATCATCATTGCGGCTTGCCGCACAACAAGATTTAGGAGGGGGTTCGGCCACATAGGCAAACCCCCTCGTTTATGATCATCACGAAGAGAAAAAACATTGGAAAGAGCCGTTTTAGTAGCGGTTATCAGAGATAACCAAGAGCCTCGCCAGGTCGAGGAGTTTCTGGCCGAGCTGGAATTTCTGGCCGAGACGGCCAGCATCGAGACTGTGCGTCGCTTCACACAACGCCTGCCTCAACCCTCGTCGCGCATCTATGTCGGACCGGGCAAACTGCAAGAGATAGCTGACTACTGCAAAGAGCAGGAGATTGATGTGGTCATCTTCGACGACGAACTCAGCCCCTCACAGACGCGCAATATCGAACAAGCCATGCCCTGCCGCGTGCTGGATCGCACCCGCCTGATCCTCGACATCTTCCTTGCGCGCGCCCAAACAGCCTATGCCAAGACTCAGGTGCAATTGGCCAACTATGAGTATCTGCTCCCCCGATTGGCTGGTATGTGGACCCACCTCGAACGCCAACGAGGTGGTACGGGAACACGTGGTGGTGCTGGTGAGCGTGAGATCGAGACCGACCGCCGTATCGTGCGCAACCGCATCTCGAAACTCAAGGAGGACCTGAAGAAGATCGACCGCCAGATGGCCGTGCAACGCTCTAACCGCGGACAGATGGTGCGTGTGGCCCTAGTCGGCTATACGAACGTGGGTAAATCAACCCTGATGAATCTGATCTCGAAGAGCGAGGTCTTTGCTGAGAATAAACTCTTCGCCACGCTCGACACGACCGTCCGTAAGGTCGTCTTTGACAACCTCCCGTTCTTGATGTCCGACACGGTCGGTTTCATCCGTAAACTGCCTACCGAGCTGATCGAGTCGTTCAAATCGACCCTCGATGAGGTGCGCGAGGCCGACCTGCTGATCCACGTGGTCGACATCTCGCATCCGCAATTCGAGGAGCAGATTGCCGTTGTAAAACAAACCTTGCAGGAGATCGGAGCGGGCGACAAGCCGGTCTATCTGGTCTTCAACAAGGTTGATGCCTATACCTATATAGAAAAGGATCCCGACGATCTGACCCCTGCCACGCGAGAGAACCTCTCACTCGAGGAGCTCAAACAGAGCTGGATCGCCAAGGCCAATACGCCCTGCATCTTCCTCTCGGCCATCGAGCGGATCAACATCGAGAAGTTCCGCTCGGACCTCTACGGCATGGTGCGTGAAATTCATGCAGGCCGCTACCCCTTCAACAATTTCCTCTATTGATCAACCTAAAAACAACCTCAATACGATGACAACCCACCTGCTTTCGGAACAGAACACGATTCTGAACAAGTTCCTCTCGGAGATCCGAGACAAAGAGATTCAACAAGACTCGATGCGCTTCCGTCGTAACCTGGAGCGCATTGGCGAAGTAGCCGCCTACGAAATCTCTAAGACGCTCAACTACACGACACGTCTCGTAGAGACCCCGCTGGGCGAAGCTACCGTCAATATGATCGATGACCGAGTGGTCGTAGCGACCATCCTGCGCGCCGGTCTGCCCTTCCATCAGGGCTTCTTGAACTACTTCGACGATGCCGAAAATGCCTTTGTGTCGGCCTACCGCAAAAACCACAAGGATGGCTCGTTCACGGTCAAGGTGGAGTATATCTCGTGCGGATCACTCGAGGGCAAGACGCTGCTGCTGGTCGATCCGATGTTGGCTACGGGCCAATCGCTCGTCCTGGCCTATGAGGCGATGTGCCAACATGGCGGTACGCCCGCCCAACTGCACGTAGCAGCCGTGATCGCCTCGGAGCAGGGTGTGGACTACGCCCAGCGTCACCTGCCCCAATCGACCCATCTGTGGGCCGGAGCGATCGACGAGGAGCTGACCTCGAAATGCTATATCGTACCCGGCTTGGGCGATGCCGGTGATCTGGCCTTTGGTGCTAAACTCTAATGGCGATGAGGCGTAAGCTGACCCTACTCGCCCTGATTTGGGGAGCGACCGTGCTACTGATGGCCCTCCAGAAGCCAATCTTCCTGCTCTACTATGCCGAGCAGGCGGCTCAACACAGCGTCGGAGAGTGGATGCAGGTAATCTGGCACGGACTCAAACTCGACATGACCGTAGCCGGTTACATCACGGCCCTGCCCATCCTGCTAACCCTCTGCACATGCTGGATTCCACTCTCGGAGCGTGCCGGCAGAAGGTTGCTCAACGGCTATTTCGGAGTGGTTTCAGCCCTGGTGGCCCTCCTCTTTGCCGTCGATCTGGGCCTTTATGAGTTTTGGGGCTTCCGCCTCGATTCTACGATCCTGATCTACCTCTCCGATCCGAAAGAGGCGGCTGCCAGCGTCGATCTGTGGACCTGGGTGCGCCAAACGCTGTTGGCACTGCTCTATGGAGCACTGCTGATCGCTGTCTATCGCCGCATCGTACGTCACTACGATGCGACCCGCCCGCGTCCGCTCACAGCCCTGGCGTGGAGCCTTGTGCTGTTGCTGGTCGCCGGATTGGATTTTCTGGCGATTCGCGGAGGTGTGGGAGCCTCGGTGGCCAACGTTTCGAAGGTTTGCTTCTCCTCGAAGCTCTTCCTGAATCATGCTGCCACGAACCCCATCTTTTCCTTCCTCTCGACGCTCGGCAAGCAGGAGAACTATGCCGACGAATACCACTTCTACACGACCGAGGAGCTCGCTACACGCTTTGAGGAGATTCGGGGCAATCAACCGACGACGCAGCCGGCCGACACACTGCTCCGCACGCCGCGTCCGAATGTACTCTTTGTAGTACTCGAGAGCATTGGTACAACCGTGCTCGAGGGCGAGGAAAATGGGCAACTCGTGATGCCCCACCTGCAAGCATTACGCGACGAAGGCATCTACTTTAAGAACCTCTACGCCAACTCATTCCGTACGGATCGCGGGCAGATTGCCCTCTTGAGCGGATTCCCGGCACAGACGCGCATCTCGCTCATGAAACTGACGACCAAATGCCGTGAACTGCCCTCCATAGCCCGTTCGATGGGGCGTGAAGGCTACACCACGCAGTTCATCTATGGCGGCGACCTGAACTTCACGAACCAAGCCTCCTACATGTATGCCACGGGGTGGCAGCAACTCTATTGGCAGAAGGATATGTCGCTCGATTCCCCTACCTCAAAATGGGGCTACGACGACTGCGTGGTAGCCAATGAAGTGGCCCGCGAGGTCTTGCGCCATGCCGCCTCCGAGGAGCCCTTCTTGGTGGGCTGGCTCACCCTCTCGAGCCACGAGCCCTTCGAGGTGCCCGACCAGCGGTTTGAAAACAAGCAGGCCAACTCGGCCGCCTTCACCGACCAGGCCGTAGGCTCGCTCATCGCCCGCTTGAAGGAGTCACCCGCCTGGGAGAATCTGCTCGTCGTGCTGGTGCCCGACCACGGCATGCCCACCTACCACCGAGGCACGTGGAGCGAGACGGAGATCCACCACATCCCGATGATCTGGTGCGGAGGTGCGATTCGCGGACCGCAGACAATCGAGGCCTACGGCTCGCAGATCGACATTGCCGCCACGCTGCTCGGGCAGCTGGGCATCGACCACAGCGACTTCGACTACAGCAAGGATCTGCTCGACCCTGCGATCCCCAAATTTGGTTACTACACCTACAACGAGGGGTTTGTCGTCGTGGACGAACGGGGCGAATCGGGCTGGGATGCCGGCTCGGATCGCACAACCGAGGGGGCCCTGCAGGAGCATATCGCATGGGGACGCACGCTGTTGCAACAAACCTACCTCGACATTGATCGTCGCTAACTTCTCCCCGATTTTAGGTATTGCACAAATGCGACAAAGGTGTTACTTTTGTTGGACGAAATAAAGCTATACGATGTATAAATCAGACTATTATGCCGGCCAAGAGCGGATGTGCGATCTGATCGATCGCAACTACCACCTGCTACAGGTCATCGCCCGATTCGGTATCTCGCCGGGCTTTGGCGACAAGACCGTAGCCGAGGTGTGCGCCGATTATCGGGTCGATGTGACCACCTTCCTGGCCGTCGTCCAACGCATCTTCGACCCCGGAGCCGAGCTAAAGATCGAGCAGATTTCGGTACGCACGCTGACCGACTATCTGCGCAATGCCCACCGCTATTTCTTAGATTTCCGCCTGCCGGCCATCCGCCGCAAACTCATCGAATCGGTCAACTGCACGCAGCACGATGTGGCCTTTGCCATCATGCGCTATTACGACGAATATGTAGCCGAGGTGATCAAGCATCTAAATTATGAGGAGCAGACCGTCTTCCCCTATGTCGAGGCATTACTCTCCGGCAGCCGACAAAGCGATTATTCGATAGCCGTATTCCGTAGCCAGCATGACCGCATCGAGGAGCAACTGCGGGAGTTGAAGAATATCATCATCAAATACTATCCGTCAGGCACCTCGAACGAACTGAATGATGTCTTGTATGACATCTACACCTGCGAGCAGGAGTTGCGTTCGCATAATGACATCGAAAACGACCTCTTCGTACCAGCCGTCGAGCGTTTAGCCAGCGAGCAACCCACCCCTGAAAGCGAGCCACAACAGGAACTCTCGATGCGCGAGAAGGAAATTATCGTCTGCGTAGTAAAAGGGTTGACAAACAAAGAGATAGCCGAGGAACTATGCATCTCGACCCATACGGTGATCACCCACCGGCGCAACATCGCTTCAAAACTGCAGATTCACTCCACAGCTGGACTGACAATCTATGCTATTGTCAATAACTTGGTTGAACTCTCGGAGATCCAACAGACGATCAACGGCAATTAACCACGACCAACTCTTTACGCTTCGCCCATCTTTGGACCAGTGTTGTGGTTCGGCATCGGCGTGGGGATATCAATCTTGCCTATCGTACTCTCGTAGTGAACAATATTATCCTGCAAGATGCGCAACAAACGTTTGGCATGCTCAGGCGTGAGTACCACACGACTCTTGATACGCGCTTTAGGCATACCCGGCATCACGTTGGCAAAATCGACAATAAATTCAGAGGTCGAATGGGTAATCAAGACCAAATTTGAATAGACCCCCTCGGCGACCTGTGCGTCAAGTTCAATCTCAACGCCATATTGCTGCATTTCTCCCATAGCTTATGTGGATTTTCTATTGCAAAAATAGCAGTTTCTTAAACTCGTTATGCAAGTTAAAATCCAAAGTTTTCGATATTTTATCAACATCTTGGCATTTCGGTATACTGTATCACGCCTTTTTTTCGTATCTTTGCATGTTGAATACCCTAACCAAAACGTATGGATCTGCCTGTTTCGCTTCTTGATGTTCTCTATCGAGGTTTCATGGTCGGTATAGCCGCCTCGATTACGGTCGGCCCTGTGGCCGTACTGTGCATTCAGCGCACCCTCTCGAAGAGTCGTCGCTCGGGTATCGTTTCCGGCATCGGTGTTGCATGTGCCGACACCTTCATGGCCATTGCAGCTCTGTTCTTCTACTCGATGCTCGAACACTACATCCACCAATACGACACGCTGCTGCGGGTCTCGGGTGGCATCTTCGTGGTAATGGTTGGTGTTTATGTTTTCACACAAAACCCCGTGCCACAAATCCGTCGCAACCGATCCGGCAGGAGTTCGCTGTGGCAGGATTTCGCTTCGATCTTTGGCCTGACGATCGCCAACTTCATCATGGTCATCCCCTACATATTAGCCTTCTTCGCCGTCTTCGAGATCTCATCGAACGATATCTCGGATAGTGGATTTGAAGGCATCCTACGAGCCATGCTTACGCTAGGTGGCTTCTTTGGTGGAGCCGTAGCCTGGTGGACGTTCGTGGCCTGCGTGATCAATCTGTTCCGTCGCCGTTTCCGCCCCCGCCACATGTTGACGATCAACCGCGTGGCCGGCCTGATTATTGGTCTGTTGGGCATCTATACCATCTTATCCACCTTTTTTGATATTTTCCCCGATGTCGGACATTAAACCCCATAAAAAGATTGTCATTGCCATCGACGGCTTCTCGTCGTGCGGCAAGAGTACCTTTGCCAAAGCGATCGCTGCGCGATTAGGCTATATTTTCATCGATACCGGTGCGATGTATCGTGCCGTAACCCTCTATGCGCTGGAGCATGGAGCCATCCGCTCGGGCATCGTCCACGAGGAGGAGATCGTCGCCCTGCTCAACCAGATCTCGATCACATTCCGCTTTAACCCCGAGCGAGGAGCCAGCGACATCTACGTCAATGGCGACCGCGTAGAGGGCAAGATTCGCACGATCGAGGTGAGCAACTGCGTGAGTGCCGTCAGTGCCATTGCCGAGGTGCGCACGATGTTGGTGCGCATGCAGCAGGAGATGGGCCGTCGTCGCGGCGTGGTGATGGATGGTCGCGATATCGGCACGGTGGTATTCCCCGATGCCGAGCTAAAGATCTTCATGACGGCCGACCCACACGTGCGTGCACAGCGTCGCTACGACGAACTGACAGCCAAAGGCGATCGCGTATCGCTCGAAGAGATCGAGCAGAATGTACGCGACCGCGACTACCAGGATATGCACCGCGCCATCTCTCCGCTGCGTCAGGCCGACGACGCCATTGTCCTCGACAATAGCGCCATGACGGTCGAAGAGCAGATGGAGTGGGTCATGGAGCGCATTGCAGCCCTCTAAATAGTTTGCCGGACGATGCAGATCGAGATCGACGACAAATCAGGATTCTGTTTTGGCGTGGTTCGCGCCATATCGGAGGCCGAGAAGGCCCTCGATCGAGGAGGCACAGTCTATTCGCTGGGTGATATTGTCCACAACCGCATGGAGGTGCAACGCCTTGAGAAACGAGGGCTAAAAACTATTGCACACGATCAGATGGCTTCACTCGGCGGCTCTCGGCTCTTTATCCGAGCCCATGGTGAGCCTCCCAAGACCTATCATACGGCTGAAAAACTGGGTATCGAGATCATTGATGCTACCTGCCCGGTAGTCGCAAAACTCCAAGAGCGGGTTGTGCGCGCACACAAAGCGATGCAACCCATCGGCGGTCAGGTGGTGATCCTCGGAAAACGAGGCCATGCCGAGGTGGTCGGTCTGACCGGCCAGGTCGAGGCGCAGACGATCGTCATCGAGGGGGAGCAGGATCTCGATCAGATCGACTTCTCACGACCGATCTACCTCCTCTCACAAACCACACAAAGCATCTCTCTCTTCAACCGATTGGGCGAGGTGATTCGTCAGCGGGCCCAAGATCCCGAACGAGTAATACTGCTCGATACCATCTGCCGCCAAGTCTCGGGGCGCGAACAGCACTTGGCAGCCTTTGCCGCCCGATTCGATGTCGTTCTCTTTGTCTGCGGCCGAAAGTCCTCGAACGGCAAGGTGCTCTATGAGGTTTGTCGCACAGCCAACGCCCGCACCTACAACATCGAGGAGGCATCGGAGCTGCAAGCCGCATGGTTCGACGGCGTAGCGACGGTAGGTATTTGTGGAGCCACCTCCACTCCCAAATGGCTCATGGAGGAGGTTGCGGCCCAAACGGCTCGACTCGATGCCCACACAACAACGTTATAAACAGTCATAAACATAACACACGATAACCATGAAATACCTGATTCGATCTGTAAAATATTTTTGCGCCATGTGCGTTTTATGTGTGGTGCTGATGTTGGCCATGTTGCTGACGGGAACCTCACAGCTGACAGCCGAGGAGACCATCTACCTGATGTTCCACTCGGATCGGTTCCTGCTGTTGGGCCTTGCCGTAGTGATCCTCTCGGCCACCTACCCGCGCTTCGGTTTTATCAAGCGCGAGGTCGAAGGAGATGTGGCTCGTCATCGCCAACAGATCGACACTGCGTTCCAAGCGGCCGGATTCCGATTCGTTCGGGAGGAGCAAGGGAAGCTGATCTATCGCGGAGAGGGTCTAATGCGTCGCCTCACGCTCCTCTTTGAGGATGAGATCAGCGTTTCGCAACAGGGTGAAATGATCCAAATCGAGGGAATCCGTCGCGGTGTGGCACGGGTCGTGTATCGCCTCGATTCATACATTCAAATGGTCCATAGAGATGAAGCATAAGCATTGGAATAAGTGGGGAAGCATGGGGTTGTTCGCCCTGCTGCTGGTCACCCTTACCTTTGCCCGCCGTGACGATTTCGGGTTGGGGCGCAACATGGAGATCGCCGTCAATGTGATGCGCGAGCTGACGATAAACTATGTTGATTCGGTCGATACGGATCGGCTCATGCAGGGTGCAGCCGACGGCATGGTGCGCTCGCTCGACCCCTACACCGAGTTTATTCCCGAATCAGAGGTCTCAAGTTTCGAGGCGATGACTACAGGTAAATATGGCGGTGTGGGTGCCTTGATTCGCCAAAAAGGAGATTATGTCATGGTAGCACAGCCCTATGAGGGAAGCCCCTCGGATCGTGCCGGACTGAAGATTGGCGACCGCTTTCTCTCGATTGCAGGAGAAGATGCCAAAGGCTTCACCGTTGAGCAGGTCTCCTCACGCCTGAAGGGTGATCCGGGCACAAAGGTTGCCATTGAGGTGGAGCACCTCGACGGATCGCGTCTGGCCTGCGAGATCGAGCGTGAGCGCATCTCTATTCCAGGTGTTCCCTATGCCGGATGGGCTGCCGAAGGTATCGGCTACATCCGCCACAGCGATTTCAACGAGGGTTGCTATCAAGAGCTACGCAACGCCATCGAAGGGCTGCGCAAGGAGGGCGAGTTGAAGGGGTTGATTCTCGACTATCGCTCAAACGGTGGCGGATTCTTGCAGGAGGCAGTTAAGATTGTCGGTCTGTTCGTGCCGCGCAACACCGAGGTGCTCGTGACCAAAGGACGTAAAGAGGAGCAGCATTTCCGCACGACCCACGAACCGGCCTTCCCAAACCTGCCGCTCGCCGTGCTAGTCAACAGCCATTCGGCTTCGGCCTCGGAGATCGTTGCCGGATCGCTGCAAGATCTGGACCGCGCCGTGCTGATCGGCCAGCGTACGTTTGGCAAGGGGTTGGTGCAGAGCACTATGCCGGTAGGCTACAACGCTGTGCTCAAACTTACAACGGCCAAATACTACATCCCTTCGGGGCGTTGCATACAAGCCATTGACTACTCGCACTCACAACAGGGCGAGGTCAAGTCGATCCCCGACTCACTGATCCACGAATTTCAGACGGCTGCCGGACGTAAGGTCTACGAAGGCGGCGGCATCATGCCCGACCTGCGTACCCAGCCGCAATACATCAGCCGCTTCGCCGCTACGCTCTATGCGTTGGGCTTTATCGAGGATTTTGGTGACGAGTACATTCGTCGCAAGGGTTATCAGAAGATTGACCCGCGCACGTTCCGCATCACGGAGCAAGATTTTGCCGACTTTGTCGCCTTCATGAAGGATAAAGAGGTGCCCTACGAATCGGAGACCCGCAGCGCGCTGAAGCTGATCAAAGAGGCGGCACAAAACGACCGTTTCAAGGAGATCGAGGAGCAAATCAAGAGTTTGGAGGCCGAGCTCAAGGATGACACCGAGACAAATCTCTACACCTATCGCAAACAAATCGAGGAGTCGATCACGAGCAATCTGGTGTTGCGTCATGCCTACCAACGCGGCGTGATCGCCAACTCGATAGACGGAGATCAGGAGATCGCCCGCGCAGTCAGCCTGCTCAACGATCATGCTGAATACGAACGCATCCTCAAGGAGCAGGATACGGATCGCAAATAACCCTGCTCAAAAGCGCTATGGCCATGAAAATCCACAGAATGCTCTCGTTCCGCAACCGCGTCGTAATCATTGTAATCGGCGTCTTGTTGGGAGGCTTGTCGCTCTTCTATACGAACGACCTGGCACGTCGTTTGAAAGAGAAGGAGCAGCACGATGTGACCCTTTGGGCTCATGCCATGGAGCGACTCAACCGCGATGTATTGAGCGGCACGATCCAGGTGCAAGATCCGCTGGTCGATGACCTAATCTCGAGCAACAACAACATCCCGTTCATCATCACGAACGAGAATCTGGAGGTGATCAGTTCGCACCTCGTGCCTGACGAGATCATCAACCATCCCGATCGCCTACGCGAACAGATCGACCAATTCAGCGACGAAAACATCCCACGCCAAGTACGTTTTTGGTGGACCGATCAACACTACCACATCATCTTCTACGGCCGCTCGGCGTTGCTCAAATCACTCTATTACTATCCCTACATCCAGATCACGGTGATCGTGGTCTTCATCCTGTTGGCCTTCATCGCCTTCCGCTCTACGAAGCAGGATGAGCAAAACCGCGTATGGATCGGACTGGCCAAAGAGACCGCTCACCAGCTGGGAACGCCCACCTCATCGTTGTTGGGCTGGATCGAGTATCTGCGGACACAGCCCGTCGAGCAGAGTGCTGTTGAGGAGATGAACAAAGACCTAACCCACCTGATGAAGATCGTCGATCGTTTCTCGAAGATCGGCTCCGAGACCCCGCTCACACCGGCCAACATCAATGAGGTGGTCGGCGGCTCGGTGATGTATTTCCGCAAACGCATCCCGCGCAATGTAACGCTCGACTACAACGGCTTGGCCATGGCCCCCGTGCAGGCCAACATCAACGTGGCTCTCTTTGAGTGGGTGGTCGAGAATCTGATGAAGAACGCCCTCGATGCGCTGCAAGGCCACGGAGCCATTACGGTGACGATTGCCGCCAACGACAAACACATCTATATCGACGTCAAAGATACGGGCAAAGGAATCGCCAAAGGCAACTGGAAGCGGATCTTCGAGCCGGGATTCACGACCAAGACCCGCGGATGGGGGTTGGGGCTCTCGCTCTCGCGTCGCATCATCGAGGAGTATCACCAGGGACGCATTGCCGTGCTCGAATCAGAAATCGGCAAAGGCACTACTTTCCGTATCACCCTCAAACGTAGTCACGAAGCATGATCGAGCAGACGCCCCAAACAACCGACACGCTAACGACAGCCCAAACGCCGAGCGTCGAGGCCGACATGCCCACCTGGTTCCTCTGGCCACACTACACGAACCTCGAGGAGTTGCAGTCGAAGCCTCTCTTCCGCGATGTAACCCTGACCGAGGTCTTTGGCACGGAGACCCAGCAGGCCTCGCTGCCTATCTCGGAGCGTACGTTGCCCAATCCGGTGGATACGAGCGGGTATGGACTGTTGCTGCTCATGCTGCTGCTGCTCTACACCTCGCTCCTGTATCGCCATACGGGCGATGTGATCCGCCTAACAAGCCGCTTCCGGCTGGATCGTACAGCCGACGAACGTTTGCAAGAGGACTCGGGTAGCAGTTTTTCGCGTTTTTTGACCTTCGGTACACTCTTGGCTTATGGCCTGCTCGGCATAGTACTTGTCCGCATCATCGTTCCCTATCTGCCAACAGAATGGATCCTCTCGGCTGGAGAGAGCGGCGCTCTGATCGGCAGTCTGATCGTGACCGGTACACTTCTGACCACAACGCTACTGCAATTAGCCTCGATGGCAATCATCGGTGCGCTAACCTTTTCAAAACACCTCATGGGACAACTCTGGTTGCTCAAGCGATCTATGCTAACGCTGATTATGATCCTCTGTACGCCACCAATAGCGATGTGGCTTTTGATGCCCCGTGGTGCGGGTGATTTTTGGTTATGGGTGATTTTCATCGAGTTGATCGTTTCGCTTATTTTATACCTCCACGAGTCCAGAACACTCTTTCTTGCAAAAAAAATTTCAATTTTGCATTGGTTTTTGTACCTTTGCGCCGTCGAAATATTTCCAATCAGCCTTCTCTGCCTGTTGGCATTGCGTCAGTAAGAGATGGCTGGTAGGGTTTTTGTCACCTGAAAAATTAGGAACAACCCGGTTTCGGCACGTAAACCCAAGTAGTAACTAAAACCGAGCAAGTGAATAAGATTCTGGTATCGCAGCCGCAACCGGCCATTCTCGAAAAATCTCCCTTTTACGAATTAGTACAGAAGCACCACATTGAGGTGGTTTACAAGCCCTTCATTCGTGTTGTCGGTGTAACCCTGAAAGAGTTCCGCGCCCAGCGCATTGAGATTCTCGACCATACGGCCGTCATCTTCACCTCGCGTTCGACCGTCGATAGCTTCTTCCACATCTGTGAGGAAGCCCGTATTACCGTTCCCGAGTCGATGAAGTATATCTGCCAAACCGAGGCGGTTGCCCTCTACCTCCAGAAATATATCATCTATCGCAAGCGCAAGATCTCGTTTGCCGATGGATCGTTCAACTCGCTCGTCGAGCAGATCGTCAAGCACAAGGAGGAGCGTTTCCTGCTGGCCCTCTCCGAGCCGCACAAACCCGAGTTGCCCGAGACGCTCAAGACACTCAAATTGGCCGTTGATCCGGTAATCTTCTCGCGTACGGTGTCGGCCGATCTGTCCAACATCAACTTGGCAGACTACTCGCTCGTCGCCCTCTACTCACCTTCGGACATCAAAGCGCTGGTCGAGCAGTTCGGCACCGAGCAGCTCCCGCCGATTGCCGTCTTCGGGGCCGGCACGTTGCGTGCCGCTGTGGAAGCCGGTCTTACGGTGCTGGCCAATGCGCCGACGCCGACAGTCCCTTCGATGGCCAAGGCGGTCGATCTCTACCTGCAGAAGGTAGCTAAAGGCGAGCCGATCGAGCCGGTACAACCCGCCACGGACAACAGCAACGAGGAATTTATCCGCACCCAGCAGCACAAGCTGGCCAAGAAGACCCGCACGCGTCGTACGACTACTGCGACCAAATAAAGAACGAACAACCCCTATTTCGGGCACTGCCATGGCAGACTACTCACTCAAGCGCGAGGAGCGACTGCGTTCGCTCGGTGCCATCCGTCGGCTCTTTGCCGAGGGGGAGAGTGGTTTTGTCTTTCCGCTACGCTACATGTGGTATGCCGAGGCCGACACAGCCCCCTCGGTCGAGGTTCTCTTTTCGGTTCCGAAGCGTTACCACAAGCGAGCCAACCGTCGCAATTTGGTGCGTCGTCGCACAAAAGAGGCCTACCGCCTACAAAAACAAACTCTCTCGCTCCATCTGAAGGAGCACAATCTCGATCTGGCCCTGATCTATTCGACCTCCGAAGTGGTACCCTATAAAAAGATAGCCCATGCCGTCCGACGGATTCTGGAGCAGATTGCTACGCGGTTGTAAATGGCTCTTCTCGTTACCGCTGATCCTGTTGGTGCAGTTCTATCGCCACTGCATCTCTCCCTTTACGCCGCCAACCTGTCGGTTTACCCCCACCTGTTCACAATATGCCATCGAGGCCCTGCGCAAACATGGCCCGCTGAAGGGCTTATGGCTCACATTGCGCCGATTGGCTCGTTGCCACCCCTGGGGTGGTAGCGGATATGATCCGGTCCCTTGATATGAACAACGACAAACCCGCTTATAAATTCTCGCGCGCCCAACTCGCGCAACGGTTGCAGGGGCTGCCCATGCTCCGGGTCTTACTTCCCTTTGCATGCGGCATTGTGCTAGCCATGCACTATACGCTGCCAATCGGCTATCTAGGGGCCTTACTCCTATTTTGTGGTATAGCTACGCTAATCACAAGACGGGCTATCTACACCTTTTGTCTACTCGTGGTGGCCGGTGTGCTGAACGTAGCTCTGCGAGAAGTGCCGGCAGAGCTGCCCATCGGACAACGGGCCTCGTTTCGGATTCGAGTGGAGACTCCGGTTGCCCTACGAAAAGGCTTTGGCGACGGAGAAGGATCTCTTACGGCTTGGCGTGACCCCCAAACAGGCGTGTGGCATGCGGCGCAAGGAGGCCTTCTGTTGCGTGCGGACAGCCTGACCCAACTCGCTCCGGGCGAGGAGATCTGCTTCGAGGGGCGCATCTACCCCTTGCGCGGAGGATCTCCCTCCTATCGTCGGCTGATGCATTCCCGTGGAGTTATCGGGCGATGTTATCTAAATGAGCGCAACATCCTCTCGCGCGAAACAACCGATAAGCACACACTCCACCAACGCGCCGCCGCTACCCTTGCACAACTACCCGAAAGCCATCGAGCCGGATTGGCCGTCGTACGCGCCATGACCGTAGGTGATCGAAGCGATCTCTCGCGAGACCTTCGCAACAGCTACTCCCAAAGTGGCATGTCCCATCTGTTGGCAATTTCAGGCTTGCATACTGGCATGGTATTCATGCTCCTCAATCTACTCCTTTATTGGATGCCCATGTTGCGCTATGGAGGTCATCTGCGCAACATGCTGACCATCATCGCACTTTGGCTCTTTGTAGCCGGCGCTGGATTTCCGCCCAGCGCCGTACGTGCGGCGGTGATGTGTACGCTCCTGCAATGGAGTCTCAACAGCACATCCGCCCACCAATCTCTCAATACTTGGGCCACAGCAGCCGTGGGTATGTTAGTCTGGGAGCCTCGTTGGATCGTTGATATCGGTTTTCAACTCTCGTTTCTGGCCGTAGCGGCCATCTTAGCTTGGGGTATTCCCCTCGGACGACAAATTCGCCTAGGAAATCGATTCGTCAACTACCTCTCACAGGGATACGCTATCGCCCTTACAGCCTCAATTGCCACCGCCCCACTGATAGCCCACACCTTCGGGATCATCTCCCCTGTGGGCATTCTAATCAGCCCCTTTGTCGTGCTGCTTGGTATGGGCATTGTCGCCATCGGCCTCTTGTTGCTGCTCATCCCACCATTGCGCGAATACTTGGCACCACTCGGCAATATGCTGGGTGAATGGCTCAACCAAATTGCTGTGGCAGCCACCTCACTTGAAGGGGGACATCTTGAGGTAACACTCTCGACCACAGCAATGGTGATAATTTATCTACTAATGGGACTACTTACCCTCATCGGGTGGTCCGTAGTTCGCAAAAAAGGGCTATCTTTGTCACATGATTAGCCGTGAGGAGATAACCATCTTATGCCGTCCGGAGGTACAACAAGCCATTCGGGCCAACCTCGCCCGCGACCCATTGCAGGTCGCGCTCGATCGGCAGGTGCCCGAAGCGCGTCTGGTCGCCACACAGATCAAATATCTGCAACGCGCTCAGCACAAGCTGCCAAGCTACACCCAAGCTTGCTGCATCCTGCCGCCCCGCGCCTTCGAGCAGGCCTCTAGCGAACAGACCGCCGCCTACAAACCCATCGAAGGGGATACCGTGCTCGATCTAACCTGCGGTTTGGGTGTCGATGCCGTGGCCTTGAGCCGACGGTTTCGACGGGTGGTGACCCTCGAACGCAACGAGGCGTTGGTCGAAGTGGCCCGCATCAATCTCCAACGGCTCGGAATCACCAATGTCGAGGTCGTGCACACCTCGGCCGAGGAGTATATCGCCCACTGCGGTGACCACTTCGATTGGATCTATGCCGACCCCGATCGTCGCTCGGCCGAGGGGCGCAAATTGGTGCGGTTAGAGGATTGTTCGCCCAACATCGTTGCCCTCTACCCCCGACTGCGAGAGTTGGCCGATGCACTTGCCATCAAAAATTCGCCACTGTTCGATGTCGAGGAGGCGTTACGCTACTTCCCGCGTAGCCGCGTGGAGGTGCTCTCGCTCGATGATGAGTGTAAAGAGGTGTTGATCTACGACGACGGGCGAGGTCCGTCGATCACCGCCACAGCACTCGGACGGGGCTCCTATAGTGGGCAACAAGCCCCATTAACACCTCAACCACCGGCCTTCGATCCACACGGCTACCAATGGTTGATCATTCCCGATGTGGCCCTGCAAAAGAGCCGCCTTGTGCGCGAGCATCTGGCCGGAAAGGCTGACTGCTGGAGCGAGAATGGCTATGGATTTGCAACCATCCGCCCCGAAGGCGTACTAGGACGCATCGAGGCCATCGAGGCTATCGAGAAGTTCAACCCCAAGCTGCTCAAACGTACCCTCAAAGGACATCGCGCCGAGTTGCTCAAACGCGACTTCCCGATAGGCGTCGAGGAGCTTCGCCAGCGCCTCTCGGTCAAACCGGGTGGAGAAATACGCCTTGCCTTCACAAAAATCGGAGAGGAGTATTGGACAATCCGTCTAAAATAAGTAGCTTTGCATATTCGCCAAACGAGAAACCTATGAAAATCAACGAACTGTACACCTTTTTCACCGATACGATCTTCCGTCGGAAGGATACCGAGTGGCGCAATCCGGCCACCCGCCTGCTGGTGAGGTTCTACAAACTGATCTATTTCATGGTGCGCGGATTGATGAGCCACGGCACGTTGGTGCGCAGTGCTGCCCTAACCTACTACACGGTCATGTCCATCGTGCCGGTCGTAGCCGTCATCTTTGCTGTGGTCAAGGGCTTCGGCTTCTCAGAGCGACTGCAAACCTCGCTCTACGAACTCTTCCCCCAACAGGCCGAGGTGCTCGACTACCTCTTCTCGTTCGTCGATAATGCGTTGGCTCGTACGCAGGGTGGCTTGGTCGCCACCGTGGCCTTGGTGATGCTCTTTTGGAGTATCATTCAGGTATTCAGCTCGATCGAAAGTGCCTTCAACAACATCTGGGAGGTCAAATCGACCCGCAGCATCGCCCGCCAATGGGGCGATTATCTGGCCGTAACCCTCATCGTTCCGATCTTGTGGGTCGTGGCCAACTCGGTCGGTCGCTACACCAAGGAGTTACTCGGCGAGAATACTTGGTACTTCCTAATGCTCTCGAAGTTCATGTCGATGATCTTTATCTGGATCATGTTCACACTCCTCTACCTAATCATCCCCAATGCCAAGGTGAAGCTGCGCAGTGCCCTGACAGCCGGTATTGCCGCCGGTACGATCTTCCTGCTCTTTCAATGGGGATATGTCTATGCCCAAAAGGCTATGACCTCCTACAATGCCATCTACGGCTCGTTTGCCGCCCTGCCGCTGTTCCTCATTTGGATTCAGATCTCGTGGGAGATCCTACTCATCGGTGGGGAGCTCTCCTTCACCTACCAAAACATCGCCCGCTTTGGCGAGGAGCAGGAGTGGCGTCACATCAGCTACGACCAACGACGCCAGGTGATGCTGGCCACGATGCTACTGATCGTACGCAATTTCCGCGATCGAGGCGGGGCTATTCCGGTCGATGAATTGCGCGAAAAGCTCAACCTGCCCACCCGCGTCGTAAACGATGTGCTCTTCCAGCTCACTTGCGCCGGACAACTCATCGAGGTGCACAAGAGCGACGACGAGCGCGAAACATCCTACGCACCGGCCTACGACATCACACAGATGACCGTCTATGGGCTACTGCAAGCCGTAGAGCAACACGGTGACAAGCGACTCGAATTTACCCCCTCGGCCGATATTGAACATGTCGAAGAGGTGCTCAACCGCCTCACCGGTGAGGCCCTTCACTCGAAAGAAAACCGACGACTCATTGATCTGATATGATGCTCAAACGTGTTGTTGTGATCGGCAGTGGCAATGTAGCCGAATCATTGGCCGGAGCCATTGCTGCCGTGCCCGAATTGGAATTGGTACAACTCTACGCCCGCAACGAGGAGCGCGGTCGCACGGTGGCCGCCATGGCTCATACCACGTGGTGTAATCATCCCGAAGCGTTGGCCGAGGCTGACATCTACCTCTTTGCCGTCAGCGATCGCGCTGTCGAGCCGTTGGCCGAGAGCTTGCCCATCCCACTCCATGCCGTCGTAGCCCACACAGCCGGAGCGGTCTCGATCGAAGCCCTGCGCCGCTTTCCGCGTCGTGCTATCCTCTACCCCTTCCAGGGTTTCTCGGCCGGCCGCAAGGTCGATTTCCGGGCCGTTCCCCTCTTTTTAGAGACGGCCGATGCAGGGCTGATGCCGACGCTGGAGGCCTTTGCTGCCTGCTTGTCGGAGCACATCTACTATGCCAATTCGGAGCGGCGCGCGCACATCCATCTGGCCGGAGTCTTTTGCAACAACTTCTCCAATGCCATGTACGGCATGGCCGAGGAGATCCTGCAGCAGGTTGATCTGCCGTTCGAGGTACTCAAACCGCTGATCCGCGAGACGGCCGAAAAGGTTCTTGTGGCCCCCTCACCCCGCACCGTACAGACTGGGCCGGCACGACGTGGCGATCTGGCCACGCAGCAGAAACATCTCCAGCTGATCCGAGACGATCGGCAACGCACTATCTACGAACTAATTAGTCAAACAATATGGGAAACTTCAAAGAAGATATAGCACAGATCGAAGCGATGGTCTTCGATGTGGATGGCGTCATGACCGATGGACGCATCATCCCCACCGCCGAAGGGGATTTTATCCGTTGCTACAACTGCAAAGATGGCTACGCGCTGGCCTATGCCATTCGCCACGGCTATCGGATCTGCATCATCACAGGAGGCTATGGCGCGATTCTCGAACGGCGTCTAAAGATGCTCGGTGTAAAGGATTATTACATCGACTGCATGGATAAGATCAGCACGCTGCGCGCCTATATGGCCAAATACGACCTCAAGCCCGAGCAGGTGCTCTACATGGGCGATGACATTCCCGATCTGGAGTGCATGCGCGAGGTGGGTATGCCGGTCTGCCCAGCCAACTCGGCCTCCGAGGTGATCGAGGTGTCGCGCTACGTCTCGGAATTTGACGGTGGGCAGGGTGCCGTGCGCGATATTGTCGAGCAGGTTTTGCGGGCCCGAGGCGACTGGGCCAAAAATTCAGAAGGTGTAACCCCCTCATCGCTCGTCGCTTCGCGGTAGTGCATCCGGCGCGATCGAAAAAAGCGGCTGTCTAACATCTCGTTAGACAGCCGCTTTTGATTTTCTCTTGAGAAATACTACACCTCCAAGAAATTCAAATCGATCGGGCGGCGGAATACCTCGCGCAGCGAAATGGTCGTCTCGGTCGTAGCCACCCCCTGCAGGCTTAACACTCGGTCATAGACCGTATGCATCAGGTGCTCATTGTCCAAACAATAGAGTTTGACTTGAATCGACCCCTTACCCGAGATAAAGTGTGCCTCGACAATCTCAGGGATCAATTGCAATTCCTCGACCGTCTTCTCCATGAGTTTCGGGTCCTTGAGTGTGATGTTGATATGGGCACACACATCAAAGCCCAATGCGCGCGGATTGACCTCCAGATAGCTGCCGCGAATCACCCCCGACTCGGTCAGTTTATGGATGCGCTGATGAATAGCCGCACCCGAAATGCCACACTCACGTGCGATTTCGAGATAGGGCATGCGGGCGTTGTTCACTAAAAGTTTCAAGATCTTACGATCAATGGCATCGAGATTGGCTTTCATAGGTTCTTGTTTTGGAGGTTATTTCAACACATTCAGTTCCTTACCGACTTTCACAAAAGCAGCTACGCAACGGTCGAGTTGCTCGGTCGTATGGCCGGCCGAAACCTGCACTCGGATACGGGCCTGACCCTTTGGAACAACCGGATAGTAGAAGCCTGTCACGAAGACACCCTCCTGCTGCAATTTGGCAGCAAACTCCTGTGAGAGTTTGGCATCGTAGAGCATCACGGCGCAGATAGCCGACTGCGTGGGTTTGATATCGAAACCGGCAGCCATCATCTTCGTGCGGAAGTGCTCGACGTTAGCCACCAAACGATCATGCAATTCATTGCTCTCGCCCAACATCTTGAAGAGCTCGATACCGGCGCCCACCACGGCAGGAGGCAGCGAGTTAGAGAACAGATAGGGACGCGAACGCTGACGTAGCAGGTCGATGATCTCCTTACGACCCGTCGTGAAGCCACCCACAGCACCACCAAAAGCCTTGCCGAGCGTACCGGTCAAAATCTCGACCTTACCACGCAGGTTGTACAATTCGGTGATACCGCGACCCGTAGCACCCAGCACACCAGCCGAGTGGCACTCATCGACCATCACCATGGCGTCGTATTTCTCGGCCAGGGCGACAATCTGATCGAGCGGTGCGGCGTTGCCATCCATCGAGAAAACACCGTCCGTGCAGATAATGCGGAAACGCTGCGCCTGAGCCTTCTTCAGGCACTCCTCTAGATCGGCCATGTCGGCATTGGCATAGCGGTAGCGAACGGCCTTGCAGAGACGCACACCGTCGATGATCGAGGCGTGGTTCAAGCTATCCGAAATGATGGCATCCTCCTCGGTGAAGAGCGGCTCGAAGACACCCCCGTTAGCATCGAAGCACGCCGCATAAAGAATCGTATCCTCGGTACCGAAGTAGTCCGAAATAGCCTTCTCCAGCTCCTTGTGCAGATCCTGGCAGCCACAAATAAAACGCACCGATGACATTCCGTAACCACGATCGTCCATAGCGCGCTTAGCAGCCTCAATCAGTCGCGGATTGTTCGATAAGCCAAGATAGTTATTCGCGCAGAAATTCAGCACATTGCGACCTGCAACCTCGATCTCGGCACGCTGAGGCGATTCGATCACACGTTCGGTTTTGTAAAGGCCTGCCGCCTTAATCTGATCCAGCTCCTGCTGAAGGTGTGCTTGCATTTTTTCGTACATATCGTTGCGTTTTTAGTTGATTTTATCGTTTTAAGGTGTCAATTTATTAGCAAAATTACGACATTTTTTTGAAAAAGCACTATCTTTGTGAGAAATAATAGTGATTTTCAACTATCAAATTCATATGAGTAAGCATTGTGTATTGGTGAGCGGAGGTGCCGGATACATCGGTTCGCACACCGCCGTAGAGTTGATCGAGGCGGGCTACGACGTGGTCATTGCCGACAATTTGTCGAACAGCGACCTGCGCGCCGTCGAGGGTGTACGCAAAATTACGGGAGTCGATGTCCCCTTTGTCGAGATCGACTGCTGCGACCGTGAGCGGTTAGCCACAGAGCTTTTTGAGCGTTACACGTTCGATTCGGTGATCCATTTTGCTGCCTTCAAAGCGGTAGGCGAGTCGGTGCAGAAACCCCTCGAATACTACCGCAACAACCTCACCTCGCTGATGAACATCATCGAGTTGATGCGTCGCTACGGCCGTCACAACATACTCTTCTCGTCGTCGTGTACGGTCTATGGTGAGCCCGACAAACAGCCCGTCACGGAGCTTACCCCCCGCAAACCGGCTACCTCGCCCTATGGCAACACGAAGACCATGTGCGAGGATATCCTGCGTGACTCGGTAGCCGCGTATGGTGACCTGCGAGGCATCGCCTTGCGCTATTTCAACCCCATCGGAGCCCACCCCTCGGCCCTGATCGGTGAGCTTCCGCGCGGTGTGCCGCAGAACCTGGTGCCCTACATCACGCAGACGGCAGCCGGCATCCGTGAGTGTCTGTCGGTCTTTGGTAACGACTACCCCACCCCTGACGGATCGAACATCCGTGACTATATTGATGTAGTCGATCTGGCGCGCGCCCACGTGGTGGCTATCGCTCGTCTGATCGAGGGCAAGAATAAGGAGAATTACGAAATTTTCAATGTCGGAACGGGCAACGGCGTTTCGGTATTGGAGCTGGTACATCGCTTTGAGGAGGCCAACTCACTGAAGCTCAACTATAAGATTGCCGATCGCCGAGCCGGTGACATTGTCGCCATTTGGGCCGACCCGACCCGCGCCAACGAGGAGCTAGGCTGGCATGCTACGCGCAATCTGGACGACACGTTGCGTTCGGCCTGGGCATGGGAAAAGCGTGTGCGCGGCATTGAGGAGTAATCTTTCCCAACAACAAGAAACGAAAAGGGGCTGTCCAACAAACAAGTTGTGACAGCCCCTTTTCGTTTGAAATCGTAGAACAGAATCGCGTTTAGCGTGCAGCCATCTTCTTCTTATTCCAAAGGTGGAAATTGACACCGAAGTTGATATTGGCCAAGTTGAGTTTGAACTGCATCTTGGCAGCTCGGCGCGTACCGACCTTATTACCCAGTTCATCGAACTGATCGACCATGCTGTATTGCAGACCACCCAAGCCGATCGAAACGGTTGCGCAGACCGACGGGAAGACATAGACGGCAACACCGGGATTGAATCCGAGTTTGAAACGCATGTTATCGCTCTTCGTATAGCGGGCCGTCTCGCCCGTCTGATTGACAAACTCGCTCTGACCAAAGAGGGCCGAGGCCTCGACTTCGGCAAAGATGCCAAACTGACCGCGACGATCGAGTGCGACGTAGGCTCGGTGGAAAATGCCCACCGAATAGCTGCTGTTGGACAGCTCCATGCCGCTGATGTTCAGCTCAATATCATTCTGTTCACCCAAATCGAGATCCAGATTACCCAAATCACCATCGACATATTGATAGCCAAGGCGGATACCGATCAGGCGGTTATCGCGGTAAAAGTAACCATAATAGGGTTTGATGGTGGTCATCGCACCGTCCAGATTGATATCGGCCAGATAGACCAGAATATCGGCATCCTCGGCCGAGATCGTACCATACGAGGCCGTCACACCCATCATCGACTCACCGCGGTAGCCAAAGACCGAGCCGGGCGTATTGATGCCGCGGTCGATGCGTCGTGATTGGGGCAGGAAGCGGGTTTGCTCTTGTGCCGAGAGTGTACCCAGCGTAGCGAGCAAGAGGCTGAAAAGGAGAAGTTTTCGCATCATAACCGGTTACAAATAAAAGGATACACCCAGGCCAATCGAGAGCAGATTAACCTTGAAATTCATACTACTGTTACGCCGATGGCCCGTCTCGACCTGGTTGTGCACCTGCTCGACATCGGTATAGTTGAGACCCATCACACCCACATTGACCTCGATGGCCACGTCGTTCGTGGCAAAGGCAATCAAGCCGGGTGAAACACCCAGCGCAAGCGTATAACCCTTCTCGTACGTACCACGCACGGGTTGATCGGCTGCGTAGATCGACTGCGTACCTCCGGCTCCGAGCGAAATCTCGTTGAAGATCGCAAAACGCTTGCTCTGCCCCAGCGGAATGTAGTGTCGCCAAATAGCCGAAACGGTGTAGGTATGACGAACCGTCTTGAAGGCATCGACAAAGATCTCCGTCCCGGTCTCATCGTCACCAAACTTTAGATCGGCATTGTCGATCGTCTGATTCGTGCGCGAATAGACAGCGCGTACACCGATCGCCATGTTATCGCGCAAGGCATAGGCCACCATGGGGCTGACACGCACGTTGTAACCCTCGGATTGGATATCCTCGATGATGGCAAAGGTGTAATTGTCGTTCTTGTGGGTCGAGAAAGAGGCCGAAGCACCCAAAATCCACTGTCCGCGTGGAACAAAGACATTCTTCAGGTCGGTCACACCTCGTTGCGAGATGCGTTCTGCCACACTCAAGGAGTCGAGACTTCTCCCGTCAAGGCTCTGCGCTTGCACGGCAGGAGCACACCAAAGAGCCCCAAACAGCAACACGACCGCCAAATATAGTTTATAAAATCTCATCATACTGCACAATAAAGCGTTGCAAATATAGGGAAAAGATATGACCATAGCGAAAAAATTCAACGAACCATCTGTTTTTCATCATCAATAGCCAAATCAGCTCTTTTAGTCTAAATTACCCGTTTTATGATGAAAAAACAACCATTCATGGGGAAAAACAGAATACCGATTGAATTTATTTCTTATAGCGAAACGTTGAAACTATTTTTGCATGTGAGAAAATGTGCATATGAATATAAGGAGACAAATATGGAGTTGCCTGATGGCCGTTGCAACGATGGGATTGATCGCCTGCAACACCTCTGATTTGGAGGAGACTCCCCTAACCCCAAACACCACCCACGACGTCGTACTTCGCGCCTCACACGGATCGCTCTCGCGTACCGAATTGGGCGAAAGCGACGGTTCGACGCAGGCCATTCGCTGGTCGGTGGGTGACCAACTACTCGCTTGGGCCGAATCGGCCTCGACCGGCACCTACGCCTTTGAGGGAACAACCTTTACGCTCGGCACCTACAACGCCACCTACGAGTCAGCAGACTTCATGGCAACCGTAGGCGCAATGGCCGAAGGCACCTACACCTACCATGCCGTCTATCCCACCCCGGAGACCCGAACGGGAACAACGGTGAGCTACACCCTGCCCGCCGTGCAACGTGGCACCTACGACCCGGCACTCGATGTCATGACGGCTACAACTACAGGCAACGCCCTATTGCCGCGCTCCACAACCCAAACCGAGATCGGTTGGCAGGAGCCGGAGTTGCACTTTGCACACCTCTTCCACCTGGTGCGCATCCGCATTCCTGAAGGGAAAAATCTGCTTGGGCAACCCATCAAACGACTCGATGTGATCTTCCCGCAGGAGGTCGTCGGCACGGTTACCTTCGATGTGAAAGATCCCATCGGTACGGCCACGTGGAGCAACCTGACGAACAAAATCACGGTCGAGTTGCCCGACAACGGGACGGTCGATGCCGGCTCGGACTACATCTGGCTCCATATTAAGCCGGGCACCCTGACGGGCGATCTGCGTTTTCGTGCCTACGGATCGGCCGGTGTACCTTCGCAGGAGATCGCAGCATCGATCGATAAGACCTTTGTTGCACAACGCATTACACCCATTGCGCTAACCATTCCCCAAGCAGACGAGACAGCCTATATCGAGATGAGCTTCACCTGCCCCGACACGGAGAGTTATCCCAATTTTTTGGGAGAGGCGGCTACGCTGATGTATGTCAAAGCATGGCCCGCTAATCTGAAGCCGGTAGCCGGAACCACAGACCAGATCGCCTCGACAAACGGCACCTTCAAGGTGAAGTTCTACGCCCTCGATACGGCAGACTATCAATACAACAACAACCTGTCGGGTGAGCAGATGCAGCTAGCTTTCGCCTCGGCACATGCCGATGTGAGAGCCATCACCTACACGACGACGCTGCCGACCTTAAGTTCGGCACAACCGACCTATTATGCCCTGCCCTACCTCTTCTTTGAGGACTTCTCGGGAGCAACGACCATCAGCAGTAACGACAACAATGGCAACGATACGAATGGCATTCACGACACCTACCCGGGTGTAGATCTGAGCGGTAACAACCTCCCCGGTTGGTCGGGAGCTTCGTTCGGTATCGAGGGAGGCGTCGCTGCCCGCATCTGTGGCCGTTGGGACAATGTGCTGTGGGTTGGTTATCGTCGTGCAGGCCGCATGGACTCCAAAGCCCTGAATATCCACTCCTCGACCACCGTAACAACAACCTTTAATTACAGTGCCGGTCGCAACAAATCCAACAACATGAAACCCGATGCCGCATGCGGTTACACAACCACCAGCGGCGTGATCAACGGTGTCAATAACGGTAGTTCGACCAACAAATGGGCGATTTCCGGTGCTACGAAGATCGACGTTTCGGATACATCGGGTAGCTACACGGTGATCAACAAGACGATGAGCTATTCGCTCAGTGGGTGCACCTCATCCCACCGTCTGTCGTGGGAGGTAAGCACCACGGGATCAGTAGCTAACAGCAACGCCAACACATGGATGTATATCGACAATATCAAGGTCTCGGTTGGCTCATCGACCAAGCACACCGGACTCAACTATAGGTCCTACTTCCCGAACCACACCAATTAAGCAACGAACGAATTAAAAACAATAACAACATTTCTAAAACAGATGATCATGAAACGATGGATGCTCCCACTGCTGGCCGTGGCCCTGGCGACGACAGCATGCAGCTCGGATGATGAGGCTGCAACGCCGCTCCGCGGCGAGGGAAAAGTGACATTTGATTGCTCGACCGAGGCCTTCGTTGCCGACGTGACGACACGTGCCACGGAGGGCTATCAGCTCCCCGCAGAGCTGATTCCTGCAGGTGAGGCTATGCAGCTAACACTCAGCGGCACCTACACCGAGGAGGGCGAGAACGGCTCGCCGATCGAGAAGAGCTATGGCCCCCGCACATGGGCAACCGTAGCCGATTACAACACCGAGGCTCCCGAGTTGGAGGCCGGAATCTACAACACGACGATTCACGCCTACCAGAACAGCTACACGGCTGCGATCAGTTATGGTGACATGGAGGCTGAAGGTGCTGCCAAGCCCTGCTTCAAAGGGGGTGCTGCAGCCTTTACGATTGCCGCCAACAAGACGACCACGGTAGCCCTTTCGGCCAAACTGGCCAATAGCTGCTTTGTGGTCGAGGTGACCGAGTGGATGCTCGCCTACTACACGGGCATCGAGCTGACGATCCACACCGCCTCGAACAGCTTTACGTTCAACCCCACGACGACCGCTCCGGGTGAGTTGATCTTCGTCAAGCCGGGTCAGCAGCTTGCCTTGAGCGGCAAGGCTGTAAAGGCCCAGAATGGCGTCGAGGTCGAGTTCCCCAAGACGACGATCGGAGCTGGCGCCATCGCAGCCGAGAGCTGCTACACGATCCGCGTCGATCACTCGACGGCCGGTAGTGGTGCCTTGCAAATTGCCTTCGACGACACCTTTACCGAGGTGCCTGCCGTGGATGTCGAGTTGAACGGCGAGGGCAAATAACCAACATGCGCAAATAATAAAAATAGTTGAAAGCTATGAAACAATACATCAAGAGCCTGTTCCTGGTTGCCATAGCAGCCGCGGTAACGGCCTGCGGGATGGACAAACTCTCCACGCCCGAGCACGAAACCGACAGCGAGAAGGGCTACCTACAAATCGGCAGCCTGCTCGTCAATGGTGACACGGAGAACACAATCATCAGCCCCGAGAAGAACATTTCGCGCGCAACCAGCGAGGCGGATGGTTCGTTCTACATCGAGGTGATCCACAAGATGACCGGCGCAGCAGCCTGGTCGGGCAACTATACCGAGCTGAAGGGTCAGACGATCGGTCTAGAGCCGGGTACCTATGTAGTCTATGCCTACCAATCGCAGGCCAAGACGCCGGCTACGGGCGTAGCAGCCAACGCTCCCTACTATGCCGGTCAATCGGAGGATATCGAGGTTGTCACGAAGCAGACCACCTCGACGACCGTCACTTGCCGCCTAGCCAACATCTTGACCACGGTAGAGCTTTCGGCCGATCTGAAGGCTGTCTTCAAGCCTTATGAAGCCACCTCGGAGAAGCGTCTGAAGACCAACGTGAAGGTGGGTTCGGCATCGGTGACCAACGAGTATGACTTTGAGGCCAACTCGACACACGAGGCTCCGCTGGTCTATTTTGCTGATGTCGTAGGGCCGAACAACGCTTCGGGTAACACGATGACGATTGCCCTCTCGGGTGACTACTACACGGGCGACCCGATCGACGTGATTGAGGGTCGTGCCGACGAGTCGAAGTGGAAAGAGGTGCGCATGGTAAAGACCGTCACCAACGTACGCGCGGCCCAATGGCGCAAGATCTCGATCGACATCGACCACAACACGACCGGTGATGTGAAGTTCGAGTTCGTGATCGAGAGCTATGCCTTCGACGAGGAGATTGTTGTCGATGTAGTAACGCTCTACGAGTCGCTCAACATCGAGGAGTCGATTCCCGACGATGAGGAGGAGAATCCGGCTGCTCCGGACGTGACGATCAACGGTCAGGAGGGTCTGAACTTCGCTATCAACGAGTCAATCTACGATGCCGATGCCGAGATGTGGACCTCGACACTCAAGCTCAACATCATGCCGAAGGATGGAAGCTCGGTTGCATCGATCTACACCGTATTTACCTCGACCAACGCTTCGCTACTGTCGGCTATGGCCGAGAAGGGCTTCGCCGAGGGTCGCATCGACCTCTTCCCGACCAATGCCGCTACGGACTATGCCACCACAGCCGCCGATGGCACGACCATCACGCTCAAGGCTGCCGGTATGGATGCCCTCTACAAGTATAGCGGCACGCATACGGCAAGCGTCTACACGATCGACAGCCAGAACCGCATGAAGCACACCGATGTGATCATCACCGTATCGGCCGGTTCGACGGGCAATGGTCCGACGGTCGTTTGGATGAAGAATGGCGTGGATGTGATCGATCAGTGGCACTCGCTGACCAGCTTCGAGAACTACGATGCAGCCATTGACATCACGAGCGAGACGGGTGTTACGGGCATGTATGTCGATATCAACGCTGAGAAGCTGACCCCCGAGGAGCTGGCCAACTTCGGTCTGGCCCAGCACATGAATCTGCTGGAGCCCGAAAGTGCTCAGATGGAGAGCGGTTTGCGCAGCTTGGGCTTCCTGCCCACCGAGTCGGGTGATCGCGCAGATGCCTTTGCCGACGACAACTATCGCATCTACTACCCCGATGCCGATGACGGCACGCCGGGTACCCGCAAGGAGGGGAAGGTGAGCCCGCTCTACATGCAGAAGGCCCTCACCTTCAAGATCACCGAGTTCACGGGTATGTTGTGGGCTCTCTACGGTGGCGAGAAGGGCGATGCCATCTTTACGCTGACGGTAGAGGATGCCGGTGGCAAGACGGTGAAAGAGGTTAAGTTCCACATCGAATAAGCGAGTAAGAGATGAAAAAGTTATTTAGCTATATATTCTTGGCAGGAGTGGCCTTCATGGCCGCCTCCTGCGACAAGGAGCCCCTCTCGGAGGGGATTGAGGGTGCGGTAAGCTTCGACATCACGATGTCGGCCGAATCGCGCGCAGTCAATCAGAGCGACTTTACACCGGCCGCCGTTAAAGTGCGCATCTATCGCCAAGATGGTGAGCTGATTCGTCGCTACACCTCGTTCGAGGAGATTCCCGACCTGCTCTATCTGGTAGCCGGAAATTACTCGGTCAAGGTCGAGGGTGGTGATCCGGCCAATGTGGCTTTCAAAGAGCCTTCAGACGCCACGACCCGCAAGGAGATGCTATGCTACCTGGGCGAGAAGCCCTTCTCGGTGGCAGCACACACCCAGTCGTCGATTGCCGTAACCTGCCCGACGATCAACGTCAAATCGCAGGTGATCTTCGACACACAGGATACCGAGGTCGATGAGTCGGGTCGTCAGAAGTACGAGAACCGCTTCTTGAGCAATGTAAAGATTTCGATGAGTGCCCTGACCACCACCGCTACGTCGGTGGCCGAGCTTAAGAGTGCTATCAACGAGACGAAAGCCCCGACGCTCAACTTCGACGGTACGGGTACGGGCTATTTCCTGATGCCCGAGGGTGTCACGACCCTCGTATGGAGCTTCGAGGCCGAGCATGCGACCGATGGTGCCGTAGCACAGGTGGGTACGATTGCCAACGTCGAGCCGGGTAAGGGCTATTCGGTCAATTTCCACTATTCGCGCACGCCGGATGGCTATGCCGGTATCACGGTCATGATCGACGATACGGTGGATCCGATCGAGGATGACTTCAACTTCAAGCCGCAGCCCGAGATCTCGGGTGCAGGTATTCTGGCCGAGGGTGAGAATATCTACCAAGCAGGCAGCACCCTTTCGTTTGCTTGCGAGTCGATCAACAACCTGGTAGCCCTCTCGTTAGGTGGTGTAAACTTCTTCGAGAACGGAGTCGTTGTCGAGGGTGCCATTGCCGGTCTGACAGCCACAAAGGTCTCGGATACGAAGGTAACCTTCTCGATCAACGCCAACTACTTCGATACGCTGAAGGGTTCGACGCAGAAACTGCTGTTCGGCATGACCGACTCGGAAGGCGTTTACGACCAGACGCTCCTGTTCAAGAAGACGGGCCTGATCATGGAGGCTTTCAAGGCTGATCTGTGGGCCAATACGGGTTCGTTCAAGGCCTTCGTAGCCGAAGATGCTGCGCAGGTGGAGATCCGCTTCCGCAAGGTGGGTACCACCGAGTGGAACACAATGACGGCTACCTCCGATGGTCAGAAGAACTACACGGCGACCTCCGAGGCTGCTTGGAGTGCAGCACAGACCAACGTCAAGGGCCACACTTACTATACGCCGATCACGGCCAAGAGCATCTTTGCCAACAACAGCTACGAGTGTGAGCTGGTCGTTGATGGTGTGACGAAGGATAGCGGCTCGATGAGCACCTCGACCTCGCAGATGATTCCCGATGCCGGCTTCGAGAACAGCGGATTGACCTGTTTCTCGACCAGCAGTGCCGGAGCCACCTTCTGGGGCAGTGGTAACAACAGCATCACCAAGACCCTTTGCACGCAAGCCTCGTATGCAGGCAACGCAGGTTCGTACTGCGCCAAGCTGCAGGCCAACGATCCGGGCGTACTGAACATGATGGCTGCCGGCAACCTCTTTACGGGTCAGTTCAACATGTCGGGTATGAGCGGTACGGTCTCGTTTGGTGTGCGGTACAACTGGCAGGCCCGCCCGTCGGCCATTCGCCTGAAGTATTGGGCCAACATCGGCAACGCCACCCACACAACCTATGGCTCGAATATCGCCAAGGGGGCACAGGATGAGGCCTCGATTCAGGTGGTGATCATCGACTGGGATACGCAGCACAAGGTGACCTCGGGTAGCGGTGCACCGAGCGGTGTCTGGAGCCCCGAGAACGGTGTTAACGCATCGGCGTCGGGTAAGGTGATCGGCTATGGCGTGATCTATCCCAACTCGCCCGCCACGACCTCTTCGCTCAGTGAGGTTGAGATTCCGATCTACTTCTACGACAAGGTGACCAAGCCGTCGAAGAACTACACGCTCATCATCTCGGCCGCTACGAGCCGCTATGGTGACGACATGAACGGCTGTGCATCAAATACCATGTATCTTGATGATTTCCGTTGGGTATATTAACAAATTGACCATGCAAAAGTTGTTGCGCATACTGCTGTTGATCGGCTTGGTGGCCCCCACCTCGTGTATCGAGAACGACATCCCCTACCCCGTAGAGGAGATCGAGATCTTGACCTATGAGGGGGTCGGTTTCCGTTCGACGATCGATCAGCTCACGCGCACCGTAACCCTACACCTCGACGAGCCGACCAACATCACGGCCGTCGAGGTGACCTCGGTTACCATCTCCGAAAATGGTGTGCCGTCGATTCCGCTGACCGGCATCTTCAACTTCTCCTCCCCGTTAGAGGTGACCCTCTCTCGCTATCAGGACTATGTGTGGACGATTCGCGCCGAGCAGCCCATCGAACGCTACTTCACCGTGACGGGACAGATCGGCTCGACGGAGATCGACACCGAAAGCCGCACGGCAACGGTCTATGTAGCCGAGGGTCGCGATTTGAGCCAGATGCGCGTCACGTCGCTCAAGCTGGGCCCGGCCGAGGTGACCGAGATGAGCCCCTCGATCGAGGAGCTGACCGATTTCAGTTCGGTGCGCTATGTCTATCTGCAATATCCGGCCCTGAATGGTGCCACGGAGCGTTGGCAGCTCTATGTCAAGCCGACCGACGTGAAGGTGACCATCACGCAGGCCGACGCCTGGGCTACGATCGCCCACCTCTATGGTGCGGCGCAGGAGGGTGCACAGGTCGGGTTCCGCTATCGCAAGGCGGGGGCAACCCTTTGGAACGAAGCTCCGACGGCTACCCAGCAGGGCGGCACCTTCACGACCCGCGTCACCGGCTTGCAGCCCGAGACGGCCTATGAGTTCGTCGCCTATGCCGACAACGACCTCTCGCCCATCGAGAGCCGCACGACCGAGGCCATTATTTCGCTTCCGGGCGGTGGTTTCGAGGATTGGTGCGTGGTCAATGACATCGTTTATCCCTATGCCGAGGGGGCTGCCCCTTATTGGGCATCGGGCAACGTCGGTGCCAGCATCGTCAATGAGACCCTCACCGAGGGAGTCTCCGACATCCGTCCCGGATCGTCGGGTAAGTTGGCGGCCCGCCTCGCATCGAAGTATGCCAATGTCTTTGGAGTCGGTAAATTTGCCGCCGGCAACCTCTACATCGGCCGATATGTGAAGAACGACGGCACGAACGGTATTGTCCACTTCGGTCGTCCCTTCACGGCACGCCCCGTGGCGCTGCGCGGTTGGTTCAAATACACGTGTGGCGATATTGACCGCATACAGCGTGTGCCAGCCGGCGAGACGATCACCAAGGGTGAACCCGATACGGGTATGATCTACATCGCCTTGGGTGATTGGGATCCAGCCGAATATGGTGGTACGGAGGATAGCCCCGTCGAGATCGCCACGCGCTACATCGAGGAGACGGCCTTCGACCCCTATGGTGAGGCGGTAATTGCCTATGGTGAGTTGGCTCTCAAGAAGAGCGTCGAGGCGTGGACCGAGTTCACGATCCCGCTCAACTACGTAGCCACCGACCGTATTCCGACCCACTTGGTGGTGGTCTGCTCGGCCTCGCGTCTGGGCGACTACTTCACCGGTAGCACGAAGAGTGTGATGTGGGTCGATGATTTCGAACTGGTGTACGAGTAACTCGACACCAATCCCCTAAACAGGACAAAGAGGAGCGCGACTGATTCGTGCTCCTCTTTTTTTCGGCAAAAAAGGTGTTTTTTCAAAGATTTATTGTATTTTTGAGCAACTATAACCTGTCCAAACAACCTAAAAACTGATAAACTATGATTCGTATCGTTGCCGTACATACGGCCATGGCGCTCGTCGAGCCGCTGACCAAGCTCTTTGCAGAGCATCTTCCCGAGGTGAAACTCAACCACATTGCCGATGATTCGCTCATCCAGGAGGTCATTGCCAACAACGCCGTGACCCCGGCCGTGCGTCGTCGCCTGATCAACTACTACATCGCAGCGGCCGATTCGGGTGCCGACGTGGTCTTCAACTGCTGCTCGTCGGTAGGCAAGGTAGCCGAGATGGGCGATCTGATTGCACCGGTGAAGGTCTTCCGCATCGACGGCCCGATGGCCGAGAAGGCGGTGCGTGCCGGCAAGAAGATCGGTGTGATCGCTACGCTGCCCACAACCTTGGAGCCGACCGTACAGCTGCTCATGGACAAGGCCGAGGAGGCTCATGTCGAGATCGAGGTGGTCGAAGGGCTTGCCAAGGGTGCCTTTGGTGCCGATAAGGCAACGCACGACGCCCTAATCGAGGAGGAGGCCAAGACGCTGGCCGACAAGGTAGATGTGATCGTGCTGGCACAAGGGTCGATGGCTGCCATGGAGCAGAAGTTGGCCGAGATGACAGGTAAGATCGTCCTTTCGAGCCCGCTGCTGGGTGTCGAGGGCTTGAAGGCCTATCTGAAGGAGAAGGGGCTGATCTAACCTTTCGACGAGAAACACTTAAACGCGTGTCAAAAGGATGAAAAAACGCAATATAACCCTCCTGCTGCTGGTCTTGATCAGCGTGATCACCTTCCTGGATCGCATCAACATCACGATGGCCTCGAAGGATATCATCGCCGATCTGCACCTGAACGACATTCAGTGGGGATGGGTCATGTCGGTCTTTACGATTTCGTATGGACTGATGCAGGTGCCGCTGGGCGTCTGGGGCGATAAGCGAGGCTATCGCTTGGTGCTGGCCCTCATCGTGCTGTGGTGGTCGATCTTTACGGGTTTAACGGGCTTGGCCTGGGGCTTCGGATCGTTGTTGGTCATCCGCTTCATGTTCGGTATCGGTGAGGCGGGCTCCTACCCCTGTATGACAGGTGTCGTGGTCAAATGGTTCAAGCAACACGAGACCTCTACGGCACAAGGCTACATCTGGGCTGCCAGTCGCATGGGCGGTGCTCTAACCCCCTTTATCGTTCTCCCCGTGCTGCACTATCTGGGGTGGCGATGGGCCTTCTATATTCTGGCAGCTGTCGGTGTCATTTGGGCCATTGGTTGGTATCTGTGGTATCGTAACCGCCCGGCCGATGTGAAGGGTATCACCGATGAAGAGTTGGCCGAACTGCCCGAAGAGGCTTCGCGCAAGGCTGACAAGGTGAAGGTGCCCTGGCGCGCCATGATGCACAACCGCCAATTCTGGCTGATCCTAGCCATGTACTTCTTCTACGCTTGGGGCAGCTGGTTCTTCTTCTCGTGGTTCCCCCGATTCATGGAGGTGGGACGTGGCTTTGAGAAGGAGGCTTTGACCTACGTAATTGCCATTCCATTCGTCATGTCGATGGTGGGCAACATCGCCGGAGGATACCTCTCGTCGCGTTTTTCGGTCAAATATGGCTTAAAGGTGGGCCGTCGTCTGTTGGGCGTCGGCGGTTTGGCCGTCTCGGCCCTCTTTATGTTCCTGGCCGCCTACATTCCGGGCAAGACCGAGGTCTTCATCTTCCTCTCGTTGGCCTTTGGTGTGATCGACCTGATGTTGCCCTCGGCATGGGCCATCTGTAGCGACATCGGCGGCCGTTACTCGGGTGCCGTATCGGGTGCAATGAATACGGCAGGCAATATCGGTGGATTTATCTGTGCCACGGCCTTCGGTTATCTGATCGAGGCGACCAAATCCGAGGCAATGCCCGATGGAGACTACAATGCACCGCTCTTTGCCATTGCGGGCATGCTGATCATCGCGGCTGTGCTCTTCTTAGCGATCGACCCGACCAAGAAACTCGTCAAGGAGTAAAGGGTACGCATACACGAAAAATAGAGGGCTGTCGCAACATCTTTGTTGGACAGCCCCTTTTTGTTTAGCGTCGGAGTCGATTAGCGAGCAACCGAAAATATTTGATCTAACCAACTAATCAATGCCTGCATCATCTCCTCCGAGCAGGTGATCTCGATCTGCCCATACTCGGCCACTACACCCCGCTCGCAAGGCTGGAAGAGGTGGTTCAGCCCCTCAAAACGACGCGTTACGACCGACGAGCGACCGAGCTTTTCCAACCGCCCCAGATTCTGCTCGGCATCGACTTGCAGATCCTTCATACCATTCGCTGCCCAGAGCGGACGCTCACCCAGCTGCTCGATGTGGGCCAACGGATCGAGCCGCACAAAATAATAGAGCCAGGGATTTTGCGCTCCGGCAGCCACCTGTTTCAGATTCTCCACCAACGGCGTGGGCAGCGGCTCTCCGACCGTAATCTCGGCCACCAGACGATCTATATCGGCTGTCACCGCCTCCGGCGACTCTTTTTGCCAGGTGGCATAGAGCCGCTCCAAGGCATGCACATAGCCCTCAACGACCTCTGCCGGAAGGCCCTGTGCCAACATCAGCGCACGATTCTGCGTCGCCAGCAATTCAGCACCCGAGGTCATCATGCCGGCCAACGAAACAACGCCCGCCACACGCGGCTCGGTCGTGGCCGCCATCACCGCAATCGTTCCACCCTCACTATGTCCACCGACCACGATGCGGGCGGGATCGACCGCCGGATGGCATTGCAAGGCATCAAAAGCCCCCAACGCATCAAGCATCAGGTGGTGGGTCGTCGTATGGGCCCACCGTGCAGCCTCCTCCTTCGAGGCTCCATAGCCGCGATCATCGTAGCGGAAGACGACATACCCTGCGCGCGTCAGCCGATCGGCCAACACCAGGAAGGGTTTATGCCCCATGATCTCCTCGTCACGGTTTTGGGTGCCACTACCGGTCACCAGTATCACCGCCGGATGGGGTCCCGCCCCCTCGGGTATCGTCAGCGTGCCCGACAGCGTAATCCCCGCTTCGCGGCTGGCAAAGGTCAGCTCCTGCTCGGCATACGGATAGGGCTTCTGCGGCTCTTGCGGACGACGAGGCCGTTCAGGCTCACCCCGTTTGAGCATCAAAGGGGCTTGAAAGCCCTGTTGTGAGAAGGTGCCCATCAGCAATTCGCCACTCAACATAGCCCCCTCAAAACGGGCCTTGAGTGGCGTGACTTGCAACGTAACCCCCATCGCAGAGACCTGCAACGAGTCGATCGGAATGCCACGAACGCCTTGATCGGGGCTATCCATCGTCGCCTGCCAACCCTCGGCAGTCGGTTGCAGGTGAAAGACCAAGCGCAATTTCGAGCCTTGCACTTGGAGCGTGCCACTCCATGTCCCCTCTTGTGCAGCAAGCAGCAACGGGAACAAGAGAAACAACAATAGCAGCGTTCGTTTCATCGGTATATTGGTAAGATTAGGTTGAGCAACAAGCCTAAACGAGGGTCAGCCCCCCCCACAAGGCTACAAATAGCCCTCGGCGGCAAACTCCTCGACCGAACGGATATAGTGCTCGATGGTCTCCTCCATCGAGACAAACGATTTTCCGCCAGCCGCATTCTTATGCCCGCCACCATTGAAATAGCGTCGTGCAAAGAGGTTCACATCAACTTGGCCGCGCGAACGCAGCGAAACACGAATGAAGTTGGTGTGCTCCAAGAACATCACCGACATCTTCACCTTCTTGATCGTCAGCGGATAATTGACAAAGCCCTCGGAGTCGCCCTGCTGGAAGCCGAAGCGACGCATCTCGTTCTCCTTGAGCGACATGTAGGCGACACGGCCGTTGTGGATCAGCTCCATCTTGCGGTTGATGGCATACCCGAACAGACGGGCACGACCCGCCGTATAGGCATTATAGACCTGATTATGGATGTCGGGAATCACAATACCCCGCTCGAGCAGCACCGCCACGGCGCGGAACAATTCGGGGGTGAGGAACGAGAAGGCAAAGTTGCCCGTATCGGTCATCATGCCCACATAGAGCTGCTCGGCCATCGGGCGCGTGATCACCTCCACACCCAGCAGGGCTTCGATGATCGAATAGACCAAAAAACAGGTCGAGGAGGAGTCCGGATAGGAGAAGGTCAGATCGAACCCTTCAGCCGGCGAGAGGTGGTGATCGATCAACACGCGACGAGCCGTCGTATTGGTGGCCAACGTTTCGGTCAAGATTTCCAGGCGCGAAACATCGTTGAAATCAAGGCAGAAGATCAGATTAGCCGCATCAATGGCCGCTTTGGCAGCCTCGGGCTGGTCCTTAAAGATGAGCACATCCTTGATCTGCGGCATCCAATTCAGGAAATAGGGATAGCGATTCGGTACGACACAATGTACCGTGTGGCCCATGCTACGCAGGGCTTCAGCCCACGCCATCGACGAACCTACGGCATCACCGTCGGGATTTGTATGCGACACGATGACGATCTGTTGCGGCTCGGCCAACAACGTGCGAAGTTGTTCGATATGCTCTTTATTCAGTTCCATCGGCCACAAAGATACATTTTTTTGTAAAAACCGCCAAATCTACCTCTCAATCCGACTTTTGGCATAGTATCGGCACCATGCACTGATGCCACACGAGGCACATTTGGGGGCACGTGCCAAGCAGACATAGCGTCCGTGCAGAATGAGCCAATGATGTGCCACGGGCAACAGGTGGCCGGGAATCTGCTTCGAGAGGGTCAGCTCGGTCTGCAACGGGGTTTTCGACCCGGTGGTCAGACCAATACGCTCGGCCACCCGAAAGACATGCGTATCGACCGGCATCACCTCGCGGTTCCACAACACCGCCCCAAGAACATTGGCTGTCTTGCGCCCCACACCCGGCAACCGTTGCAACTGCTCCAGATCGTCGGGCACCTGACCGCCAAACTCCGCACAGAGCATGCGGGCTGCCGCAGCCAGGTGTTTGGCTTTGTTATTCGGATAGGAGATCGAACGGATATAGGGGAAGATCTCCTCGGCCGAGACCGCCGCCATCGCCTCGGGTGTCGGGAAGGCCTCGAAGAGGGCCGGCGTGGTCATATTGACCCGCTTGTCGGTGCATTGTGCCGAAAGGACCACAGCAACGAGCAGTTGCCAGGGATTCTCGAAATTCAACTCACTCTCGGCCGTCGGCATGGCCTGCTGAAAATAGGCGATCACCGCCTCGTAACGCTCTTTGACTCGCATAAGGACTACAATTTACGCAGTTTGGCAAATTTGGCCAGCAGGGTCTTCTGCCCCACCTTCTGAAAATCAACCACCAATTTCATATCGCCCGCCATACGTTCGATGCGGACCACCTCGCCCACACCAAACAGCGCATGATCAACCCGATCACCCACCGTAAAATCACCCACCGAGGCAGTCGAAGCTCCGGTCGGAGAGCCAACCGAGCCTACGGAGCGCAAGGTGCGTCGTTGCTCGTTACCGAGCGACGAAATAGCACGCTCCAGCCGCTCGTCGTATTGCGTCTTGGGGTGGGGATAACTCGTGCTCGACGTGTTGCGATAGGGGTCATTTTGACGTGAGAAGCGTTGTGCCCGGTTCGACTCTCCATCCGCCGGACGACCAAAACGGTTCGCCGAGCCGCCAAAGCCACCACCCGAGGCCTCCTGCTGGCGTTGTTGCTGGAAACGATAGTCGAAACGGCGGCGCAGCTCGTCGATGGCGCGGGGCTCCTCACCCTCGGGCTCGGGGCGCACCCGCTGTGCCGTGAAATCGACCTCCGAATCAATATAGCGTGAGTCAATCTCGCGCAGGAAACAACTCGGACGCGAAAACTCCATGTTTCCCCACTTAAAACGCATCTCGGCATAGGAGATCACGGCTCGCTCCTTGGCGCGCGTCAGGGCGACATAGAACAGGCGTCGCTCCTCCTCCATGCCATCAGGCGTCTCCATGGCGCGTTGCGAGGGGAAGAGGTTCTCCTCCAAGCCGACGATATAGACATATTTATACTCCAACCCCTTGGCCGAGTGGACCGTCATCAGGGTCACCTTGTTGTTGTCCTCCGGGTCGTCGTTATCGGCATCGGTCATCAGCATCACCCCCTGCAACCACTCCTCGATCGTGGCCACCTCCTCCGGTTCGCGCTCCCCGTTGCGAATCTCGGCATCACACCGCTCGGTAAACTCCTGCATCGAGTTGAGCAACTCCTCAATGTTGGCAATAGCCGTGGCATTCTCGGGCAGATTCTCGGCACGATAGAGTGCCAAAATACCCGAACGATTGGCCACCTCCAAGCCAAACTCATAGAGGCTCTTATCGGTGCGAGCCAACGACAGCGAACGAATCAGGGCGACAAACTCGGTCACCTTGCGCACGATGGCTCGTTGCACGGGGTCGTTCTTGGCCTCCTGCTCCTCGACCAGCCGATCGACTGCCGCCCACATCGAAAGGCCTCGCTCGGCAGCCAACTGCTCAATACGCTGGATGGTCGTATCGCCAATGCCGCGCGAGGGGTAATTCACGATGCGTTTGAAGGCCTCATCATCACGCGGATTGATCACCAAACGCAGATAGGCCATCATATCTTTGATCTCCTTATGGTCGTAGAACGAAGAGCCCTTATAGATCCGATAGGGAATGGTTCGGCGGCGCAACTGATCCTCCAAGACAGCCGATTGGTTGTTCGTACGATAAAGTATCACCGCCTCGGACCACCGATCCTCCGCCTCACGCACACGATCGATCAGGTCGCTAACAACCAGCTCGGCCTCCTCCCGGTCGGTATAGGCTCGCATGATGCGGATCTTCTCGCCCACAGCACCCTGCGAGAAGCAGACCTTCTGCAACTTCTTGCGATTGTGCGTGATGACCGAATTGGCCGCCTCGACAATCGTCCGTGTTGAACGGTAGTTTTGCTCCAATTTGAAGACTTCGGCCGTCGGATAATCGTTGCGAAACGAGAGGATATTCTCGATCTTTGCTCCGCGGAACGAATAGATCGACTGCGCATCGTCACCCACCACGCAGACCCGGCCATGGAGTTGCGAAAGGCGGCGAATGATGATATACTGAGCGTAGTTCGTGTCTTGATACTCATCGACCAAGATATAGTGAAACTGCTCCTGATATTGAGCCAGCACCTCGGGACAATCCTTCAGCAGGATATTGGTCTGCAACAACAGATCGTCGAAATCCATCGCATTGTTCTGCTTGCAGCGACGGCAATATTCGTGGTAGACGTTGCAAAATTCGGGGATGCGGGCCTGCCGATCCTCAACGGCACAACTCGTACTGGCTTGGTATGCCCCGGGGGTGATGAGCGCGTTTTTGGCCATCGAGATGCGCGAAGCAAGTACATTGGGCTTATACTTATCGGCATCGAGGCGCATATCCTTGACGATGGTCTTCAGCAGATTCTTCACATCGCTCGGCTCGTAGATCGTGAAGGCCTGGGTGTAGCCGATGTGCTCAGCATTCTCACGCAGGATGCGCGAAAAGACCGAGTGGAAGGTACCCATACGCAGATAACGGCTCGACGAACCGATCATCTGTTCGATACGTTCGCGCATCTCGGCCGCCGCCTTATTGGTAAAGGTCAAGGCCAGGATATTCCACGGTTTGACCCCCTGCGCAATCATATAGGCAATGCGCGAGGTCAGGACACGCGTCTTGCCCGATCCGGCACCGGCAATAATGAGCGAGGGTTTCTCAAAACCCACAACAGCAGCGCGTTGCGCATCGTTCAGACTTTGTAATATCTCTTGTTCGTTCATCCTTTCAGTCGCTTTGGATGGCAAAGATACGAAGAAAACAGGCGTGATCCCGCAAAATAAAAAATTATATTTTTCAACAGACCAACGACACCCCTCAACCAGCGCTGTTTTGCCAGCTCAAGGCGACTTTCTCGCTGAAATTTGAATTTTTCTAAATTTTGCAATAAATTTGTCGGTTAGAACGTTCCGCCTAAGAGGCGGTTCCCGTTGAGTTTGCGGATGCAGCATGCTTCAAGAGGCGGGTCTCGTTGAGTTTGCGGATGCGATATGCTTCAAGAGGCGACCCCCGTTGAGTTGGCAGACGCAGAAGCATACAAACAGCAAGAACGACGGCTACGTTCGCAAGAGAGGATAAACAAAATTAAAAAAACATAAAATTTGAACAACTATGTCTGAAGTCATCAACATCAAAGAGCTCAACGAGCGCATCGAGCGCGAATCGGTCTTTGTAGATACCCTGCGCCAGGAGATGGGCAAGGTGATCGTCGGTCAGAGCCATCTGGTCGATACGCTGCTCATCGGTCTGCTCTCCAATGGCCACATCCTGCTGGAGGGAGTTCCCGGATTGGCCAAGACGTTGGCAATCACGACGCTGGCCAAGGCCGTAGATGCCAACTTCTCGCGCATCCAGTTTACCCCCGACCTGCTGCCTGCCGACCTGCTCGGTACGCTCATCTACTCGCAGAAGTCGGAGGATTTCGTCGTCAAGAAGGGTCCGATCTTTGCCAACTTCGTGCTGGCCGATGAGATCAACCGTTCTCCGGCCAAGGTGCAGTCCGCCCTGCTGGAGGCCATGCAGGAGCGTCAGGTGACCCTCGGTGACGAGACCTACCCCCTGCCGCAACCCTTCCTCGTATTGGCTACGCAGAACCCCCTGGAGCAGGAGGGTACCTACCCGCTGCCCGAGGCACAGGTGGACCGTTTTATGCTCAAAGCAAAGATCTCCTACCCGAAACGCGAAGAGGAGCGCGACATCGTACGCATGAACCTCGCCGGTGGCGGTATGCCCGAGGTCAATAAGGTGATCACGCCCGAGGATATCGTCAAGGCCCGTCGCGTCGTGGAGGATGTCTATATGGACGAGAAGATCGAGAAGTACATCGTCGATATCATCTTCGCTACCCGCGAGCCGAAGAGCTACAACCTCGATCGTCTGGAGGCTCTGATTGCCTACGGTGGTTCGCCGCGTGCCTCGATCTCGTTGGCCAAGGCCGCCCGCGCTTATGCCTTCATCCGTCGCCGTGGTTATGTGATTCCTGAGGATGTGCGTGCCGTCTGCCACGACGTATTGCGCCACCGCATCGGTCTGACCTACGAGGCCGAGGCCGAAAATATCACCTCGGAGGAGATCATCACCGAGATTTTGAATAACGTAATCGTTCCCTAACGATGCAGCAGAACGAGAACGATATTCTCAAACGTGTTCGCAAGATCGAGATCAAGACCCGCGGGTTGTCGAACGAGATCTTTGCCGGAAAGTATCATACGGCTTTCCGCGGACGCGGTATGTCGTTTTCCGAGGTGCGTGAATACCGTGCCGGTGACGATGTGCGCGACATTGATTGGAATGTCACCGCCCGATCGCGTAAGCCCCATATCAAGGTCTATGAGGAGGAGCGCGAGCTGACGATGATGCTCCTGGTCGATGTCTCGGCTTCGCGCATGTTTGGCTCGACCGATCGACTGAAGAAGAACCTGATGACCGAGATTGCCGCCGTCTTGGCCTTCTCGGCTGCCCAAAACAACGACAAGGTGGGCTGCATCTTCTTCTCGGATCGAGTGGAGAAATTCATCCCCCCGAAGAAGGGTCGCAGCCACATTCTGATGATTATCCGCGAGCTGATCGGCTTCGAGCCGGAGTCGAAACGCACGAAGCTCTCCGAGCCAATTCGTTTCCTGACGAATGTCAATAAGAAGCGTTGCACGACCTTCATCCTCTCCGACTTCCTCGACTCGTCGCGCGACGAATCGGCACTCAACGACGCACTCAAGATTGCCCGCGGTCGCCACGACCTGGTGGGTATCCGCATCGTCGATCCGCGCGAGCAGAGCCTGCCTGATGTCGGCATCGTGGAGCTGTGCGATGCCGAGACGGGACGAAAAATGTGGGTCGATACCTCATCGCGGGCCGTGCGTGAACACTATCTGACAAATTGGCAGCAACGCGAGGAGCGTATCACGGAAACACTGAAACACAACCGCATAGACACGGCCGTTGTCTCGACCGAAGGAGACTACGTGGCTGAACTGATCAAACTCTTCAAACAACGATGAAACAACAACTCCTGTGGGTCGTGCTTCTGCTCGCACAAACGGCATGGGCACAATCGGAGACTCCGCGCGTGACGGCTCGCGTAGAGCCGGACAGCGTCTTTATCGGCGACCAATTCGACTACATCATCCAGATCGACAAGGATCTGGTGCAGACGGTCGAGTTTCCTGAATTTCAGCCCGTCGAGGGGGGACCGGTCGAGCTGATCGAGGATTGTCCGGTCGATACCCTGCTGCGGGATGGCCGTCGGCTCCAGCTGCAAAAGCGGTATCGCCTGGCTGCCTTCCAAGAGGGGTTGCTCAATCTGGGGGTCGGAGGCGTGCTCTATGCCGACAAGAACATCGTCGATACGCTCTACGCCCGCGATTCAGTCTATCTGCAGGTTGCCACCTTCGAGATCGACTCCACTTCGCAGTCGATCTACGACCTGAAACCCCAGCGCACCCTCCCCTTCCGCTTTGCCGAGATTCGCGGTTACACGCTTTGGGGAGTGCTGATTCTCGCCCTACTCGTGACCCTCATCTGGTGGGGTCGTCGCCAGCTCAAGGCGCGCGGAAAACGCCTCTCCGACCTGTTTAAGCCCGCACCGCCCGAGCCACCGCACGTCGTGGCCATCAAGGCCCTGGAGGAGCTACACAACCAAAAGCTTTGGCAAAACAACCGTCACAAGCTCTACTATTCGGGGCTGACGGATATCCTGCGTACCTACATCTCGGGACGTTGGGGTATCAGTGCCATGGAGATGACCACGGAGGAGATTATCGAGGTGATGCGACTCTTCGACCTGCCTGACAAGGCACGCATGGACTTAAACTCCATCCTACGAGATGGCGATCTGGTGAAATTCGCCAAGTTCACCCCCGAGAGCGAACAAAACGAAACGGACTACCAAAAGGCGTACTATTTTGTCGAGGAGACCAAGCCCGTCGAAGAGAGTGCCGAGGAGGGTCCGATGTCTGACAAAGAATCATGATGGTTATGCAAAAATACCTCTCTATGCTCCTACTGCTCCTTGTAGCGTTGCCGGTCGCTGCTCAACAGATGCCCGAACGCTCGAAGGTGCGCAAAGGAAATCGCCAATACAACAAGGGGAACTACGAGTCGTCGATCGAACGCTATAACCAGGCGTTGGAGATCGTCCCTGAACAATGGGAGGCTACCTACAACTTAGGAAATGCCCTCTATAAAGCCGAGCGATACGAACAAGCCGAGCAGACGATGTTGCGCTCGGCAGCCGACTCGTTGCGTTCGGACGAGGAGCGCGCTCACACCCTCTACAACTTGGGAAACGCCCAATTCAAACAGAAAAAATACAAAGAGGCCCTGCAAAGCTATCGTTCTTCGCTCATACTGAATCCCACGGATCAAGAGGCAAAGTACAACTATGCCTATACGAAGAAGCTGCTCGACGAACAAAATCAGAATCAGGATCAGGATCAGGATCAAAATCAGGATCAAAACCAAGATCAAGATCAGCAGCAGAACCAAAACCAGAACCAGCAGCAACAGCAGGATCAACAGCAAAATCAGAACAACAAACAGGATCAACAGCAGCAACAACAGCAGCCCAACGATCCAAAACAAGGTGAGGGTTCACCCACACAGCCTCAAAACCAACTCTCCGAGCAGGAGCAGGAGCAGATTCTCGATGCCATCCAGGCTCAAGAGGATCGCACCCAAGAGAAGCTCAAGGAGAAGCAAGGGGTGGTGATTCGTGGTAAAAAGAATTGGTAACCCACCCGTACAAAACACCGAAATGCAATGATGCAGTTTGAATCTCCCTATTACCTTTGGTTATTGGTGCTCTTGGTGCCAATCATTGGTTACTATATCTGGCGTACGCTTTGGGGCGGTGCCTCGATCCAATTTTCCAGCACAGACGCACTGCGCCGTGCTCCGCGCACGTTGCGCTACTATCTACGCCATGTACCTTTCGCACTACGCACAACGGCCTTTGCGCTGTTGATTGTCGCCTTTGCTCGTCCGCAAGATGTCGAACGCCTCTCCCACTCGAATACCGAGGGTATTGACATCATGCTCTCGATCGACGTCAGCGGCTCAATGTTGGCCCGTGACTTTAAGCCCGATCGCATCACGGCGGCCAAAGAGGTGGCCGGCTCGTTCATTGCCGACCGTTATGGCGACCGGCTTGGCTTGGTAGTCTTTGCCGGTGAGGCCTTCACCCAATCGCCCCTAACGACCGACCAAGGGACCTTACAAACACTCGTAAGCCGCATTCGCAGCGGCCTGATCGAAGATGGTACGGCCATCGGAAACGGCCTAGCCACGGCAATCAACCGACTACGCGAAAGCGACGCCAAATCGAAGGTGATCATCCTCTTGACCGATGGTGTAAACAATCGCGGCTCGATCACCCCGATGACGGCTGCCGAGATCGCCCAGGCGCAAAACATCCGCGTCTATACGATCGGTGTCGGATCGGAAGGAATGGCTCCCTATCCGGCTATCGACATGTATGGCGAGATGACCTTCATCCAACAAAAGGTCGAGATCGACGAAAAGACACTGCAGGCGATTGCCGAGATGACCGGCGGCCGCTACTTCCGCGCCACCGACAAGGAAAAGCTGCAGGCTATCTACGACGAAATCAACCAAATGGAGAAATCGAAGGTCGAAGTGACCGAACGTTACCTCTACCACGAACTCTTTGCAGGGTGGTTGCTCGCAGCCCTCGCACTCTTGATCATCGAGTTCCTGCTCTCTTCGTTACTCTTAAAACGTATTCCGTAAGCTATGTTTCGCTTTGCAAATCCGCAATATCTATGGCTCCTGTGGCTGATGCCGATCTTGATCCTACTCTTTTGGTGGGCTTCATACCATCGTCGTCGCCGCTTGGCACGTTTCGGGCAGGTCTCGACCCTGCTGCAACTCATGCCCGATTATTCGTCGGCGCGCATTCGGCTCAAGTTTATCCTCTTTTGCTGTGCAATTTCCGCGCTGATCTTTGCGCTGGCGCGTCCGCAAGCCGGGTCAAAGCTACGCGAGGAGAAGGCCGAGGGGGTTGAAATGATGCTGGTGGTCGATGTCTCCAACTCGATGTTGGCCGAAGATTTCGCCCCCAACCGTCTCGAACGTACCAAATATGCGATTAACAAACTCTTCGACGAGATGAAGCAGGATCGTGTCGGTGTGGTGGTATTCGCCGGCGAGCCGAAAGTGCAGTTGCCCATTACGTCCGATTACCGCATGGCCAAGGCCTTTGCCCTCCGTATCGACCCGACCTTGGTCTCAGTGCAGGGTACCGACATCGGCAAGGCCCTTTCGTTGGCCCTGCTCTCCTTCTCAAGCGCCTCAGAGCAGGAGTCGGAGGGGGCACAAAGCCGCGTCATCATCCTCATCACCGATGGTGAGAACCACGAAGAGGATGTCCTGGAGATTGCCAGTCGTGCGGCCGAGATGGGCGTGCGTATCTACACAATCGGCATCGGTACGCCCGAGGGTGCCCCGATCCGCATTGGCGAAGAGCTGATCACCGACGAGCAGGGCGAAATGGTGGTCTCGAAGCTCGACGAGCAGACCCTCACAGAGATAGCTGCCATTACCGGTGGTGCCTATGTGCGTGCCTCGACCCAGGCGTTCGGTCTCCAGGAGATTGTCGAGAGCATCGAACAGATGGAGAAGGGCGAGCTGACCACGATCAGTTTCGAGGAGTATGAGGAGCAATACCGCTGGCCGCTGTGGATCGCCTTTGTATTGTTGCTGATCGAGTTCATCTTGCTCGACCGTCGCAACCCACTCCTGGCTCATCTGAATATCTTCCGCGAGGAGCGTTAGCAAGCCTCGGTCGTCGCCTGGCGGCTTGAGCAAACTAGAACGAGGATGTCCGACAAGTGTCGAACATCCTCGTTTTGCGAGGCAGCCCCTATAAGCCGGGTTCTGTTGCCATGCTTGTCGGTAGTCAAGCGATCATTCCGAAAAATCGAGAAAACTCCCGATGAAACGGTCACCCGCCATCCGACAACACACAGCCCCCTGTCATTTATCTACGACGATGGTCACCCATCGCCTCCAGCAACCTACCCCCCGGCATCGGGCGAGCAACCCTATAACTGCCGGTATACACGGTCTTGCAACCCACGGGACGTACTGACCGAGTGACATCACTGCCCTCGCGGTGGGCTCTTACCCCACCTTTTCACCCTTACCTCGTCGCAGATGAGTACACCCGAAAAGCAGCCAAGCTGCGGTGCCTCTCCCAACGGGGCGGTTATTTTCTGTTACGCTTGCCATAAGCTCGCGCCCATCAAGTCGTTAGCTTGCGTGGTGCTCTTTGTTGCCCGGACTTTCCTCCCCCGATCGAAATCGGCAGCGACAGAGCGGAACTGCGCCGCAAAGATACAAAAAGATGTGAAAATCACCATCGCATTCGCACGTTTTGTTTTTTTATCCGTATCTTTGTCTCGAAAGTTCTATAATCCAAACAATATGAAAATCAACACGTCAGTTCTGGCCGCCACGATGGCACTCTTTGCCTGCGGCTGTAGCAACGGAAACGGTGAGAATCCGTTGCTGAGCGAATTTACCACCCCTTACGGGATCGCTCCTTTCGACCAAATCACCATTGAAGACTACCGCGAGGGTATGTTGCTCGGCATGGAGCAGCAGCAGGCCGAGATCGCAGCCATCATCGCCAACCAGGAGGCTCCGACCTTTGAAAACACGATCGCAGCCCTCGATCAGAGCGGTGCACTCCTGCGCCGTGTGGGCGGCACCTTCGGTCCCCTCTCGAGCAGCAACTCGACCGACGAGACCCGCGCGCTGCAGAAGGAGCTTTCGCCCCTGCAGTCGGCTCACAGCGACGACATCTACCTCAACGAGGCCCTCTTTGCCCGTGTCAAGGCGGTCTATGAGATGCGCAGCGAGCTGACGCTGACGGCCGAGGAGCAGAAGGTGCTCGAGAATTGCTACAAACGTTTCGTGCGCAGTGGTGCCGAGCTCGACGAGGCCCAGAAGGCTGAGCTGCGCGAGCTGAACAAGGAGCTCTCAATGTTGCAGCTCAACTTCTCGCAAAACCTGCTTCACGAGACGAACAACACCTTTGTCGTGGTCGATCAGATCGAGCGTCTGGCCGGTCTGCCCGAGGCAAACATTGCCGCCGCAGCCAAGATGGCCGAGGAGCAGGGTCAAGCCGGAAAGTGGATGTTCAACATGCAGCGTCCAAGTTGCAATCCGGTGTTGCAATACTGCTCGGACCGCGAACTGCGCAAGGAGGTCTATGAGGCCTACTACAACCGTGGCAACCGCGACAACGCCTATGACAACAAGGCCATCTCGGCCCAGATCGTCGAGCTACGCCTGAAGAAGGCCAAGCTGATGGGCTACACGAACTACGCCGAACTGGTACTCGAGGAGCGTATGGCCAAAACACCTCAGGCGGTCTACGACCTGCTCGATCAGGTGTGGGGTCCGGCCGTCAAGAAGGCCCAAGAGGAGCTTGACGACATCCGTGCCGAGATCCGCAAAGAGGGCCTCTCGTTCGAACCCGAGGGCTGGGACTACATGTACTACTCGGACAAGGCCAAACAGGCCAAATATGCCGTCGATGAGCAGGAGTTACGCGCCTATCTGGAGATCGGCAACGTGATGCAGGGTATCTTCCATGTAGCCGGGAAGCTCTACGGGCTGACCTTCGAGGAGATCACCTCCGAGGTGCCCGCCTACGAGCCTACGGCCAAGGCCTACAAGGTGATTGACCGAGACGGCACGCTGTTGGCTATCTTCTACAGCGACAACTTCCCCCGCGAGTCGAAACGCGCCGGCGCCTGGTGTACGAGCTTCCGTAGCCAGTGTTATGAGGCGAACGAGCGTGTGATTCCGATCGTGGTGAACTGCTGCAACATGACCGCTCCGACGGCCGATGGTCCTGCTCTGCAGAGCATCGATAACGTGGAGACACTCTTCCATGAGTTTGGCCACGCCCTGCACAGCTTCATGCGCGACGTGCGTTACAACGGCGCCTCGGGTGTCGAGCGCGACTTTGTCGAGTTGCCCTCGCAGATCAACGAGCATTGGGCCTTCGAGCCGGAGGTGCTGAAGGTCTATGCCAAGCACCATCAGACGGGTGAAGTGATCCCGATGGAGCTGGTCGAGAAGATTGTCGAGAGTGCCAAATATGGTCAGGGCTTCGCTACGGTAGAGTATCTGGCCGCCTCGTATAGCGATATGGATCTGCACGTGTTGACCGAGATCCCCGAGAATCTCAACGTAATGGATTTCGAGGCCGAGAAGCTCGCTGCCCGCGGCATCCCGACGCAGATTCTGCCCCGCTACCGCATGACCAACTTCAGCCACACGATGGGCGGTGGTTACACGGCCGGCTATTACAGCTATATGTGGGCCGAAGTGCTCGATTGCGACGCCTTCGAGGCCTTCACCGAGACGGGCGATCTGTTCAATGCCGAGGTGGCTGCCAAGTTCCGCCAATATGTCTTGACGCCGGGCGGTATCGACGACGGTATGGTGATGTACACCAACTTCCGAGGTCGTGAGCCGAAAATCGACGCGCTGCTGCGCAATCGCGGCTTATAAGCCAACCCTTTGACAAACAAAAAAACGGGGCTGTCCAACTTTGTAGGTTGCGACAGCCCCGTTTGGTTTGACGTTATATCACAAATAGGCGTTTACTATCGGTGAAGTCACCTACTTCTGTTCCGGCTCTTCGCCGCGTTTGATGGCGGCAATCACAGCTATCACAATCAGATAGCCCATCAAGCCCACAATACCGACCACGGCCACGATCGAGAAGAGATAGCCTACCGTGATCGCAATCAGCAACATGCCTCCGATGAGCAAGGCGCGCAACGATGCTACAGAAAGGGTCTCGGCCGCTACGATCGACTCCCCGATATTGAGAGCCCAAACCACCAGCAGGAGCACGATACTCGGTTGCAGCGATATCCCAAAGCCCCATCCCAGCCACTCAGCGATACCGCCAATACCGGCCCAGGCACCCGCCAAGGCAATAAACAAAACCGACAGCGTTGCAAAATAGGGATTCGCCTCAACCCGATCTTTCCACAGACGTTTATCAAGCAGGTGCACAAGCGTTATTTTTTCGTTGATAGATGCCAAATTCATAGCGTAAAATCAATTTAGAAACCAATAATAAACATCAAGATAAAAGCGGCCGTAAGCAGTATAGCCAACGGAATACCGACAGCTGCTGCATACTTATTCAGAGGCAGATAGGCCGACGTAGTCACCTCCCCCTCGATCTTACGGCCCGAGAAGATCGGCAGCAACGCCAAGCGCCAATAACCCACCGCCATGAGGAACATCAGCAAGAGCATCAACACCCAATGCAGCCACGAGCTATGCTGGTAATAGCTAAACAGCATCATGTCGGGAACAACAAACGAAATCATAGCGACCAACGTCCGGAAAACCGGAAAGATGGGGCAGATCAAGAGCATCGAGATCCAAGCCCGATCCTGTTTCGAGACAGCATTGTGGCGCAGCACCATCATCGCCAAGAACGAGGGAATGAGATAGATGAGCAAGAGCGAAAGATGGTTGATCAGATAAAAGATCATTGACCCACCAACCACCTGACGCACCATGTAAAAGAAGATGATCGTCAGTGCTGCCGCCGCCTGCGTAACGGCACAAAGCAACACGGCATTCGAGGTGGCGCGGTTGGCCGCCTGCTTCACCAGCAAGAAATAGGCCACGGCGGGCGCGAGCAACAACATAGCGGTCACCAGCTCGCCAAAATCATAATAGAGCGACAACAAAAAGAGGGTGAACTCATTGATCACCAGCAGAATTGCAGCCGTAAGCTGCATCGCTGACACGTTGGTCGCCGAGGAGTGTTGAATTTGGTTTTCAGATACATCCATAGTAATAGAAGATTAGTAAAATCGAAGCCACAACCCCCAAGATCGGGCTTTTCCATACAAAAATAACAAAAATTTGACAAATAAACCATCAAGGCCTATTTTATCGGCTCCTTTTTCACCCTTAATCCGTGACAGGGCGCACCGTGAGACCGCCGTCGCGGGAGTGCCAAAGCACGAGGCGGCGACCACTGTAGAAGTACAGGAGGAACGCGCCCCGCAAATCAGACTCGCTAGGCGTCGAACTCCAATAGTAGCCGTCCTCTCCGGCGTCGCGGAGCGACGACCCATAGCGCCAACCGGCAGCGGGAAGGAATATACTGTTACCGTTCTTTCCGGTTACGTTGTATCCGTTGTGGCCGCCTTGCGAGGTCCAGGTCCAAGTGCAGTTGTTGATTAATTCTTCGATTTCGGATTTGGTCGGCAGTCGCCAACTACTACCCCAATTGGCGCGAGCTGCGTCGTATTGGGAACTGCCTGCGATATTGCCTATGGATTTTTTATAGGTTGCGCTGTTTGAAGAGGAATATTCCGATTTGGTGCGCGTTTCGCCCCAAGCATAGTAATTGCCATACGCCGAGGGGCTGGATGCGCCCACATTGCAGGTTGCCCATTTGACGCTCAGGCCCAAATCGACCCACTCGTGGCCATTCGTCGAGCCCGATGCCGCTTGCGGGGCAACAGGGTCATTCGTGCGGGGCTCGTCTGCCCACACGGCAAGATGCGTAAAAAGCAACAGCGAAAAGAGAAAAGCGTGTTTCATAAGCTATCGTTTTTAATAATTGGATCGGTTTCAGAGGTTTCGGGCTGTGATTTCGATGGGAGATCCAACCTCTTGTAACAATCGTAACAAATCAGAGGGCCAAATTGGTAGTAGAAGGCGTACGTTTGGTAGGAGACATCGACCACAAGCGGAAAGAGCAACACATCGGCCAGCTCGGCCTCGGTCGGTTCCCGATCCTGAAATTGAGCAGCAAATTGCTCGTCTGGAGCGTAGTAGTACACCTGCTCGTCGTCCCTATCGAGCGTAAAACAACAATAATAGGTGGTCTGCGACCGCGCCGAAAGGAGCTGCACCCGGTTGCTCTTCGGATCAACCCCGATGCAGGCCATACTACCCCGCAGCATGTCGGGAGCCTTGTTCAATGCGCTATAAACACCATCACTCAGGCGAATCGAGGTGCCGACATAGTCATACATATAGGTGTGCATGGAGTCTCGTTGCATCTCAAACATCTTGGTCAGTGAGGGCGTCCAGAAACGACCCGAGAGGCTATCCGTCGGTATCCGAATCGTGGGCAAGGAGTCTAAACGCAACCTGGAGACTTTCACCGAAGGAACGTGCACACGGGGCGTATCTATCTTCGGAAACTGCACATGCGGCATACGACCTATGGGAGTAACCGAAACACCGCGCACAGGTTGGGATTGTTGCAAGGCTTGGGAGGCCTCGATGCCAATCTTTCCGGTCGCAGCACGTCCGAGCGGTTTCATGACACGACCGGCCTGTGCCGCAACCTGCAGACAACAGCCGCAACCGAGCAAGAGGAGGAGCAGTTTTCGCATAAGAAACCTTTTGAGTGGATGAGTTTTACAAATATAGTGACTCCTTGCTGTTTTCCAATACTTTTTTTATCTTGTTTTTCTGTTTTTGTTTTTTTATTGTAACTTTATGGCGACAAATTCCACTATTTGAAGATTTAGTCACACCATATACCGAATAAACCTAATTTGTTATGAAGAGATTGATTGTTGCATTGATAGCGGTGCTGATGTCAATGGGTGCTGTCGAGGTTACAGCACAGAGTTTTCTGAAGAAAATTGGCAAGACGATAGAGTCTGAAGTTCAGTCCGAGGTAGAGAAGGGGACAAGAAGGGCTGTCAGAGAGGTTATGGCGCAGCCTCTGCCGAAGAAGGAGGCAAAGACTGCTCAGGAACCGGCGAATCAGCCACAGGAGCGTCCGGCAACCCAGCCTGAGACTCAGACGAGCCCTTCGAATACCAAGTTCTACAAGCCGCTTAAGCAGTTGAGTAGCAGTGCAAAATATGTAAAGGATATTGATGTCTGGTATCGAATAGGGCGTAAAGAGAACACCTACAAACTCTATAAGGATGGTGGAACGTACTATATTGATCACCGCGGTGAGTATCACGAGGTTTTCAGTTGTGATGCAATCTTTAGAGATGTAAAGTACAACCAATATGTTATATTTTTTGATATCGAACTCTTTATTAAGGAGAAACTCGCAGGAACTCCTGCTCCTACTGTAGTGAGAAGAGATTAGCAGTAAACAACAAGAGGTTGAGCTTATTGTATAGTTGCGTGTTTAATGATATAATTTTGAGAATATGAAAAGCTTTTTTATTTTTATTTTAACAATCCTTTTTGCTGTTAGTACTCCGGATCTATCCGCGCAGGGATTTCTGAAGAAACTTGGAAAAATTGTTGAGGAAGAGGTCGAAAAGGGTGTTGGTAAGCTAAAGCATAAGGAAAATCAGCAACGCGAGGAGAATCAGGTCGAGCAGGCGCCAGAGCAGAACCGAAGCTCGCGACCCGCGGTTTCATCGTATACGGCTGCGGCGAATACAACGCTTGTTGCAACCGATAAGGGTCAGAATATTCAGCGCGAATCGGATTGCGATTATATCGACGAGTATGGCATCAACCACGGTGGCGGTATTCGGATCGGTACGGTGGTATGGGCTCCCGTAAACTGTGGTTACCACAAGACCGACTACCCCTACGGTAAGCTCTACCAGTGGGGCCGCAAACACGGTCAGGGCTATGGTGAACCCTATAAAGATCCGAAGCACAATGTGCGTCCCGACAAGACAACGGCCAAGCTTGTTTCTGCTCCGGCAACCCCTGCCGAGGCACGTCAGCACCCCAATACGCACTATTACCACCAAAAAGGAGGGTGGTTCAACTGGACGCGAAACGATATGCAGTTGTGGAATCAGACCGAAACAATGGAAATTCGCAAGAACAAGGCCAATGACCCCTGCCCCAACGGCTGGCGTGTAGCCGACCTGCACGACTATCAGGAGCTGTGCAAGAACTACTCTGACGAGACCGTTTATTACGAGGGAGGGCAGAAAGGTCGCTGGTTCTCAGGTCCCCAGTCCTATAGCACCAGAGTGCCCCGAATTTTCCTCCCGATGGGTGGTTATCGTGATCTCGACGGTTTCTGCTATTGGCGCGAAAACATGGGTATATATTGGACGGATCGTCACGGTGGCGGTGAGGGCTTAGTATGGCACTTCATGTTCGGCCAAGGAAAACTGGAGGTGTATCCGATGGCTTGGCCTCACGACGCCTATTCGGTACGTTGCGTGAGAGATGTGCCGGGTAAGATGATGCATTAACCCAATTATTTACGTTTTAGAACGATTTTCCAGGCCTGAATTTTGTTTTTTCGATTTTGCGTCGTACTTTTGCACTCCCAAACAGACGGCACAGGGGCCAAGACACGGTATGCAGTTGGTGCGTGATAACATGGTAGCGTTATAGCAATGGTGGCGTAGCGGCGTGTAACGTAGTCTTGTGCTGAAAACCGTCGGTGGTTTAACTTTATTAAACATTTTCAAACAAATGAAAACTATCGTTGTAAATGCCGTTGAGCGTAAGGACTTCGGCAAGAAGGCAGCTAAGGCTGTTCGCCGCGAGGGTCTGGTACCCTGCGTATTGTGCGGTAACGGTGAGACCGTGAATTTCACGATCGATCCCCGCGACATCAAAGCATTGATCTACACCCCCAACTCGTACATCGTAGAGTTCCACTTCGGTGAGAAGGTTGAGCTGGCCGTTATGCGCGAGGCTCAGTGGCACCCCGTACGCGAGGAGTTGCTCCACGTTGATTTCTTCCGCATCGCCGAGGGTAAGCCCGTATCGGTTGCTATTCCGGTACGCCTGACCGGTAACGCTGAGGGTGTGAAGGTCGGTGGTAAGCTCGTTCTGTCGGCTCGCAAGCTCGTTGTTAGCGCACTGGTTGAGAACCTGCCCGATGAGTTGACCGTAGATGTTACGCCGCTGGGTGTTGGTAAGACCATCTTCGTAGGCGATCTGGCCTTCGAGAACCTCAAGTTTGTGACCCCCGCAACGACCGCCGTTTGCGCCGTACGTGTAACGCGTGCTTCGCGTGGTGCTGCCGCTGCCGGAAAATAGTCTTTGAGGATCGGTAGACAATGAAATATCTTATTGTTGGATTGGGCAACATCGGCTCGGAGTACGCCGATACCCGTCACAACATCGGATTCAACGTGTTGGACGCACTCGCAGAGGCGTCCAACACTTCGTTTACAACCGTGCGCTATGGTGACATGGCCTCGTTGCGCCATCGTGGTCGCACAGTGCTACTGCTCAAGCCATCGACCTACATGAATCTCTCGGGTAAGGCCGTGCGCTACTGGATGGAGCAGGAGAAGATCAAACCAGAGAATCTACTCATCATCTCGGATGACATTGCTATCCCCTTTGGGCAGTTGCGTCTGCGCCCGCAGGGATCGGCCGGAGGTCATAACGGCCTGAAAAACATCGCCGAACTGCTCGGCACGGAGGCGTTCGCCCGCATGCGATTCGGAGTGGGTGGCGATTTCCCGCGAGGCCATCAGATCGACTACGTGCTCGGCAAATGGTCCGATGAGGAGCGTAAGGCTATGCCCGACCGCCTGAAGGTCTTTGGTGATGCAATCCTCTCGTACGTCTCAGTCGGTTGTCAAATGACAATGAACAACTTCAACAAGAAGTAACATTAAGCAAAGCACAAAGGAGCTGTCTAACAAATCTGTTACGACAGCTCCTTTTTATTTGAAAGAGAGGTAAAACCTCACACCAAAGGTATAAACTTCACCTATAGCAAGGTGATCAACGCCTCAATATCCTCATCCGAGGTGCTCCAACCCGTCACAAAGCGCACAACGCTCTGCTCGGCCCCTCGCGGACCCCACAACTCGAAGCTCACCTGCTCCTTCAGCCGATCAATCACGGCATTATCCAACCGGAAGAACTGCTGGTTGGTAGGCGAACTTACCACCACCTCATAGCCCCGTTCCACAAAGGCATCACGCAGGCGCAACGCCTGACCTACTGCCCGTCGAGCTATGCGCAGATAGAGGTCGTTGGTGAAGAGAGCCTCAAACTGTACTCCCAACAGGCGTCCCTTAGCCAATAGTGCTCCGTGTTGTTTGACAAGCGGAAAAAGATGGGGAATCAATCGAGGATTAGTTACTACAACCGCCTCACCAAAGAGTGCACCCACCTTCGTACCGCCGATATAAAACAGATCGCTCAACGCGGCAATATCCTGCAACGTGAAGTCGCACCCCTCGGCAGCCAATGCATAGCCCAACCGTGCACCGTCGATGTAGAGCGGAATATTGGCCTCGTGACAAACTCGGCTCAAGGCCTCCAGCTCAGCCCGACTATAGACCGTACCATACTCGGTCGGTTGGGAGATATAGAGCATCCCCGGAGCGACCATGTGCGTATAAGTCTCATCGTGGTAAAAATCGGCAATATAGCGTGCCACCGTCTCGGCCGAGACCTTTCCTTCGGCATGGGGCAGGGTCAACACCTTATGACCGGAGGCCTCGATAGCGCCCGCCTCATGCACGGCAATATGGCCACTCTCAGCCGCCAAAACGCCCTCGTGTCGAGCCAAGACCCCATCTATCAGCGTGGCATTAGTCTGCGTACCGCCCACCAACAACTGCACCCGCGCTTGCGGCACTCCACAAGCGGCACGGATCAAGGCCTGTGCCCGCTGTGTGTAGCCATCCGCGCCGTAGCCTACTGTCTGTTCGGCATTAGTAGCCACCAGCCGTTCCAATACTTCGGGGTGTGCCCCCGACATATAATCCGAATCAAAATAAATCATCGTACATCCATCTGTTACGGTAACAAACTACGCTACTCCTCCTCGCCATAGAAGAGCTCGTCCATCAGCGAGTCGATCTCGCGGCGCTCTTTCTTGGTCGGGCGGCCCGTGCCACGGTCACGGAAGACAAAGATCGTCTCACGCGGGGCATTGAGCTTATCCAACTCCTCCTGTGGGGTGATATCTAGGCAATATTGAGGGACATTCTTCGCCCCCTGACGGCTCGAAACCAAATCGAGCACCTTGTATTGATAAGTAACCGCTTGGCGACGCACGGCAATAATATCGCCAATTTTCACCTCGCGCGAAGGCTTGGCATAGGCATTATTGACCGTCACGCGGTTGTTGCGTACGGCATCGGCCGCATCACTACGCGTCTTGAAGATGCGCACGGCCCAAAGGTATTTATCCAATCGAATATCGTCCATATCTCTTATCCATTTTTAGCGTTCCAACAATGATTCGCTGCGAGGGGCATCGTGCGAAGCCTCCTCGTTCTGGCGGCTGACGCTCAAGATCATGCCCAATGCGATAGCCGTAAAGAGGGTCGAAGAGCCACCACGTGAGATCAGCGGTAGAGTTTGCCCCGTCTCGGGAATCAAATTGACCGTGACCATGATGTGCAAGAGCGCCTGGCAGGTGATCATCAGAGCCAAACCTAGGACCAAAAGTCCCGGAAAGGCAGTTCCGCAGCGTTTGAATATCTCGATAGCCCGGAAGAAGATCCATAGATAGAGCATCATCAGGGCGACAGATAGCAACAAGCCATACTCCTCGACAAAGAAGGCAAAGGCAAAATCACTCTCGGGGTGCACCATCTCAACCCGCATAGCACTCTGACCAGCCCCCTCTCCCAGCAGACCACCATTGTGGATGGCAATCATCGACCGTTCGCTATCGGTCAAATGCTCAATCGGCTTCTGATCCTGGGGCAGTACCCACAGTTTCACCCAGGTGGAGAGTCGTCCTTCGGCTGTCTCACTACGCCCCAAATCGAGGGCCATCAGCAACACAAAACCGAGCAGCGCATACCCAAAAAGCTTCATCAGTTCCCGCTTTCGCACCCGACCAATCAGCATCATAACCCAGGATGTCAAAAAGAGGAGGGCCGCCGAAGAGGTATGGGCCGGGAAGATGACGGCACAAGCGATGATGATCGGCATCAGAATCGGCCACGTTCCCTCATGCCAGATGCGCTGCTGTTCACTCGATGACCACCAGGTCCAGAATTTGAGCGACGGGACGATCTGCAACTTATCGATCTTCGATTGCCGAGCGGCCAATTGACGGGCCAGAAACATCACCGTAGCGACCTTCAGGGCCTCCGACGGCTGAAATTGAAAGGGCCCAATCGGAATCCAACGGGCTGCTCCATTGGTAGAGAAGCCAAGAAAATAGACCGAGAGTGTCAAGAGCAGCGAGAGGAGATAGACCAGGCCTGAGAGGCGGTTATAGAACCGGCTGTTGAGGCGTTGCACCAGCAACATTGTACCCAGGCTCAGCAACAAGATGATCACCTGCTGATTCAGAAAATGGGTCGTAGAACGCAACGTACGTGGGTCATAGGCCATCTTGGCTGTGGAGGAGTAAACCACCAAGACCGAGATGACGGCCAGCACGGCCACAATCACCCACAAGACACGATCTCCCTTGAACCAACGACGGCTCGTCTGCGCCTGAAATGCCTCCTCTGCCATCTCGCTAACAATGTGTTACGACCCACTCTTTGAAGAGGCGGCCACGTTGTTCATAGTTTTGAAACAGATCGAAGCTCGCACAAGCCGGGGAGAGCAGCACAACATCCCCCGCACGGGCTACACGTCGAGCAGCCTGCATCGCCTCGTCGAGCGACGCGGTAGAGATCACCTCACCGACCACCCCCGTGAAGCTGTCGATCAGCTTTTGGTTGTCCAACCCCATGCAGATGAGCGTGTGGACCTTTTGGCGGGCAAAATCCATCAACGGGGCGTAATCATTGCCCTTATCCGTACCTCCGGCAATCCAAACCGTCGGGCGGGTCATACTCTCAAGAGCATACCACACCGAATCGACATTGGTCGCCTTCGAATCGTTGATCCACAAGACCCCCTCGGCCTCTTTGACCGGCTCGAGGCGGTGCTCCACGGGCGAGAAGGCGTAGATCGAACGACGAATCCGCGTCGGTGAGACACCGGCGGCCAGGGCTGCCAGCGCAGCAGCCATGGCATTGTAGCAGTTGTGTAGTCCCTTGATCTGCATCTTCTCCGTGTTGAGCGACAGGTGTTGCTTACCCACCTCGACAACGAGTTTTCGGCCCTCGACAAACCCATCACCTGCGCCACTGACGGCCTGCATCTTGGCAGCAAAGGGGAGCTGGCGCGCCTTCAACTCACGCTGCTCGATCTGTTGCCAGACCACCTCGTCATCGGCCGAATAGATCAGCCAATCGCGCGAGGTTTGGTTTTGGGTGATGCGCAATTTCGAGTTTACGTAGTTCTGAAAGCAGTAGTCGTAACGGTCAAGATGGTCGGGCGTGATATTCATCAGCAAGGCGATATGAGCCCGGAAACGCGACATGCCGTCGAGCTGGAAGGAGCTGAGCTCCAGCACATACCAATCGTAGTTGCCCGTTGCCACCGAATAGGCAAAACTCTCTCCGATGTTTCCGCCTAGGGCTACGTTCCATCCGGCATCGCGCAGGATGCGGTAAACGAGCGACGTAGTAGTCGTCTTACCATTCGAGCCCGTGATGCAGATGCACCGCGCCTTACCCATGTAGCGACCGGCAAACTCGATCTCCGAGATGATCGGAATACCCCGCTCGCGCAGTTGCTGCACAAGGGGTGCTTTGTCGGGAATACCGGGCGATTTGATCACCTCGGTCGCATCCAAGATACGCTCCTCGCTGTGGCATCCCTCCTCATAGGGGATCTCCCACTCGTCGAGTTTCGCTTTGTAGCGATCGGCAATCCTCCCCCTATCCGAGAGAAAGACCTCGAAACCCTTCTTCTTGGCCAGCACCGCCGAACCATAGCCACTGATGCCGCCACCGAGGACAACAATCTTCTTTTTCTGCATCGTTTATCGAATTTTGAGCGTTACAAGTGTCACGGCTGCCAGCAGCAGCGAGATGATCCAGAAGCGCAGCACGATCTTCGTCTCGAAGATGTTGCGTTTTTGGTAATGGTGGTGAATCGGGGTCATCAGGAAGATGCGACGCCCCTCGCCATAGCGCCGTTTGGTCCATTTGAAATAGGCCACCTGCATCATCACCGAGCAACTCTCGATCAGGAAGATGCCACACAAGAGGGGCAACAGCAGCTCTTTGCGAATGCACAGAGCAAAGACGGCGATTACACCGCCAATCGAAAGCGAGCCGGTATCGCCCATAAAGATCTGGGCCGGGAACGAGTTGTACCACAGGAAACCGACCAGGGCACCCATCAGCGCAGCGGCAAAGATCACCAGCTCACCACTGTTGGGAATGTACATGATGTTCAGGTAATCGGCATAGACCAAGTGACCCGACAGATAGGCCAAAATACCCAGCACCATGACAATCGGCACCGAAACACCCGTCACCAGACCATCCAATCCGTCCGTAAGGTTTGCTCCGTTCGAGACGGCCGTGACAACCAAAATCGCCACCAGCACATAGAGCACCCAAGCGGCCGTCTCGTTGCCACCCGTGAACCAACCATAATCCAGCTCGTTGTTCTTCACAAAGGGGATCGTCGTTTGGGTGGTCTTGAAGTCCTTGGTCACCACCTCCGTAGCCTCATCCGAGCAGGCCACCTCCTCACGCACCACAATGTCGGACGAGAGCCACATCGTCGTGCCAACAATCAGACCCAAGCCCACCTGACCGACAATCTTGAAACGACCTTTGAGGCCCTCTTTGTGGTGGCGGAAGACCTTGATGTAGTCGTCCAAACCGCCGATCAGCCCCAACCAAACGGTCGAGACAAGCAGCAGTTGGATGTAGATGTTGTCGAGGCGCGCAAAGAGCAGCGTCGGCAGCAGGATCGAGAGCAGGATGATCACGCCACCCATCGTCGGCGTGCCACGCTTCTGCAACTGACCCTCCAGCCCCAGGTCGCGGATCTCCTCACCGATCTGTTTGCGACGCAGGAAGTCGATGATGCGACGACCAAAGATGATGGCAATGAGCAGTGCCAGAATAATAGCTGCGGCCGAACGGAACGAGATGTATTGAAACATTCCCGAGCCGGGCAGGTCGTAGGCTTCGTCAAAATACTTAAAAAGATGGTAGAACATAGTTTATGGTTATTTTTTCAATTTTTCGTTTGCCAAGGTGGCTCCACACCACACCTCGAAGGCCTTGCGCACCTCTTCGCGGTCATCGAAGTGGAACTTTTCGTCGCCAATGATCTGATAGGTTTCGTGCCCCTTGCCGGCCAGCAGAATCACATCACCGGGCTGGGAGAGCATCACCGCTGTGCGGATCGCCTCCCGACGATCGACCAGACGCACGTAGCGGGCCGTAGGCTCCAAGCCGGCCACCATCTCGTCAAGAATCGCCTCGGGCGACTCATGGCGCGGATTGTCGGCCGTAAAGATGGCTGTCGTGGCATACCGCACCGCAATGCGCGCCATCTCGGGGCGTTTCGTGCGATCGCGATTACCGCCACACCCACACACGACGATCAACTGACCACGACCACCTCGAATCTCCTCGATGGTCGTGAGCACATTCTCCAACGCGTCGGGTGTGTGGGCATAGTCCACCACGGCAATCGTTCCGTTGAGTGCTCGTACACACTCGAAACGGCCGCTAACAGGCTCCAACGAGCTCAAAGCGGTCAGTACCTCCTCCTGCGTGAAGCCCAACTCAACAGCCACGGCATAGACCGACAGCAAGTTGTAGGCATTGAAGCGACCCGTCAGATGGCTCCACAGTTCACGCCCGTCGAGCGTGAGCAACATCCCATCGAGATGCATCTCCTGAATGCGACCATGATGGTCCGCCATGCTCCGCAGGGCGTAGGTTACAACCCGGGCCGCCGTGTTTTGTACCATCACACGACCATTGCGATCGTCGATATTGACAAGGGCAAAGGCCCCCTTCGGAAGTTGATCAAAGAGCCCTTTTTTGGCCTTTAGATAGTCTGCAAAGGTGCCGTGATAGTCCAAGTGGTCGTGTGTCAGATTCGAGAAGAGCACACCGGCAAAGTGCAACGCGTGGGTACGATGCTGCACAATAGCGTGCGACGAGCACTCCATGAAGCAGTAGTCGCAACCGGCATCGACCATCTGGCGCATCATCGCCTGCAGGCGAATCGCATCAGGGGTTGTATGGGTCGATTCGATGGCACGATCATCGATGCGATAGACCACCGTCGAGATCAAGCCGGCCCGATAGCCCAGGCGGCGCACCAATTCATAGAGCAACGTAGCCGTCGTGGTCTTGCCGTTCGTGCCGGTCACCCCGACCAACTTCAGCTCGCGGCTCGGATGGTCATACATCGCAGCGGCCATCTCGGCCATCACAGGCTCGGTCTGCTCGACCTGCACAAATGTAACCCCGGTCGGCTGCTGCTCGGGCAGGTGTTGGCACACCACGGCTACAGCCCCCTGCTCGATCGCCGAGGCGATGAAGCGATGGCCATCGACCTGCGTGCCCGCTATGGCAAAAAAGCAACTGCCGGGGCGGACCGCACGCGAATCGTAGGTCAGCTGCTCGATTGGTACCTCCAACGAGCCCACGGCCTCCGTAAAGGAGATGTGTTGCAACAACTCGGATAATCGTTTCATATCAATCGTCTGTTTCTTCGTTTCACTATTTCAACCAGATCGTCACCTCGGTATCCGGCCGAAGGGGTGCTCCAGCCTGTGGCATCTGTCGCACGACCACTCCCGAGCCGACAATCTTCACCCGCAACCCGCCTCGTTCGAGCTGAAAAAGGGCATCGCGCAGCCCCAATCCGCAGACATCGGGGAGGGTGGTTGTCACCTCCTCCAGGGCCTCGACCGACCCACCGGCCAACCGGCGGCTCGGCTGTTGCACCGGCTCGGCCGCGAGCGGCTCCGACCAGGTCTGTTCGCTGGCATAGATATAATCGACCACGCGCTTCACCACCGGTCCGGCCAGCGAAGCACCATAATAGGCTTTACCCGGCTGTTGGTGGGTACAGATGGTTGTCAAAACCGTATAACGCGGCTGCTCGGCGGGGAAATAGGCCACCATCGAGCCCAAATAACGCCCCTTGGCCCCCGAAGTGACCTGCGCCGTGCCGGTCTTGGCCGCTACGCGCAGATGGGTAGTATCGCTGAAGAAGGGGGCTGCCGTTCCACTCTTGGCCACCTCCTCCAGGCATTCCTGCACAATGCGCAGGGTCTGCTGCGTGCAGAGTTGCTCGCGAAGCACCCGCGTGGGGAACTCCTCAACCACTTCGTCACCACAACGAATCTCCCGAATAAGTCGCGGAGCCACTTTACGGCCACCGTTGGCAATACCGTTATAGAGGGTCAGCATTTGAATCGGTGTCAGTTCAACACGATAGCCATAGGCCATCTTGACCAACATCACGCCCGGGTCGGGCACACGCCAATCGGTAGTCAGGCTCGGCTTACGCTCGCCGAGAGCCTCAAGTCCAACCCGCTCGCCCAACCCCAACTGCCCATGCAGGTAGTCCGAGAGGGCCTGTTTACGCCCTGTCTGCCCGTAATATTCCCAATAGGCTCGGGCAAAATAGACGTTCGACGAGCCGGCCACGGCCCGTTTGAGGGCGATGCGGTGGTCGCCTTTGTGCGAATCCTGAATATCGCGGGCAGGACCGACTTGCACCTTTTCGCCGTTGTTGGTCTCATACTCCTTCTCGGGCGACATCCCCGCCTCGTCGAGCAGGGCCAACATCGTGGCTAACTTGAGCGTCGAGCCGGGCTCCATCGAACGACCGAGGGCATAGTTCTCGCGCTCGTAAAACACCCCTTTCGACGAGCGCCCTAAATTAACCATAGCCACCAAATCGCCCGTGGAAACCTCCATGACCAATGTCGTACCCCAATCGGCATTTTGCTCCTCTAACTGACGGCGCAGGGCCTTATGGGCGACATCTTGCAGTGTGAGGTCAATCGTCGTCACCACGTCCAGCCCATCGACCGCCGCCCGGTGCTCTTCGCCTACGCGAGTCGAGAAACCGCGAGCAATACGCTGGCGTAGCGATGCGCCATCCTCTCCACAAAGCAAGCTATCACAGATCAACTCCAAGCCATAACTGGTCGAGTCATTGTCCGTGCGTCGTCCGATCGTTCGGCGTGCCAAATCGCCTTGCGGATAGATGCGGCGATCTTGTTTGTCAAGGCGATAGGTATAACCCATGTTGTAGTTCAAAATCGGGTAATCGCTCAACTGCTCCCACTCGGTGTAATCAACCTCGCGCGGGAAGATGGTAATGGGACGATGGAAACGGATCGTATCGCGGACACGCCGCTCGATCTTGGCCGTACCAGCCATAAGCCGAAAAAGTAGCGGAACGACCGAGAGCTCCTCGTTGTAGTAGGAGGTATCGCGCTCCACATAGCGTTTCACCCGGCTGCGCTCCCTGCGCCAATGGCCCTGTAACAGCTCGGCATACGCGCGCGGTGAGCGGTCACCAAAATAGGCCGAGAGCAACTGTGCCAACGAGTCGCTCTGCTTGAAGAAGGTGATCGTATCGGCAAAGCCCTCGGAATCGAAGTCAAAGAGCGGATTGTAGCGGAAGATCGAGATGGCCAACGGCTCCCCGTGACGGGCCAAGATCGACCCGCGACGAGCGTCGATCTTCTGCTCGACGAAGATCCGCTTCGAGAGCCGCTCGGCATTGATCCGCGTCTCCTCGCAGAAGAACTGCACCGCCACCAGGCGCACCAAGATCACCCCTACCAAAATCAGGAAAAAGAGGTAGAGGAGCTGCACGCTGGAGAGGATATCGCCCTTGATCTTCGATGGTTCTTGCTGCATGGCTCGTTAGGGGATAATTTCAACAGGGTGTTCGGGGTCGCCAATCGGAATACCGCGGCGAGCCAACTCTTCGACCACCGCCGAGTGGTTCGTCATGCGGTAGCGTTGCTCCTCGAGGCGAATCGACTGCTCACGCAGCATCTGCACCTCCCGCTCGAGACGCGAATAACGCATATCGAGGTGCAACGACCAAAAGATGACCATGATGTTGATCAGAAACATCACGGCAATGGTGATCAAGTAGGGATAGTTGCGCGTAAGCCGCTCGCTGACCAGAATCGAACCCGAGAAGAGTCGCAAAATCGGATTGGCCTTGCGGCGCTCCTGTTGCGCCTGCTCGGCAGCCCGGGCCTCCGCCTCGGCCTCTTCCACCTCACGGTCGGCACGCAGATCCTCCTCGGCCTCCCCGCTTTGCACGCGCAAGACTTCGCGTCGCACCCGACGAGCAAACTGCTCCTCTTCGGCACGACGACGCTCCTCTTCGGCGCGTTCGGGATGAAAATCCAGATCCTGGCTCATCGCATTATTCGTTTATTCGCATTTAACACCTACCCGCAACTTAGCCGAGCGCGAACGAGGATTGCGCTCCAGCTCCTCTGCATCGGGCGTAATAGCCTTGCGCGTCACCACCTCAAAGGGAGTGGCTGCCCGACCAAAGAAATCCTTCTCGATGCGCCCCTCAAAATTGCCGCTACGCAAAAAATTCTTCACCAGACGATCCTCCAGCGAATGGTATGAGATCACCACCAAGCGACCGCCCGGCTTCAGCACCTTGAGGCTCTGTTCGAGGGCCATCTTGAGGGCCTCCATTTCACCATTGACCTCGATGCGCAGGGCCTGGAAGAGTTTGGTCAGGAACTTTGACTCGTCCTTCTTCGGCGTGCAAGGACGTACCGCCTCAACCAGCGCGGCCGTCGTCTCAATCCGTCCCCCTTTGCGGGCACGATCCAGGCAAGAGGCCACCTTCCAAGGGGTATCCAACTCTCCCCAATCACGGAAAATGCGGGTCAGCTCCTCGACCGAGGCATCATTCACGATGTCGGCCGCTGTGAGCCGTCCACGCTGATTCATGCGCATATCGAGTGGCGCCGAGCCACGGAACGAAAAGCCGCGATCGAGCTCGTCGAAATGGTGCGACGAGACGCCCAGGTCGGCCAAAATGCCATCGACCTGCTCCACGCCGCGCCATCGCAAGGCGCCACGCAGGAAGCGGAAATTGCTGGCCACATAGTGAAAGCGGGCATCGTCGGGACAGTTGGCCAGAGTATCTCGATCCTGGTCAAAACCGTACAAACGACCCGTCTCACCCAGATCTTGCAAGATGCGTCGCGAATGGCCTCCACCACCAAACGTGAGGTCCACATAGACCCCTTCGGGGCGGATAGCAAGCTGCTCGACAGCCGGTTCGAGCAATACGGGGATATGGTAGGTTTTCTTCTCCATCTGATTTTCGGGTTCGACTGTAAGTCGATTTGGGGGTAAAGTTACGCTTTTTTCAAAAAAGAATCCCTATATTTGTCGAGATAAATTTTGACGACCCCATCATGAGCAAAAAAATTGATGTCGCAAAGGTCTTGCAAGCCAAGGCCCCGAAGCTGGCCCGACGCATCCCACGCTGCGTGGTGAATTGGCTGCGACGCACGATTCACGAGGATGAGCTCAATGTCATCTACGATAACTATTGGGATTTGGCACCCCAACCCTTCATCCATGCCTGTTTCCGTGAATGGGGGGTCAGCTACTCGATCGAGGGGATCGAAAAACTCGATCGCTCGGGACGTTATCTCTTTGTCTCGAACCACCCCTTTGGCGGCATGGACGGCATGATGCTGGCCGACAAGCTAATCGACTACTTTGGCGACGTGCGAGTCATCGTCAATGATATTTTGCGCGAGGTCACGCCGCTCGATCCGCTTTGGTTGCCGGTCAATAAGCATGGCTCGCAGAAACTCTCCTATGCCCGCCGTTTCGACGAGGCGTTTCAAAGTCCTATGCCCATTTTGACCTTTCCGGCCGGCCTTTGTTCGCGCAAAATCAAGGGCAAGGTGCAGGACCTGAAGTGGCGCCCGAACTTCATGAAGAAGGCCAAATCATCGGGCCGACAGATCGTCCCGATCTTCTGCGAGGGGCGTCTTTCGAACTTCTTCTATCGGCTCTACACCTGGCGTAAACGCCTCGGCGTGAAGGCCAATATCGAGATGCTGTGGTTGGTCGATGAGATGCTTGCGCAAAAGGGGCGACACTTCCGCATCATCGTCGGCGAACCGATCCCGATCGAGCATTTGGAGAGAATGGAAAGCCTCGGCGAACAGGTGCAATTTGTACGCGAACAGTGCTATGCCCTTGAAAAAGCGCTCCTCGAGATACCAAAATCAGAATAATTCGCTTATCTTTGCACGGACAATAACAGCTACTAACCTATGGAACCCATCATTCGGCCCATTGATCGAGCCTTGCTGCTCGCCGAGCTCACCCCCGAACGAAAGGTGCGCGATACGGCCCGTGCCGGCAATGAGATCTACCTCTTTGTCGCCTCGGAGTGTCCGAACCTGATGCGAGAAGTGGGTCGCCTGCGCGAAGAGGCCTTCCGCGGTGCCGGTGGCGGCACGGGCTTGGAGGTGGATATCGACGAAGAGGATCTGGCCGAGGATGGCTACTGCCAATTGATCGTCTGGGACCCCTCGGCTCAAGAGATTATCGGCGGCTACCGATTCATCGTCTGCACGTCGGAGAATCCGCGCCACCTCTCGACCGAACACTACTTCCGTTTCAGCGACCGTTTCCGTCGTCGCTACCTGCCCTATACGTTGGAGTTGGGACGCTCGTTTGTACAACCGGCCTACCAGACACGCGCCAACTCGAAGAGCATCTATGCGCTTGATAATCTGTGGGATGGATTGGGAGCCGTGTTGGTGCTCAACCCCAAGATCAAATACCTCTTTGGCAAGGTGACGATGTACACCTCCTACCAACAGGTAGCCCGCAATGCGCTGATTTGGTTCCTGCGTCACTACTTCCCCGATCGCGAGGGGCTGGTCGAGGGAATCCACCCCATCGACTTGGGGTTGGACGACCCCTACTACGAGGAGCTCTTCTCGGGCGAAACCTTCCAGGAGAACTACCGCATTCTGGTACAGAAGATCCGCGAGGTGAACGAACACATTCCGCCACTGATCAATGCCTACATGAATCTCTCGCCGACGATGAAGGTCTTCGACACGGTTTCGAATCCCGATTTTGGCGGAGTGGAGGAGACCGGCATCTTGGTCACCGTGCCCGACATCTACCCCGAGAAAAAGCAGCGTTACATGCGCTGGGAGGGGTGGCGTCGCAACCTGCGAGCCCGCCGCGAGGCCTTCCGCCTGGCCTTGATCGACCACCTGGATCGGATCAAAAAGCGCAAGGCAAAGCGCGCAGAACAAGCCAAATAAAGTGAATCCAATAGGAGGGACTATCTAACCAATATGTGGAGATAGTCCCTTTTGTTTTGATTTCGTTTCTGACGCTCTTTTGGGATTGTAGCAAACAATAACATCTAGCAGTTGCCGCGCCAAAGTGGATCGTACAGTAGACCCCTATTGGCGGTAATTATTTTATTGTTTTTCGATAAATTTTGGTCGATTATCGAAATTTTTCATACCTTTGCAGGTGAAATAGTCTTAACTAACAACACAACACGATGAAGTTGCTTACCGTAGAACATGTCTCGAAACACTTTGCCGGCCATACGGCTCTCGACGACGTGTCACTCTCGATTCCTCAAGGGTCGGTTTATGGTCTGCTCGGCCCGAATGGCGCTGGCAAAACGACCCTGATCCGCATCATCAACCGCATCACGGCCCCCGATTCGGGACGCGTACTCTTTGGCGATCGCCCTCTGCAACCCAACGACATCTACCGCATCGGCTATCTGCCCGAAGAGCGCGGCCTCTATAAAAAGATGAAAGTGGGCGAGCAGGCCATCTTCTTTGCCCGCCTCAAGGGGCTTTCGCGCCGCGATGCCATCCATCGGCTGAAGATTTGGTTTGAGAAGTTCGGCATCGAATCGTGGTGGGACAAAAAGGTCGAAGAGCTCTCGAAAGGTATGGCACAAAAGGTGCAATTCATCGTCACGGTGTTGCACGAGCCGGAGCTGCTGATCTTCGACGAGCCCTTCTCGGGCTTTGACCCGATCAATGCCAACCTGCTCAAGGAGGAGATTCTCGCCCTGCGCGATCGGGGGGCAACGGTCGTATTTTCGACCCACAACATGTCGTCGGTCGAGGAGCTATGCGACCATATCACGCTGATCAACAAGTCGAAAAACATCCTCTCGGGCAATGTCGAGGAGATTCGTCACCAGCACGGTGCCGGCATCTTCACGTTGAACTACCGCGGCGAGGAGCAGACCCTCCGACAGGCCCTCGAGGGGTGTGTCGAGGTGCTCGAAACAACCACCTCGCCGATCGGCTACAACACGCTCAAACTCCACGTGGCTGACGACAGCACGGTGCGCGAGGTGATCACGCGCGCCAACGAGGCGGTCGAATTGCGCTCCTTCAGCGAGATCATCCCCTCGATGAACGACCTGTTCATCCGGGCCGTAAATGGAAACCTTTAATCAACGTATCGAACTATGGCAAACAATATCTCCCTTATCGTCGGGCGTGAATTTCGAGCCCGCGTACGCAAAAAGTCCTTCATCATCACCACACTCTTGATGCCCGTGTTGATGATCGGTCTGATGGTGGCTCCGGCACTGATCATGGAGTACTCGCAAGGCGAGCAGAAGCGCATTGCCGTCATCGACGAGAGCGGCTTGGTGGCTCCGCAGCTCCAAAGCGACGAGGCGGTGGCCTTCGAGACGATTGATCTGGCTGTCGAAGAGGCTCGCAACAGCTTAGCGGACCACTTTGCCATCCTCTACATCGGGAGCGACATCCTCTCTAACCCGTCCAACGTACGGCTCTATGCCAACGCTTCGACCTCGATCATGCTCGAGGAGCAGATCACCTCGCAGATCGAGCAGGTGATCGAAAACGAGAAGCTCAAAGCCTACCAAATCGACAACCTCGACCAGATTTTAGCCGAGGTGGAGACACACGTTTCGATGCAGACCTTCCGCAACGACAAGGCCGAGGAGGAGGCGCAGAGCGGACAATCCTCGATCGTCGCCACGGCATTGGGCTACATCCTGGGCTTTGTCCTCTACATGTTCCTCTTGATCTACGGTGCCATGGTCATGCAGTCGGTCATCGAGGAGAAGAACAGCCGCGTGCTGGAGGTGATGGTCTCGTCGGTCAAGCCCTTCCACCTAATGATGGGTAAGATCCTCGGCGTCGCCTCGGTAGCGATCGTGCAGGTGGCCATTTGGGGTGTGCTGATCTTTGGAGTAGGCAGCTTTGTGCTGCCCCAGCTGATGCCCGCCGAGGCGATGATGGGGGCTGAAGCCATGGAGGCGGGAGTTGCAACCAACATAGATCCCGAGATGATACAGATCGTCAGTGCGATGACCGATTCGGCCTACCTAGCTAAAATTTTCATCTGCCTGATTATCTTTGTCTTTGGTGGATTCCTGCTCTATTCGGCCATGTTTGCAGCCATCGGCTCGGCAGTCGATAGCGTGCAGGATGCACAACAGCTGCAAACGCCCGTTATGTTGCCCATTATCCTGGGTCTGCTGATGATGCTGGCCGTCATCAACGACCCGAACTCACCGATTGCCTTCTGGTTCTCGGTGATCCCCTTCACCTCGCCCATTGTGATGATGGCCCGTATCCCCTACGACATCCCAATGTGGGAGATTGTCCTCTCGCTCGTGCTGCTCTACGCCTCGTTCATGGTCATGGTATGGCTGGCCGCCAAGATCTATCGCGTCGGTATCTTCATGTATGGCAAGAAACCGAGCCTCAAAGAGCTGTGGAAGTGGATGCGGTATAAATATTAAATTCAAAATAGAGAATTCCGATATTCAAAATTTATTTTTGTATCTTTGCGCCGATTTGTAATAACGCAAGACAAACAACTCAAAAATAAACAACTATGATTTCGATTGACAAGTACGATTTCAAAGGTAAACGCGCGATTATCCGCGTAGATTTCAATGTCCCCGTAGATGCCGAGGGCAACGTAACCGATGACACGCGTATCCGCGCTGCCATGCCGACCATCAAGAAGGTGCTGGCCGAGGGTGGTGCTGTGATTCTGATGTCGCACATGGGTCGTCCGAAGAAGAACCCCGACATGAAGTACACGCTCGAGCAGATCATCCCCGCCGTGGAGAAGAATCTGGGCGTGAAGGTTCAATTTGCCGGTGACTGCATGGGTGAGAAGGCTGCCGAGATGTGCAAGAACATCCAGCCCGGTGAGGTAGTGCTGCTGGAGAACCTCCGCTTCTATGCCGAGGAGGAGGGTAAGCCCCGCGGTCTGGCCGAGGATGCCACCAAGGAGGAGAAGGATGCCGCCAAGAAGGCACTCAAGGAGGGTCCGCAGAAGGAGTTCGTCGCTAAGTTGGCTTCGTACGCCGATTGCTATATCAACGACGCCTTCGGTACGGCTCACCGCAAGCACGCTTCGACCTACCTGATCGCCAAGCACTTCCCCAACGACAAGATGTTCGGTTATCTGATGGAGAAGGAGGTAAAGGCCATCTCGGAGGTGATGGAGAGCCCGCAGCGTCCCTTCTGCGCCATCATCGGTGGCTCGAAGGTTTCGTCGAAGATCGGCGTGATCAAGGCCCTGCTGGACAAGTGTGATTCGATCATCATCGGTGGCGGTATGACCTACACGTTTGCCGGTGCACGTGGCGGCCAGGTTGGTAAGTCGATCTGCGAGCCCGATATGTTCCCCGTAGCTCTCGATATCCTGAAGACGGCCGAGGAGAAGGGCGTGAAGCTCGTCATGTCGCCCGACGCGCTGATCTGCGATCAGTTCTCGGAGGAGGCCAACACGCAGGAGTCGTCGGTTATGTCGATCCCCTCGGAGTGGGAGGGTGTCGATATTGCATCGCAGGGTAAGGCTGCCTTCCGCGAGCACATCCTGGGCTGCAAGACGATCCTTTGGAACGGTCCGGTGGGCGTATTCGAGATCAACAAGTTCTCGACCGGCTCGAAGGTCGTTGCCGACGCGATTGCCGAGGCTACGAAGAATGGGGCCTTCTCGCTCATCGGTGGCGGTGACTCGGTAGCCTGCATCAACAAGTTCGGTCTGGGCGACGAGGTTTCGTACATCTCGACTGGTGGCGGTGCGCTGCTCGAGTACATCGAGTTCGGCGATCTGCCGGGTGTAGCGGCTATCCGCGACTAAGAAAAAAAAGCCGCTCCCGCAAGAGCGGCTTTTTTAGATTCAACATTTAGCGTTTAGAATTCAAGACAATGAAGAAATTTCTCTTTTTTGCAACCATGCTGGCTATGACAAGCTGCTGTAACAACAACACACCGGCAATCGACCTGACGAATTTCGACACGACGGTTGCCCCGAACGAAGATTTCTACCAGTATGCCACGGGTGGTTGGCAGGTGAAGAATCCGCTCAAGGCGGAGTTTGCCCGCTACGGTGCCTTCGACGTGCTGCGCGAGAACAACGAGAAGCGCATCAACGAGCTCTTCTCGGCAATGAGTAAGACGACGGCCGAGGCCGGTTCGGTAGAGCAGAAGATCTCGGACCTCTATAAGATGGGGCTGGACTCTACTCGCCTCAACAACGAGGGGCTGACCCCCGTAAAGGCCGACCTGGAGGCCATTTATGCCGTGCAGGAGGTCAAGGCATTGGCTCCGCTGCTGGCCCAGATTCACAACACGACGGCCAACCCGCTCTTTGGCATGGGTGTCGATGCCGATCTGATGAACAGCTCGATGAATGCACTCTACATCTCGCAATCGGGTCTGGGTATGGGCGATCGTGATTACTACCTCGACGCCGAGAATGCCGAGTTGCGCAAGGGCTATGAGGCCTTCCTGACGAAGGCTTTCGAGTTGGCAGGCCTGGAGCAGGCTGCCGAGCGTGCTGCCGGGGTCGTAGCCTTTGAGACGAAGATGGCCGAGAAGTTCCGCTCGAATGTTGAGCTGCGCAACATCGCTGCTCAGTACAACCTGATGAGCAAGGCGCAATTCGTGCAGCGTTACAACAACTTCGACTGGGAGGCTTACCTCACCGGCGTAGGTTGTGGTGCCTTTGAGACGATCATCGTGGGTCAGCCCGAGGTGCTCGACCTGATCAATACGATGCTGCGCAGCGAGTCGCTGGAGAGCATTCAGAACTACCTGGCGGCCCAGACGCTGTCGGCTGCAGCCGGCTATGTGGGCGATGAGCTCTATGCCGCTTCGTTCGACTTCTTTGGTCGCCAGATGTCGGGTACGACCGAGATGAAACCCCGTTGGAAGCGTGCGATGGGTGTGCCCAACTCGCTGCTTTCGGAGGCTGTGGGTGAGATCTACGTGGCCAAGTTCTTCCCCGAGGAGGAGAAGGCTCGCGTATTGACGTTGGTGAAGAACCTGCAGACGGCCCTGGGTCAGCACATTGAGGCCCTGGACTGGATGTCGGATGAGACCAAAGCCAAGGCCCAGGAGAAGCTCGCCACCTTCACCGTGAAGATCGGATACCCCGATAAGTGGAAGGATTACTCGACGCTGACGATCGACCCCACGCAGAGCTACTGGGAGAACATCAAGCGTGCTTCGGCATGGTACTCGGCCGAGAATTTTGCCAAGTTGGGCAAGGAGGTGGATCGTACCGAGTGGTTCATGCCCCCGCAGATGGTCAATGCCTACTACAACCCTACGACCAACGAGATCTGCTTCCCGGCTGCTATTCTCCAGCCTCCGTTCTACAACCCGACGGCCGACGATGCGGTTAATTATGGTGCAATCGGCGTTGTTATCGGCCACGAGATGACGCACGGGTTCGACGATCAGGGTCGCAACTTCGACAAGGATGGCAACATGATCAATTGGTGGACGGAGGCTGATGCCGAGGCCTTCCAGCAGAAGAGCCAGGTGCTGGTGGAGCAGTTCAATAAGATCGAGATCCTGCCCGCCAAGGGCGATCAGCCGGCTGTCTTCGCCAACGGCGCCCTGTCGCTGGGTGAGAATATCGCCGACCAAGGTGGTCTGCGTGTCGCCTACACCGCGTTGCAGAATGCGCTGGGCGAGACGAAGCCCGAGCCGATTGATGGCTTCACGGCCGAGCAGCGTTTCTACCTCTCCTATGCTACGTTGTGGGCACAGAATATCCGCGACGAGGAGGCTGCCCGTCTGACGAAGCTCGACGTACACTCGCTGGGTAAGAACCGTGTAAATGCCACGCTGAAGAATATCCAGACCTTCTACGATGCCTTTGGCATCACCGAGGGTGCGATGTTCCTGCCCGCAGAGGAGCGTGTCGTGATCTGGTAAAAAGGGTCTTAAACAGTAAAAAAGTTCCGGCGACAGAAGTAGTTGCCGGGACTTTTTCGTATATTTGTATATATAAGTCCTTGAAACGTATGAAACAACTCCTGATCTGGGCTGCCTTGCTGGGTGGTTGCTTGGAACTTACAGCGCAAGATGCGCGGTGGCAAGACCCCGAATTGTATGCTGTCAATCGTGAGCCGATGCGCTCGAGTTTCATCCTCTTCGACTCGGCTGACGAAGCGGTGCCGGAGTGCGACTATCGACTCTCGTCCCGCTACCAATCAATCGGTGGCGTGTGGCAATTCCACGGCGCAGAGACCCCGGCCGATCGACCCGAGGGGTTCTACAAGCCCGACTACGACGATTCGTCGTGGCGCACCATGCCTGTGCCGGGTCTGTGGGAGTTGAACGGATTTGGCGATCCGGTCTATGTCAATATTCGCTATCCGTGGAGCAAATTTTTCAACAACAACCCGCCCTATGTCCCGACAGCCGAAAATCATGTCGGATCCTATCGCCGCGAAATCCCCATTCCAGCACAATGGCAGGGTAAGGAGATCTTCCTGCACATCGGCTCGGCCACCTCGAACCTGACCCTCTGGATCGACGGCCACGAGGTGGGTTACAGCGAAGATAGCAAACTCGAGGCCGAGTTCAACATCACGCGCTATGTACGTCCGGGCAAAACAAGCCTCTTTGCCATGCAGATCTATCGCTGGTCAGACGGCACCTATCTCGAAGATCAGGACTTTTGGCGACTTGCCGGTATCGGGCGTGACTGCTACCTCTATGTGCGCGAAAAGGAGCGCATGACCGATGTCAAAATCACCCCTGATCTGACGAACAACTACACGGACGGACTGCTGCACATTCAGGTGCAGACGACGCGTGGCGTGGATAGGGTACAGCTCGCGCTCTATGATGCTGCCAATCAGTCGGTAGCTCAAGCAGTTTGTCGCGTTCAGAAAGGGCTTGCCGAGCAGACGATCACCCTCCAAGAGCCCAAAAAGTGGAGTGCCGAAGAGCCGAACCTCTATCGGTTGGTCGTTGCAGCACAGGCCGGAGGTCGAACGACCGAGGCAGCCGCCTTCCGGGTTGGGTTTCGCAAAGTGGAGGTGCGCAATGCACAAGTCTTGGTCAATGGCAAGGCCGTGCTCTTCAAAGGGGTGAATCGACACGAAATGAATCCCAATACGGGTTACTATGTGACGCGCGAAGATATGATCCGCGACATCAAATTGATCAAATCACTCAATTTCAACGCCGTACGCACCTGCCACTACCCCAATACCCCGCTGTGGTATGACCTCTGCGACCAATATGGTCTCTACCTGATCGACGAGGCCAATATCGAATCACACGGCATGGGCTATGGCGAACAGACATTGGCCAAACGTCCCGACTATGCCGCGGCACACCTGGTACGCAATCAACGCATGGTTTTGCGCGACTACAACCACCCCTCGATCATCTTCTGGAGCCTGGGCAATGAGGCCGGAAGCGGGGAGAATTTCCACCGTTGCTACACCTGGATCAAGCAGTATGACCCGTCGCGCCCCGTGCAATACGAGCAGGCTATCCCCTATTACCAAAATTATCCCCGCAATGCCGCCTATGATAGTGATATTCAGTGTCCGATGTATGCCGACTATCGCTGGGTGGATCGCTACATGGGCAGCAACCCCGAGCGACCGCTCATCTTCTGCGAATATGCCCATGCGATGGGTAACTCGCTGGGTGGCTTCAAGGAGTATTGGGATCAGATTCGCCGCTACCCCCACTTCCAGGGTGGTTTCATCTGGGATTGGGCCGATCAGGCATTAGCACACCGCTCTCCGGCTACCGGACAACTCACCTACCGCTACGGCGGATGCTATAACACGCACGACGATTCGGACGACTCGTTCAACTGCAATGGTGTCGTAAGCGCCGATCGCACCCCTCATCCGGGAGCCTGGGAGGTGAAATTCCAACAACAGAACATCCACACGACAGCCCAAGCAATCACCGACGGCCGAATAGAGGTCTACAACGAGAACTTCTTCCGTTCGCTGGCGAATTATCGCCTCGTATGGCGGTTGTTGGCCGACGGCCACGTCGTACGTTCGGGTGTTGTCGAAGAGTTGCCGATCGCCCCACAGGCGCGCATGACCGTGCAGTTGCCCTACACCGCCCAGGAGCTTGATCGCATCGAGGGGCAAGAGTTGCTGCTCGACGTAAGCTATCGTCTAAAACAGGCCGAGCCGCTTCTCGAGGCCGACTACGAGGTGGCCCACAACCAGCTGGCCATCCGCACCGAACCACATAAAGTGGCCTTGACTGCCAGCACAAAAGCCCTAGCACTGCAAGGACAAACCATCACCGGGGAGGCCTTCAGCCTTCGCTTTAACGACGCAGGTTGGATCGACAGCTATTGCTACAAAGGCACCGAATTGCTTTGCGAGCCGATCCGCCCGGAGTTTTACCGTGCCTTAACCGAAAACGATTATGGGGTGCAGAAGGATGGACGCGCCTCAAAACGCCAGAGTTGGCTTGCATGGCGCAATGCTCAACCCACCCTGCAACACTTCGCGTTGCAAAAGGAGGGAGAGCTGGCCACCGCATCGGCTACCTATCAGGTCGCCTCAACCGGAGCCTGCATCACGATGCGCTACACGATCAATGGTGAAGGAGAGGTGCTGATCAGCCAGGCAATGCAGGCCGATACAACCCGCCACGAGATTGTCAATCTGGCGCGCGTAGGGTTGCGTCTGGCCATGCCGGCGGCCTTTGATCGCCTACTCTTCTATGGAGCCGGCCCGCATGAGAATTACAGCGATCGCATCAGTGGTGCCCGACGAGGCCTCTATCGCCAAACGGTCAGCGAGCAGTACCACCACGGCTATGTTCGCCCCCAAGAGTCGGGAGCTCACGGTGGGTTGCGATGGTGGCGCATCCAAGATTCGTCGGGGCGCGGCTTTGCCGTGGAGGCTACAACACCCTTCTCGGCCTCGGCCCTGCCCTATTCGCTCGAGCAGTTGGACATCAACCATCCCGACTATCGGAAGTTGGATGGCGATCTGCAGCCCAACGGTAAGACCAACATCCACCTCGACCATCTGCAGCAGGGTGTGGGTTGTGTGAACAGCTGGGGTGCCCAGCCGCGTGCAGAGTACATGATTCCCTATCGGGATTACCAGTTCGAGCTACTCCTTCGACCGCTGCAATAGCCCCGAAAGGGGCCTCGGTGCGATAGGCAAGGAGGGAGTATAAAACCGAGGGATTATTCGCCCGAATAGGGACGATAAGGCGCTCCGGCAAAGAAGAGTGAGTCATAGAAGGCATGCTCCTCGGGGCTGAGGGTCGCAGTTTGGTGGATATACAATTTACCACCCTCCCAGGTTGCCCGCGTGATGCGCGCTTTGGCTTTTTGGGCACAAGAGGTGCAAAATTGCTCAAATGCACTTCGTGTGCGTTCGTGTGCAAAGTGACGGAGGGCACGTGCCTGGCACGAATCAATACGCGCCTCGAACTCCCAACCGATCAACTCGGTCCAATTGTAAAACGGAATGGGGGTCATCGAATCAATCGCCTCACGGCTCAACTGATCCATCGTGGCCTCAACTTGTCCGCATTGCGCTTGCAGGTAACGCTCCGAGAGCCACCTTGAGCTGCTTCCCCATCCCAAACACACCAGCAGTAGCACCACCACAAACCCGATCAAGAGTCGGCGACCGTTTGCAAATCGGCTGGCTGCCCGACCGTCTCTGCACGGTGCGTTATCTGGGTGCAAATCGGTTTGTGGCCGAGTGTTGTGAGAATGCCAAGATGCAGATGGGCGACACCTTCTCCTGCCTGCAATTCACCCTCGGCAAAGAGTTGGCCATGAGTGATTTCCGCGCCCATAAAGACTCTGATGCTCCCTCGCTGACCTATGTAGTGGGTCGTCAGAACGGACTTACGACATTGCGGCTTTTGCGCTAACACGCCACCCCACTCCGACATCAATAGAAAGTTCCCTTCGGAGCAAAGATCGGGTAACCAAAGTTGAACATCAGATAGGCGTTGCGCCAGCTCTTCAGATCATACTTGATAAAGGAGAGATTCACCGGCCCGATCGGGGTGTGGTAAACCAGCGAACACTCAGCGATGTAGTGCATTTGGCGATCCTTCCAATCGACCAGCGTACCCGAAGCATAGTGGTTCTTGTTGCGATACATGGCATAAAAACCGGTACGCAGGAAGAAATTGGGCATCAGATCGAAGGTCGGTTGTACTCCTCCAGCCACGAAACGATCGGCATAAAAGTCAGGCATGAAGATCATCTTGGCGTGCGGAATCGGCTCGTAGGAGGGTTTGGAGAGCATCGAGGCTCCCGGAACCCTAAAATCGGGGTGATTCGTATAGACCGACTCGGCATTCAGGCCCAATGAGAACCAGCTGAGCGAGGGCATATCAAAGACCTTCGTCCAACTGAATCGTGCTCCCCACCAATTGCGGTTATCTCCCGACGAAAAGTTCTTAGCAGAAGCGGCACGAAAACGCTCGCTGCCGGAGATATAGATCGCCGAGAGGCGCAGATCGGAGCCTCGTGTCGGATAGAGGTATTTATCGAGTGTATTGCGTGCCACCTCAGCCTTGGCTCCGAGGAAGAAGAAGCGGGTGTGATCCGAATGGTCGAGATCGGCAATGTCAGGATAGTAGTGATAGTTGGTGTGCCCACCATGTAGCTTAATATCAAAGACACTGCGGTGGTTCAAACGAACGCCCAGACCAAGCTGTCCGTAGCTATCCGAGCTCTTGATCGGCAGGGTATTATCGACGCGCGCAATGCGCCCAAACGAGCCGTGTCGGAAATTCTTGGTCGAGAAGTTATAACCATAAGTCAGGAAGAAGGGGTCGCTCCAGAAGAAATCGACACGCCCGCCAATGGTTCCCCAAGTGTAGGTGGGACCCAAATAGAGGTCGGCACTGAAGCGGTTGGCTGTACGACCAAAGGTCTGATAGTTTAGACCGATATAGAATTGGTTAAAGGCCGTCGAGGAGATATTTCCGCCGATGGTCAGCTTGAAGTTGGGGCGGGCACGCAGATTGGCCTTGAAGGTGTACCGCTCGGTCTCGGGGTTATAGTGCGCCTCCGGGATATCCATCGTGTAGTCGCTACCTGTCATCAAGGCATACATCAGATCGCGCAACCGATCAAAAGACATCTGTCGCTGCCCGTCGAAGGTCTGGTAGTCCACACGCATATAATCACGGATATAGGCCGTCTGCTCCTCGGTTGCACCATGCAACTCATAGTTGTCGAAGATCAGCGGCGGACATTTCTGACGGAAGGCCTCACGACGCTTAGCATAGTATTCGGCTGGAAGAGTCTGCCCCACCTGTGCAAGAATCTGATCGATCTGTTGAATTGTATCTTCATAGCCGGCATCCATGATTGAAGCACCTTCGGCAAAATCGAGCATACCGGCCTCAATGGCGCGGTGAATCGTCACGCTACGCCCCTCGGGCAGGGTGTAATCCGTGCCTCCCATGGCAATGAGCAAGGCTTGATCAATGAGCGAATCTCCCTCTTTGGGAACAACGTTTCCACTCGTACAGATCGAGCCGATCAAGAGCGAAGGCGCATAGCGCTCATCGAGCGGCCGCCAAGGGAAATTGTCGTAAACACCTCCATCGTAGAAGAGTCTTTCGCCCGATTTTACCGGCTTGAAGGCCAGCGGAATAGCCATCGAGGCACGCACCGCCTCGGTCAATGATCCGGAGACCAGGGTCACCGGCTCGCGGCGATTCATGTCCGCAGCGACACAGAGAAAAGGCACCATCAGTTGCGAGAAATCGCCATCGGCCGCCGTAGAGGCCGGTGTGAAGAGTTGCAAAAGGGCCATATCGACCTGCGTCGAGGAGATCAGCGAGGAGGGCATACGGAACTTCTTATCCTCATCACTCAAATCAAGCCAAAGGTTGATAAACGAGGGAGAGTTGCCCAGCTGCCGATAATAGGGCTTGTATTTCGAGGGGTCGATACGCCCCGACACCCACTCCTGAATCTGCCCCGAGAGGACAATCTGACGCATCTCGGCTGGCGAATAACCCGAAGCATACATCGCTGCGATGATCGAGCCCATCGAGGTACCCGCAACATAGTCGATCGGCACACCCCGCTCTTCGAGCGCCTCGATGACACCAATGTGGTATAAACCCTTCGCGCCACCACCGCTCAAGACCAGGCCCACGCCCCCCTTTTGAGGGCCTTCAGCCTGTCCTCGGACCTCCACAACGGGACCAAAGAGCAAGAACAATGCGAGAAAGAGGGCAGAAAAGCGCGTCATATCGGTTTTTTTTGTTAACTTTGTGCGATTAGTTGCCTTTGTTATCGGGCGACCGGTCAAAAATAGAGAAAAAAGCGTAAACATTCAACATATGATTGAAAAAATCAACCACCTTCTGCAACAAGTAGAGGAATTTGCACCCAAAACAGCCGCCGAGGTAGAGGATTTTCGTATCCGCATGCTTGGCAAAAAGGGCGAACTGACGGCCTTGATGGATCAGTTCAAAACGGTAGCCCCCGAACTCAAGCGTGAGCTTGGTCAAAAATTAAACGCGCTGAAGACGACCATCCAACAGCGCATCAATACCCTGCGCGAGGAGTTGCAAAATGCAACCCCCGAATCGGCCTCTTCGATCGGCGATATGACCCGTCCGGGTACAGCCGAGGAGTTGGGGTCACGCCACCCCATTTCGCTGGTTAAAAACCAAATCGTCGAGGTCTTTGCCCGCTTGGGTTATACCGTGGCCGATGGTCCCGAGATCGAGGACGATCAGCATGTTTTCACCTCGCTGAACTTCCCGCCCGAGCACCCGGCCCGCGACATGCAGGACACCTTCTTCATCGAGAAGCAAGGCACGGAGCCCTCGCCCAAAGATATTCTGCTGCGCACCCACACCTCGTCGATTCAGGTACGCACGATGGAGCACCAAAAGCCCCCTATTCGTGTGATCTGCCCGGGTCGTGTATTCCGCAACGAGGCAATTTCGTATCGTGCACACTGCATCTTCCACCAAATCGAGGGTCTCTACATCGACGAGGGTGTTTCGTTTGCCGACATGAAACAGTCGTTGCTCTACTTTGCCAAGGAGATCTTCGGCGAGCAGGCACAAATCCGCATGCGTCCCTCCTATTTCCCCTTTACGGAGCCTTCGGCCGAGGTCGATGTCTCGTGTAACCTCTGTGGCGGCAAGGGTTGCCCGGTCTGCAAGGGTACGGGTTGGCTGGAGATCATGGGTTGCGGTATGGTAGACCCCAACGTGCTGAAAGCCAGCAATATCGACCCCGAGAAGTATTCGGGTTTCGCCTTTGGTATGGGTATTGAGCGTATTGCCATGCTCAAATACGGGGTGAAAGACCTGCGCCTGTACTTCGAGAACGACGTGCGCTTCCTGCACCAGTTCGACAGCGCCTTGTAAGGGCAAGGTTGCCGATAAAAACCGATACGATCATGAAACGCTTTGTAGCGATATGGCTCTCTGTGCTCCTCTTCTCGACCGCCTTTGCGGTCGGAGGCGGAGAGGACACAAAACCGCAATGGGCCGACTCGTTGCGAAGCGTTCACCGTTATACGGAGGCGGTCAAACAGCGCACCATCTTCAAAAACCAGAGCGAAGCAAAACGGCAGCTTCAGGAGGCTATCGAAGCTGATTCGGCGTTTGCGCCGGCCTATTTCGAGCTCTCGGCCTACCACCTCTCCGACAACCCGGAAGAGGCGTTGAGGTATGCACAACGGGCCTATCGGCTCGATTCGGCCAACAAGTGGTATCACCGCCAATATGGGCAAACGCTCCTCTACCTGCAGCGATACGACGAGGCTTTACCGGTCTTTCGGAGCCTGCTGGATCGGGAGAAAGATCCCGACTTGTATCGTATCTTAGCCGCCCTCTATGAGCAGGCCGGACAGCCCTTCTCGGCCATCATCGTACTCGATTCGGCCGAGGTGAACTTTGGCCGCATTCCACTGCTGAGCCGCCTAAAACGGCAGCTGCTCATGGCCACCCAACAGACCGACCGCGCGATTCTGGAGGCCGAGAAATTGGTCGCCGAAGAGCCCTACGAGGTCGAGCATCGGGTTCTCCTGGCCGAGCTTTTCGCCATCACGAAGCAGGATTCGCTAGCAAGGCTCCATTTTGATCGAGCGCTGGAGATCGACTCAACGAGCCTCAGTGCGCTGATGGCCCTCTCGGACTACTACAATGCCCGTCAGGACTACCCCGCCATGCTCACGGTGAATCGTCGCCTCTTTGCTCATCCGGAGATGACCAAGGAACAAAAGATTCGCCAATTCTCCCTCTTCACGACTGATCGGAACTTTTACCGCGACAACTATTTCCAGATCAACGATCTGGCCTCGTTATTGGCTATCCTCTACCCTACCGATCCGAAAATCGTGGAGCTGTATGCCAACCACCTGATCGCCTCGGGCGAGTTGGAACAAGCCCTCGCCTACTACAAATCGCACCTGAACGATATGCCTCCTCAAGAGGATTATTTCCTGACGGTGATCGATATCGAAAGCTATCTGGAGCGACACGACTCGGTGCAACTCTATGTCAAGCGGGCGTTGGAACTCTTTCCGGAGCGGGTCGAACTGCACATGGCCGAAGGAAACGTACTCTATCGCCAAAATCGCCATGCGGCAGCGATCCGTGTCTACAAAAATTCGTTATCATACGCCACGACCGATTCGTTGAGAAGTGTCATTTGGGGGCAGATCGGCGATGTCTATCACAGCCAAAGCGAAGGGGAGGAGCGTCCCTCGCGCGCTAAAAAATGGGCGCAACAAAGCTACCGAGCCTATGAAAAGGCGCTCTCGTTTAATGCAGACAACGTGCTGGTACTCAATAATTGGGCCTATTTTCTCTCGCTTGAAGGACGCGATCTGGAGCGAGCTCTCGAGATGGCCCAACGGGTAGTAGAGCTGACCGACAACAACCCCACCTACATGGACACCTATGCCTGGGTGCTCTTCAAGATGGGGCGCCTCGAAGAGGCGCGCAAAATCCAGCAACGAGCCGTAGCTCTCGACGGACAAAAGAGTCTTGAATTACTTGTCCACTATGGCGACATCCTCAATGCCGAGGGCAAACGCTTCATGGCCGAGACCTATTGGAAACGCGCCCTCGAAAAGGGTTACGACAAGGCACAGATCGAGCAACGATTGGCTACGCCGGCCCCAGAAAAGACCAAGAAACCCGCTGAAACCCCCACCGAGAAGCCATGAGACCAATACGTTATATAGGGCTGTTGGTGCTCTTGTTGGTAGCCCTATCAGCCTTCGGACAAAACGATGCCCGCATTGCTGCCCAACGCAAGGCGATTGCCGAATTGGAGCAGAAAATTGCCCGCGAAGAGGCGGAAATTCAACAGCTCCAAAAGGGACGTTCGGCCACCGAGGAGCGTGCTCGACGCTTGGCACGCCAAATTGAGGCCCGCAGTCAGCTCATCACCGAAACCGAACAGGAGGCCGGGATGATTCGCACCGAGATAGCTCGCACCGACAGTACCGCCACCGTGCTCGATGCTTCGCTCGAAAGCAACCGTAAGCTGTATGCCTCGATGGTGCGCGAAGCGTATCGTAACCACCGGTATCACAACTATTTAAGCTATATTTTTTCAGCCAAGAGCTTTTCCGATGCGGCACGTCGCATTTCGGCCCTCCGTGAATTGGCGCTGGTACGCGAACGACTACTGCAACGCATCGAAGAGGAGCAGCAACAACTTACTCAGGAGCGCGCAAGGCTGACCTCGCAGCAACGAGCGCTCGACTCCGTATCGCGCAGTGCCACGAAGCAAAAGGAGCGCCTGCAACGCGACCAGAAGAGCGCCAAAGGCGAGATCAAAAAGATGTCGCAACGCGAACGGGCAGCCATGAAGCGCAAAGTGGAGCAGGAGGAGCAGTTGAGCGTGGCTATCAGCGAGTTGCGTGAACTCATCCGGGGCAATAAAGAGGGAGCCTCGTTCTCGGGCAAGACCAAGAATTTGAACCTGCCGGTGGCACAAGGTAAGGTGAAACGCTACAAGGGGAACATGGCCGAGGTGATCGGTCGACGAGGAGCTGCCGTACGTTCGATCTACGAGGGTATTGTGGTCGAGGTTAAACGCAACCGCATCACGGCAAAATACGACGTTTTCGTGGCTCACGGCGAATATATATCCTCCTATGCCAACATGGGTACCGTAGCGGTTAAAAAGGGGCAAAAAGTGGGCAAAAACCAGCCGCTCGGAACGGTCGGTGCATCGGTCAATGCCGCCACGATGGAGACCGAATACAAAATAGTCTTCGGCATCTATTCGCCCAACCCCAAAGAGGAGCTCTCGGCCGCAAAATGTTTCAAACAATAGACTTGACCTATGGCTATACACTACCATACTGACGATTGTCGTTATCGACTCCCCGAAAAACGCCGCACCTCGGCGTGGCTCAAAGAGGTTGCTGCCGCCGAAGGATACCAAATGGGGGAGGTGAACTACATCTTCTGCTCGGCACAACGCCTGCTCGAGATGAATCGCCAATTCCTCGGCCACGACTACTATACGGACATCATCACCTTCGATTATAGCGATCTGAAGGGCGAGGGAATCATCCATGGCGACATCTATATCGACGTGGAGACCGTAGCCGACAACGCCCGCCAATATGGGGCTACACGCCTCGAAGAGATGCGCCGCGTCGTCGTACACGGTGTGCTCCACCTCTGCGGCCAAAAAGACAAGACCCCTCGAGCCAATGCCCAAATGCACCGCAAGGAGGATAAATATTTGAAATTCTGGCAATTATGACCCTACATTATGATATTATAGTCATCGGGGGCGGCCATGCCGGATGCGAAGCTGCATCGGCAGCCGCACGACTCGGATCGCGGACGTTGTTGCTGACGATGGATATGACCAAGCTGGCAGCCATGTCGTGCAATCCGGCCGTCGGTGGGGTAGCGAAAGGGCAAATTGTCCGCGAAATTGACGCCCTGGGAGGTATGATGGGTATCGTCACCGACCGTACGACCATTCAATTTCGCATGCTCAACCGCTCGAAAGGAGCCGCCATGTGGAGCCCACGAGCACAGTGTGACAAGGAGGCCTTCTCGGCCGAGTGGCGACATACGTTGGAGAACACAACGAACCTCTATATTTGGCAAGATACGGCTGCCGAACTCCTCTTTACGGAGGAACCTCAACCGAAAATTTGTGGTGTAAAAACCCGCATGGGGGTGGAGTTCAGTTGCGAGAAGGTGATTCTCACGGCCGGCACCTTTTTGGAGGGTCTGATGCATTGTGGGGCCTCGCATGCCGAGGGTGGTCGCGCCGGAGATGCCGCCTCGAAAGGGCTGACGGCACAGCTCGCAGCCCGTGGATTTGAGGTCGGAAGAATGAAAACCGGCACACCGGCGCGCCTCGATGCCCGCACGATCAACTTCGAACTCTTGGAGGTGCAAGGAGGGGATGAGCATCCGGCCAAATTTTCGTTTTCGTCTGATACAGAGCCGGTTAAAGAACAATTACCCTGTTTTTTGGTGTACACCTCAAAGGAGGTGCACGATCTGTTACGAACCGGTTTTGACCGTTCGCCGCTCTTCAATGGTACGATTCACGGCATCGGACCGCGTTACTGTCCCTCGATCGAGGACAAGCTCCGCACCTTTGCCAACAAGGAGGAGCACCAGCTCTTTTTGGAGCCGGAGGGTCGTCACACGAACGAATATTACCTAAACGGTTTTTCGTCGTCGCTGCCCTGGGAGGTGCAATGGGAGGCGTTGCATCGGATCGAAGGGTTGGAGGATCTGCACATCTATCGTCCGGGCTACGCCATCGAATACGACTATTTTCCGCCTACGCAGCTGCACCATTCACTCGAAACTAAACTCATCGAGGGCCTCTATTTTGCCGGACAGGTCAATGGAACGACTGGCTATGAGGAGGCGGCCGCACAAGGTCTGATGGCCGGCATCAATGCCCACCGAGCCAGAGTAGGGGAGGAGGCGATCGTGCTGAAACGCGATGAAGCCTACATCGGTGTTTTGATCGACGACCTGGTGACGAAGGGGGTGGACGAACCTTATCGCATGTTCACCTCGCGCGCTGAGTATCGGATCCTGCTCCGCCAAGACAATGCCGACATGCGACTCACGCCGCTCGGTGAAAAAATCGGCCTGATTTCGGCCAAACGGGCGCGCGAATTTGCACAAAAAAAATCGGCTGTAGAATCGCTTATTTTCTTCACGCAAAATCAATCGGTCAAAATAGCCGAATTTAACGACTATTTAATTTCGGTCGGATCGGAGCCCTTGACGCAAGGAAAGAAGCTCTTCGACCTGTTAGTTCGCAACGGCGTGACCATCGAGGGGGCTCGCAAGGTCCTGCCCAAATTAGATCGTTTCCTCACCAAAGAGGAGATCGGCAGCGAGGCCATCGAGGCAGCAGAGATTCAGATCAAATACAAAGGATACATCGAACGTGAAAAGCAAAACGCCGAAAAACTACATCGATTAGAGGCTGTTTTGATTCCGGAGGGATTCGATTTTATGCAAATGCAATCTTTAACGATCGAGGCAAGACAAAAATTAACCCGAATCCAACCCAAAACCATTGGGCAAGCCTCGCGAATTCCGGGTGTCTCGCCGGCCGATGTAAACGTCTTACTGATCAAATTTGGGCGATAGTGTTCCACGTGGAACAAAACCTCATCACTTCATCCAATACAAAAGAAAAACGGATGTTCCACGTGGAACATCCGTTTACTATTACCATAGAGAGCCGAGTACTATAATTCTACAATCGTATTCCAGCCGTGTTGGTCCTCCTCAACGCCATATTGAATATCGAGCAGACGCTGATAGAGTTTGTAGCTCACCGGACCAACCGAATCGGAGTACTGATACTCTTGACCGGTCTGCATGTCGATAATCTTGCTAATAGGGGCAATAATCGCACCGGTACCACAACAGCCACACTCCTCAAAGGTTGATAGCTCCTCGACCGGAATCAAACGCTCCTCAACCTCCAAACCCATGTCTAAAGCAACCTGACGCAGCGTCTTATTGGTGATCGAGGGGAGAATCGTCTGCGATTTGGGCGTAATGTATTTTCCATCACGGATGGCAAAGAAGTTAGCAGCCACACATTCATCCAAATATTTGTGCTCCTTCGGATCGAGAAATAATACGCTGGCACAACCCAACGCACGCGCATGGCGGTAGGGTAGCAGGCTCGCCGCGTAATTGGCTCCGATCTTCACGTCTCCCGTACCATGCGCAGCAACACGATCTTGTTCGCGATCAATGGCCACCTGAATGGGGCGAATACCTCCTTTGAAATAGGGCCCTACCGGCGAACAAAAGACCACGAAGAGGGCCTCATCCGAGGGCTTGACACCAAAGCTGGTCGAAGTACCAATCTCGACCGGACGCAGATACATCGCCGCACCCGTACCATAAGGGGGCAGGTGTCGCAGGTTACGACGTACCACCTCCGTACAAGCCTCGATGATCATCTCCCGCGTAGGAACCGGCATACAGAGTCGCTCGGCCGAAGCCTGAAGCCGCTTCACGGTCTCCTCCAAACGGAAGATACGCACACGACCGTCCGCCCCTCGAAAGGCCTTCAGCCCCTCGAAAAGCGACGATCCATAGTGCAGACAAGCTGCTGCCAGCGGTACCGGCAGCGTCTCGTCGGTCGATATCTGCATCGGACTCCACCCCTGATCCGGGACGTAGCTGTAACGTATGTTGCAGTCTGTTTTGTAGTAGTCGAAGCGAAGCTCCGACCACTCCCAATCAGCCAACTCCATCATCTCTATCCTACGATTGCTCCGTTATTGACCGCCTCGTTGGGTTGCAACAAGCGCAGCTTACCCGAGGCATCCTCCGCCATCAGGATCATACCGCGCGAAAGCGTACCTTTCAACTCGCGAGGTTCCAGATTTACCAATACAAGTACCTGTTTACCAACGAGTTCCTCGGGCGTAAAATGCTCGGCAATACCGCTCACGATCTCACGCTGGTCAATACCCGTATCGACGGTCAACTTTAACAACTTCTTAGTCTTGGCAACCTTCTCGGCCGTCAGAATCGTCGCCACGCGGATATCCATCTTCTGGAAATCATCGAAAGAGATATTATCTTTCTGATCCTCAACGTTTTGAGCTTTCTCAGCAGCCAAATTGGCCTCCTTGGTGGCCTGCAACTTATCGAGCTGATTTTGGATCACCTCGTCCTCGATCTTCTCGAAGAGCAATTCTGCCTTACCGATCGTATGGCCAGCCTTCATCAGATCCATCTTGCCAAGCTCCTCCCAACCAAATTTCTCGGTAGCGAGCATCGAGATCATCTTCGCAGCCGTGAAGGGCATGAAGGGTTCGATGGCGATCGCCGTGTTGGCCGTGATCTGCAGCGCGATGTTCAGGATCGTTTTCACGCGTTCCGGATCGGTTTTAACGACTTTCCAAGGCTCGGTGTCCGCCAGGTACTTATTTCCGATTCGAGCGAAATTCATGGCCTCTTTGAGGGCTTCACGGAAGTGGTAGGTCTCGATGTTGTGCTCCAGATTGGACTTGATGGCCTGCAACTCGGTGATCGTCTCGCGATCGTAGTCGTTCAACTCCCCACAAGTGGGCACCTCTCCGTTGTAGTATTTCTGAGTCAAGACCAATGCACGATTGACAAAGTTACCCAAGATCGCTACCAATTCCGAGTTGTTGCGAGCTTGGAAATCCTTCCACGTGAAGTCGTTATCCTTTGTCTCGGGAGCGTTGGCACACAAGACATAGCGCAATACATCCTCCTTACCGGGGAACTCCTCCAGATATTCGTGCAGCCAAACGGCCCAGTTACGCGAGGTCGAAATCTTATCTCCCTCCAGGTTCAAGAACTCGTTCGAGGGGACATTCTCGGGCAGGATAAATTCGCCATGAGCCTTGAGCATCGACGGGAAGACGATGCAGTGGAAGACGATATTATCCTTACCAATGAAGTGGACGAGTTTCGTATCCTCGCTCTTCCAATACTTCTCCCAATCGGGAGTCAGATCCTTCGTGGCCGAGATATAGCCAATCGGTGCATCAAACCATACGTAGAGCACCTTACCCTCGGCTCCCTCCACCGGCACGGGAATACCCCAATCCAGGTCACGACTCACGGCACGCGGCTGCAAACCTCCGTCCAACCAGCTCTTGCACTGACCATAGACGTTCGATTTCCACTCTTTATGGCCCTCCAAGATCCACTCACGCAACATCTGCTCATACTCGTTCAAGGGCAGATACCAGTGTTTGGTCTCCTTCTTGATCGGTTTCGAGCCCGAAACGGCACTCTTCGGATCGATCAACTCGTCGGGCGAGAGGGTAGAACCACACTTCTCGCACTGGTCGCCATAAGCACGCTCGGCACCACATTTGGGGCAGGTACCCACAATGTAGCGGTCTGCCAAGAAGGTCTTGGCCTCCTCGTCATAGAACTGCTCGGAGCTCTGCTCGATAAATTTACCCTCGTCGTAGAGTTTGCGGAAGAAATCCGAAGCCGTCACGGCATGCGTAGGCGACGAGGTGCGCGAATAGATATCGAACGAGATACCGAGACCCTCAAACGAACGTTTGATCAGGTTGTGGTAACGATCGACGATATCCTGAGGCGTCACACCCTCCTTGCGGGCCTTGATCGTGATGGGTACACCGTGCTCGTCCGAGCCACAGATCGACACCACATCACACCCCTTCAGGCGCAAATAACGTACATAAATATCGGAAGGCACATAGACACCCGCCAAGTGACCGATGTGGACCGGTCCGTTGGCATAGGGGAGTGCCGAAGTAACCAAATAGCGCTTAAACTCTTTGTTTGCCATCTTTGATGATCTCTTTTATTATATAGCGTTTACAATCTCTGTTTTACTCGACAATGACCAGCTCATTGAGCAACCACTCAGCACCGGCAAATTTGTCGATAATAAAGAGTACGTAGCGTACATCGACTGCGATCATACGCTGCAACTCAGGCTCGAAAGCAATATCACCCGACATGGCCTCCCAGTTGCCGTCGAAGGCCAAACCGATCAGCTCACCCTTGCCATTGAGCACCGGCGATCCGGAGTTACCACCCGTAATATCCAAATTCGAGAGGAAGCAGGTAACCAACTCACCCTTCTGGTTGGCATAGCGACCATAATCACCCTGCTTGTAGAGCTCCTTGAGGCGCGGCTCTACCGTAAACTCGATCGGATTATTCTTATCCTCCTTCTCCATGACACCCTTCAGCGTCGTGTAATAGTTGTAGTGTACACCGTCAGCGGGTGAATAGGGCAGGATATTACCATAGGTCAAACGTACCGTGAAGTTGGCATCCGAATACCAAGCATTTTTCGGATTCTGCTTCATCAGACCGTCGATATATTTGCGATGACCCTCTGCATAAAGCGGACGATTTTGATTCACCTTACGCTGCAAATCATACATCTTGACATAGATCGAACGAGCCAACGGCATCAGCGGATCTACAGCCAATTTCTCGACAGAGAACTCCTTCAGGAAGGCCTCCAACGCCTCAGGACTGCGGAATACCGTATTATCATAAAGATGATCGACATACTTCTCGATATCTCCGCCAAACTCCTTGTCGATGATCTGCGAATAGAACGACGGCACCTGACGCATATTCTCACGAGCGATCTGCAACATGCGTTTTGCTACGCGACGATCGGTCGGCTCGTTGAAATTCTTGTAGAAGGCCTGTGCACGCTGCATCACCTCCTTCGCATTGACACTCTTCTTCAGATTTACACCATCCATCAACAGACGAGCTACGCCGACAATCTCGATGGCGCTGATCATCGATTCGCGAATGTATTGCACATCGGCACTTGCATCCTTCGTATTGGCATAATACTGCTCAATCTTCTTCAGTGCATCAATATAACCCTCCTCGGGCAGAGTAGATGCGTAGGCCCAAGCCAGATACGAAGCCTCTTGTGCCTCCTTGCGGCTCTTCACATTCAGTTTCTTCACACCGCGCGACATGCCGATCGAATTCTTCCAATAGTTCGACGACGAGGCATATTTCGAGGCGTACTGAATACGTACCTTATCGCTGGCAGCCATATCCTCGGCTAAGATCTTCTGACGCTCACCACGGATGTAGATGCGCTGCGGATTGTCCACCTCGAGCATATAGTCGATCTCATACGAGGTCATGTAACGCTGCGTCGAGCCGGGGAAGCCCATCACCATGGCAAAATCACCCTCCTTGTAACCCTTAATATTGATCTTGAGGAACTGCTCGGCACGATAGGGTTGGTTATCCTTCGAATACTCGGCCGGGCGGTTATCCTTACCGGCATAGACACGGAAAATCGAGAAGTCACCTGTGTGGCGCGGCCACATCCAGTTATCGGTCTCCCCACCGAACTTACCGATCGACTGGGGAGGCGTACCCACCAGACGTACATCCGAATACACCTCCAAGACGAAGGCGAAGAATTGATTACCTCCAAAGAACGAACGGATCATCACATCCTTGCCCTGGTTGGCACGCTGCAACTCTTCGGTCACTCGCTTCACCTGCTCGGCAACGATCTTGTTATACTCCTGCTGCGAGGCGATCGAGGGAACACTACCCAACACCTCGGCCGTAACGTCGATGATCTGGCGAACAAAACGCACCTTCAGACCCGGAGCAGGAATCTCCTCGGCATTGTTCTGGGCCCAGAAACCATTCTTCAGGTAGTCGTGCTCGACCGACGAGAGCGACTGGATAGCACCGAAACCACAGTGGTGATTCGTAAAGATCAGACCCTCGGGCGAGACAATCTCACCCGTACAACCGCCACCAAAGATCACAATTGCATCCAGAAGCGACGATTTATTCATCGAATAGATCTCCTCGGTCGAGAGTTTACAACCCTTTGCCTTCAGATCTTTTGCATTCATCTTTTGCAGATAGGGCAACATCCACATACCCTCGTCAGCCACGGCCGACAGCGCTACAAAAGCTGCAACAAGCGTTAAAAACAGTTTTTTCATAGTTTTCTCCTTTTATTTATTATTATATTATCTTCTCTTCTCACTATTTAATGGCGATCATGTTGCGAATCGAACGTTCGGCACGACGACGAGTCTCTTCGTCCAATTCAATCTCGGGCCCCATCTTCTCCAACGTCTCGACAATCTTCTCCAACGTGACGAGTTTCATATCTTGACACCTATTACACGGCTCATTACCCTCGATCGTGGGGGCAGCAATGAAGCGTTTTTGCGGCATACGCTTCTCCAATTCGGCCAAAATACCCGCCTCGGTCACAACAATAAAGGTATCCGCCTCGCTCTGCTCACAATAGGTCAGCATAGCAGCGGTTGAGCCGGCAAAATCAGCTTCGGCCACCACTTCGGCCCGACACTCCGGATGGACAATCACACGCGCCTGCGGATATTGACGCTTCAAGGCCTGCACACCCGCAAGCGAGAAACGCTCATGCACCAGGCAGGCACCATCCCAAAGCACCATATTTTTACGTCCGGTCAGCTTTTGAATATAGGAACCCAAATTCCGATCGGGGGCAAAAATCAGGGGCTGATCCTCGGGAATCGACTGCACCACCTGCAAGGCATTCGACGAGGTGCAGCAGATATCGGTCAGAGCCTTGATGCCAACCGTCGTATTGACATACGAAACCACCTTATGGTCGGGATACTTCGCCTTGAAGGCGGCAAACTCGGCCACGGGGCACGATTCGGCCAACGAACATCCCGCCTCGGGGCAGGGAATCAACACCCGCTTTTCGGGACAGAGCACCTTGGCGGTCTCGGCCATGAAGTGCACACCGGCAAAGAGGATCACCTGCTCCTCGACCGTTTGGGCCTTGATCGACAAGGCGAGCGAGTCACCCAAGAAATCGGCTACGGCCTGCACCTCAGGCAGGGTGTAGTAATGTGCCAAGATAACGGCATTGCGTTCCTTTTTCAACGCGGCAATTCGCTCCCGAAGTTTTTCAACCATCGCTTTTCAATTTTTATTTTTTACTTTTTAATAAATAATAAATAGAAAGAATAAAAATAAAGCCTGTTCATAATGTCAATAAGTCAGCGATATCGTTACGTTTGAACATCAACCTACCCTCTCTTTTTATTATTTATCTCTCTTTATCCTTGAAAATCAATTATTTTGTTAAGATATAAACAATTGTTCACATCATTTATGCACATCTTAACACATCGTTGTTTTCAACATTTCGAGCTGAAAAAAGGTTCTTTACTGTCGGCATAAAAAGGGATAAATAAATTTGGTTTCTTGAAAAAAGCTATTAAGCCGACTTGATTTGAAAAAAGCAAGCAAAATCTTTGAAAACTTTTCCCTCTTTTATCAACCACTTATCAACCCGTTATGAACCGTTTGTTAACTCTTTTTCATCAAGCTGCCTACCAACTTGTCGGCAATTTCACGATACCATCTCTCCACGCGCGGATCAATCGTCGAGGCGGGACGACCGGCATCACCACCCTCCATAATGGATTGGATGATAGGAACTTCACCTAAGAATGGTACCTCATATTGTTCGGCCACACGACGCGCTCCACCCTGTCCAAAGATGTAATAGCGATTGTCAGGCAACTCTTCGGGGGTGAAGAAGGCCATGTTCTCAATAATGCCTTCGACCGGGATATTAACCTGCGGGTTGCGGAACATCTCCACGCCACGTACTACATCGGCTACGGCCACCTGTTGGGGGGTAGAGACGATCACTGCGCCATCAATCTTCAACTCTCCTATGATCGACAGATGGATATCACCCGTGCCGGGAGGTAGGTCGCAAATCAGAAAATCGAGCGCTCCCCACTTCGTTTGGTGGATCATCTGCTTAAGTGCATTGACCGCCATGGCTCCTCGCCACAACAAGGCATCGGTCGGGCGAATGAAGAATCCGATCGACATGATCTTTACATCTAACGACTCGGCCGGAACGATTTGGTCCATGCCATCGACCTGCTCGGCATCGGGCAGATAGCCCTCTACGCCGAACATCTTGGGTTGCGAAGGTCCATAGATGTCGGCATCGAGCAGACCTACACGAAAGCCCATTTGCGCCAACGTGACAGCCAGATTGGCTGCTACGGTCGATTTACCAACACCTCCCTTACCCGAGGCAACAGCAATCACCTTTGTGATGTCACCCGTGGTCGATTGCTCTTTCAGATCGGGACGTTTAGCCGTTCCACCCTCTTTGACCATCACGAGCACTTTTGCATTAGGGAAATGGTTTTTAAGTAGTTCCTCGGCTCTGTTTTTTATCTTTACGGCAAAGGGATCACGCCCCTTCGGAAAACGAATACCCACCGTAATGGCAGCCTCCGAGGCGGCGATATGCTCCACCAGCCCACTCGAGATAATATCTTGTTCGGTCTCCGGATGCAGGATCGTTCCCAATAACTCTTTTACACGTTGTTCCATAAAGTATATACCTTTTCAAGATGCAAATGTAGTGTAAATTTTCCATAATAATAAAGGTATTTATCTCTTTTTATCGTAAAACGATAAAATAAGAAAAATTTTTATACCTTTGTAGATTGAAGAAAAAGCTACTAACAAAAAAACATACAAAGAATGAAAAAGAGTCTATTTTTGGGCGTAATCGCCTTGGGTGCTGCTATGGTGGCATGTACAGCTCCTGTCGAAGTTCCGACCTCGAAGCAGGCTATTGTCTTGGAGGAGTTTGTCTTTCCGGATAGTCTGACCCGCGATTGCCACGCTTCGTCGCTCATCGAGTTGGAGAATGGTGATCTGCTCTGTACCTGGTTTGGTGGTACACGCGAAAGCCATCCCGATGTGCAGATTTGGGTGGCTCGCAAACCGATTGGTGGCGATTGGAGTACCCCGACGCCCGTAGCTAAAGCCGAAGAGGAGTTGGGTGGTTCGGTCTTTAACCCGGTCATTGTGCAGTGTGGGGGCGACACGTTGCAACTCTTCTACCTTTCGCCCGACATCAACGATGGTCGCGTGATGGAGTCGGTAGATGGTGGTCAGACGTGGGGTCCTTCGCGAGCGCTGGATAAGGAGTTCACGGGCCCGCTGGTCAATAAACCGATCTACCTGGCCGACGGAACCATTCTGGCCGGAGGTTCGATGGAGGGAGGCCCGGGCTGGCGTATTCATGTGGAGCGTTCGACCGATCAGGGTAAAACCTGGACTCGCAGCGAGGTGCTGAATGACCCGAAGGCCTTCAAACTCATTCAGCCGACCTTCCTTAAACATTCTGAGGAGCAGATTCAGTTGCTGGCTCGCTCGGGAGGTAAGGATTCGCTGACACGCATTGCACAATGCTGGTCAGAGGATGGAGGTCGTACCTGGTCGGAGGTGACCAATACGACCCTGCCGAACAACAATTCGGCCGTCGATGCCGTATCGCTCCGCGAGGGTGGCCACCTGTTGGTCTACAACCACTCGACCCGCGAGGATGAGAGCTGCGGTCGTAAGGGTCGCGGTATTCTGACCTTGGCCTACACCGAGGATGGCCTGACGTGGGAGGCAGCTGCCGTATTGGAGTTCCGCACGGGTGCTGTGCAGTACTCCTATCCGTCGATTATCCAGACGCGCGACGGGTTGGTACATATCTCCTACTCGTGGCACCGCAAGCGCATCAAGCATGTGGTGATCGACCCGGCTAAATTGGTGAAGGCTCCAATCATCGATGGCGTTTGGCCCAAGGAGGCGCTGCCGTGGATCGAGAGCCCCGAGAAGATGGTTGTAAACGGAGCAACCGAGGTAAAACAGTAATCAAACGAAAAAAGAGGATAAACCATGAATTTTTTTAAGACATTTTTGGCCTGCTTGTTGGCGGTGATTGCCGCTTCGGCCATCAGTTCGTTTTTGTGGATGAGCATGCTCATCGGTATGCTCGGTTCGGTGGAAGGGGGTATGACCACCATCGAAGAGGGTTCGGTGTTGAAGATTGACTTGGCAGAGGCTATCACTGATTCGCCCTCGACCGATCCGTTGGCCGGATTGGATCTGATGTCGATGGAGGCAATGCCGCAAATCTCGTTGATGGAGGTTATGCGCGCCCTGGAGGCTGCTGCAACTGACGATCGTATCAAGGGTATCTATCTGCGTCTGAACGGCATGGGTGGAGCGATGACCGGAACGGCTACGTTAGAGGAACTGCGCAACGAGATCATCGAATTTAAGAAGAGCGGCAAGTTTGTGGTTGCCTACAACGAAAACTATTCGCAGGGTGCCTACTACTTAGCTTCGGTAGCAGATAAAATCTATATAGAGCCGGAGGGAGGCATGGATTGGTCGGGTCTTTCGGCCTCGGTGATGTTTTACAAGGGGCTGCTCGACAAACTCGACCTGAAAGTGGAGGTGTTCCGCCCCTCGTCGTGTAAATTTAAGAGTGCCGTGGAGCCCTATTTCTTGAAAGAGATGTCGCCGGCCAACAAGGCCCAGATGCAGCAGATGGTCGATAGCTATTGGAAGACGATCCAGCAGGCTGTAGCCGAGGTACGCGGCATCTCGATCGAGGAGCAGAATCGTATCGCCGACAATTTGGAGGTGACGTTGGCATCGGAGGCCGTGGCGCATGGTTTTGTGGATGCTGCCATCTATGAGGATCAGATGAATGAGATCTTCACCGAGTTGGGTGTTACGGTGACCGACGAGGGCTACAATTCGGTTTCGTTGGGCGATTATGCCGACCAGGTGGGTCTGAATGTGAACAACCTCTCTGCGTCGCAAGTGGCCATTGTCTATGCCGAAGGTGATATTGTCGATGGTGAGGGTACCGGCCCGCACATCTATGGCAATACGTTGGCTGCTAAGATCCGCGAAGTGCGCCTCGATGAGGATGTCAAGTCGGTCGTGTTGCGTGTCAATTCGCCCGGTGGTTCGGCTCTGGCTTCGGATGTTGTTTGGCGTGAGATGGAGCTGCTGAAGGCCGAAAAGCCGGTGGTCGTTTCGATGGGTTCGTATGCCGCCAGCGGTGGTTACTACATCTCCTGCCCGGCCGATGTGATTGTGGCCAACGAGATGACGCTCACCGGCTCGATCGGTGTATTCGGTATGATGCTCAATACGCGCGATGCCCTGCAAAACAAATTGGGCGTGACGATCGACGGCGTGAAGACCAATACCTCGTCGGGCATGGGTACGCTTGCCCCGCTGACCAAGGTCGAGCGCGCTGCCGTGATGCGCGGTGTGGACCGTGTCTATGAGAGCTTTACGGGCCGCGTTTCGAAGGGTCGCAACCTGCCGATCGAGCGCGTCTTGGAGATTGCCGAGGGTCGTGTTTGGACGGGTGTGGATGCCCAGCAAATCGGCCTGGTAGATGGTATTGGCGGTCTGCGTATGGCCATCGCTCTGGCTGCCGATAAGGCGGGTCTGGGCGAGGATTATGCCGTAGTCGAGAAGTTGGAGACGCCGACCGGTTTGGCCGCCTTCTTTGCCGCCTTCTCGGGACAGGTGAAGGCTTCGTGGGAGGCCTCGGAGCTGGGGGTTATGGTGCGTGAGTACCGCGAATTGCAGGAGGCCCTCTCGCAGCAAGGCATCGTGATGTACCTGCCCTATAAGGTGACGATCGAATAAACAAGAAAAGATTTAGTAAAGATGCAAAGAGCTTTTTTTCTGCTGTTGCTGGTGTGGTCAGTCGGTTGTGCAACCTCGCCTGTTGAGGAGCGTTGCCGCGTGTTGGTTTCGACCGACATTGGAGGCACAGATCCCGATGACAACCAGTCGATGACCCATCTGATGATGTATAGTGATCGATTTGAGTTGGAGGGCTTGATCTCGTCACCCTCGTATGGGGCGGGGAGCAAAGAGGAGATTTTGCGCATGATAGCTCTTTACGAAACGGATTACCCCGCCTTGAAAGCCTCCTACCCCGCGTTGATGGCCCCCGATGCTTTGCGGGCTATCACCAAGCAGGGACGCAAGGGTGCTGCACCGATGTGTGGCTATGCCGACCCGACCGAGGGATCGGAGTGGATTGTCTCGTGCGCGCGAAAGGCGAGTGATCGTCCTCTCTATGTCTTGGTGTGGGGCGGTTTGGAGGATTTAGCTCAGGCGCTGCACGATGCTCCGGATATTGCGGATAAGATTCGTGTTTATTGGATCGGTGGACCCAATAAAAAGTGGAGCGTCAATGCCTATATGTATGTGGTTGAAAATTTCCCCGAACTCTGGTTTATCGAGTGCAATGCCGCCTACCGAGGATTTATCTCATCGAGCAGCGAAGAGCCCGATTATGAGTCTTATTTTGATCGTGTGATGGCCCAGGCAGGCACACTGGGTCCCGATTTTGGTAACTACTACAAGGGTAATATCAAGATGGGCGACACGCCGTCGTTGCTCTATATGATGCATGGCGATCCGGCAGATCCAACGACCGAGAGCTGGGGAGGCCAATTTGAGCCACAACACCATTCACCCCGCACGATTTTTCATCGTGCAACGACCGAGGTTGATACGGTAGCCTGCTACTCGATCATCGAGTGGCGATTCCGCGGTCCGAAACTCGACATGGCGGCTGGAACACCCTGTATGACGGCCACCATCGACCGCCAACCGTGGGAGGGGTACTATCTGGGTGAGGGGGAGTATGTGTTGCGTTACAGCCCCAAACAACCGGCCGTCTTGACTTATGAGATAAGTTCCGAGATTGCAGCGCTGAATGGCCTGCACGGCAGTTTTACGGTGAGTGGCGAGTGGCCCGGCAAGCCGACTGAGGAAGGTTTTCGGGTGGGTCAGACGTGGATGACCGATCTGCAGGATGCAACCCTCTTTGAGGGAAAATGGCAAGGAGCGGCTACCGTGCGTACGTGGCGCAAAGAGGTGCTCGATGATTGGGCCGAGCGGTGGAGTAAATTGGCACAGAAAGAATAAAAGAGAGTATGGCAGTCATTCGTTTAACCAAAGAGTTTTCGTTCGAGGCGGCCCATGCGCTGGAGGGCTATGAGGGGCCTTGTCGCCACCTGCACGGCCATTCGTATCGCCTCTTTGTGACCATCAAAGGAGAGCCTTCGGAGGATCCGGCAGACCCGAATCGAGGTATGGTCTTCGATTTCGGGAGGCTCAAACAGATCGTGCACGAAGAGGTGGTCGATCGGCTTGATCATGCCCTGATGTTGGAGGATTCCCCATCAGGCAGGCTATGTTGCCAATTACAGGAGGATCTTCCCAATTTGGTGCGACTGCCCTATCGTCCGACGTGCGAGCATCTGTTGGCGGATTTTGCCGCCCGCATCGCGGCCCGTCTGCCCGAGGGGGTGATGCTTTACAGCCTGCGCCTACACGAAACGGCCACCTCGTTTGCCGAGTGGTATGCCGAAGATAATGAGTAAATTTAGAATTCAAAATTAGTTTACAAAACAGAACTTTTTCAGAAGTCGTCTCCCATCAAGAATCCATGAAAAAACTCTTTTTGGTCGATGCTTATGCATTGATGTTCAAATACTATTATGCCTTTCTGGGTCGGCCCATGCGCAACCATGCCGGGATGAACACCTCGGTCGTGTTTGGCTTTGTGAAGTTTTTGCGCGATATCCTCAAGCGCGAAAAACCCGATCTGTTGGGTGTGGCCTTTGATCCGAAGGGTGGCTCGTTTCGGCGGGAACTCTATCCCGAATACAAAGCGAATCGCGCCGAGACCCCCGAAGATATCATCACCTCACTGCCCTATGTCAAGCGGGTGCTGGAGGCGATGTGTATCCCGATTTTGGAGGTTGAGGGCTACGAGGCCGACGATGTGATTGGCACCCTCTCGCAGCGTGGTGTGGAGGCTGGTTACGAGGTCTATATGGTGACCCCCGACAAGGATTATGGGCAGTTGGTACGCGAGCATTGTAAGATTTACAAACAGAAGGGTTCGGACGGCTCGGTCGAGATTGTCGATTGTGCCGCCATCGCTGCGAAATATGGCATCAACGATCCGCAGTTGGTGCGTGATATTTTGGCTATCTGGGGTGATGCGTCGGACAACATTCCGGGTGTGCCGGGTATTGGCGAGAAGGGAGCCTGCAAATTGGTACAAGAGTGGGGAACGGTCGAAAATATCCTCGACAACGTAGCCTCGATCAAGGGAAAGCAAGGCGAGAAGATTGCCGCCTGGGGTGACAAACTGTTATTAGCCAAGCGTCTGACGACGATCTGCCTCGATGTGCCGATCCCCTTCCGCGAGGAGGAACTGACCATCTGTGCCCCCCATTTGGATGCCCTACGAGCCCTCTTTGCCGAGTTGGATTTTAAGGCTTTCATGGCCGATTTGCAGAATCTGGCCCCGGTGGAGGAGCCGATCGATCGTCCGCGCCAGGAGGATCAACGCCAGTTGGCCGAGATGGCTCGAGCTAAATCAGCTGCTTTGAAATCGGCCAAATTGGCCGGACAGGGCGATCTGTTTGCCGCCATGGCTGCCCCACAACCGGCCGCGGAGCCTATCGTAGCGCCATCAGAGCCGGAGGGTGAGCCGTCGCTGTTCGATCAGCCGAGCTATGATTCGGCGCAAAGCGTCGTGCATGACTATCGGTTGGTCAGCTCGCTCGAAGCGTTGCGCGAGGTGGTTGAGCAGGTGAGCCGCGAGCCGGAGTTTTGTTTCGATACGGAGACGACGGGCTTCGATACCTTCAACGACCAAATCGTGGGGCTTTCGATCGCCATTCGACCGCATGAGGCGTGGTATATCCCCTTTTATGCCGCCACCAAGGAGGCCTATATAGCCCTGCTCAAGCCCTTGTTTGAAAACGAGGCGATCGCCAAAGTGGGTCAGAATATCAAATTCGACTACATGGTCCTGCAGCAGTTGGGTATCGAGGTGCGAGGTCGCCTCTACGATACGATGATCCTGCACTATCTGCTCGATCCCGAATCGCGCCATAACATGAACGCCCTCGCGGAACGTTACTTGAACTACCACCCCATCGAGATCGAATCGCTCATTGGTCGTGGAGCCAAGCAGCTGACGATGGATCTGGTCGGGGTCGAAAAGGTGTGTGAATATGCCGCCGAGGATGCCGACATCACCCTGCAGCTCAAGCAGGTGCTCTATCCTCAGGTGGTCGAAATGGGCCTCGAGCGGCTCTATGCCGAGGTGGAGGAGCCGATGATCCGCGTCTTGGCCGAGATCGAACGAGCCGGTGTGTGCATCGACTCGGAGGCATTGGCGGCCTATGGGCTGGAGCTGGGAGCCAAGCTCGCCGAGCTGGAGGCCGAGGTGCGTGCCGAGGCCGATGAGCCGACTCTCAACATCAATTCAACGCGCCAACTGGGCGAGGTGCTGTTTGGCAAGATGCGCATCGCCGAGAAGCCCAAGATGACCAAAACGAAGCAGTTCTGCACCGATGAGGAGTATCTGCAATCGTTCGCTACGGAGCATCGCATTGTGCGGTTGGTGTTGGAATATCGCGGCGTGAAAAAGCTCTTATCAACCTATGTGGAGGCTTTGCCCCTGTTGGTCAATCGCACTACGGGGCGTATTCACACGTCGTTCAATCAGGCTGTTACGGCTACGGGACGTCTCTCTTCGACCAACCCCAACCTGCAAAATATCCCCGTGCGCGATGATCTGGGCAAACGCATCCGTCAGGCCTTTATCCCCTCGGACGAGGAGCATCTGTTGCTGTCGGTCGATTACAGCCAGGTCGAGTTGCGCCTGATGGCTCACCTCTCGGGCGATGAGTCGCTCATTGCCGCCTTTGCTCATGGGGAGGATATCCATGCCGCGACGGCAGCCCGACTCTTTGGTAAGCCGATCGAGGCGGTCACGGGCGAGGAGCGACGTCGTGCCAAGACGGCCAATTTCGGTATCATCTATGGCATTTCGGCCTTTGGTTTGAGCCAACGATTGGAGATTCCGCGCCGTGAGGCCAAAGAGCTGATCGAGGGCTATTTCCGCTCCTATCCCAAGGTGAAGGAGTACATGGATAGTTCGGTCGAAAAGGCGCGTGAGAAGGGTTATGTGGAGACGATCTTTGGTCGCCGACGCTACCTGAACGACATCGCTTCGCGCAACGCTGTGGCGCGTGGTGTAGCCGAGCGCAATGCGGTCAATGCTCCGATTCAAGGCTCGGCAGCCGACATCATGAAGATGGCCATGGTCGAGGTGGCTCGTCGCTTTCGGGTTGAAGGGATCCGTTCGCGCGTGATCCTTCAGGTGCACGACGAATTGGTAGTCGATGTGTGGCGAGAGGAGTTGGATCGCGTCCGCACGATTGTGGTAGAGTCGATGGAGGGTGTAGCTCGGCTTCGAGTTGCCCTGACGGCTGATGCAGGTGTGGGTCAAAATTGGTTGGAGGCGCATTAACCCCCAACTTGTTATACAACTTCCAAATAAAGAGCCTGGCTAACAAATGCAATGTTAGACAGGCTCTTTTGTGCAAACACCTTTCGGTTGTGCTACTCGGGCAGGATGCGGTGCAACATATCCATCCGGCGATAGTCAGTCAGATCGACCTGGACGGGCACCACGGCCACATAATTGTGCTTCAAAGCCCATTCGTCGGTATCTTCGGCCTCTGGCTCGTGGTTGATAAATTCGCCCGTGAGCCAGAAGTAAGGACGATGGTTGGGGTCTTCGCGGCGGTAGAACTCCTCGCGCCAATAGCCACGTGTTTGGCGGCAGATGCGGATACCCTGAATCTGCTCGGGACGGGCGATCGGGAAGTTTACATTCAGACAGAGCGGCAACTCGATCTGTTGCGTGAGAACCTGCTTAACAATCTGGGTGCCATACTGAACGGCAGCATCGAAATCGGCATTCAGATCGTGGTCAATGAGCGACAGACCGATCGACGGGCAACCATAGAAACTACCCTCGATAGCCGCACCCATCGTTCCCGAATAGAGGACGTTGATCGCGGCATTCGATCCGTGGTTGATGCCCGAGATGACCAGATCGACCCGACGGTCGGCCAACAGGTAGTCGAACGCCATCTTCACACAATCGACCGGTGTTCCCGAAAAAGAGTATATCTCGACTCCCGGCTCCTCGTGTTGTTTTTTCAAAAAGAGGGGCTTATACATCGTAATAGCCTGGCTCATGCCACTTTGTGTCACTTCGGGGGCAATAGCAATCACCCGGCCGAATTGGCGGGCGATCTCCACCGCAGCCCGTAAACCTTTGGCTGCGTAGCCGTCGTCGTTGGTGACAAGTATCAATTTATCGCTCATCATACATGGTTGATTTGGCAACAAAGATACAATTTTTCGCCGCATTATTGTTCCCTTTTGTTTGCTTTTTTCTTTCAGTCTTGTTATATTTGCATTACCTATTTCTTTTTCACGAGGGCGTAAGTTTGTCTATGAGCCATTGGGTGCTCGACCGGCAGACTTTTCGGCACCACGCCTTCGAGTTGCAAATCACTGTCGGGGTGCGGATGGTGTAAACAAATGCAAGTGTATATGTATTGTAAACATTGTGGTGCAGAGGTAGGCGATCAAGCTTCGGTTTGCCTCAAATGTGGTGTTCGTGTGGGTGATGGTTCGACCTATTGCCCCAAGTGTGGTGCTAAACCCGATCCGATGGCAATTATCTGCGTGAAATGTGGTTATGAGCTGAAAAAGCCCAATAAGATCAAGGCTGTGCTCAACGATAAGAATGTTGATCCAACGACATTTGTTGGTGCTATCAAGCACGGCATTCAGAATTATGCTCAATTCAAGGGTCGTGCTACGCGCGCTGAGATGGGTTGGTTCTATCTGGCCTTTGGTCTTGTATCGATATTGGCGTGCATTCCGATTCTTGGTTGGCCGCTCATTTTGGTTGAGTTGGCTTTGATTTGCCCGTTCTTGGCTGTTACGGCTCGCCGTCTGCAGGATACGGGTCGTCCGTGGAGTTATATATTCTTCTTCTTGATTCCGATTGCCAGCATCGTATTCCTATTCATTTGGTTGCTTGCTGAGGGTCAGAAGGGAACCAACGAATTTGGTCCGGAACCCTAGTCGGGCATTCGCCCAACGAGGCTAAATAGATTGTGGGGTATCCGACATGGTGTCGCGATACCCCCTTTTTTTTGTGCTTTTTTAGCTGAAAATCAAGGTGAAATTTTGTTTTTTGAATTTTACGCCCTATTTTTGCAGTCCCAAATGGGCGCAGATCAACCTCTTTCATTGGGTATTGCGGAGCAGAACCGACCGTTTCGAGTTGGGGGATTATCGAGTGAGGACAACCTCGGTATGGTAGCTTTGGTACAGCGGGAATGTTGGATGTGAAACTAAAAAACATGTTGCAACAATGAACAAAGATGCAATCATCAAGCTCGTAAACGAGCAGATGTGGCCGAAGACGGATGCTGACGTGCCGTCGTTCAAGGCTGGTGACACGATCACCGTAACGTACAAAATCGTCGAGGGTAATAAGGAGCGTCTGCAGAGCTTCCGCGGTGTGGTAATCCAGATCAAGGGCTCGGGCAAGACCAAGATGTTCACCATCCGCAAGGTGTCGAACGGCGTGGGTGTTGAGCGTATCTTCCCGCTCTACTCGCCCCACATCGACAAGATCGAGGTGAACAAGATCGGTGTTGTACGTCGTGCTCGTATCTTCTACCTGCGTAAGCTCACCGGTAAGAAGGCTCGCATCAAGGAGGCTCGCAAGGTTACGAACAAGTAATCCGATTACGGCTTCAACGAAAAACGGAGATTCCACGATGGGAATCTCCGTTTTTTTTGTTTTTACATTGTCCCTTTCCTTTGCCGATCAGGCACAAAAAAAGGAAACCGTGAATCCGAGCAGCACGCCCGCGATTCGTCGATTTCCTCACCAACCTAAAACTACTAACCTAAATGAACCTTAAAACTTCGTGTGCAAAGATAAGGGGTTTTTCGTTGTTGCGCAAGTTTTTTATTAAAAAATTTCAAAAATTTTTGAAGAAATTTTACCAACAATTCTCATTTGGTTGATTTTCAGCCATTTCTATTTTATGAAATTTCGTACCGCCTCAGCCACACGCTCACCATCTAACCCGGCCGAGATGATACCTCCAGCATATCCGGCACCCTCACCCGTGGGGAATAGTCCGGCCACCTCGGGGTGCATGAGGGTTTCGGCATCACGTGGAATACGCACAGGTGTAGAGGTTCGCGACTCGACACCGACCACAATCGCCTCGTTTGTTACAAAGCCCCGCATACGTCGTCCGAAAGTGGCGATACCGGCCCGCAACCCCTCGGCAATGAAGGAGGGCATCCACTGATCGAGCCGCGAAGGGATAATGCCGGGCACATAGGAGGTTGCCGGGAGCGCATTGGAGGCCTTACCAGCTACGAAATCGGCAACACGTTGCGCGGGAGCAACCTGTCGATCGCCACCTTCGCGCCGTGCCAAGCGTTCAAATTCCTCCTGGAATTTTAGTCCTGCCAAAGCACCCCATTGCTCTGTCAGGTGGGCAAAGTCGGCTTCCCGGACTTCGGTTACCAGGCCCGAATTGGCATAGGGCGAGGTGCGCCCGCTGGGCGACATGCCGTTTACGACCGACTCGGCACTATCGGTCATGGCCGGAACGATGAATCCTCCTGGACACATGCAGAACGAGTACACACCACGTCCCTGCTCCTGGCTGACCAAGGAGTAGGAGGCGGCGGGAAGCCACTCCCCGCGCTCCGGCTGGTGGTATTGAATGCGGTCGATCAGGGCCTGCGGGTGTTCGATGCGCACGCCCATTGCTAAGGCCTTGGCCTCGAGACGGATGCCGCGTTCGTGGAGCAGGTAGTAGATGTCGCGAGCGGAATGGCCGGTAGCCAACACGACGGCAGCACCTTCGATACGTTCCGTGCCACATACGACTCCCTTGAGTACCCCTTGTCGAAGGATTAGGTCCGTTACGCGTCGCTCGAAGAGCACCTTGCCGCCGCAATCGGTGATAGTGCGGCAGATGTTGCGAATGATATAAGGGAGTTTGTCGGTGCCGATGTGGGGGTGTGCTTCGTACAAGATTTCTGGGTTTGCTCCGTGAAAGACAAGCGTTTGCAAGGCTTTGTTGTAGTCTCCTCGCTTTTTGCTGCGAGTGAAGAGCTTACCATCTGAGAAAGTGCCGGCGCCACCCTCGCCAAAGGCGTAATTAGAGTTGGGGTCTACCCCCTCACCTCGGTTGATACGGGCAATATCAGTTTTGCGGAGTGAGACCTCTCGGCCACGTTCCAATAGAATTGGCTTCAGCCCCAATTCAATGAGTCGCAATGCCGCAAATAGTCCGGCAGGACCCGATCCAACCACGATCACTTCGGTTTTTCCATCGACCGACGGGTAATCAAAATGTACGGGGGCAGGTTGCTGCTCTTGATCGACATAGACTTCGAGCGAGAGATTGACCCACGGCTGGCGTTGTCGTGCATCGATCGACCGTTTTACAACCCGCACCAAGGCAATCGTGCGCTCGTCGATTCGTAATTCGCGGGCTGCTCGTGTTGTATAGCATTTTACATCGGCCGCCTCACGGGGCAAAAGTCGTAAAGTCAGTTGTTGTGGCATGAAACAATACTTATCCTTCCACAAAAGTAGCTAAAAAATTGGAATGTTTGTTGCTGAAGGTTGTGTTTTAGGATTTTTTATCTACCTTTGTGCCACAAATCAGCGGATATGGTGTAATTGGTAGCCACGACAGACTTAGGATCTGTTGCCGAGAGGCGTGGGGGTTCGAGTCCCTTTATCCGCACAAGCGACTGCCTTTAGAGGCAGTCGCTTTTTTTTGTTGCTTGGGGCAATACCTCGAGTTTTACGACCGTTGGAGTCTAAATTACGACTCTTTTTGGGCGTAAATTTAGGCGTAAAAAAATAAAAAATGCGCTACACCATCGTGTAACGCACCTTTTTGAGGTCTGAAGCGGATTCGAACCGCTGTAGCAGCTTTTGCAGAGCTGTGCCTAGCCACTCGGCCATCAGACCAACATTGTAACCCTTTCGGGAGTGCAAATATACAAACTTTTTCTTTTCCCGCAAAATTTCGACCCTTTTTCCTTGCTTTTTTCTCTTTTTTCTGTTTTTCGGGCCTTTTTGCATGCCCGACTTGCCGTTTGGGGCAAAAAATTGGAGACGTTCATTTTTTTCTTCGCCGGCCTTTCACTATATTTGTGTGGCCCATTGCCGCAAATAAGAATTACAGAACCTGTTTATGCAACCGAAAATCAGCATTATCGTTCCAGTGTACAACGTTGAATCAGTACTGGGACGTTGTCTGGATAGCCTTATTGGTCAGACTTTGCGCCAGATTGAGATTATCTGTGTCGATGACGGAAGCACCGATCGTTCGCCCGAGATTTTGGCGCGATATGCCGAACGTGAACCACGTATGCGTTTCATACGGCAGACCAATCAACGGCAGGGAGCGGCACGCAATCGCGGGTTTGAGTTGGCAACGGGCGAATATGTGCTCTATATCGATTCGGACGATTGGGTCGATCCGGCTTATTGTGAAACCCTCTATGCAGCGGCGCAGCGTCATGATGCAGATATAGCTTGTTGCTCGTTTTTGAAGCATCGCCGGCAGGGTACGCGACGGGTGGCGTGGTATGAAGAGGAGCGTTGTTATGAGCAGCTCGTCGAACGATTTGCGGTGACCAACTGCCCGCCCGATTTTTATATTATGAACAAACTCTTCCGGCGGTCGTTGCTGGCCAAACTCGAGATTCGTTTTCCCGAGCGGGTGCAGTATGAGGATGTCGAATTTCTGATGCGGGCGTTGGGTGAGATGTCGCGATTGGTCACCGTGCCTGGCATCTGCTACCATCTGGTTTCACGGCAGGGTTCGACCACTAAGAGCCGACAGACACCCCAACAGCAGGAGCAACGCTATCGCGCCTTGACGGCCTTTGTGGCCTATGCCGATCGTGTGGGGTTGCCGTTGCGTGGGCGTGATCGTACGGTGACCAGACGTTATTACGAATGGGCGGGTGTCTGTCTGTTAAAACAGAAGGTGCGTGACGGTCGGGCTACGTGGAGATTGTTTGATCTGCTCCCGATCTGGTTCTCCAAGATATAAATAAGCTACCTATTTTAATATGCAGTTCGGTTCGATGGCATTGGAGGCGATAGCCTTGCAGATGGTTCCCGGTCTGGGGCTTCGGGGAGTGGTGCATCTGTTGGAGCATTTCGGAAATGCACATGAGGTGTTTGCAGCATCGCTTGACGCCTTGATTTTGCAGGCCGAGCTGCGACCCGATTTAGCAAAAGAGATTCAGCGACGCACAACCTTCGCGGCCGCCGAGCGCGAGTTGGCCTATTGTGCACAACACGGCATTCGGGTCATCGCTTCGTCTGATCCCGAATATCCGGCACGACTGCTCGAGACGCCCGACTATCCGGCGGTGCTCTACATGCAGGGAGATCCCTCCATTTTGTCGAAAAAAACGCTGGCGATGGTCGGGACACGACGGGCTACGCCCTATGGCGAAGAACAATGTAAACGGCTGGTTCAAGAGCTCTCGGAACGGGTTAATAACCTTGTGATTGTGAGCGGATTGGCCTTTGGTATTGATGCGGCTTCGCATCGTGCCGCGTTAGCTTGCCATCTTCCGACGATTGCTGTAATTGCCAACCCGCTGCCCAGTGTGACACCGGCCTTTCACCGTTCGCTGGCTCGAACCATTTTGGATTTGGGTGGAGCAATCGTTACAGAACAACACTCTCAAGTCAAGTTACGCGGTACGCACTATCTATCGCGAAATCGCATCATTGCAGGCCTTTCGGCCGGTACGATTGTGGTTGAGTCACCGGCGCGTGGCGGATCGCTGAATACGGCAACCCATGCCGATTCATATAACCGTACGGTCATGGCTGTTCCTGGTCGTCCTACCGATGCCACGTCGCTTGGTACCAATCAGTTGATTCGGAGTCATAAGGCGCAGTTAATCACCTCGGGAGCCGACGTCGTCGAGGAGTTGATGTGGGATTTGGTCGAGGAGCCGATGCGGTTTTCGTCGAAGGGTTCCTTTGCCGAGGAGCTCTCTTCAGAGGAGGTGCGTGTGCTGGGATTTTTCCCGCCTAACGATCCGATAGAGGGCGAGGCGTTGCAACAGCTTGCCGGGGTTGAAGCTGGTGAACTGAAGGCGTTATTGATTGGATTGGAACTCTCTGGTAAGATTCGACTCTTGCCGGGTAATCGATATATGAAGTTATGCGATTGATAGATACACATTCACACCTCTACGATGAGGCCTTTGAGGCAGACCGCGAGGAGACGCTGCAACGCGCTGTAGATGGCGGTGTGGGTCTCTTGTTGTTGCCGGCCATTGATAGCGAGAGCCATGCGGCTCAGTTTGACCTCTGCCGTCGCCATACGGAGGTGTGCCGCCCCATGATGGGGCTACACCCGACTTCGATCAACGACAATCCGCATTGGCGGGAGGAGTTACAGCGGGTTGAGCAGTTGTTGACCGAGCGACCGGAGGGAATAGCCCCTTTTGTAGCCGTGGGTGAGATTGGGTTGGACTTCTATTGGAGTAGCGATTTTGTTGCGGAGCAGGAGGAGGCCTTTTGCTACCAGTGTCGATTGGCAGCTCGGTTCAATTTGCCGGTGGCGATTCACACGCGGGCGGCATGGGATCGGATGATCGAGCTCATTGAGAAGGAATATGCCGCGGCAAAGGAACGAGGAGAGTTGCTACGGGGTGTTTTTCACGCCTACTCGGAGGATGCAGCCACCTATCGCCGCCTTAAAGAGTTGACCGAAGGGAATTTCCTGTTCGGCATTGGTGGTGTGGTGACCTATAAAAAGAGTGTGGTGGCCGAAGCGGTTCGGGAGATGGCGCTGGAGGATATCGTCTTGGAGACGGATTGCCCCTATTTGACGCCAGTTCCCCATCGCGGTAAGCGTAACGAGTCGGGTTATTTATCCTATGTCTGTGAAAAGGTAGCCGACCTGCTCGGTGTTACGGCCGAGGAGGTCGCCGAGGTGACCTCCCGCAATGCAGAACGAATGTTTGTGGCAGCCCGCAGTTAATTCACGCTCGAAAGAGGTATTGTTTGCTACTTTTTGCATGATGCGGTGATATTTTGAATTTTGAATTTTGAATTTTGAATTTTGAATTTTGAATTTTGAATTTTGAATTTTGAATTTTGAATTACGAGGCTTATGCGTTCTTCGATTCTTATTATCTATACGGGAGGTACGATCGGTATGAAGACCGACGTGCAGACTGGAGCTTTGGTTCCCTTTGATTTTAGTGCCATCTATGAGGAGTTTCCCTCGCTCAAGCGGCTCAACGTAGCCCTGGAGGTACAGACGATGTCGCCGGTGATCGACTCGTCAAATGTCTCGCCCGAACATTGGGTGACACTGGCCGAGTTGATCCGCTCGCAGTATGATCGGTATGACGGATTTGTCGTGCTGCATGGCACCGATACGATGTCCTACACGGCCTCGGCCTTGAGTTTCATGTTTGAGAATTTGGCCAAGCCGGTCATCTTTACCGGTAGTCAAATCCCGATTGGCGTGTTGCGTACGGATGGTCGTGAGAACCTCATTACAGCCATCGAGATAGCCGGAGCGCGCGACGCAGAGGGGCGACCCGAGGTGCCCGAGGTGGCCCTCTATTTTCAAAACCACCTCTTCCGTGCCAACCGCACTACAAAGCGTAGCGCTGAGGCCTTGAGTGCCTTCTATTCGTACAACTATCCCCCGTTGGCCGATGTCGGGGTCAATATCACCTACCACCGCAACCTGATTTTGCGACCCGAGCGATACGACGAGCCATTGCGTGTGGCTACCCGACTCTCGTCGGAGTTGTGTGTCGTGAAGCTCTTTCCGGGCATCAACGAGCCAATTTTGCGGGCGGTGCTTGCTGCACCTGGTTTGAAGGCCGTGATTTTGGAGACCTATGGAGCCGGTAATGCCCCTACGGCCGATTGGTTTATCGCGCCGTTGCGAGAGGCGATCGAGCGAGGGGTTGTGGTTTTGAATATCACCCAGTGTAAAGGAGGCTGTGTTGCCATGGAGCTTTATGAAACAGGTTTGCGACTGCAGCAGGCGGGAGTGGTGAGCGGATACGACATGTCCACCGAGGCTGCCGTGACGAAATTGATGTATTTGCTGGGCCAATCGCTGTCTTATGAAGCCTTAAAGGAGGCATTAGAGCGACCGCTTCGAGGAGAAATTACGCGATAGGGTCTTGCATGAAAAAAATTATTTTCTTATATTTCGGTCGATTAAGTGTGCTTTTTCCACGTTGAGGGGTGGTAAGAAGCGCGCGATGGTGGGCGCAATGCGTTGTTTTACAGCGTGTTGTGCGGTTTTAGGCGAAAATCTTCGTCGATGGGCTTATCTGTGCCAATCGATGTTGGTGGTCGCCAAAACAGGTCGGTAGTCGGGTGGCTATTCGGCGTGAACGAGAAAAAGATGAACTTTTTTTGAAAAAAATTTACCCAAAGAAAGGCGATAGAGAGCCTCGTGGTGTGAAAGTAAAACCAAAACAAAATAACAAACAAAAACAACTAACAATCAATTTTATCTAACACAACTATGAAAAAACTTTTTTTGATTCTGACGGTTGCTCTGTTCTCGTTGGGTACCGTTAACGCGTTTGCGCAGGAGGCTGAGGCCGCTGCCGCTACGGAGGAGGTTGCAGCTGTTGAGGCTGTTGAGGCTGAGGCTGCTGCTGAGGCTGTTGAGGGCTCGCTTGAGGGTGAGACGATGCACCACGTGCTGATGCAGAAGTTCCTCGAGGGTGGTTGGGGCTGGATGTTGCCCGTGCTGCTCTGCTTGGTGCTGGGTCTGGCTATTGCCATCGAGCGTATTCTCTATCTGTCGATGTCGTCGATCAACACGAAGAAGTTCATCGCCAAGGTTGAGGAGGCTCTCCAGAATGGTGGTGTAGAGGCTGCCAAGGAGGTTTGCAAGAACACGCGTGGTCCCGTTGCCTCGATCTACTGGCAGGGTCTGGATCGCTACAACCAGGGTCTCGACGCAGTTGAGAAGGCTGTTGTATCGTACGGTTCGGTTCAGACGGGTCAGATGGAGTCGGGTCTTTCGTGGATCGGTCTGTTCATCGCTCTTGCCCCGATGTTGGGTTTCATGGGTACGGTAGTAGGTATGATCGGCGCATTCGACGCTATCCAGGCTGCAGGTGACATCTCGCCGACGCTGGTTGCCGGTGGTATTAAGGTCGCCCTGTTGACCACCCTTATGGGTCTTATCGCTGCTGTGATTCTGCAGATTTTCTACAACTACATCATCGCCAAGATCGACTCGCTCGTAAACCGCATGGAGGATGCTTCGATCACGCTGATGGATATCCTGACCGCTTACAACAAGAAATAATCATTGCGATCGATCGCAGTTATTAATTCTTAAAAGAGAAGAACATTATGAAAGCATTTAAGAATATTTTGCTGACGACCCTGATGGTGATCACCGTATTGCTTCTGGCTTACGCGATCATCACCCGCGGATCGGATGCAGCAATTAGCTGGAACCTCATCTGGGGTTATATCCTCCTGGGTGGTGCCGTTTTGGCTGCTGTACTCGGTGCGCTGTGGGGTATTATCCAGAGCCCTTCGGGCGGTAAGAGTTCGTTGGCTTCGTTGGTGTTGATCCTGATCGTTATCGGTGCCGCTTATTTCATTGCAACCGGTCATGAGGAGCCGATCAAGATCGTTGATCTGCAGAACAATGGTTTCTTTGGTTTGCAGGAGACCATTATTACCGAGGTTAGCATTATCGTGACCTACGTAGCATTTGCCGCATCGTTCTTGGTGGCTCTTGTTACGGAGATCTGGGCAGCATTCAAATAAACGTAAACTATGGCTTCAAATAAAAGAAAAGTACCAGAAGTCAACAGTAGCTCGCAGGCCGATATTGCCTTCTCGCTGTTGATCTTCTTCTTGGTAGCAACGACCATGAACACCGATACGGGTCTGGCGCGTATGCTTCCCCCGATGCCCCCTGAGAATCAACAGCAGGAGGACATCAAGGTGAAGGAGCGCAACCTCTTCCTGGTGCTCATTTCGGGTAACGGTGCTATCATGGCCGGTACGCCTAACAACCAGGAGATCATCGACCTCCGCCAGCTTACGGAGAAGGCGAAAGAGTTCGTCCTCAATCCGTATAATGACGAGAATCTTCCCGAGATGAAGGAGGAGGAGTTCGATCTTCCCGATGGTTCGAAGTGGGTTTACCCTGTTAGCCAGGGTGTGATCTCGCTTCAGACCACGCGTGATACGGGTTACCAGGCTTATATCCAGGTGCAGAATGAGTTGACGCGTGCCTTCAACGAGATCCGCGATGCTGTTGCCGAGACGAAGTTCGGTGCTAAGTTTGCTGATCTGCCGGAGGAGCAGCGCGCTATTGTAACCAAGGCAGTACCTCTGAAGATTTCGGAGGCCGAGCCGCGTAACATTAAAAAGTAGTAACAGGTTATGGCAGTAATGAATAAAAAGGGCAAGAAAGAGTTGCCCGCAATTTCGACCTCGTCGCTTCCTGACGTGATCTACATGATCCTGTTCTTCTTCATGGTTTCGACCACGATGCGCGACCAGGAACTGTTGGTTCGTTACAAGCTCCCCGAGGCAACCGAGGTGCAGAAGCTCGAGAAGAAATCGCTCGTCAGCTACATTCACATCGGTCAGCCCTCGCTCTCGATGCAGGCTAAGTTCGGTACTGCACCGCGTATTCAGCTCAACGATTCGTACAAGACGACCAAGGACATCCTTGATTTCGTAGCTGCCGAGCGAGATCAGCTCAGCGAGGCAGACCGCGCCCTGATGACCGTGTGTCTGAAGGCTGACGGCATGACGAAGATGGGTATCGTAACCGACGTAAAGCAGGAGCTTCGTCGTGCAAATGCACTGAAGATCAACTACGCTGCTGCGAAGTCGCTCGGCTACTAAAGCCTTGTCGAATAGTTCAAAAAATGGCCTTCAAACCGGAGGCCATTTTTTTTGATGCAAAGCGGTTGAATGATTTTCTCTAAAGGGGCTTCACCTTTTTATCAATGGGGGGGCTCGAGAGAACTCTTTGTGGCTTTTTAGAAGAGCTCAAGTTGTCCGCGGTCGTGGTTGAAGGTGAGCCGATGATGGGGCGAGAGGCCGTGTTCACGAATGGCCAATCGGTGGTCGCGGGTCGGGTAGCCTTTGTTCTTCTTCCAATTGTAGTAGGGATACTCCTCGGCGATATGAGCCATGTAGGCATCACGATGGGTCTTGGCCAGCACGGAAGCTGCCGCGATGTCGGCAAAACGGCCGTCGCCCTTGACGAAACAGGCATAGGGAATATCGAGCGTTGTGCGGAAACGATTGCCGTCAATGGCTAAGAATTGTGGTCGCGGATCGAGCTTAGCTGCGGCAAGCGACATTCCTTCGAAGGAGGCATTGAGGATATTGATCTCGTCGATGCGCTCGGCCGAGACCGCCTCTACGGCCCAAGCCAGGGCTTCGCGTTCGATCACCTCGCGCAGGATCTCGCGGTTACGCTCGGTCATTTGCTTCGAGTCGTTGAGCAGCGGATGGTGGAAATCGGGGGGAAGGATAACCGCAGCGGCAAAGACCGGGCCGGCCAAACAACCTCGTCCAGCCTCGTCACATCCTGCCTCCAAGAGCTCGTATTGACTGCATCGTTCCAACATTGTTTCTTTGCTTTTTTGTTTCGGCGTTGTAAAGTTACGAATTATTTGTAATTTTGTCCTTCGATAGAGACTCTTTTCCATGAAATTCTCCGTAGTCAGACAATCCTTTTTGTTGGCCTTTGTAAGCTTATTGGCGCTCGTGGTTGTGGCCGTGTATATGGCTCCGGCGGGGGTGGCACCGGCTGATCTGCGTGCGGGGTTTTCGGTCGAGGAGCTGCCGATCGCACCCTTGGGGGAATATTTGGCCCTTTTTGAGGCCTCATGGCCGCTCCTTGCGAAGTGGATTGCCGGATTTCTGATGCTGGTGGCAGGTGCTACGTTGGCCCGTATCACAATCCGTTATAACCTTTATGCTATTAACACATGTTTGTCATTGCCACTCTATGGTATGGTGATGTGTGGGGCAGTGATGGGCGACTCGATGCTGACGGCTGTAGTCGGATCGTTGTTGATGACCTGGAGTGTGAAGAACATATGCCTGGGCTATCGCAACGGCTTTGGATTTGATCGCCTCTTTCGGGGTGCAATGTGGCTCTCAATTCTCGTGTTGGTGATTCCTACTGCTGCACCTCTGCTTGTTGTCCTGCTCTTTGCGTCGATGCAATTCCGTCGCTCTACGCGTGAGCAAGTGGTTGCTCTCTGCGGATTGTTGTTGCCACCTTTGACCCTTTGCTATCTGAATTGGGCACTGGGCGGTGATTTGTATGTCCCGATGGTTGCCCTTTACCGCTTGTTCTTGCAGGGTGAATGGCTGGAGTTGATTCTGACTTCAGCGACGATAGATCGGCTCTTCTTTTGTGTCTTGTCCGGTGCCACACTGATGGCAGCCCTGCTCTTTTCGGTGAATAGCTATGCCCTCAATACGAAGGCCCGTCATATCCTAAATTTTATCTGCCAAATCTGGCTCCTTTCATTTTCTATTCTGCTTTCACCGGCGGCATCGGTCGATTTGTTGGGCCTCTTTGCTGTGCCGTGCACGTTGTTGCTTCCCGTACTCTTTATTCGCATCCATTATTCGATTGCCCGCATTCTCTATCCACTCTTGGTTGTGACGGCAGTTGCATCGCTTTTTATACGATAAGTAGAAAAAGTCCTTTGTTTGGTCGGAATCGTGATGGTAACCGCCCATTTATCCATTTTTACGTTGTGGTATACAATTAAATATTGTATATTTGTGTATTGAAAATACAAAACCTCTAATCAAAAACCACAACAAAATCCATTATGATCTCGGAGAAAACAACTACGACGCACGATGAACCGATGATCGTGAAGTATGTAGAAAAGAGCCGTACGGGCATTGAAATGTTACAATTATCGCGTTTTGCCATTGGATGTCTGATGCGGGGAGAGATGTATCTGTATGACGGTGACAAACGTCGTCAGATTCGACGGGGCGAACTCTTCTTTTTGGGTATTGGTCGCCACTATGTGGAATATGTGCCCGATGACACCTTTCCGTTTGAGATGATTCTGTTCTATTACACCTCGCAGGATATTCAGCGAGTTTTGATGCACCTGACAGTGACCTACGGCATGGAAATTACGAATAATCACAGTTGTGAACGATGTCGTAAACACGCTTGTGTGGTGGTTGAGCCGGGGGCTGCATTATTGGGGTTCTTTCAAGCAACGAATAGTTATTTGAAAGAGGCCTCGTTGGTACACAACGAGACTGCCGAGAGCCTGAAGATGACAGAGTTGGTCTATCTAATTGTTTCGCAACGTGATGGATGTATGAAGAGTCGTCTGCTCGGATCGGCTGATAAGGATCATGGCTCTTTTGAGCGCGTGATCTATGGGCATATCTTTCAATCCGTCTCGATTGAGGAGCTAGCCATGAAAACGAATCGTTCGCTGACTTCTTTTAAGAAGGAGTTTCGCCGCCACTTTCACGAACCACCCCACAAATGGTTTGTCAATCAACGGCTTAATCATGCTCGCTTGCAGCTGATTGCCACGACCAAGTCGATTTCAGAGGTAGGCAACGAGTGTTCGTTCCCCAATACGTCACATTTCATTAAGCTATTCAAGCGGGCCTATCACATGACCCCTGTAGCCTATCGACAGCAGCATTTGCAACCCCGAGGGGCTGCCTCTGTCTCGGATGAGAATGGCGTTTATGCAGAGGCTTGGTGATTCTAAAAATATTACAAAATCAAATTATATTAAAAAATTTTAATTATAAATCATCAGTAAAACCCGATTAAAAACTGAAAAATATCATAAAAAGGTTTGGTAGAATCAAAAAAAGTCTTACCTTTGTTATACAAAAGTGGGGTTCTCCCACACTCATTAACCTAACTAACCTAACCAGGGGGCCAGCGTCGTGAGACAGTCGGCCCCTTTTCTGTTGGGTTGGGGGGAGGTGAACGGCCATTTTCTGTTGGGGGAGGTGTGTGTTTTCTGTTATGAGGAGGCGAGAGCGCGGTGGAAACCGATTCGCCCTTTTTCTGTTGGGGATGGCTTCAAGTAGCAGGGGCTGTCGCAACTTTTCTGTTGGACAGCCCCTTTGGGTGCTTGGAGGCCATGCTCCTGATTAGAAGGAGATACCTACGCGGAAACCGAAGTTTTGGAGCCCATCGACGCTGTAACTGAGCAGGTCGGAGCTGTTCGTTGCGTAGCTGTAGAACATCGCCACGTGGAATCCAAAGCGCATGTCGGGTCGCGGGAAGATCGAAACACCCACCTCGGGCGAGAGGTAGAACCCCCACGAATCGGTGTACTGTTTGTAGACGTAATAGTAGGAGGAGATCTGTGCCCACGAAGCACCGAGTTTGAGGCCGGCATAGGGCTCGAACAGGCTATCTTTGAGGAAGATGTAACGGCTCGAAACACCAAATGGCAATTGGAAGATGGCATGCTTCTGGCTGGTAGTCAGCGCCTGATTGCCGGCCAGGTCGAGCGTCTGGCGGGGCAGCTTCTTGAAATTAGTCTGGTAGTTCAGAAAACCACCGATGGTAATCTGGTCGGTCAGGAAATAACCTCCTTCGACCTGCATACCCCAACCCGAGAAGTCGTCGGCAAAGTCATTTCCGATCGGCATACCCATCTGCCAATCGACGTTGAAATAGGCGTTGGGGAGAATCTGTGCCCGAGCACGCGGCGTGGCCACAAAGAGCAGCACGGCAAGGGCTGCCAGGGTGATATGAAGTGATTTTTTCATCGTATAAAAGGTTTTTTTCGTGTGGTTATTTGTTCAGATAGGGCGACTGCGTAAATCCCTGCTCAATGGCCTGAGAGGCATCGGTAATGTCGATCGTCTGCCGATCGTTGAGCAGGCCGCTTACGTAGAGATTCCAGATTACGGGCAGACTCTTTCCCGAACCGGATTCGCTGCGAAGATTGACCATTTCGGCCAGCAGAGACCCGGTCGTATAGCCGTAATAGACAGCTGCATAGGGGTAATACCACCCATACCAGGAACCCCAATAACCTGGATCCCAATAGTAGGGGTAATAGCTCCACCAATAAGGGTTGTTGTAGCCCACAAAGTAGGTGGTGTCTTCTATGTAGCTGAGTTGAAAACCTACGTCGGCAGAGGCGCGTATGGTGGGGTCGAGTACCCGTTCATAGCCGCGCTCATCCATCTGGCTGACAAAGGTGTTGATGAGTGTCAGGGCATCGGTGTCCTTCCAATATTTGGCCACTTTGTTGCCTTGCTTATCGACAGCATTCGAGCCTATGATCAAGATGCTGTCAGGGATGTAATAGGTTGAGATGGTCTCGAACGACGTCTCAGTATCAGCGGTCGTATAGACCAGATACTCATCTCTCAGACCCGACGTCGAGGGGTCTTTCTGGCAGCTCACCAGCAGAAGGGCTGCGAGCACCCATACCCATGTGAGGTGTTTGATTTTCATATTGCCGAAATGTTAATGTTGTACATTCGGCCAAAAATCAAATATTGTGCCCTGCTGAATTTTTTATGCCAGCAACTTCTCAAAAGCTACCAAATAACGGCTCTCGAAATAGATCACCCCACAACGCGTAAAGCCCAATTTGGGCAACAATTGTTGCATGATCTGGTTGTCGGCATGCGTATCGCATCGAAAACTGATCGCTTGACCACGTGCCAAGGCCTCGACCTCCTCCATGAAGCGGATGCCATAGCCGAGGCGCAAGACCCGCTCATCGACACACATACGGTGCACCACCACGTAGCGTTCTTCGGTGGTGAGCCACGCTCCGTCGATCTGACGATAGGCCGGCTCGCCGGTGAAGATCACCGCTCCGTAGCACACTACTCGATCGTGTTCTTCGATCACATAACCTACCCCTTCGGCTATATCTTGGGCGATGCACGCCGGGTTGGGATAGCCGTGTTGCCACTGATCGACCCCAGCCGCGCCCAACCGCCGAATCGCGGTCTGCATCATCCGCCAAATGGCCTCGCTGTCGTGGATGGTTGCCTTTCTGAATCGCATGGTTTGGGTTGTGAAAGATGGTTAGAATTTAGCAATAGCACGGGTCCCACCGTACCCATTTTTGGGCGTATCTTCAGTTTTTCCGTGGAACATATTGACTATGTATACGCAGCAAGAACCAGTTTCAGGAGAACGTCCATCCTGATACAAAGATTGCCGACGGGTACCTTCGGTGGATGACCAATACCAAAGCCAACCGGATTTGTCCACGTTATATAATAGAACGCCTCCTTTTTTAGCAATTGTTTGATTCACCATATCATGGACGTGCTTATTGAGCGTAAACACCTTGAGTTCTTCAATAGCTGGCAAATACCATCCCTCGCCTAAGTCGGCACACCAAGCAAAGGCCGGGTATTTCTTGTGCCAATTCGGCTGTTGCTGTACGGCTTTCATATTGGCCAGACCATCCGTTTTGCTTGAAGCCTTAATCCAACGGACGTTTTCGTTGTCATTCGAGGTCCATTGCCGAGATATTTTGGGAACAGCCATATTGATAATTTTGCCGTGACGACCCGAGGTATCGACCTCAAAGACCACGCCCTCTTTGCCATTTACGTTGTAGTAATCACCTACTTGGAAAACTCCATCACGTCCTTTTCCGGCATCAACCATTTGAGCAATACGCTCTTTTTCGGCTTTTTCTAAACTATCTTTAACAAAAGCTTCACGTACGATACGTTGTTGTTCTGCTTGCTCTTTGGATATTTGTGCATTGCGATATACCCAAAAACAACTTGCCATCATCAGCATGATTAGGATCATCCATCCCCAAATTTTAGGGCTTTTTGCTGTTGGTTTGGTAGGTTGAGTGAGGTTTAGGTGGGTTGTTGGAGGTTCGTCCACTTCTGTGCAATCGCTATGCTTTGCCTCGTCCAAGACTGTGGTCTCGGCAGCGGGGTCGTTGAAGACGGTCTTCTCCTCGGGGGCGGGGGCAACCGGTGGAGTAGCCGCTGTGCCATCCAAGGCCTTCAGGAACTCGGCCACCGTGGCGTAGCGGTTGCGCTTCAGACCCTCCATGGCCTTGGCGACCACGGCAATAGTCCGTTCGCTCACCCCTTTGGCGGTGAGTTTCTCGGCGGGGAAACCCTCGTTGAGCAAGACCGAGGCCTCGGCCGGCCGTTCGCCCGTCAGCATCTTGAAGAGGGTAGCTCCCAGGGCATAGACATCAATCGCAGCGGCAAATTGTCCGCCCTCGCGGTAGTTGGCTTGCTCGATCGGAGCATAACCCGGCGTGCCACCACCGATCGTGGTGCTCGATTCGGGTGCACCCTCCTCGTCGTATTGCTTGGAGAGACCAAAGTCGATCAGGGCAACCGAGCCGTTTTTGCGCAGCATCACGTTGCCCGGTTTGAGATCGAGGTGGAGGATCTTCTCGCCGTGCATATAGTCCAAAGCCGAACCGAGCTGGCGGGCATAATCCAGCGCAACGGCCTCGCTCAGGCCGCCCTGCGCAGCGATCAGCTCATCCAACGAGCCTCCCTCGCAGAACTCCATGGCGTAATAGACCGTATTGTTGGCCTCGAAGGATTCGAGTACGCGGACGATGTTCGGATGGCGCAGTTTGCTCAGATTCTGTGCCTCGCGGGCAAATTTGCGGCGGTAGTGTTCGTAGATGCCGCCCTGCGATCCGCCGCTGACCTGCGAACCTTTGCGCTCGTTTAGATCGCGCATGAAGAACTCTTTGACCGCCACTCGAATTTCGCTTTCAAAGGTTCCTAATGCTCCCTCGACCTGTACGACGGTGGACGCCAAATAGGTGATGCCGAAAGTGCCTTGTCCCAGCACTCGCTCGATGGTGTAGCGGTAAGTTGCTCCTTGCAAGAGACTGCCGCTGGCCAGATGATTCGTAATAGCCATGGCAGAGCTGCTTTAACGATATTTGTGGGATATCAGATTCATAAACTCCTCGCGGGTACGATGATCCGAGAGGAAGATGCCCGTAAAGGCCGAGGTGGTCGTGGCCGACTGCTGCTTCTCCACACCGCGCATCTGCATGCACATGTGGCTTGCCTCGATCACCACGGCTACGCCCATCGGGTTCAGGGCCTCCTGGATGCAGTCGCGGATCTGTACGGTCAGTCGCTCCTGCACCTGCAGGCGGCGCGCAAAGCACTCCACGACGCGGGCAATTTTCGAGAGTCCGGTGATGTGGCCGTTCGGGATGTAGGCCACGTGGGCCTTGCCGTAGAAGGGCAGCAGGTGGTGTTCGCACATCGAATAGAGTTCGATATCCTTGACCAGCACCATCTGTTTATACTCCTCGCGGAACATAGCCGAGCGGATGATCTCGAGCGGATCCTCGGCATAACCCTTCGTCAAAAAGCACATCGCTTTGGCCATGCGCTCGGGCGTTTTGATCAGCCCCTCGCGCTCGGGATCCTCGCCCAGCAGACGCAGAACCTCAGTATAATGCTCCTTGAGTTGTTCGATTGTCTCGGGGTTGTAAAGCTCCTCTCTCTTGTAATTTGTCTCCATCGTCTGTGCTCCTATTTTTCAATTTGGTGCAGGTAGTCCACTAATTTGCGCACGGCACGCCCACGATGCGAGATGCCGTTTTTCTGCTCGGCCGACATCTCGGCAAAGGTGTGATCAAACCCCTCGGGTACAAAGAGCGGGTCGTAGCCAAATCCTTCCGAGCCGGCCTCGTGGTCGATGATGCGACCCTCGACAATCCCCTCGAAGAGATGCTCCTTGCCCTGCTCGATCAGGCAGATCACCGTGCGGAAACGGGCTCGTCGATTCTCCTCACCAGCCAGATTTTTCAGCAGCAGGCGGTTGTTGGCCGCAAAGTCGTGACCATCGGTGGCATAGCGGGCCGAATGCACCCCCGGGGCACCATTCAAGGCCTCGACCTCCAGCCCCGTGTCGTCGGCAAAGCAGTCCAAGCCCGTACGCTCGAAGAGGTAGCGGGCCTTTTGGCGGGCATTCCCTTCGAGGGTTTCGGCCGTCTCGGGGATCTCCTCGTCGATGCCGCATTGGCGCGGGGTGACCAATTCGTAGTCGCTGCCCAGCACGGCCTGTACCTCGCTCAATTTGTGGGCGTTGTTGGTTGCAAATATGATTTTCATTACTTTCCAATTGTCAATTTTTCCAATTTATCGTCCAGATCCATCTTGTCGATGATTGTCTTTACGACCCGATCCAATTCGCTGCCTTCGGAGTAGTCGGCCGGCGAGACGTGGTTCACGCGGTTGTCGTGAATCAGCGTAGACAACGTTTGTCGTGCGCCTCGTTGCTCGGGGTTGAAGACGGCAATCGAGTGGCCGCCAAAGTTCTTCACTAGACGCATGCAGGGGATGTCGGTCGTACCATCGCCCACGTAGATCATGTGCTTGAAGGGTACAGGTCGCTCGTCTTCGGGGATGTAACGATTGACCAGCGTTGAATCGAATACCGACTCGACCCCCTTGTTGATCTTGAAGATAAATTGTGTCTTGTTCGTGTAATTCACTGCTACGCCGGGCCAATAGGCGATGCCATCGACATCGTAGAGGAATGAGCAGGCATAGATTTTGCGAAATTCGTGAGCAATCTCGGTTCCCTCGATGATCTCGGTGAGGCCTGACGAGTTGATGTAGTGCAGGATACGGATGCCGCGTTCCTCGCCGTAGCGATTGATGCGCCCGAACCACTCCTTCACACCGCGATAAAGGGCCACCTTGCGCCCCGATTCGCGGAAGGCTTCACGGCGCAACGAGAGCCCCTTCGATTTGGCCTCCTGGATCATGCGGGCCATGTAGGTGAGCACCATGTCGGCATCCTGCTCCTCGGCCAGCGTGTTGGCCTCGGTCCAAAACTCCTTGTTGCTCTTACCCACGGCGGGGATAAAGTCATACTCCTGCATGTTACCCGGAGCCAGCGTGCCATCGAAATCGTAGATCAAGGCGATCGTAAAACGGGGATTTTCCATCGAATTGTTTGGTTTAAGGGTTAAAGTTACAACTTTTTTCGACCAAATGCAATCGAAAAGTTTATTTACGCCCAAGTAAACTCTCTTTTCTTGAATTTCGCAGGTTGTAAGATTCCGCTTTTGTATACCTGTTCAATCCAATAGGGGGTTGTCTAACAAACATTGTCCAGACATCCCCCTATAAATTCTATTATGAAGCTACTTTTTTATTGTTTATGCTTGTAGATCGACTTCATCTGCCAAGCATCGGCCTTGAGCAGTTGGGCTGGCAGACCAACTGCACGAATCGAGACCAGACGGCTAGCATCGAGGGCTGGATAAGGGCGCAGCACAAGGCTCTTGCGCTCGTTGGCAAAGACCTCCACGATGCTACGGTCGATGAAGATATGCAGCTTGAGAATTTCGCCCTTTGCCAAGAAGAAATCGGCGATCTCGGGCTGACGTGTTCCTACCAAATCCGACACGGAGCTATGGGTTGTGTCCAACATCAGGGTCGAGGTGCGAATTTTGCGTTTCGAGGTGCGAGCCGTGTTCGGATAGCCGGCTTCGCGCATCACGACGATACGCGTGTACTCCTCCTTTTCAGGCGATTGCAAGACGTTGATCTCGATCGTTTTGCACTTCTGCATGTCGATCTCCAACGCCAACTCTACGACATTACCCTCGATGTTGGGTAGTACTACCTCCTTGTTTGCCTCCAGGGGCATGTTCGAGATGTTTTGATGAGCCCCACGCAACGATTGATAGTCGCCATAGGGTTTCTCTACAAGCTGGTCATACTCGTCGAGCGAAAGCAGACGCGGCAGGGTCATGATTTCGTTGAAGCCGGCTCCTTCGCGAGCAGCCGAGGCGCGTTTCATGTTGAAGATGGCTACCACACCGTCGCTGTTTGGATCGGGGGAGGCCGAGGGGGCGTGGAAACCGCCACGACCCGTAGGTCCGTGGTTGAAACCGCCACCATCGTAAGCTATCAATTTCTGACGCTCGGTATCGTATGTGCCCAGCGTGTAGTGACCTCCGCTGTAATGGCTGAATGAAAGTAGAATATGCTTACCGGTCGAGCCGATGGGCCAGAAATAGGGACAGGCTCGGTCGTCGTTCGAGGTGAAGAACTGATCCTTTTCGACAAAGGGGTGCAGATAGGTCCACTTCTTTAGATCTTTCGAGCGGAAGAGATACTCCACCGGACGGCGAATCTTACCGACTCCCTCCTCTTTACTACCCGAGAGAGCGTAGTAGTACTCTCCCTCGCGCCAGATGCAAGGGTCAAAGACCTTGTAGGGGGCATTCTCGCCTTTGGCGGGGGTACGTACCACCGGATTGGGCAGACGCTCCCAATTGAGGAGCAGCGGGTCTTTCGAGATGGCAATATAGTTGCCATATTTGGGCGTGTGGTGGATTGCAATCACACGATCCTCCTCGACTAACGTAGTTCCCGAATAGATTTTCCAGTCATCTTTTTCGGGATAGAGGGCCCACGGAAGATCCTCCCAGTGGATCAGATCGTCACTGACAGCGTGTCCCCAATATTGTATCTTGCGATCGCGGGCTATAGGGTAAGCCTGATAGAACATGTGCCATTTCCCCTGCCAGAAACAGAGACCGTTCGGGTCGTTGAGCTTACCATCGGGGGCCGAGAAGTGGTAATCGGGACGCCAGCGATCGGCTGCATCCAGTTCCTTGCGTAGCGTAGCAAACTCTTTCAGTGTGGGGTTGTTCTTCAATTCGGTTTGTTGCTTATCAAGCGTATTAGAGAAGGTGTAGCGTGGAACCTTGTCGCACTCCTCGGTCTGAGCAAAGAGCGAAGTGCTGCTAATGACCGTCAAAGCGAACAAAAAAAGTTTTGTGAATCTCATATTTGAATGTTTTAGTGGTGTTAAATCGATATAACCTCTTTACAAAAGTAGTAAAAAAGAGTCAAATGGCAAACGTTTTTTTTGTGGAATTTAGTGGGTTGTATTTGTATTTAGGCGGGTGTTGTACTATCTTTGTTTTTACTTTTCGCAAAACAAGATTTTGAGTATGGATTTCAAGACCCTTATCGAGAAGCGTCGCTCGATTCGTAAATACGATGCTCGTCCCGTTCCGCAGGAGGTGGTTGATCGGCTGGTGGCTGCCACGCTGACCGCTCCTTCGTCGCGCAATTCGCATTCGACCCATCTGATGGTGATCGACGATGCAGAAACGATTGCCCGCATGGCTCAGATGCGTGATTATGGCGCGGCTTTTCTAAAAAGTGCACCATTGGCCATCGTTGTGATGGGTGATCAATCGGTGACTGATAAATGGTTGGTTAATGCTTCTATTTCGGCAACGATACTCCAGTTGGCTTGTGTCGATGAGGGGTTAGGTTCGTGTTGGGTGCATGCCGATCAGAGCTTGCAACGTAAGGATGAGCCTGATGGACCGAAGGCCGATGCCTTCCTGCGCGAGATGCTCCCCATTCCCGACTATTTTGGGGTGTTGTGTGTCATGGCCATCGGCTATTCGGATTTTGAGCCGGCACCGCTGCCGGAGTGGGATCGAGAGGCTCATCTACACCGCTTATAATATGGTGATGTAGCTAAAAAGAGCCTGCCTAACAAGTTACGTTAGGCAGGCTCTTTAGTTTGGTTTTATTTATGCCTTCGGCCGTTTGGCGAAGAAGATCCACACAGCCACAAGGCCACCAAGCAGAATAATCAGCGAGGCGACGAGTGTGACAGCCTCTACGGTGGTCCAATTCGGGGCGCGGAAATGCCACTCGACAGTATGGTTGCCGGCCGGAAGCTCCATGGCGCGCAATACATAATTGGCACGCAGGTAGGGAGCCTCTACCCCATCAATATAGACCTTCCACCCCTTGTCGTAGAAGATCTCCGAGAAGACGGCTATGGCCTCTCGATCCGATTCGTAGCGGTAGGTGAGGTGGTTGGGCTGATATTTCTCGAGCGTGATGCGGCAATTCGAGACGTCGCTCTGCAGGGCCTTGAGCTGCTCGGCATCGCGGCCTGCCACCACGGCTGTTTTGCGCAAATCGACCTCTCCGAGCATCGTGATCTCGGCCTCGGCCGTCGGGGCCAGAGCCACCTGCTCGACGAACCATGCAGGGCCAAACTCCGTGCCGCGGCGGAGGGCTTTGGGGGCCTTGCTTTGCTCGTCGGGGATGATCAGATAGCGCGTGTTGAGCATGTCGAGGATGCGGTCGTCGCATGTACCCAGATAGCGGTCGATCAGATCCTGATAGCGGGCGAGTTTGGCACCATGATAGCCACCCACCGAGCGGTGGAAATAGGAGGTTGTGGCATCGTTGAAGGGGCTGACTGTGAGGTTCAGCACGCGGAATCCGGGCTCTTTGTCGGCCAGGATGGTCCGATCGGCCGCCGTGGCCGTGATGCGACGGCGCGAGGCGGGCTGGAAATCCTCGTGTGAGACGAAACGCAGATCGACCGGAACGAGGTCAATCAGGACAACAGCTGCCAGCGAGAGGGCGAGGGTCAGTTTACCAATGCGGCGCAAGACGAAGAGTAGCACTCCACCGGCAGCCAAGGCCACCATCAATGCCGAACGCACGGCGTCGGCCTGCATCATCGAGATGCGCTCCTCGACCATGGCGGCTGCGAGGGCCTCACCCCACTCGATGTCAATACCGCGATTGATATACTCCTGCAATTGATTCGAGACCAGCAGGTCGTGCATGTAGCCAACCATCATCTTGGAGGTCTCCGCCTCGCCAAACGAGAAGAGCGACCCTCCGAAAAGAGCCATGAGCAAGGCCAGGCCTCCGACACAGCCTGCAGCCCAGGCGACTGCCTGCATCAATCGGGTGTGTGTCAGTTGGCTGCGCAACAACTCATACAGACCCAGCGCGGCCAGTAGGGGGACGATCCACTGCACGACGCAGAGGGTCATCGAGACGGTGCGGAATTTGTTGTACCCGGGCAGATAATTAAAGGCCCATTCGGTGAAGCCCATAAAATTGCGCCCCCAGGCGAGAAAGATCATCACCACCAGCACGGCTACAACCCACCAACGATTGCGCGAAGAGGTGAGGATTAAACCGAGCACTGCCAAAAAGATGATAGCGGCACCCAGGTAGGTCGGGCCGGCCGTATAGGGTTGTCCGCCCCAATAGGTGGGCAACATCTCGGCGATTCCGTCGAGTCCGATTTCGTGCGCGGCGGCCGCTACCGGTCCGTCGGCCGAGAAGGTTGTGGCCGATTCGCGTCCGGCAAAGTCGGGGATCAGCATGTTCCAGCTCTCGGCTATGCCGTAGCTCCATGCCGTAGCGTAGTCCAGGTCGAGCCCCTCTGCCGCATCGGCCTTCGAGGTGGCCTCAGCGACCAATTCCGAGCCACCACGAATCGTCTCGGGGGTGTGTTGCATAGTGTACCAGAGCGGCGCAAAGTTCGAGAAGAGAGCCACCAGACCGGCTGCAGCCAATAGGGCGGTACGTGCCAAGAAATCCTTAAATCGCTTGGCGACGACCGACGAGACGCCTTCGCTGATCCAGAAGGCTGCCATGGCCATCAGGAAATAATAGGTGATCTGTGGGTGATTAGCTCCGATTTGTAGCGAAGCTGCCACGGCAGTCAGGGCCGCGCCGTACCACTTGTTGTGGCGCATGGTCATCCATGCACCGCCCATCATCAGCGGGGCCCAGACCATAGCCCACATCTTCGTAACGTGGCCGGCTGCGATAATAAGCGGGAAATAGGTCGAAAAACCATACGCCAACGCCGGTACAATGGCCAGGTAGGGATTAACCCGACAGATGCGCAGCATGATCCACATCGAGAGCATGGCAAAGAAGAGAAAGGCCATGGGCGTAGCGAGCAGATTTTTCACGCGGCCGATGCTCTGCACAACGAGTTGTGCCGGATAGCTCACATCGATCAGATAGGCCGGCATGCCGCCAAACATGGCTCCGGTCCATTGGGGGTCTTCACCCGTTTCGGCACGCATCTGCTTGATCTCTTGCGCCATGCCGTCGTATTGCATGGTGTCGTGCTGTTGCAGTCGCTTGCCGCCAAATTGGGGGGCAAAATAGAGAGCCGAGGCGACAAAGAAGATCGACAGCGCAGCCAGCAGGGGCAACATCTGCTTGGCGAGGTGTTTTATTTGGTTCATGGTTTGTGTCATTTGTTGATTTGAGCAATTTTGAACCATCAAAGGTACGAAAAAAAGCAGATTTGCGACCACTGTTCACAAGAAAATGCGTATATTTGCAACATATAGAGCTATCTTTTTATGATTACACTCGATTCGATTCGCGAGCCGGTACTCCGTGAATTGGCCGCTTACGATGCCTTTCTTGAACGTCACTTCTCGGCCGAAGGCGATCTGATTAGCGAGATGCTGCACGAAGTGCTCTCATCGCGCGGCAAGGGGATTCGCCCCTTGTTGGTCTGCTTGTCGGCGGCCATGAATGCCCGCACGACCGGAGCCGCCGGTGGTCAGCGAGTTTCGTTGGCGGCCATGTTGGTCGAGATGATCCACACCGCCTCGCTCATCCATGACGATGTGATTGATGAGTCGGATACGCGTCGCGGACGCCCCTCGATTGCCGCTATTTGGCAGTCGCATAAGGCGGTTTTGCTGGGCGATTATATCTTGGCGCGTAACGTGGATATCGGCATGCGCAGTGGTCAGTTTGATCTGGTCTCCCATACGGTGGGGGCTATTGCCACGCTGTGCGAAGGGGAGATTTTGCAGGATGTGTGTGCCTCGAAGCAGGACATCACGTTGCGGCAATACCTCGATATTATTTATAAGAAGACCGCCTCGCTGTTGGGGATCAGTGCCTCGGTCGGAGCCTTGGCCGTAGGTGCCACGCGCGATCGTGTGACGACGATGCGTCGATTTGGCGAGGCGTTGGGTATGGCCTTCCAGATGCAGGACGACATTTTGGACTATGCCCCTTCGGCTGCTACGGGTAAACCGCGCGGAAATGACCTGCGCGAGGGCAAGATCACGCTACCGCTACTGACCGTGCTGGAGCAACTGCCCACGGAGCGTCGTCAGGAGGTGGTGGCGCAGTTGGAGCGTTGCCGCACGGATGAGACGGCTGTCGAGGCGTTGCAGCAGCTGGTTCGTGAGGCGGGTGGCTTGGAGATGGCTGCCCGCACGATGCAGGGCTATATCAACAAAGCCACGCAGATGCTGGCCGAGTATGATGATTCGCCCTATCGTACCTCGCTCATCAACCTGTGCGGATATATTGTCGAACGCAATAAATAGGAGACCTCGTCGGCCATACTAATCCGCGACGATCGGCTCAATAATGAGGGATGCTCACTTTTTCCGAGGAGCATCCCTCGCTTTTTTTGAAAAAATGACTACCTTTATCCAACTAAAACCGATTGAATCATGAAATTGAACCGACTTTTGCTATTTTTGGGATTGTGTGCAGCGGCTTGTGCCGAGCAGACCGATCCGCAACCGCTCTTTTTAACCTATGATCGTCCGGCCGAGCGATGGGTGGAGGCCCTGCCGATTGGCAACGGTCGCTTGGGTGCGATGCACTATGGAGGGGTGCAGCACGATGAGTTCCAGCTCAACGAGGAGAGCGTTTGGGGTGGATCGCCCCACAACAATGTGCGTCCTTATGCCGCCGAGGGGTTGGATTCGATTCGCACGCTGCTCTTTGCCGGCAAAAATGAGCAGGCACAGAGGCTGTGTGGTCGCTACTTGAGTGCCGAGCGGGCCAATGGCATGCCCTATCAGACAGTCGGTTCGCTGCATTTAGATTTTGACCTTGGAGAGCAACCCGTGACCGATTACGTGCGTCAGTTGGATCTGGGACAAGCCCTTTCGACTACCTCGTTCCGCGTAGGGAATGTGGCATATACCCGCCAGGCCTTTGCTTCGTTTGCCGACGATCTGATTTTGATCCGCCTGACCGCTTCGCAGCCCGGAGCGATCACCTTGAAGGCACATTATAGCACCCCTTATACGGATAGCGTATGCAGCCGTGCCGAGGGCGATCGCCTCACCCTGCAGGGGCGTGCGGACGACCATGAGGGTATTCCGGGGGTGGTGCAATTTGCGGCTCGGGCACGCTTGGTGGCCGAGGGAGGTGTGATGCACGCCGAGGGCGACTCGTTGTTGTGTGTGACAGGAGCCGATCAGGTCGATATTCTGCTCTCGATCGGAACCAATTTCAAAAATTATCAGGATGTTTCGGGCGATGCGCTGGCCGAGGCCGAGCGGCGTATTGCAGCCTTCTCGGAGGACTTTGACCATGCGCGGGAGGCCCACATCAAGGCCTACCGAACGCTCTTCGATCGCGTGAAGATCAATCTGGGCCGTACGGAGCAGGCCGATAAGACCACCGATCGACGGGTTGCGGAGTTTGCCTCGTCGTTCGATCCCGAGTTGGCGGCTCTCTATTTCCAATTTGGTCGTTATCTGCTGATCAGCTCCTCGCAGCCCGGAGGTCAGGCCGCCAATTTGCAGGGCATCTGGAACTACCAGCGACGAGCTCCGTGGGATGGGAAATATACGACCAATATCAACCTCGAGATGAACTATTGGCCGGCTGATCCGACGGCTTTGCCCGAGCTGCAGGAGCCACTCATGCGCCTGATTCGGGAGACAGCCGTGCAGGGTCGCGATGCGGCAGCCATGTATGGTGCTCGCGGCTGGACGCTGCACCACAACACCGACATTTGGCGATCGACGGGTGCGGTCGATGGCCCCTCGTATGGCATTTGGCCCACCTGCAATGCCTGGTTCTGCCAGACGCTGTGGGATCATTACCTCTACACGGGTGATCGAGCCTTTTTGCAGGAGCACTACCCGTTGATGCGCGAGGCGTGCCGCTTCTATTTCGATTTCCTGGTGCGTGAGCCGCACTACGGCTATTTGGTGGCAGCCCCCTCCTTCTCGCCCGAGAATCGTCCGCAGGTCGAGGGTCGTCGCACCTTTTCGGTGGTGCATGGTACGACGATGGACAACCAGATGATCTGGGATCTGTTGCAGAACACGCAGGTGGCCGCTTCGATCGTGGGTGACGAGGGCACTTTTGTCGATTCGTTGCGCCTGGTGGCCGAGCAGTTGCCTCCGATGCAAATCGGCCGATATGGGCAGTTGCAGGAGTGGTTGGAGGATTGGGATAATCCGGAGGATCATCACCGCCATATTTCGCACCTTTGGGGCCTTTATCCGGGTCGTCAGATCACCCTCGATCGACCGGCACTGATGGCAGCAGCCCGTCAAACACTCGAACATCGCGGAGACCCCTCGACCGGCTGGTCGATGGGTTGGAAGGTCTGCTGCTGGGCCCGCTTGGGGGATGGCAATCGTGCCTATAAGTTGCTGACCGAGCAGCTGCAACCCACGACGGCCGAGAAGGGTCAGGATGGCGGTACCTACCCCAACCTCTTCGATGCCCACCCGCCCTTCCAGATTGATGGTAACTTTGGCTGCACGGCCGGTATTGCCGAGATGTTTGTGCAGAGCCATGCCGGAGCGGTCGATCTGTTGCCGGCCTTGCCCGATGTGTGGCGTGAGGGGTCGATCGAGGGGTTACGTACGCGTGGCGGTTTTGTTGTGGAGGCGTTGCGTTGGCGTGAAAATCGCCTGCAAGAGGTGACCATTCGTTCGACGCTCGGCGGGGTGCTGCGGCTCAGAAGCCGCACGCCGCTTACGGGTGCAGGGCTGTTGCCGGCCGAGGGCGAGCCGTCGAATCCGTTGCTGATGCCGCAGCCGATTCTTGAGCCAAAGGGTAGCGACGAGGTTACACCCGTTGCCGAGGCAGAACAGACCCTCTATAGCTACGATCTGCCGACCGAACCGGGTCAAAGCTACACGCTACAAGCAGTTTTATAACACACTGACAATCAGCGCGTGCGAGCGCGGATGAGTTGTCGGGCTACGAAGAGAGAGATCAGTGCCAAAAGCATAACGAGGGGGGCTTGGGTTAGATGTAATCGTATGCATAGCGACAGATCGTGTCGGCGATCAGTCGATGACCCTGCTCGTTGGGATGGATACCGTCCTTACAGAAGAGCGAACGGTAATTGCGCTCTAACAAGAAGGGCGACGTGATGTCAATGATCGGAATCCGTAGCAGGGCGGCCAGTTTGAAGAGCTCGAGGTTGTACATCTCGTGCCAGCGGTTGATGTTATCGAGCGATCCGCCCAGCCAGTCGAAGACATTCTTGCGTTGGCCCTCGTCCATCGAGCCGGTGACCGCCTCGAAATAGCTATCCGAGACGATCGGCGGAAGCGACAGCAGCACGGGCTGCGAGCCGAGCCGTTGTACGCCGGCGATCAACTCGTGGTAACAGACGGCAAAACTACGCAGGGGCGTGAGTGGCTGATGCTCCTTGTCGGGTGCATCGGCAATCTCCTGCCAGCGGAAGTCGCAGTCGTTGCCGCCAAACTCCATGACAACATACTCCGAGGCTGCTACCTGGTCGCTGCGACGCTCCAAGTCGCGCAAAGCGTGGCGTGTGGTGTTGCCGAAGCGGCCGTGGTTGTTGATCGTAAGCCCCAGCTGGTTGCTGCAACGGGTCGAGAAGTTCTCATCGAGTAGGGTATAACGCGGGGTTTGGGTAGCCGATTTACGGTCGAGGATGATGCCTCGCATGATCGAATCTCCAAAAGCTGTAATCTGTTTCATGGTTTTTTCGTTGTTTTTGTGTGGAACGACACTGCAAAACTAACGCCGCAAACTCGCCCTGCGAAGCAATCGGGATTGTGACGGGATTTTTGTGACTTTTTGCCCTTTTTGGGGATCAAAACGCGATTATTGGGACTAATTTACTATATTTGCGCATTCGTCACACCCTAAAATTGGGACCAAATTATGTTTGAATTGCCTGCCGTTTATCGAACTTTTGCCGCACAACTCCTCTTTGCGTTGGTGCTGCCGCTCTTCTTCTTTGTCTTTGTGCTGATCTATCGCCCCTTTGGCATAGAGCAGGAGTTGTTGCTCGGAAATCTCTCTTTTGGCGTGAATCTGACGCTGATGAGTTGCATCCTGTTTGGTGTAGTCGCCCTGATGCGGCTGTTCCTCTACCTCCTGCGGCGGCGCATCGGTCGGTTGAGCCTGATAGTTTGGTCGTTAGGCGAGATTACGGTGGCCGCCCTCTTTGTGGGGTTGTATGCCTATCTGATGGAGCATCGTGCGGAACCCTATTTTTTGGTCGTGGCGCAGGCCTATGGATGGCTCTTCCCGGTGTTGATCTTCCCCTATGCGTTGCTGATGTTGGCGCTGGATCTGCGTGTCCGCCTGACCGCCCCGCTTGCCGAGCCGGCCGAGGATCAGAAGATGCGCTTCTACGATGAGCGTAAAAATCTGAAGTTGGTCGTTACGGCCGCCTCGGTGCTCTATATCTCGGCCGAGGAGAATTATGTCAATATCTACTATTTGGAGGGCGATCGGATGTGTAACTACCTGTTGCGCAGCTCAATGAAGTCGATCGAGGGGCTTTGTCTCACGGGCGGTCTAGTGCGTTGCCATCGCTCCTTCTATCTCAATCCGCGCCGCGTGAAGGCACTGCGCAAAGAGCGCGAGGGGCAGATCGTGGCCCAGTTGGATGTGGTCGGTGCGCGCGAGATTCCCGTCACGAAACGCTATTACGACGCGGTTGCCGAACAACTGCAGTAGGCGGCAGTTGTTGGTGTGTATGCTGAATGCCGGTCGGACGAAGTCTTGTTCCGATCGGCCCTTTTTTGCGTAGAAATGGGGTTTTTCGGCTCATTTTGTAAAATAGTGTGGTCGTTGTGCTGTTTTTCCAAACTTTTTTCCTATTTTTGCATCAATTGGGAAAAAGTAATCTTAAATGCCGAAGTTGTATGACCAGGTAAGAGGGATCGGAAAACCGGATTGGCTCAAAATCCGACTGCACCGTACGGCCGACTATGCTGCCGTGCGTCGAATCGTCGAAGAGCATCATCTGCACACGATTTGCAGCAGCGGACGTTGTCCGAATCAGGCGGATTGTTGGAGTCGCCGTACCGCAACCTTTATGATCCTGGGTGAAATCTGTACACGCGGATGCCGCTTCTGCGCCACGCAGACCGGACGTCCCCTTCCTCCCGAGGCCGAAGAGCCACAGCGGGTAGCCGAGAGTGTACGGCTCATGCAACTGAAGTACGTGGTCTTGACCTCTGTCACGCGCGACGACCTCGACGATGGTGGCGCAGCCCATTGGGCAGCAACCGTGGAGGCGATCCGCAAAGAGAATCCAAAAGCCGCTATAGAGCTCCTTATTCCCGACATGGATGCCAAAGCATCGCTCTTAGATGTGATCTTGGCATCGAAGGCCGATATCGTCGGCCACAACATCGAAACCGTCGAACGGCTGACCCCCGAGGTGCGCTCGCGTGCCCGCTACCGTACGAGTCTGGCTACGCTGCGCTATTTGCATGAGCAGGGAGCCGTGACCAAGAGTGGCGTGATGGTCGGTCTGGGTGAGACGGATGACGAGGTGTTACAGACGCTGCGCGACCTGCGTGATGCAGGGGTGCAGATCGTGACCCTCGGTCAGTACCTTCGACCTTCGTTGGAGCACTACCCCGTAGCGGCGTATATCACTCCCGAAAAATTCGAATGGTACCGCACTAAGGCCTTGGAGATGGGCTTCAGCTATTGCGCCTCGGCGCCGCTGGTTCGCTCCTCTTACCTGGCCGAGGAGGCATTGAAGAGCGTTAAAGAGGGGTAAACATGGTGCAGATCGACTACCGGGATTTGGGTATAATGGCGTATGAGGCCTGCTGGCAGTTGCAACAGCAGCTCTTCGACGAGATACTCGCCCGTAAAGCAGCACACGAACCCCTTACGACGGCCGGCACGTTGCTCTTGGTGGAGCATCGGCCCGTCTATACGCTGGGCAAGAGCGGCAAGAGCGAGAATCTGCTGGTCGGTCGAGCCTATTTGGAGAGCCTCGGTGCCGAGTTCTTTCACATTGACCGCGGTGGCGATATTACCTTCCACGGTCCGGGCCAATTGGTGGGTTATCCGATTTTAGATCTGGAGCAGATCGGGATCGGGTTGCGCAGCTACATCGAGGCCCTCGAAGAGGCGGCAATCCGCACGGTGGCCCATTACGGCATCGTGGCCGGACGCATGGCTGGAGCTTCGGGTGTCTGGATCGAAGAGCCGGGGCGTGCACCGCGAAAAATTTGCGCCATAGGCGTTCGTTCGTCGCGTTTTGTGACGATGCACGGCTTTGGCCTCAACGTATCGACCGACCTGGAGTGGTTCAGCCGCATCAATCCGTGCGGATTTGTGGATCGCGGGGTGACGTCGATCGAAAAAGAGCTAGGGCACACAGTTCCGATGGAGGAGGTGAAAGCCCTTATTACAAACCATTTATGCGAAATATTAAATGTTAAAATATATAAATAAAAACGCTTATGCCTATAGAAAAACGCTGGGTAGTGAAGCCGCAGGGCGACCCCGCGACGGTGGCTATACTTGCCACCGAGCTCGGGATCTCGCCTGTGTTGGCCAATCTGCTCGTACAACGAGGCATAGACACAGTAGAGAAGGCGAACAAGTTCTTTAGACCTGATCTGCACGATCTGCATGATCCCTTCCTGATGAAGGATATGGATCGCGCTGTAGAACGTGTCGAACAGGCCGTACGCCGTGGCGAGAAGATCATGGTGTATGGTGATTACGACGTGGATGGCTGTACGGCTGTTGCGTTGGTCTATAAGTTCTTGCGCCAGATCGGGCACAAAAACCTGACCTTCTACATTCCCGACCGCTATACCGAGGGGTATGGCATCTCGGTTCGGGGTATTGATGTGGCCGCCCGCAAGGGGGTAAGCCTCATCATAGCCCTCGATTGTGGCATCAAAGCCACCGAAAAAGTGCTCTATGCAAAGACCAAGGGGGTTGATTTCATCATCTGCGATCACCACCTTCCGGCCGAGGAGATCCCCCAGGCCGTAGCTGTGTTGGACCCCAAGCGGGTCGATTGCTCCTACCCGTTCGACGAGTTGTCGGGCTGTGGTGTCGGCTTCAAATTGGTGCAAGCCTACGCCCAGAAGAATGGGATTCCCTTTGCCGATATCCTCGATCTGCTAGACTTGCTGGTCGTGTCGATCGCCTCGGATATCGTGCCACTGACCGACGAGAACCGTATTTTGGCCCATTTTGGCTTGCAAAATCTCAATCGACGCCCCTCGAAGGGTCTGCTCTCGATCATCAAGATTTGCGGGCTGGATAAGCACCAAATCACGATCGACGACATCGTCTTCAAGATCGGCCCCCGCATCAATGCTGCCGGCCGTATGCGGATGGACGAGAACGATGAGAATGCCTCGCCTTCGGGTGGTCATGCGGCTGTCGAATTGCTCATCGAGGGTAACGAGGCCGAGGCGGCCAAATTTGGTGAGGTGATTGACGCCTACAACCAGGATCGTAAGTCGATCGACCGCTCGGTGACACAGGAGGCTCACGACTACATCGAGAACAATCCGGATCTGAAGGCCCTGAAGAGCACGGTGATCTATAATCCGAAGTGGATGAAGGGCATCGTCGGCATTGTCGCTTCGCGCCTGATCGAGACCTATTACCGCCCGACCGTGGTGCTGACTATGAGCAACGGTTTTGTGACCGGCTCGGCGCGCTCGGTGCCCGGATTTGACCTCTACCAGGCGGTGGAGTCCTGCTCTGACCTGCTGGAGAACTTCGGCGGTCACATGTATGCTGCCGGTCTGACGATGCGCCCCGAGCATGTTGAGGAGTTTACACGTCGCTTTAACGCCTATGTCGAGGAGCACATTGATCCGCAGATGTTGGTGCCGCAAGTCGATGTCGATAGCGAGTTACTCTTCTCGGATATTACGAATGAGTTCCGCTCCCATCTGAATCGATTCCAGCCCTTTGGTCCGGGTAATGCTTCGCCGGTATTCGCTACCCGTAGCGTGAGCAACCAGGGCGATGCTAAGCTGGTGGGTGTCGATTTGGAGCATCTGAAGATGGATCTGATTCAGCGTCAGAAGCCTAATACACGTGTTCCGGCTATTGCTTTCCAGCAACCGACCCATTATGAGTGGGTGCGTAGTGGCCGCCCGATTGATGTTTGCTATCAGATTGTTGAGAATCACTATCGTGGCATGGTGACGACGCAGTTGCGTGTCAAGGATTTGAAGCCGATCAAGTAGTTACTCCATCGGCATAAACCAATGCAAAAGGGGATCCTTTCTGAAAGGATCCCCTTTTGTGTTACACCGCATATCGACTAATAGTAGTAATCGTAGGCATCGTACTCCTCGAGTAATACGACAAGCACGACGATATAGATGATGTAAAGTACCCAGAAGGCGATACCGCAGCCAAACGACCACCAGAACCATTTTTTTGCTTTTGCGTTGGCCTCGGCAGCGGCAACAGCGTCACCAGCCTCATGCTTACTGTTTGCCATAGCGGCATAAACGATCGAAGGAATACCGAAGGGCAAGCAGCAGAAAATGGTCGAAAGAATCGCCCATACCAAGAAGCTTTTATGCTCAACAGGTGCAATAGGTTTGTTGTTTTCCATAATCAACGAGTTTTAGAGCGTTAATAAATCCAGTCTTTGAGCCAAAGGCTATTGCAAAGGTAGTATAAAAATTCTTGAAACGGTAAGAATGGACAAAAAAAAGTGGCTCACAAAATCGTGAGCCACACTATTAGTACCCGGAGCCGGGGTCGAACCGGCACGTCATTGCTGACATTGGTGTTTGAGACCAACGCGTCTACCGATTCCGCCATCCGGGCAGGCCGAAACCTTCGAATCGGGACGACAAAGATAGGAACGAATTTCAAAAAAACAAAATCGTAGCGGTAAAATTTGCATTTTTCGCCGAAAAACTTCCTAAAAAGAGGGTTTTATGTGTTTTTTGTCGGTCAAAGATGGGGATACCTATATAAATAAGAAGAGGTGTTCAGCCAATAGGCCGGAACACCTCTTCTTTTATGTGCGGCAGTTCGCAGCGGACTAGGCCATAAAGCCCTTGCCGATAGCGATGAAATCCTCAGCTTTGAGGGCAGCACCACCAATCAGACCACCATCAACATCCTCCTTGGCAAAGATCTCGGCGGCGTTCGACGGTTTGCACGAACCTCCATAGAGGATAGGGCACTCCTGGGCTGCAGCACCGAACTTCGAAGCCAGTACCTCGCGGATGTAGGCGTGGATCTCCTGTGCCTGCTCGGCCGTAGCGGTCTTACCCGTACCGATGGCCCAAACCGGCTCGTAGGCGATTACCAGATTCTTGAACTGCTCCTCCGTAAGGTTGAATACTACCTCCTCGATCTGAGCCTTGCAAACAGCAAAGTGGTTACCGGCCTCGCGCTCCTCAAGATTCTCACCCACGCAATAGATCGGGGTCAGACCGTTGGCATAGACCTGCTCCATCTTCTTGTTGAGCGTCTCCGACGTCTCGCCGTAGTATTGACGACGCTCCGAGTGACCCAAGATCACATACTTGCAACCCAGGGCAGCAATCATCGAGGCTGCGACCTCACCCGTGTAGGCACCCTTAGCCTCGGCAGCGCAGTTCTGCGCACCCAGCTCAACGGTCGAGCCCTTCAGTGCCTCGGCCACCTGTGCCAGATGCGTGAACGGGGGGCATACGATAAAGTTTACACACTCGCAAACCTCACCGCGCTTGGCTACAACCTCCTGGGCCAACGCTACACCCTCGGCGGGCAGCGTGTTCATTTTCCAGTTTCCTGCTACAATCTTCTTTCTCATAGTCGTATCTGTTTAATTTATAATTTTGAAATCTAAGTTCTAAATCTTTGTCTACTCTTCCGTGGCGCACCAAGCCTTCACCTCGTCGATCGAGGGAGCCTTCAGTCCCAACTTGTTCTTCTTGTTGAAACCACACAGGTCGTTGAAGAACTTACCCGGAGCGAGCTTCTTGAGCGAATCTACGGTCACGTAACCCATGCGCTGGATCACCTCTACCCACTCCTCGGGAACACCGATGGCGATGTACTTCTCGGGTTCGTCCACCGTCGGCTTCTTCTCGGGACGCATCGTCGGGAAGAACAACACATCCTGGATGGCACTCTGACCCGTCATGAACATCGTCAGACGGTCGATGCCGATACCCATACCCGAGCAGTTCGGCATACCATACTCCAGGGCGCGTACGAAGTCCATGTCGATGAACATTGCCTCGTCGTCACCACGCTCCGATAGGCGCATTTGCTCCTGGAAACGCTCCAGCTGGTCGATCGGGTCGTTGAGCTCCGAGTAGGCGTTGCACAACTCTTTGCCGGCTACGAAGAGTTCGAAACGCTCCGTCAGATCGGGGTTCTCGCGGTGACGCTTGCAGAGAGGCGACATCTCGATCGGATAGTCGCAGATGAAGGTCGGCTGGATCAGATCACCCTCACAATATTGGCCAAAGATGGCGTCGATGAGCTTACCCTTACCCATCGTCTCGTCGATCTCGACATTGAGGCGTGCGCAGGCCTCACGTAACTGCTCTTCGGTTTGGCCCGTGATGTCGTAACCGGTCTTCTCGCGGATAGCATCGGTCATCGTCAGGCGACGGAAGGGGGCTTTGAACGAGATCTGCTTGCCGTCGATCTCAACTTCGGTCTGATCGTCATTTACGGCACGACACACCTTCTCGAGCATCTGCTCAGTGAACTCCATCATCCACTTGTAGTCCTTGTAGGCCACATAGATTTCCATGCAGGTGAACTCGGGGTTGTGCGTACGGTCCATACCCTCGTTGCGGAAATTCTTGCCGAACTCATAGACACCGTTGAAACCACCCACGATCAGACGCTTCAGATAGAGCTCCGTAGCGATGCGCATGTAGAAGTTCGTGTCGAGGGCATTGTGGTGGGTGATGAAGGGGCGGGCAGCAGCACCTCCCGGAATGGGTTGCAGAATGGGGGTCTCGACCTCCAGGCAGCCCTGATTGTTGAAGTATTCACGCATCGTAGCCATGATCTTGGCACGTTTGACGAAGACCTCGCGCACCTTCGGGTTCACCACCAGATCGACATAGCGTTGGCGGTAGCGCACCTCGGGATCGGTTAGTGCGTCGAACTGCTGGCCATCCTTCTCCTTGACGATGGGCAGCGGGCGAATTGACTTCGAGAGCACGGTAAATTTTTGGCAATGCACCGAGAGCTCACCCGTGTTAGTGCGGAAGGCAAAGCCCTCTACGCCGATGAAGTCGCCAATGTCCAGGAGTTTCTTGAATACGGTGTTGTAGAGCGTCGGATCGCCCTCGGGGCAGATATCATCGCGGCGGATGTAGACCTGCATGCGACCCGTATGGTCTTGCAGTTCGAAGAACGACGCGCTACCCATGATGCGGCGCGAGAGCATGCGACCGGCAATCTGCACCTTCTCGAAGCGGGCTGGCTCAGCATCAAAGTTGGCGGCAATCTCGGCGGCCGTCGTTGTTACATCGAATCGCTCGGCGGGATAAGGCTCGATACCCATCTCACGCAACGCTTTCAGCGAATTACGACGCAAAATTTCCTGTTCACTCAATTGTTCAAAAGCCATAATGTATCGTGTTTTTATTGTATTCTTTTTTGTGCGCGGCAAAAATAACGAAAAAATAGCAGATATCCAATCCACCCGAGCAAAATGCCGAGCAGTGCACCCCATGCGATATCCATCGGGTAGTGCTTGGCAAGATAGATGCGCGAGTAGCAGATCAAGACCGTGCAGGCAATCATCAGGATCGTAAACCACCGCTTGCGGATCGTGCAGACAGCCAGCAAACAGAGAGCACAAGTTGTCGAGGCGTGGGCCGAGACCGTGCCGAAGCAGCCTCCGAGGGCCTCCTGCGGGACATGCACAAGCGGATTTTCGATCAAAGCCCCGTCACGCAACACGCGCAGCGAGTCGGGCGAGATGGCCAATCCCTCCAATTCGGGGGTGAACATCGGACGCCAGCGTGGCTCAAGTTGTGGCAACAACTCACCCAACGGCCCACTGTGTTTGAAGATGCCGGCCACCACGTCAGCTAACCCCATCGTGGCAGCCAGGAGCAGGATGAAAAAGGCGAGGGCTCGCCAGCCGTATTGGCGTTGAATCAACCAAAAGATCAGCAGGTAGAGTGGAATCCACATCGGGGTGCCCGAGATCCAAAGCATGGCACGATCGAGCAGATCGCCTCCATCGAAATTAAGGGTTAAAAAAAGGTCGTGGTCAAATGTGTACATCGTTGAGAATTCAAATTTTAGCATTTTACATTGGAGACCATCGGAGGACAACGATCTGAGGGCTTAAAATTGGAAGTAGATAAAAGGCTGAATGTCGGACGATTTGATCTGCATCACACACCAGATCATCACTACCAACAGAGCCACTTGTCCCCACATCGGTGTACGTGTTACCAGATTCTCAACACGACGGTCAATGCTTTGTGGTACAAAGTGGAGTAAGAATCCGACCACGATTAGCGTCATGGCCAACGGATAGCCGGAGAAGAGCTGTGGGAAGATGTTGGTTTGGAAATTCGAGAAGATTTGATGGAGCAATTCCATGGCGGTCTGCATCGAATCGGCACGGAAGACCAGCCAACCCAGACAAACAAGATGGAAGGTGAAGATCACACCGAAGAGGCGTATCACGGGGTTCATCTCCCGACCCGCGAGTTTAGCTCCGGGTACAACGGCGAGCCACATTTTATGGATGGCCAGAGCCATGCCGTGCAAGGCTCCCCAAAGGATAAATCGAATTGCTGCACCATGCCACAAACCACCCAGGAGCATTGTCAGTAATAGGTTTAGATAGGTGCGTGTGCGCCCTTTGCGATTACCGCCGAGTGAGATGTAGAGGTAGTCGCGCAACCACGAGGAGAGCGAGATGTGCCACCGTCGCCAGAATTCGGTGATGGTGGCCGATTGATAAGGTGCATCGAAGTTCTTCGGGAAGCGGAACCCCATCATCAGTGCCAGACCGATGGCCATATCGGAATAGCCCGAAAAGTCGCAGTAGATCTGCAAGGCGTAGCCATACAGGCCCATCAGACACTCCACGCCGGAGTATAGAGTGGGATCTTCGAAGATACGATCGACGAAGTTTAGGGCAATGTAGTCCGAGATAATAGCCTTCTTAAACAGACCTGTCAGCAGTAGGAAGATGGCCGTGCCGAGCATTTCGCGTGTGATGCAGACCTTGCGGCGGATCTGGGGGATGAAGTCACGGGCACGGACAATCGGGCCGGCCAGCAATCCGGGGAAGAAGGAGAGGTAGAAGAGGTAATCGAGCCAACTCTCCAAAGGTTTCAATTGGCGACGATAGATGTCAATCGTGTAGCTCATCGACTGGAAGACGAAGAAGGAGATACCGACTGGCAGGAAGATGTTTTGAAACGCTAAAAATCCCTCCCCAAAGAGTTGGTTTGAGAGCTCGACAAAAAAGTTCGTGTACTTGAAGTAGCCGAGCATGGCGAGGTTGATCGCTACGCTCATGACGACCAGCATTTTCCGAACCCAGGGTGTACGTGTTCGGTAGAGCGAGTAGCCAATCATAAAGTCGTAGGTGGCCGCCAAGACGAGTAGCAGGAAGTACATCCCGCTCGACTTGTAGTAGAAGAAGAGCGAGAAGGCAACTACATAGAGCAGGCGAGCCGTGATCGTACGGCGTAACAGGTGATAAACGAACAGAAAGCCGACAAACAGATAGAGGAACAAACCGCTACTGAAGATCAGTGGCGAGGAGCTGTCATAGGACAGCAGTTCTGCAAGGCGTGTTCCCAAATCCATGCTTTCGTTGGCTTAGTTACAAGGTCACTACGAGGGTTGAGTCAGTCAGCGGAAGAAGCTGCAGATCGTTGATCTTGGTAGAGTCGATAATTGGTCGTTCGGCCTCGATACGACGACGATATCGTTCATCGGCGTTGATCACCTCGGCGTTGATGGCGTCGAATAGGGCCCACGCTACACGGCGACCACCGGCGTAGTTGATGTGGGTATAGTCCTTACCGGCCCACCCTTTGCTGACGAAGTGAGCCATGCCTCCTTGTGCCTGCATGGCGTCGAAAGTGGGCCAAAACGCAGCTTGCTGGTTGGCCGCAGCCGTGCGTTGGCACTCAGTCATATAGGGGATGGCATCCATCGTTTGGAATTCGTCGCCCTCTTTGACCGAGCGGTCGCTGACACCCATGACCAAAACAGCTGCCGTGGGGAAACATTGGCGAGCATAGGCGATCATCTTTTCGATCTGCACCCCATAGCTCGCATAGTTCAGGACTCCCTTTTGCATGATGTTAAGGCCATATTGCAGGATGATTAGGTCGTAGGGGATCAGGTCGTTAGCCTGGGCATTGATGGCTGGATTGGTGCGGAATAGTGCCTGTCCGTTGTTGCTGCGCACGGAGTAGTTGTCCACCTCGACGCCCTTGTCTTCAAACAAGGCCCCATAACCGATCAGCTTATCGGCCCCTTCGTGCACCTTGAACTCGAGAGCATGGATGGCCGCATTTTCGACTACCACCTCGCGCAGCACATCGGCCCCCTCGATGGTAAAATTGTGGTGTAACGAGTCATTGAGTATAAGTTCGATCTGGCTCTCCTCCGGAGCAATGAAGAGGATGCGGGCTCGCGAGCAGGAGTCAAGGCCGCGACGGAACGTGGTTGCCTCCCAGCGGGTGGAGGCTCCTGCCGAAGGACGGCTTACCCATCCCGAGACGAAGTAGTGTTGCTTGAGCGGCTCGGGGGTGGTTTTGTGTTGCATGATGTTGTAGGTCGTCCACCCTTTCGAGGTAGTTTTGACCGAGCGACGGAAGCTGGTCAGAGGCGAAGCCATCGGGGCGAAGCCCGTGCCGCGTCCGCCATAAGCTTGTTGGAGGCGTTCGCGTAGGTCGGCCGTCATGATGTCGCCCTCGATGAAAGAGTCGCCAAAAACGGCAATGCGGATTGTGCGATCAGCTCGGAGCAACGAGTCGCAGAAGGTGGCAAAGCGACCTTCGGAGCTGAAATCCTCGATCGGGGTCAGCTTTGGCACATAGCGCGCCGAGTCGAGCCGAATGGCCGGACGCGACGTGCTGTCGGGGGCCAGCTGCCAGCAGAAGCTGCGCTGCACCTCGTGGGGGAGTGTGTCGGCCTCGATTTGTTGTGTCACGGCCTCCAGATCGACCGCAAATTCTGCCTCGTCGAAGAGTATAACCTCTTCGGTAGAGGCGTCGCTGTCGATCTCGTCAAAGGTGTAGAGGTCGGAGAAGATGTTGGCTCGGCGCAACGATACGCCGCCAATCGTGACCGGTGGGATAAAACTCACCACCCCCAGTACGAGCAGTACGATAAAGAGGGTGGTCCAACCACGCAGGGAATAGTCTTTTTGAGGTTTCATGCCTTGTTGTAGGGTTCTTTAGTCGCGACGGCCGAGGATCAGCATCACATAGTAGAGCACCGAGGCGACTGCCGACAGCGCAGCAACCAGATAGGTGCGGGCGGCCCAAGCGAGTGACGTGCGGGCTTGACCGAGTTGCACTTCGGTCATCAGACGGCTGCCGCGCAACCACTCCAGGGCGCGAGCCGAGGCGTTGTACTCCACCGGCAGGGTGACAATCGAGAAGAGGGCCGCAACGGCAATCATGCCGACACCGATCCAGCAGAGCAACTCATTGTTGGTCGTGGCCAGGATGATCAGACCGAGCAGGATGACCCACGTGGCAGCCGATGAGGCAAATTGCACGACGGGTACCAACTGCGAACGCAACACCAACGGCGCATAGCCACGGGCGTGCTGAATGGCGTGGCCACACTCGTGGGCGGCTACGGCGGCGGCCGCAACCGAGCGCGAAGCATAGACTGCATCGCTCAGATTGACCGTCATCGAACGGGGATCGAAGTGGTCGGTCAGGCGGCCGCGTACATGGGTCACCTTTACGTTGTGGATGTTGTTTTCGCGCAACATACGCTCGGCAACCTCGGCTCCTGTCAATCCGCCGGGGAAGGGAACCTCGGAGTATTTCTTAAAGACCGATTGCAAGCGAGCCTGTACAACCCAGCCGATGATGGCGATGGCAATCATGAGCAGGTACATGCCGTGCATGTTATTGAGGACGAATCCGCCGTCGGCATATCCGCCGGAGATCTGTAACAGCGTCAATAATGGTTGTGTAATCATCGTTTTCTGTGTGTTAGTTCTGTGTAAATAAACGTCTCTTTTTGTAAAAAACGCGTATCAATGGGGCAAAAATACGAAATATTGTGTTACTTTGCATCATATTTTCACGAAAAAGCGTCCGAATGAAGCTCGAACTTGAGATTGCACGTCGTATGGCAGCAGCCTCCTTTGGAGGCAGCCGTTCGGTGATGGAGCGTATTGCGGTCATTTCGGTGGCGTTGAGCATGGCTGTCATGCTGCTCTCGATGGCGGTGATTATGGGTTTCAAAGAGGAGGTTGCACAACGCTTGGGGGCGGTGGCCTCGCACGTTGTGGTGTGCGATGTGCGCAGCGTGCAGGCTGTCGATCGTGCACATCTGCGAGCTACGCCGCATCTAGATTCGCTCATTGCTTCGGTCGATGGATTTCGTCGATCGGCTCGCTATACCCTCCATAGCGGTATGATCCGTACGAAGGATGCCGTTGAAGGGGTGGTGCTCAAGGGGGTCGATCGCTCGTACGATGCCGGTAGGTTTGCCGCTTGGTTGCAGGCGGGAGAGTTGCCGCGCATCGGGGATTCGATTCGCACGAAAGATCTGCTTCTCTCACAAGGAATGGCTCAGCGGTTGGCGGTCGGGCCGGGTGATCGGATTGAAATTCTTTTTGTAGATGAACAGACCGCGCCGTTTCGTGACCGATTTAAGGTGGCGGGCATCTATTCGTCGGGGTTAGACGAGTTGGATGATGCTATAGCCTTTACCGATTTGCGCAATGTGCAGCGACTCTCGGGGTTGGATTCGGATCAGGTGACCGGCTACGAGATCGAGACCCGCAATTTGGCTGAGGCTCCTTATTTTGCGGCCGAATTGGACCATGCGCTACTCTATGACGAGAGCGATGAGACGATCAACCTCACGGCTCAAGCCGTGCAGTCGCTCTATCCGCATATTTTCGATTGGCTGAAGGCGCACGATGTGAATGCGGTGGTGATTTTGGTGATTATGCTCATTGTAGCCTTCTTCAACATGGCTTCAGCGTTGCTGATTTTGGTGCTGGAGCGCATCCGCACGATCGGTATCTTGCGAGCTGTGGGTATGCGGCGTGGGTCAGTGCGGCTTGTGTTCCTCTATCGAGCGGCGATGATAGCCTTGCACGGTTTGCTGTGGGGAAACCTGGTGGCAGGAGTACTTTGCTGGATTCAGTGGGAATTCGCTCCGATCCGGCTCGATAGCGAGGGCTATTTGCTCAGCGCAGTACCGGTCGCTTGGGGCTGGTGGTGGCCCGTTGTTGTGGTTGGCTTTTTTGTTGCTGTTTTGTTGTTGATGTGGCTGCCGGCATCGGTTGCTGCATCGATTAAACCCGATGAGACGATGCGTTATGAATAGGACGATAGTACCCCAACCCCCAAAGGAGGAGCGAAAATCGGGAAAAAAGGAGCAGATGCGAAAGCTCTTTGATAGTATTGCGCCGAGCTACGATCGGCTCAATCATCTTTTCTCGCTCCATATAGATCGCCTGTGGCGTCGGCGAGCTGTGCGGTTGGTGGCGACACACACTCCGAAAAGGATCCTTGATCTGGCAACTGGAACCGGAGACCTTGCTATTGGGTTGGCGCGACGACTTCCCGAGGCGACCATCGTAGGAGTTGATTTGTCGGAGCAGATGCTTGAGATCGGTCGGCAGAAGATCGAACGAGCATCGCTCTCCAAGCAGATTACTCTCATGGTGGGAGATGCCGAGCAACTCACGTTTGGCCAAGAGGAGTTGGATGTCGTGACGGTCGGTTTTGGTGTACGCAACTTTGCCCGGTTGGACCACGTTTTAACGGAGATGTTTCGTGTGTTACGTCCAGGAGGAGCATTGGTTATTTTAGAACTGACTACGCCACCGAATCGGCTGATTCGTTGGTTTTATGAGTTTTATAGTTTTCGTTTTATGCCGTTGGTGGGTGGTTGGATCTCCCACCAAAAAGCGGCCTATCGCTATCTGCCGGCTTCGGTGCGAGCCTTTGATACACCGGAACAGTTGCTTGAACGCATGCGGAAAGCGGGCTTCGTATCGGTCGAGGCTTGGAGTCAAACCGGCGGAATAGCCCATTTGTTTTCTGCCATAAAGCCTTAAAGAGATGAGAAAAATTTGGATTATTGCGCTTCTGATAAGCGTTTCTCTGACATTGACCTCGTGCCGAGGAAAGATCGAGCGCATGCGCCAAAAAGTGAAGTTGGAACAGATTGATGCGGTACGCCCCATGGGGCTTACGCGCCTGGATGTTGATTTGACAGCGACCAATGGAACGGGTTATAAGTTGCAACTTACGTCGGCAACAGCCGTCTTTTTGGTGCATGATGCGAAGGTGGCGACGCTCCAGTTGATCGAGCCAATCGTCTTGCCGCGGCGTTCGACCGAGCAGTTGGCAACATCGTGGTCGGTGAAGATCCACAATCCGCTTGCACTGCTGGCCGTGGCTCAGCAATTCCGCAAAGGTGAGCAGGATTCGATCTCTGTGCAAATGCTGTTAGAGGGGCGTGGAGGCCCTGTTCCGATAAATATCGAACGCGGGCCGATGCCTTTGTCGGAATTTTTGCGTATCTTTGGCCTCGATGCAAATCAGTTGAATCAATACCTACCGTAAACGATGAAGCTATTTCGATTTTTTGTAGTGATTTTGGCCGTGGCCGGCTCGGCTGTGGCGGCCTCTGCGCAAACTGTTTCGAGCTATAAAGAGCATTTGAAACAACAGATTGTAAGTGAAAATGCGCCCAATGGGGCTAATGTGATAGTTTCGGAGCGGGATGATGCGGCCGATGTCGTACGTGCGGTCGATGCCGAGAAATATCCTGTCCGCCTCAATGGTTATCGAGTTTGCATCTTCTTTGATAATGGCCAAAACGCCCGTGCAGGGGCTATGGAGGCACGTCAGATCTTCGAGGAGCACTATCCGGGCATACCTTTATATATGGAGTATGAGAACCCCTATTTTCGGGTGACAGTCGGAAATTGTCTCTCGATTGAGGAGGCTATCATTTTGAAAGGTCAGGTGTCTGAATTCTTTCCGAAAGCCTTTCCGAAGAGTCAAGAGTTGACTTTGGAGGAGCTATTGAAGTAAAAAATGGGGGTAAATTGTAAAATAACTTATAAATTCTTTGCTTTTACACTTTGAATCCCTATATTTGCGACTGTAAAACATAGTAACTGATTATTCCAAACTTAAAAAGTGAAAGTTATGAAAAAGATTTTCTCGTTCGCTATCGTATTGGCCGCTGCTGCCATGATCAGCTGCGGTGGTAACGCAAATCAGGCTGCTCAGGCCGAGGCTGAGGCTCCCGCTGTTGAGGCTGCATGCTGTGGTGAGTGCGCCGAGAAGGCCGCCGAGGAGTGCTGCGCTGAGAAGCAGGAGGGTTGCTGCGGCAAGGCCGAGTGCAACAAGGCCGAGTGCGACAAGGAGGCTTGCGCAGAGTGCGCTGAGAAGGCTCCCGAGGCAAAGGCTGAGTAAGCAACTTACCGATTATCTTTGAAGAGGATTTCACCATCATGAAGTCCTCTTTTTTTATGCTGTTTTATAAAAAAAGTTGTTACCTTTGCTGGTTAGAAAACAGATTATTCTCAATTAAACGTATTATCCTTTCTAAATTATCCAAGAGATGGAAGCAAAAGTTGAACTATGGATGCTGATCCCCTTTGGGGTGATGCTCTTGACGATTGCTGTGGCTCCACTGTTGTTTGAACATTGGTGGGAGAAGAACCGCAACAAACTGATCTTTACGTTATTGCTGTCGATTCCGACGGTGGCCTTTTTGTGTTGGTTTGGTATGAGTAAGGCTGTCACGCACCAGATGCTTTACGACTACGTTCCCTTTATCATGCTGCTTCTGGCCCTCTTTGTTGTTACGGGAGGTATCCGCATCAGTGGCGATATCTCGGCAACGCCGGCCGTGAACACCTCGATGCTGGCCATCGGCTGGATGCTTGCCTCGTTCATGGGTACGACCGGTGCTGCAATGTTGATGATCCGTCCGTTGTTGCAGATCAATCAGCAGCGTAAACATCGGGTCCACACGGTGCTCTTTTTCATCGCTTTGGTAGCTAACTGTGGTGGTCTGCTTACGCCGCTGGGTGATCCCCCGTTGTTCCTGCTCTATCTGCGTGGCGCGGAATTTACCTGGTTTACGCATGCCCTGCTGCCGCAGTGGGCGTTTGTGGGTGTCGCTCTGTTGATCGTGTATGCCGTATGGGATATGTGTCTGTTCCGTCGTGAGCCGCTTGAGCTGCGCCGTCGTGACGAGGAGGAGCATGAGCCGATCCGCATCAAGGGGTCGATCAACTTCCTTTGGTTGGCCGGTGTGATTGCTGCGGTGGTATTCCTCAACCGTGCTTACATCCCTGCAATGGCCGATCACGATGATGCTCCGCTCTATGTGCAATTCCTGCGAGAGATTGTCCTGCTGATCTTGGTGGTACTTTCGTTGGTGACGACCAAACGTGCTGTGCGCCACGAAAACCACTTCGAGTGGGGTCCGATTGCCGAGGTGGCGATCCTCTTTGTCGGCATCTTCGTGACGATGACCCCGGCCTTGCGCTATTTGGAAGAGCATGCCGGTGCGCTGGGGCTGACCGAGCCGTGGCAGTTCTACTATGCGACGGGTACCTTGTCGTCGTTCCTGGATAATGCTCCGACGGCTGTTGCGCTGCATCAGGTGGCTGTAGGTCTCGGTGTGAGTGGTCCCGATGTGGTTGCCAATGTACCGGCCGCGCTGCTGAAGGCGATTGCGTTGGGCTCGGTATTCTTTGGTGCGATGACCTATATCGGCAACGGACCGAACTTCATGGTGAAGGCAATTGCCGAATCGGAGGGGGTACAGATGCCGTCGTTCTTCGGTTACATGATCCGCTTCTCGTTGATCGTCCTGTTGCCGATCTACATCTTGGTCCAGTTAATTTTCCTCTAATGAAGAGTGAGTCGTATGGCAGATAACTACCTCGAAAAACGGATGGAGGCCTATCGAGGGCAACCGACTCGCAAAGCTGCGAAGGGTGCGGCTAATTTGACGCGCCTGCTGCTCAAGAATCGTAGCGTGCGTGGCTACGATCCGACCTTTGTGGTGCGCGAGGACCAGCTGCGCAGCCTCATCGAGGTGGCTACGCGTGTCCCCTCGGCGATGAATCGCCAGGGGCTGCGCTTTCGGCCGGTGTTGGCCGATGAGGCCGAGAAGGTCTTGGCGCACATCCGTCTGGGAGGCGCCTTGCCCGAGCTGAAACTCCCGAAGCCGGGGACTGAGCCGCGCGCCTTTGTGGTGGTGTGTGCTGCTGTGGAGCCGGATCACTACCTCTATATTGATTTGGGTATTGTGGCACAAAGCATGCTCTTGCGGGCGGCCGAAATGGGGTTGAACGGCATTATGATCGGAGCCTTCGATCGAGAGCCGATCCGCGAGGCGTTGGGACTGACGTTGCAACCCTTGCTGGTCATTGCTCTGGGTCGGGGAGCCGAGCAGATCGAGTTGGTCGAGATTGGTGCCGACCAGAGCCATACCTATTATCGTGAGGAGGGGGTACACTATGTACCGAAGGTGCGACTGGAGGAGCTGATCTTGAAATAAAGGCAACGTCGGACCTTGTAAGTCTGAACCCTCGTCGGTTATACAACGGCAAGATGAAAGGGGCTGTCTCAACACGTGTTGGACAGCCCCTTTTGGTTGCGAGGTGCACGCTGTTAGAAGACAGCCTTGCGCTTGGCACCTACGGTGGGGATCACCTGAATGGGAGCCGGATCCTGCTTAGGGATGATGTCGTGGTAGTCGGGAGCGATACCCGAAGCATCCTGAATGGCCAACGCCTCGTCGCTGAAGGGGACGTTGCGATAGACCTTCGTACCTTCGATCGTGGTGCCGTTGCCACTGTTGCAGAGGCGATTATCCTTGACGTAGTTGTTGATCATGCGGATGTCGTAGTTGCGATCCGAGTCGATGTGCAACCACAGTTGGAAGAGGCTGACGATGAAGTTCTCCTCGATGGTCCAACCCGACGAGCCGTCATCGGGGTAGATGCAACGCGGGCCGTCGAACAGGTAGTTGCGGCGTGCTACCGAACCGGGCTGACGTCCCAACATGTAGATGATACCACCGTCGGTGAGCATCGTGTGGGTATGGCCGCAGCGGTTGTAGCTGATCGAGTTACGCTCCGAAGAGGTCGATTCGGGCAGTTTTGAGTTGCCCCACCACCAACCTAAGGCGATGGCGCCATAGGGCGTGCCGTAGATGTCGTTGTGGTCGATGCGTACGTCGCGGCAGAAGAAGCCGACGATGGCCTCCACCTGGCGGAAGTCGAGGCTGACATTGCGGATGTAGTTGTTCGTGATGGCAATATCCTCGCAGAGGCCCTCGATGCCTGGGGCATAGACGGCACCCGGATCACCGTCGCCGATCTCGTAGTGCTGCGGGTGACCAACGGCAATGGCGTTGCCTAACAGGTCGTTGAAGATGTTACCGGCCACCTCCGATTCGCAAACATCGTTGGTCAGATTGACAGCCACGGCCGATCCGAGGTGGAGGAAGTGGTTGCGAATCAGGCGAATGCCACGAGCATTCTTCACCTCGATCGTACCCTCGGGAACATTTACGCTGTTGTATTTCGTGGGGTGCCAGTTGCCATCGGGGATATATTTCATCGCCAGGCCGAGGCTCTGGATACCGCCAAAGCCGTGTGAGCCCTCCAGCTCGACCAGGTTCCAGGCGTCGTAGGCAAAGGTCAGTCCGCGCAGTTCGATGTTCTCGACCGACGAGGAGCAGGAGCTGCCCTGGATGCGAATCAGACCCTCGGTCATGGGGGCGATTACCTCTACTTCGGCCGGATTTTCGCCCTGGCTCATGTAGTAGATGGTCTGGGCTGCGCGGTCGAAGTAGAACTCGCCCGGCTCGTCGAGCAACTCGTAGGCGTTGCGGATCAGGAACGACCCCTCATATTTGGTCTTACCGGCCCACGCCAACGAGTTCAGAATAGCCGAATAGGGCTGTTGAAACTCGATGGCGATCTCCTCGCCCCACTTCTCAACCTTCGCGGCGCAGAGGATCTTCTCGGTCCATACGTTGTTCTGAATCAGCTCGATATCCTCACCATTGCGGAAGGGCATCATCTCGGCACTCTGCTTGAAGCGTAGACCCTTGACGGTCTTACCCGCGCCGAAGGCCCACGGCTCGTTGCCCGTGATCTCGATCTCGCCGTAGCTGCCCAACGACTGAATCGGGGCGTTCGTGCCTGCCATGCGGGCACGTTTGCCGCCGACGATCAGCGTGCGGAGCTTCTTGTCCGACCGGAAAGGTGCTTTGTAGAGGTTGCCCTCCACCTGCTCCCAGCCCGTGACCGCTACACCGCCGCTCAAGACGGGGGTCTCACCCTCGGCAGCTGCAATCACCACCTTAAAGCCGTTCTTGCCACCCAACTCCTCGGTGAACACAAGGGGCTTCTCCAGGAAGTAGGTGCCACCCTTGAGGCGCAGTTCAACATCCGATTTTTGGCGTTTTACCGCCTTGCGCAGCTCGCTCAGCGACTCTTTGAGGGTCTCGGGCGTAGCTTCAATGACCTGTTGTGCTGTGGCTACAGTGCTACCCAGCAGGCCACCCAACAGCAACATCCATCCAAAAAGGTTTCGTTTCATGGTTTTATCTCTTTTTATGATTGTTTCTTGTGCGAGATTTGGACAAAGATAACCATTTTCTTGGGAAAAAGAAATCCTTTTGGGATGAAAAAGGGGTGAGCGGACAAAAATTAAGGTTGGGTGATAATTCCACCGCGTAGGCTTTGTCGATTCCAATCTTTTTGCTATCTTTGTATGATACGACCCGTGTGCGCACGGGGTGATGCCGAGGAACAAACAAAAACCAACCAATACGATGAGAAGATTCAAAAATTGGCTGCCCTTGTTGGTAGCTCTGTGTGTGACAACCGCCTCGTGGGCGTCGAGTCACCTGCGTTCGGTCGCTTATACGGCCGACAAACAATTCCGCACGACCATCTATGCCAACCCCTTTGCTGGGTCGGATCGCAGCGTGTTGGCTGTGGTGACCGAGTTGGATGGTCTGCAAGGTTTCCGCCTGCCGCTGACCGCTGAGGGGACGATGCAAGCTGCCACGATCGACTTTACGCTCTCGCGTTCGGCGTCACTGCTTGTAGCTGCAACCTCGGTGGAGACGGTGCAGGCTGTCGATTGGGGTAAAGGAAAGCTCAGTGTAGTGCCTGCGTTGAAACGAGCTATCTCGGTGACTGAGGTGGGCGATCTGGATGTGTATGCCATCCGTTATAGCGGCGGCAAGCAGTCGCTGACGATCCCTGCGGGAGTGAAGGGCCATCTGCTGGTAGTCGGAGCAACGTCGGTGAGCAAGTTCTCGGGACGTGATGCCGAGTTGGCGTCGGGCATCGACTATCCGGCCTTTGTGATCGAGGGTTTCTCGGAAAAACCGGCCTTGTTTGAGATCGTGGGTGGTCAGGATGATCCCGTGGTGAACGAGGGTATGCCCGGAACGGAGGGTATCCAAGGCGGTTTCGAGGGTGGCCAGATGATCAAGCTGGGCGACACGTACCACATGTTCCCCACCGAGCGTGCCGGTGAGGAGGGTATGCCGGCCTACTACGACCGTATCAAGACCCGCATCGGCCACTGGACGAGTAAGGATGCTATCCATTGGGAGCGTCAATCGACCCTCTATCAGTCGAGCGGTAAGTATGCCGTTTCGCACTACGACCACCCGATGAACGACCGTCGCGCTGCGATTTGGTCCTATATGCCGATCTTCAACAAAGAGAAGAACCGTTGGCAGGGTCACTACCTGGCCTATACGTGCGATTTCGATGTTGCTCCGAACCACTCGTTTGGCCGCATCTGGCGTTGCGAGTCGGAGGTGGAGGGCATCGAGGGTATCGGTGGCCCCTACCGCGATTGTGGCATCGTGATCGAGCCGGGTCTCGACAGCCAGCTTTGGGAGGGTCGTCAGGGTGTCGCCTCGTTCTTCCCCTATCAGGTGGGCGATAAGTGGTACGGCTTTATCAGTGGCGCCTATCCCTACGAAAAGAAGGAGGATTATCCCTTTGGCGGTAAGCCGACCAAGTGGTATGTCGGATTGGCCGTGTCGGACAATTTGGAGGGTCCCTTCGTGCGTTGCAAGGAGCTGAATCCGATCACCTCGATCCACCCGCGCTTTGTTGAGAATCCGATCGTCTCGCAGCTGCCCAATGGGCTCTATATCGCTGTTTTTGACGGTGGTCCGGAGTGGCTGAAGCTGCCCAATATGATCGCCTACACGCTCTCGAAGGATGGTGTGAATTGGTCGGAGGCCCACTACCTGCCCATCGACACGAAGGTCAAGAAGTGGTGGCACACGATGCGCACGCCGCTGGGTCTGATTCCCGAGGGCAATGACCTCTATACGATCGTCTATGCTGCTGTCAATAACGAGATGCGTTTCCATCCGATGGGCATGGTGCAGGTGAAGCTGAACCGTGAGGTGCTGGAGGAGATTGCCAAGAAATTGTAGTTTGAGTAACTAATAAACCAACCTAAAATAGCATGAAGAACAAACAATATGCAGGCGTGGTGGTCCCGATGGTGACCCCCGTACGCGATGGCGCGGTCGATCTGGAGGCCGTGCGTACGATTATTCGCTCATTTGCCGAGGCCGGGGTAGATGCGCTGGTGCTGGGTACGACGGGCGAAGGAAATCTGGTCTCGCAGGGTGAGACGATCTTGCTGACGGATGCCGCTGTGGAGGCAGCCGAGGGCAAGATTCGCATCTATGCCGGTGTGACGGGTCTCTGTCTGAAGGAGCAGATCTCGCAGATCGAGGGCTTTGCACGTGCCGGTGCCGATGTGGCTGTGGCGATTCTGCCGAGCTACTACGCCCTGACCGAGGAGCAGATGGTCGATTACTATACGGCCCTGGCCGATGCCTCGCCGCTGCCCGTGATGCTCTACAACATTTTGGCAACGACACACCTCTCGATTCCGGTTGAGGCGGTGCGGAAACTCTCGATGCACCCCAATATTGTTGGTCTGAAGGACTCGGAGCGCGATTTGGAGCGCATGGCAGCCTGCATCGATATTGCCCGCGACCGCGAGGACTTCAGCTACTTCTGCGGCTGGGCGGCACAGTCGGCCCATTCGCTCGAGTTGGGGGCTGACGGTATTGTCCCCTCAACGGGTAACTTCGTGCCGAAGCACTTCCGTGCCCTGTATGATGCCGCCGTGGAGGGCGACATGGAGGAGGCACAGCGTCTGCAAGAGGTGACCGACGACATGGCCAAGGTCTATCAGCAGGGCCGTCCGTTGGGCCAGCAGTTGGCTGCGCTGAAGGGCATCATGGAGCAGTGTGAGTTGTGTGGCCGCGAGATGTTGCCGCCGCTGACGATGCTGCCCGAGGCCGAATATAAGAAGATCATCGAGCAGATCACCGAATTTGAGTTCGAATAACCCCAAACGATTAAAACTACTGACTACAAGATGTTTACATTGCTGGATGCAGCAGCGGCGACAGGTTCGTCGCCGCACTGGATTGATATTACGCTGGTGGTGGCCAGCGTCGTGTTGGTGATGCTCTTCGGTCTGAAGTTCGCCCATAAGCAGGACTCGACCGACTCCTATTTTGCTGCCGGAGGATCGATTCCTTCGTGGGCCATTGGTATGTCGATCTTCGCGACGTTGATCAGCTCGGTTACCTTCCTCTCCTACCCGGGTGCTGCGTATGGTGGTAACTGGATTCTCTTGGTGCAGGGTCTGATGGTGCCGCTGGTGCTGTTGGGGATGATTTGGTTTATCGTGCCGCTGTTCCGCCGTACGATCCGCCTCTCGACCTACGAATATTTTGAACGTCGCTTCGGTTTCGGAGCTCGTCTCTATGGTTCGTTGGCCTTCCTGCTGATCCACTTCTCGAAACTCGGTACGGTCTTCTTTCTGGTAGCTTTAGCCGTGTCGGAGTTTATGGATTGGGATATCTATTGGGTGATCGCGGTAGTCGGTATTGCCGTGACTATTATTACGCTGCTCGGTGGTATGGAGGCCGTGATCTGGATGGATGTGATCCAGGGCTTTATCCTCATCGTGGGTGGTTTGGTTTGTGCTGGCATCCTGCTCTTTGCCCCCGAAGGCGGTCCGTCGGCTGTCATGGAGGTGGCCTTGCAGGACAACAAGATCAGTGTGGGACCCTTCGATTGGGACTTTGTGCAGCTGACCTTCTGGGTGATGGCTATCAATGGTATTTTCTATGCCATTCAGAAGTATGGTACCGACCAAACGATCGTGCAGCGTTACCTGACGGCCAAAGACGATCGCGCTGCGAAGAAGGCTGCTTACATTGGTGTACTGGCCAGCGTGCCCATCTGGACGCTCTTTATGTTTATCGGAACGTGTCTGTATGCCTATTATAAGATTGAGGTCGATCCAGATATCGTCGGACTGAAGGCTGACGAGGTCTTCCTGCACTTTATCGCCAAGGAGTTGCCGATCGGTGTGAAGGGTTTGATCTTCTCGGCGTTGCTGGCCGGTGCTATCTCGTCGCTCGACTCGGACCTGAACTGCTTTGCAGCTATCGGTGTGCAGGACTACTACGTACGCTTTAAGCCCCAGAGCACGGACCGTCAGCGTCTGAATTTGGGTCGTTGGATTGTCGCTATTTCGGGTGTTGCCTCGATTGCTATCGCTGCGATCTATGCCTATTGGGGTGGTGAGGGTATCCTCGGAGTGCTGTTTGGTCTCTACGCCATCTTCTCGTCGGGTATCGTGGGTCTGTTCTTGTTGGGTCTGCTCGTGCCGCGTGCCAATAAGCAGGGTCTGTGGGTCGGTCTGATCGCCTGCATCCTCTTTACGGCCTATGCGGTGCTGACCTCGACAAAGTTCACGGTGGGTGTCGATCCGGCGACCGGCGATCCGATCAAGCAGACGCTGCTCAATCTGGGCGAATGGAACTTTACCCACCACAAATATATGTTGGGTGTTTATAGCCACTTGATCGTCTTCTTCGTGGGTTGGTTGGCCTCCTATTTCTGGCCCAAAAAGCAGGTGGATGAGAGCCTGACGATCCGCGGCTATATGAAGGCACGTAAAATGGAAAAATAGGAACATATCATGCAGATAATCACACTTCAACAGCCCTCGCGCGTCGTCTTCGGCGAGGGCGCAGCCGATCGTTTTGCCGAGGAATTTTTGGCGCATGGCTTCAAAAAATTGTTTCTGATGACGGCACCCCCGATCCGTCCGCTGATCGAGGGCGTAGTGGCTAAAATCGAGGCTGCAGGGGCTGAAATCAAGATCTACGACCGCATCACGGCCGAGCCGGCCTTGGATGAGGTGATCGAGATCATCGACGAGGCTCGTGCCTTCGGAGTGGACAGCGTAGCCGGTATTGGTGGTGGCAGCGTGCTGGATGCAGCCAAGATTGTCGCCTGCTTTGCACCGAGCAGTCAGCAGGTGGCCGATTGCTTCGGTACGGGGCTGATCAAACAGCGTGGTCTGTGGTGCGCCTGCCTGCCGACAACATCGGGTACGGGTAGTGAGGTCTCTCCCAACGCCATTCTGCTGGATCGGGCGGAGAAGCTCAAGAAGGGTATCGTCAGCCCCTATCTGCTGGCCGATGCCGCCTATATCGATCCGCTTTTGACGTTGACCGTGCCGGCCAAGATCACGGCCGAGACGGGTATGGATGCCTTGACACACTGCATCGAGGCCTATACGAACCGCTTTGCCCATCCGGTGGTGGATCGTTATGCACTGACCGGCATCGAACTGATTGCCGCACACTTGGAGCGTGCGGTCAAGGATGGTCAGGATCGGGAGGCTCGTACGGCCCTTTCGCTGGGTAGTTACTACGGTGGTTTGTGCTTGGCTCCGGTCAATACGGCGGCTGTGCATGCCCTCTCCTATCCGTTGGGAGGCGAGTATCACATTTCGCATGGTCTAGCCAACGCTATTCTGCTGCCGGCCGTGCTGCGCTTTAACATGCACTCGAATGTGGCCAAACATGCCGCCATAGCACGTGCCGTGGGGGTCGATTGTACGGGTTTGACCGACGAGGAGGCTGCCGCACGCGGTGTGGAGCATATTGCAGCCCTCTCGGCTCGCTGCGGTATCCCCGCTACGCTGACCGAGCTTGGTATTGGTCGTGAGAAGGTCGAAGAGCTGGCCGAGGCGGCCATGAAGGTGACACGCCTGTTGGTGAACAATCCGCGCGAGGTGACGCGCGAGGATGCTATTGCAATTTATAACGAATTATATTAGTGATTATGAATAATTTACCGATTCTGGCTATTACGATGGGCGACCCCGCCGGTGTGGGTCCCGAAATTATTGCCATGTCGCTCGCACAGGAGTACCCCTATACGATTTGTCGTCCGTTGGTGGTCGGTGATGCCGCCATGATGGAGCTGGGCATTCAGGCCGCCAAGGTCGATTTGCGCGTGCGCGCTGTCTCGACCGTTGCCGAGGCGCAATTTGAGCGTGGCGTGGTGGATGTCTATGACCTGAAGTTGATCGATCCGGCTCAATTTGCCTATGGTGAGGTCTCGGCCCAGTGTGGCCATGCTGCCTTTGAGGCGGTGCGTACGGCCATCGAGCTGGCTATGAAGGGCGAGGTGGATGGTACGGTGACAGCCCCCCTGAACAAGGAGGCGCTGCATGTGGCTGGCCACAACTTTGCCGGTCATACGGAGATCTATGCCCACTTTACCGATACGAAGAAGTATGCCATGTTGCTGGCCGACGATAAGTTGCGCGTGATCCATGTTTCGACCCACGTTTCGTTGCGCGAGGCCTGTGATCGGGCAAAAAAGGAGCGTGTGATTGCCGTTACAGAGCTGATTTTGGAGGCTTGCAAAAGCTTTGGCATTGCCAATCCGAAGATCGGTATTGCCGGTCTGAATCCCCACGCCGGTGAGGGAGGTCTGTTTGGTGACGAGGAGATTCGCGAGATCATCCCGGCTGTGGAGGAGATGAAGGGTCGCGGTTGGAACGTGGAGGGCCCCGTGCCGCCCGATTCGTTGTTCTCGCGTGCCCGTTCGGGTCAGTTTGACGGGTGTGTGGCTATGTACCACGACCAGGGCCATATCGCCTTCAAGGTGGGTGGTTTTGAGTGGGATCGCCAGACGCAACGTATGGTGGCCGTGAAGGGTGTTAATATCACGCTCGGCCTGCCGATCATCCGCGTCTCGGTGGATCACGGTACAGCGTTCGACGTGGCCGGTAAGGGTATTGCTAACCCCGATGCACTGCTCATGTCGATCGAGTATGCCGCCCTGATGGCCCAAAACAGCAAGAAATAGCCGATGAAACGCATCGTTGTCGTTGCCGACGATATTACCGGTGCAGCTGAAGTGGCCGGATTGGCCCATTCGATGGGGTGTCGGGTGCGTTTTACCACCGATCCGACAGTATTGGCCGGTGAGGAGGAGGTGACCGTCTTGGCCACCGATACTCGCTCGATGCGCCCGGGTGAGGCGGTGCGTGCCATGGTGCCCATCGTGGAGGCGGTGCGTGCGTTGGAGCAGCCGGTGCGTCTCTTTAAGAAGTGCGACTCGGCGCTACGAGGCTATATCCGCTCGGAGTCCTGTGAATTGTCCCGAGCCGGCAATGGTCGAATCTTGGTGCTGGCCGCAAACCCCTCAAAGGGGCGGTGTATCACGGAGGATTGCTATACGATTGACGGAGTGCCCATTACCGAGACGACGTTTCGCTATGATCCGGAGTTTCCGGCGCGTACGGCCGTGGTGACAGAGCTGGTGCCGGGATTCAGCTATTGCAAGGTGGGCGAGCCGTTGGAGCGATTCTCGATCGGCGAGAGCCGCAGCGAGGCTGACATTGCCACTTGGGTCGAGCAGTTAGACGAGGAGACCCTGCTGGTGGGTGCGGCCGATACGTTTCGGGCGCTGCTCCGCAAGATGGGCTACACAAAGCAAACCGCTCAAGAGCCGTTTGGCGGCTTGGAGGGGCGTCGTACACTGATCGTCTGCGGCAGTACGGTGCGTCATGATCTGTGCGATGAGCCGCTTTTTCAACGCAATAAGGTGGCCGATTCTCCCATGCCCGATGCTGTCTTTGCAGGGGGATCGCCCGCTGCGTGGATCGAGCAGGGGAGGATGTTGATGGAGCATCACGACTATCTGTTACTGCGCATTCCGCAGGCGGTGCCCGACTTTTTGATGGACTACGATCGGCGCGAGAAGGCCCTTTGCTTGCGCGATCGGATGGCCGAGACGGCGGCAGCATTGATTGCCCATCGACCGCCCGAGGAGCTGGTTTTGGAGGGTGGAGCCTCGGCTTTTGCCCTACTCAGTGTGTTGGGGTGGCGTCATCTGTCGGTAGTCGGTGAGGTGGCTCCGGGCGTGGTGCGCCTACGCTGCGAAGAGAATGGTATCTATCTGACATTCAAGCCGGGAAGCTATCCCTGGGGCCCGATGTTCCAATAGCGAAATGGAGTTTCCCCGCGCATTTTTTTGATGTACAGTTCCTTAACGTTGTTCAGCTGCATGGTTGGCCGGGCAATGTTAAGGAATTGTTAAATTTTGGAGCGGGCAGTCTCTTCCGGAGAGAGGATAGGGTGTTTTTCGGGAAATTGGGTTATCTTTGTGGCGTTTTGTAACTAAACTCAATCCAATGAGCATCTTATACACCATCATTGTTGTCATTCTGGGCATTCTGGCCATCTCGGGTCTGTTTGTCGGTGTGACAAATGACGCCGTGAACTTTCTGAATTCGGCCATCGGCTCGAAAGCGGCTCCTAAACGTATGATCCTTGCCGTGGCCTCGATCGGTATCATTATCGGTGTGCTCACCTCGAGTGGCATGATGGAGGTGGCCCGTAGCGGCATGTTCAACCCCGGAATGTTCACCTTCCACGAGGTGATGATCCTCTATCTGGGGGTGATGTTTGCGAACATCATCTTGCTGGATCTCTACAACTCGCTGGGTCTGCCTACATCGACCACCGTATCGCTCATTTTCTGTCTGTTGGGATCGGCTATCGCCGTCTCGATCTTCAAAATTTCGAGTGATCCGGCTGTGAGCCTTGCCTCGATTGGTGAGTATATCAATACAACTCGCGCCATGGGTATCGTCTCGGCGATTCTGTTGTCGGTTGTGATCGCCTTCACGTGTGGTACGATTGTCATGTACATCTCGCGCATGATCTTCTCGTTCCGCTACTCGGCCATGTTGCGTCGTTTTGGTGCTTTCTGGTGCGGTGCTTCGCTGACGGCAATCCTCTATTTTGCCCTCTTCAAGGGGTTGAAAAACTTAATGTTGGATCATCCATTTACACAGTGGGTCTCGGAGCATCTGTTGTTCTCGCTCGCTGTTTGTTGGGTGGGTTGCTCCTTGATTCTGCTCTTTGTACAACTGTTCCGTGTCAACATCTTGCGTATTACGATTTTGGCCGGCACATTTGCGCTGGCATTGGCATTTGCCGGTAATGACTTGGTGAACTTTATCGGTGTGCCGGTGGCGAGCTTCGATGCCTATAAAATCGCCTCCGATGCTGGTAGTACAACGATGCTGATGGAGAAGTTGAATGAGAATATTCCGGCTGATATGAGCTACCTGCTCATTGCCGGAGGAGTCATGCTCTTGACGCTTTGGACCTCAAAAAAGGCGATGCATGTCTCGCAAACCGAACTGAAGTTGGCCGCCTCGAAAGAGGAGGAGGATACGAGCCAAAATAATTCTTCGGTCTTCTCGCGCACGATCGTTCGTGCAGCTATGCAGATCAGTAATGGTCTGAATTACATTACTCCTAAAGGGTTGAGTCGTCGAATTGATCGCCGCTTTGAGTATGAGGATATTGAGCATAGTGGTGCACCGTTTGACATGATCCGAGCTACGGTCAATCTGACCACTTCGGCCCTGCTTATTGCTATGGCTACGTCGCTCAAATTGCCTCTTTCTACGACCTACGTCTGCTTCATGGTGGCCATGGGTTCGTCATTGGCAGACCGCGCTTGGGGTCGTGAGAGTGCCGTCTATCGTATTTCGGGTGTGATTACGGTGGTGATGGGCTGGTTCGTAACGGCTTTGGGTGGTTTCTTGATTGCCTTTGTTGTGGGCTTGATCTTGATCTATGGCGGCACGGTAGCCTTTGTCGTGATTACGATTTTGTGTGCTTACATGCTGATTCGCAGTAATTTCTCGAAGAAGAAGAGTGATGAGGTTTTGGTTGAGGAGCAAGCTGCAACCAACGAAGATGTGATTCGTCAGCTGCGCGAGGAGGTTGAGCATACGATGCTCAAGGCTACGAAAATCTACGATCGCACGATGATTGCCACGATGCGCGAGAATCGTAGCGAGTTGCAGGCGATGGTTAAGGAGGCGAACAACCTCTTCTACCAGTCGCGAGAGCGAAAATATACCCTGATGCCAACGCTGAAGCAGTTGCAACATGCCGATATCTATGCGGCACACTACTATGTGCAGGTGGTCGATTATCTGAATGAGGTGACCAAGGCGTTGCTGCATATCGCTCGTCCAGCCTTTGACCATATTGACAATTGTCATGAGGGCTTTACGAGCGACGAGACGCGCGATCTGATGGCTATCAACGACGAGGTGGAGATGATCAACCGCCGCATCAATACGATGTTGCGCGAGGGTAAATTTGCCGAGATCGAGACTGTGTTGTTGATGCGAGATGGGCTCTTTGAGCGCATCTCGGAGGCGATGTTGTCCGAGCTTTCGCGCATCGACTCGTCGAAGACTAGCACACGAGCCTCGATGCTCTATTTGACGATTCTTTCCGAGACGAAGAACATGGTCTTGCAATCGCGAAACCTCTTGAAATCGCAACAATACTTCTTGCAACACCAAGAGGAAAAGAAGAATTAAAAGCCTACCGTTCATATGGATATAGCACTGACAAAACGCAAAGAGAATATAGCTGAATACATCCTCTATTTGTGGCAATTGGAGGATCTGTTGCGGGCGATGCAGTTTAGCCCCGAGGCGGTCTATGCCACGTTGATAGCTCCGCGTAAGGAGTTGGACGAGCAGCAGAAGTCGGCTTTTTTGATTTGGTATATGGATATTGCCAACCTGCTGCGTGAGGAGGGCAAGGAGGAGAAGGGCCATCTGGAGCATACGTTGCACCTGATCAACGATTTGCATGATCTGCATCTGCGCCTGATGAAATTGCCGGTAGGAGAGCATTATCGTACGGTAGTGGCACGCCTTGAGCCGGAGTTGCCGAAGCTGCGCGCCGTGTTGGGTAATCCGGGTATGAATGACACGGAGTTGGCCTTTCGCGCCCTCTACGCCGTGATGCTCTATCGCATCAAGGGGCAGCAGGAGCACCCCGCCGTGAAGGATACGTTGGAGTTTATCTCGCCTGTGGTGGCCGAGCTAGCTGCCCTGCACGGTAAGGTCGAGCGTGGAGAAATAGATCTTTACAAAGAGGAATAGAGAGGGGCGTTTGACGTTCAGATTTGGATGTTTGACCCCCAAAATATTGTGCATAATTGGCAAATTATCTATATTTGTGATCCATCTTTAGATCAAACAGAAAGCTATGAAGGGTTTTGTAATGTTGCTTGGTGGGCTGATGCTTACGCTGTCGGCATTGGCTCAAGAGACTGTGCCATTCAATGGATTGCTGCTGGACGGCAAGGGGAAGCCGATTCGTCGAGCACGAATCTATGTCAACGAGGAGCGTTATACGCAGAGCGATAAACAGGGGCGTTTCGGCCTGACGAATGTCAATCCCGATGATACGATCCGTATCCGTTACAACAAACATACCTACGAAGTGCCCGTGGCGGGTAAGACGACCATCACGGTGCGTGTTTTACCCGATTTGAAGGTTGAGAGCGAGGAAACGCCCTCGTTGCTCGATTATGGCTTCAGTTATGTCAAGCAGCGCGAATATGCCGGTTACGACAGCCGCATCACGGGTGAGGAGTTGATGCGCACGGGTTGCACCGACATCTTGTCGGCTCTTTCGGGTATGATCCCGGGGTTGAATATCTCGTATGACGACGAAAAGGGGACCTATGTGGTCGATATTCGTGGTAGTGGTCAGGCGGCCGATCTGACACCGCTTTATGTGGTGGACGAGATTGTGGTGCCGTCGATCGATCATATTCATCTGAACCAGGTGGCCTACGTCATCGTGATGAAGAGTGGCAATATGTATGGTTCACGAGGAGGAAACGGTGCTATTGTGGTGCGCACGAAGAGTGCCGAGACTGTAGGTCTGAAGTTAAAACCCTGAAGGTTTAGTCCCTTTTAGAGGGGGCATCCAAATTTATCACCCCCGCCAGAGATCTCTGGCGGGGGTGCTTTTTTTGTGCTTTTGGGCCCGGTTGATAGCCTCTTTTGAGGTCAAAAATAGAGCTGTTTTAGGGCTGTTTTGGAATTGCTTTAGCAATTCTTACGCGCGAGCGGTGGTTTATCGCCACTTTTTACTATCTTTGCAGGATAGATTGGATCACTATGCTCGAAAAATTGGCAAAACAGACAGCTGTGTATGGAATCAGTACGATTCTGGTGAGGTTCCTGAGCTACCTGCTCACGCCTTACTATACCCGTCTGTTTGGGCAGGAGACCTATGGCATCGTGACCGACATCTACGCCCTGATTCCGCTGGCGCTGACCCTGCTGACGATGGGCATGGAGTCGAGCTATTTCCGCTTTGCGGCTAAAGCCGAGGCGGCCGGTGGTGATGTCGTGGGGGCAAAGCGTCGCCTCTTTGCGACGACCTGGGGCACGACGATTGTGGCGGCGTTACTCTTCTTCGGAGGGGTTGTATTGCTGCGGGGTGAGTTTTCGGCCTGGATGGGTGAGGCCTATGTAGCCCATCCGGAATATGTCGTTTGGGTGGCAGCCATCGTCTTGCTCGATGTGGTGACGGCTATCCCCTTCTCGCGGTTGCGCCAAGAGGGGCGCGCAATGCGTTTTGTGGGGGTGAAGTTGGCTAGCGTGGTGGTCAATGTGGCCCTGGCGGTTGGTTTTGGGTCGCTCGGCCTCTTTGCCGATTCGTTTGGCGTAGGTTGGGTGCTGGTGGCCAACTTTGTTGCCTCGTTGGTGGCTCTGGGCTTTATCCTGCTCTCGGTGGGCTGGGTGACCCCGAAGATTGATTGGCGACTGCTGGGGCGGATTTTGGCCTATTCGTTGCCGTTGCTGCTGGGTGGATTGGCCGGTACGGCCAACGAGTTTATCGACCGCCAGCTGATCAAATACCTCGTCCCCGAGGGGTCGATGGCGCAGTTGGGCATCTATGGAGCCATCACGAAGATCGCGGTGGTGATGATGCTCTTCTACCAGATGTATCGCTTGGCGGCAGAACCCTTCTTCTTGCAAAATTTCAAGAAGGAGGAGTTCAAGGAGATGAATGCAGCGGCCTTGAAATACTACCTGATGGCCTCGATGGTGATCTTCCTGGCCATCGCGCAGTTCCGCGATCTGTTTGCACTGATTGTCGGACGTGATTTCCGCGAGGGAATCTACATCCTGCCGGTGGTGTTGGCTGGTAATGTGCTGGCCGGCGTGTGGTTGAACCTTTCGTTCTGGTACAAACGCGAGGAGCGTACCTCACTCTCGATTGTAGTGACGTTGGCCGGGCTGGTGGTGACGCTGGGGGCAGGCTTCGCCTTGATCCCCGTGATGGGATACTACGGTGCCGCCTGGGTGCGTTTGGCCAGTGAGGCGACGATGGTGGCTGTGAGCCTCTATCTGAACCAACGCTTCTACCCGACCCCCTACGATTGGCCGCGCATGGTGGAGTATGTGGCCGTTGCGGTGGCTGCCTTCTTTGGTGCGGAGTATCTGGTCGAGCTGGTAGAACAAGCGATCGTGGGCTATGCGATCCATCTGGTGATCTTTGTGGCCTATTGCGCCTATTTGGTGCGCCGTGAGCACATCGACCTGCGGGCAATGGTGCGTCGAGTGTTGAAACGATAAAAAAACAGAAGAGATGCAGTTTAAGGATATAGTCGGACATGAGGAGCTGAAAAGTCGGCTCGTACAGACCATCGAGAGTGGTCGCGTGAGCCACGCTCTGCTCTTTACGGGTAGCGCTGGAGCCGGTACGTTGCCATTGGCCATTGCCTACTTCCAGTATCTGTGTTGTGAGCATCGTGCCGGAGGCGATTCGTGTGGCGAGTGTCCCAACTGCCGCCAAATTGCTGCGTTGGCACATCCCGACCTGCATTTGGTCTTCCCGGTCAATAAACAGGGTAAGAAGTCGGGCGAGGTGATCCTCTCGGACGAGTTTCTGCCGGCCTTTCGTGCGCTTTTTGCCGAGCGACAGGGATACTTCTCGCCGGCCGAGTGGTATGATCGTCTTGATCTGGGTAAGACTCTCAAAGGGTTGATCACGGCACGTGAGGCCGATACGATCATCCGCAAACTCTCGTTTAAGAGCTTCGAGGCCGACTACAAGGCGATGCTGATTTGGCTGCCGGAGACGATGAACGAGGAGGCGGCCAACAAGATACTCAAGATCTTGGAGGAGCCGTGGGAGAAGACCCTCTTCCTGCTTGTCTCAGAACAACCGACGCGTCTGCTGGCGACGATCCTTTCGCGTACGCAGGAGGTGGCCGTGGGGCGTATCGGAGCAGAAGTGTTGGAGCAGTTGGCACGCCAAGAGGGGGTCGAGGATCCCGTGCAGGCGCGCAACATGGCCCGTCTGGCCTCGGGTGATCTGCTGGAGCTGCGCCACCTGATGGCGGGGGAGAGCGATGCACAACGGCACGAGAATTTCGAGCTCTTTTGCCAACTGATGCGTTTGAGCTACAACGATAAGCACCTCGAACTGATCGGTTGGGCCGAGGAGGTGGCACAACTTTCGCGAGAGCAGCAGCGAGCCTTGTTGCGTGATGCTGCGCGGCTCCTGCGCGAGAGCTTTATGCTCCATGCCGGCATTGAGCGGATCTCCTACCTGTGGGGTGAGGAGTTGGCCTTCTGCCGGAAGTTTGCCCCCTTTGTAGGGCCGGAGAATGTGGAGCCGATTGTGGCACAGATCGAGATGGCTGCTGCCCAGATCAACCAGAATGGCAATCCGACCATCGTCTTTACGCATTTTGCGTTGGCGGTAAGTAAAATGATAAAACACCTGTAAAGTAGAGAGATATGGCACGCGTAGCATTACTTTTGGGAGGAAACAGAGGCGACGTAAAACGCACGTTGCAGCAGGCTCAACAACTCATCAACGAGCGTGTAGGAGCTGTCATGCGTTGCTCGAACCGTTATGAAAGCCGTCCGTGGGGCTTTGAGGATGAGCAGACCTTCTTCAACCAGGCGTTGGAGGTTTCGACCGATCTTGCGCCAATTGAAGTGCTTGATACGATCCAACAGATCGAGGTGGATTTGGGGCGTGATCGAGCAGCCGAGGCAAAAGAGAAGGCTGCGACGGGTGCACGCTACGTAGGACGACCGATCGACATCGACATCCTCTTCTATGGAGCCGAGGTGATCCGTTCGGAGCGGTTGGTGGTGCCGCATCCCCACCTGCCGGAGCGAGAGTTTGCACTCGTTCCGCTCCATGAGATCATGCGCCAGATGGTGCATCCCGAGACGGGGCAGACCGTTGCGGAGATGCTCTCGGCGCTGCGTACACGCGAAGCGAATAAATAAAGTATAATTTGATACCATGAGATATTGCACATTGATCGTAGCCGCGTTGGTGGCATGGCTGATGAGCGGGTGCCTCAAATCGGAGGAGACCGGCAACAGCTATGTCATCAAAGGGATGGCACAATATACCTCGGGCGATCTGGGCGAACAGCTCACGACGCTCACGGCCTACTCGTTTGAGGCCGATACGACGCTTTGGACCATCGCCTCGTACGACGATGCGTTGGAGGGAATCATCTCCTCGAAAGAGGATCCGACCCAAAAGATCGCCAGCCCCTATGGCGTGGCCGAGCCGTATGCCGGTACGGAGGTGAGCGATTGTTTCGAGTTGCCGTTGCCCGATGCCGAGACGATGATCGTGGTGGTCGATCCGTTGAATCGCCTCTATGCCTACACACAGCAGACGATGAAACCCTCGGTCGGTCGGCTCTATGTGACGCTGCTTTTCAAGCCGTGGAAGGAGACAACGGCCTACAAAGAGGGTGCCTGGAGCTTCTATAACCCCTATTACGCGCCGCTGCCCAAGCTGGAGACCTTTGTGGAGGCATCGGCGCAGTCGGTCGAGGGGGGCGATGAGCAGGAGGTGATCAGCAACATGAAGATCTACGCCTTTGCGGCCGATACCACGTTGTGGAAGGTGCGCTCCTATGAGGATGCCGTGGGTGGTATCATCACCTCGGAGCGTGATCCGTCGCAGACCCGCACCCTGCCCGAATACAACGCCTACCAAACCGACGATCCGATCCGATACCGGATGACAATTGATCGCCAGCCGATCATGATCGTGGCCGTAGATCGTACCCATGGCCGTTATGCCTACACTGAGCAACGACCCGATTTGGAGGGCGAAAGCCCCACCTATTCGGTTGTTTTCCGCTTGTGGCAGAATGAGTTGTGGAAGCAGAACGAAAATGGATGGTGTGTCGTCAATCCCGACCTGGAGCCAGAATCGGAAGGAACGACGCCCAAGAGCGAATAAGAATAGCCTAAAGATGCAGCAGAGCAACTATGAAGATCAGATATAGAGATACAGCCTTGTTACAGGTCGCGGTGGCCTTGTTCTTCGTGACCGCCTTCTTGAGCCGGTGTGCGACGATCGGAACACCTACGGGTGGACCGAAGGATTCGTTGCCTCCGGTGATCATAAACCTGACGCCCGATAACTTCTCGACCAACCGCCCGCTGACCAACCACGAGCGCATCTACATCGAGTTCGATGAGTATGTGCAGATCAAGGATCAGCAGAAGGAGTTCTTCACCTCGCCGGCCATGAAGAAGAAACCGCTCATCACGCAGCGCGGTCGCGGTATCGTGGTGCAGTTGCGCGATACGTTGGAACCGAATACGACCTATTCGCTCAACTTCTGCAGCGCGATCCGCGATAACAACGAGGGTAATCCGCTCTATTCGATGCGGTATGTCTTCTCGACTGGCCCCGAGATCGACTCGATGATCGTTTCGGGCTATACGGCCGACAGCTACAAGGCCGACTCGGTTTCGAAGAGCTACATCTGGTTCTTCCCGGTCGATTCGATCGACGAGGTGAAGGAGTACGACTCGACGATCTTCAAGTTTAAGCCCAAGCAGATTGGCCGTGCCGAGACCAATGGTGTATTTATCGCACAGAACCTCAAGCCGATCCGCTATCGTGTCTATGCCATTCAGGATAAGAATGACAACCAGATGTATGAGCCGGCTTCGGATCAGGTGGGTTTTCTGGACGAGCCGATCAATCCGATCGAGCAACCCGATTTTGCTATGTGGTACGATTCGTTGCGTCGCTACGTGACGGCCGAGCCGCAGCTCTATTTCCGCATGTTTACCGATGTGGCCTTCCGTCGTCAGCTTTTGCAGGATTCGAAACGTCCGTTGCAGCATCGTGCCCAGCTCTTTTTCGGGGCGGCACATCCGAAAATCGAGTCGATGACCTTCGATTCGATCCCCTCGGAGCGGATCATTGTCGAGTATGAGACGGTCGGGAAGGATACCCTTTCGTTGTGGTTTAACATGCCTCCCGAGCAGTTACCCGACACGATCAAGGGCGAGGTGATCTATTACAAGCACGATACGGCCAACATCCTGCGCCTGGATACTGCCAAACTGAAGTTGGCATGGCGCAAGGTGGAGTCGAAAGAGGAGGAACGCGAGCGCGAGAAGCAGGAGCGTGAGCGCAAACGTGCCGAGGCGGCCGGTGAGGAGTACACTCCGCCAAAGCAGGAGAACCCCTTTAAGGTCAATCTGCCCCTCTCGGGCGAGGTGAATCCCGAAGAGCACTTGTGGATGGAGTTCGACTATCCGATTACGCTGTTGGATTCGGCTTCGATCTTATTGACACGTACGTTGGAGGACAACACGATCGAGGATCGCAAGGTGAACTTTGTGCGCGATACAGCAAAGCTGCGTCGTTATCAGATTCGCTCGAATTGGGAGGTCGGTGGCAACTATACGCTGACGATTCCGGCCGGGGCGATCCGCAACGTGGTCGGAGAGCAGAACGATACGATTATCGGAAAATATACGGTCTATGATCCTGCGAAGTTTGCCGTCCTGAAGGTGAAGCTGACGGGGCAAGATCCCCAAGCAACCTATGTCGTGCAGCAGCTCGATGCCTCGGGACGCATGCAGCAGGAGAAGCGGGGCGTGAAGCCGGCCGATGGTTTCGTGCAGTTCAACTATGTCAAGCCGGGAGAGATTCAGGTGCGCCTGATCGAGGACAAGAACGGCAACGGCAAGTGGGATACGGGTAATGTGGTGGAGCGTCGCCAGCCCGAGCGGTCGGAGCTCTATGTCAATGAGGAGGGCGAGACGATCTTTGCAACGAAGGCCAATTGGGAGATGGAGCTGACGATCGACGTCGATCGCGTCTTTGCCCCCGTGACGATGCAGTCGTTGCAACGCCTCTTCGACGAGCGCGAAATGCAGCGTCTGGAGCGTGAGGCCGAGAAACGACTCAAGGAGGGTAAGAAGAAGAACGATGATGGCCACAACCACGGTAGCAGCGGCTTCGGCGGCTTCGGCGGCGGCAATTCGGCCATGCAATCGACCGGAGATATGTTCAACACGCTCAGATAATCCAGCGACATGAAACGAATCATTTATACATTGCTCCTCGTCGGAGCTGTTTTGGTGGGAGGCTTGACACGCAGCTCGGCACAGCACACGATCGGTTTTAGTGTGGGTGGCGGTATGGCCAGCGGCCGCTTCGAGCCGACCCAGGAGACTAAGCCCATTTGGGGTATTCTGACCGGTGGCTTTTCGTGGCGTTATTATACGTCGCAGCGCGTTGTGGGTGCTGTAGGTGCCGATTTGGAGTTTATGCAACGCGGTTTTTCGATCGCCACGAATGTCAATCGCGTGGACGATCCGAAGGATTACCTCTACTACACACGTAACGTAAACTCGTTGGTCCTGCCACTCGTCTGGCAGCCCCATACCTACATGCTTAAGCGGCGTATTCGTCTCTATGCCGAGGCGGGTGTGACCCTCTCCTACAACATCTCCTCGACCTACGAGATGGAGAAGATTGTCGATGGAGTCAAGCAGACCGAGAAGCACGACTACCACTTCTCGACCGTGCGCGACAACCGATGGGGCTATGGTCTGGTCGGTGGTGGCGGCGTGGCGGTGTTGTTGGGTCAGTATGAGCTGAATGCCCGCGTGCGTTACTACTTCGGATATGCCGATATTCTGAAAAATCGCAACAAACACTACGACACGATCGAGGGCTTTACGCTGACACCTTTGCGTTCGCCACTCGATAACCTGACGATCACGATCGGCATGAATTACCGCTTTGGTAAGGAGGGCTTCGAGGCGTGGAAGCCGCGCCGGAAGCGTGAGAAGAATCGTGAGGTCTTTGAATACAGCAAATAAATCATAAATAGCAACTTACACGATATGGAAACAACGCGTCAACAAAAGGTCGCCAAGCAGATCCAGAAGGATATTGCCGAGATCTTCCAAAAGGAGGCCGCTCATCTGGTGCGAGGGCTGCTCGTGACCGTGACTACGGTGCGTGTATCGCCCGATTTTGGCTATGCGAAGATCTATGTGAGTGTCTTCCCCTTTGAGCAACACGAGGCCCTGCTGAAGAGCCTGGAGGAGAACAATTGGCTTCTCCGCCGCGAATTGGGACGCCGCATTCGCAACCAGCTGAAGAATGTGCCCGAATTGCAATTCTTCCTCGACGATTCGCTCGAGTATATTGACCACATCGACGAGGCACTGAAACGATAATCGGCCCATGCTCTCGCTGCTCTTCGCCCGCCGTTACCTCTTCTCGTCCAAGTCGCGCTCGGTGATCAACCTGATTGCGACCTTGAGCGTCGTGGCAGTAGCGATGCCGGTGGCAGCGATGATCATCCTGCTCTCGGTCTTCAATGGATTCGAGCAACTGATCCGCAGCAACTACTCGGTCTTTGATGCCGATCTGCGCATCAGCCCCACCTCGGGACAGAGCTTTTTGCTCGAAGAGCTCGATACAGCCCGTATCGGAACGGTGGCAGGGGTGGAGGCCTACTCGGCAATCCTCGAGCAACAGATTCTCATTGAGGGGAACGATCGGCAGGCAACGACCACGTTGCGAGGGGTCGATCCGAACTATCCGCAGGTGGTAGCCCTCGAGCCGGCCATTGTCTCGGGAACGAGCTGCGTGGAGTTGGGTGAGTTGGATCGGTTGCTGATCGGGCAGACGATGGCCTATCAGTTAGGAGTGCGTTCGTTGGCCGATCGGACGATGTATCTCTATGCCTTGCGCCGAGGCTCTTTTTCGACACTCGTGCCGATGGGCAACTACACCCGTTCGCGGGTGGAGGTGGAGGGGATCTTCGCAGCCGATTATGCCGATGAGAGCGGTTATGTCATCGCCCCTCTGCGCCTTGCACAACGGCTCTTGGAGCGACCGGGACGTGCCTCGGCATTGCTGGTGGGGTGTCGTGAGGGGCAGGTCGGTGCGGTGCAACAGGCCTTGCAGGAGCAACTCGGCGAAGCCTTCCGTGTGGAGAATCGTGATCAACTGCGCGCCTCGTTCTATCGGCTGATGAACTACGAGAAGTGGGGTGTCTTTTTCATCGCCCTCTTAGTGCTGCTTGTCGCCTCCTTCTCGGTGATAGGAGCTCTCTCGATGCTGATTCTGGAGAAACGTGACGAACGGATCACCCTGCGGGCTATGGGGGCTACACATGCCTTCATTCGTGCGATTTTCCGCCATGAGGGTTATCTGATTTGCGGGCTTGGAGCACTCCTTGGCCTCTTGTTAGGGGTTGGGCTGACGCTCGGACAGGCCTATTTCGGGTGGATAGAGATCCCGGCGACAAGTTTCTTGACGCAAAGCTATCCGGTAGAGTTGCACGTGGGCGATTTGGTTCTGGTACTGCTCACCTTTGCGGGGGTGGCATGGGGACTTTCGACACTGACCGTGCGTACGATGATTAAAAATAAAGAGTGATGATAAAACGCTTGACCTGGCCGCTTGTGGCGGCATTGACTCTGCTTTCGACTGCTTGCAGTCAGCATACGATTATTCCCGACGAGGAGTTGGCGCAGATCTTTCATGATGCCTTCCTCACGAATGCCTATATCGAACGCCAGCGGGTCAATATCGATTCGCTGAACCTCTATGCCCCGATCTTTGCCCGCTACGGCTATACGACCGAGGATGTGCAATATACGATCGGTAACTTCTCGAAGCGCAAAAGTGCCCGCTTGAGCGATGTTGTGGAGGCGGCTATTGATATGCTCGAGGCCGAGGAGAAGTTCTATAACCGCGAGGTTGCAGCACTCGATACGATCAAACAGGTCGCCTTGCGCTCGGCCCGTCGAACGGTCTATGAGCAGGAGCGGATTCGTGTGCGCTCGTTGCGTGATACGGCTAAATTGGCCATCTCGATCGACGTGGAGCCGGGCAGCTATGAGGTGCAGTATGATTATCTGGTGGATTCGCTGGATGCAAACACCCGCTTGCAGCGACGTATTTGGGTAGAGAACTCAGAGGGTGAAAAGGAGCAAATGCAGTACTTCCAATTGCGTCGTAATATTGAGGATCATGCCTCGCGCACGATGACGATTGATACGGCTGCTCGGAAACTGCATCTGAAGTTGCTGGCCTTTACCGAGAAACCCAAACGCCCCTCGATTACGGTGACAAATCTACGGATTAGCCATACGCCCCCGGCTGAGGAGGCGATTGATCAGCTCTATGAGCGTCAGCTCAAGGTTCGTATCTTTGCCGATCAATTCTTGCGTGCAGCCATCGAGAAAGATAGCCTCTAATCTGCTCTTTTATAGAGGAGAATGGATCCGGGAGCCGTTGGTAGAGCTTTCGGACGAGGGTTGTGTGCTTGCCGTCGGGCGTTGCTCGACACCCGATCGGGAGGCCTTTACCGAGTTTTATGCCGGAGTGTTGGTTGTGGGGCTTTCGTGCGAAGCGTTTGCTGCAGTAGCACACGACCACACTACACCCCTTGCGGAGTTACTTCCGCCATTGGTGGATCTCGCCGCCGAGCGCTTGGTGTTGCTCTCGGGCTTGGATTACACGACGATGCGCTTGACCGAGCAAACAGCAATCCGACTTTTGTAATTTGCTAATAGTTTGCCCATAAGGGGCTCTATCCTTGTTATGGGCGATCCAACGAAAAGGGGCTGTCACAGATGTGACAGCCCCTTGTTTATGACCGTTGGTCAAGCTGACGATTACTGGAGATAACCGTCCAGACCCGACTTAGCCGTCGTACCGTAACCGTTGTCACCATACTCCTCAGCATTGTCGATCTGCTGCAGGAAGGTCTGCGACATCGGACGCCATACGCAGTGGTCTTGGAACGCAGCAGCAGCACGCTTGTTGTACTTCGACAGACGATCCTTCAAAGCACCGTTACGCTGCAGCACAGCCCAACGCTGGTACTCGCCGCAAAGCTCACGAGCGTACTCATCGAGGACTACATCCTTGTCAGCCGACGTTAACTTCCAAGTCGACTCCGAAACACCCTGACGGGCAGCACGCTTGCGCAGTACGTTGAGGTACTGGGCAGCCGTAGCGCCATCACCCAAAGCTACATTAGCCTCGGCAGCGATCAGGTAGATCTCGGCCATACGCAGGATGATGATGTCGCCATTCTTTACCTGCAGGTTCGAGCCGTAGAATACGCCGTCATAGCCCCACTGGTATTTGTTCATGGCGGGATACATCTGCCAGATGTTGCTGGTCTTATCCTTCAATGCAGTCATCGCATCGGCATTCTCTATCCACGAGCCATTGGCCGTGATCATATCGTCGATGTTCACGATCGGGAACTGATACTGAGCCTTCTCGCTATCCGACATCTTCTTCTTCGAGAGATAGAGGAAGAGGCGGTTCTCGGCCGGCGTAATCGTCGTAGGATCGATTACATAGGGCTTCTTCACCTCTACGAGGTCCTCATACAAACCGTTCGTGTTGCCCAACGGCCATACACGTACCGTGTACTGGTTACCTGCATTCGGATAGGCCTTAACCGGGTTGTCGCCTGCATTGTAGAGCGGGTAGATCTTCTTACCAACGTGCTGCGCGTCAATGTCGTACTTGGCGCAGAGCTCAGCCGTCAGCTCGAAGGTGGCCTTCTCGTAGGTCGGGAGCGACCAACCGAGGAACGAACCACGACCAAAAGCGGTCTGGAACGAGTTCTCCCAACGCTTGTCCCACGACATGTCGAATGCGTCGATCAGGTACTTCGTCGGAACCATAATACCGCTGTTCAGACGGCCGTAGGCGTGCGAGCCGGCGGTGCCGTTCTTGTTATCCTTGATACCGCTCAAGTCGTTGATGTTGTTCAGACCCGGGTAGGTGAAGCCAAAGATCTTGTTGTTACCCGGCTGTGCATACCAGTAGAAATTCGAATCGCCATTGTCGATCACACCACCGGCAACGAAGAGCATCTCCTTGTTGTTACGGTTGTTGGCATCGGCCCACATGTCGTTGATATCGGTGTACATCTTCGTCGTGCCATAGTCGGCAATCATCGCCTCGGCAACCTCTTTAGCACACTCATAGTAGCTCTTACCATTCTCCGTGAGACCCTGACCAGCACCCTGAATGTAGGCGCGAGCCAGCATACCGCGGGCAGCAGCCTTGGTCGGACGCTGACGGTTGTTCTCAAACGGTTTCTCGCCCAATACATCGACTGCTACATTCAGGTCGCTGATGATCAGCGAGTAGATCTCGCTCAGCGTGTTGCGCTTCGGAGCCAAGATCGGGCTCTCCGACGGCTCGCTCGTTACGAGCGTGATCGGGCCGTAGTAGGTCGTCAGCAACAGGTGATAGTAGGCACGCAGGAAATGAGCCTCAGCCTTCAGAATCTTGACAGTCTCAATGTTCTCGGCTACAGCATCAGCACGGCTGATGATGGCGTTGCAAAGACCCAAGGCACTGTACATCTGCGTAAAGGCCTTATCCCAGCCCTTGTTTGCCGACGGTACGAGCGACTCATAGTAGAACATCTCTTTGGTATGGGTCTTGTTGTTGGCCGTTACCCACAGGTCGGTACCGCCCTCGGCCATTGCGATGAAGTCGGTAACGGTATAGAGCTGGCCATAGATCGGTGCATAGCACTGGGCCTGCATACCGTAGAAGCCATCGTAGGTGGCGAGGATCTCGTCACCGGTGATCTCCTTCGGGTTGTACTCGTCGAGGCTGCAAGCCGTCATCGAAAGACCCGCGCAGGCGATCAATGCGAATAATATCTTTTTCATAATCGTATGCTTGTTTTTTTGAGGTTGTTAGGTTAGAACGAGAAGTTTACACCGAATACCAACTGCTTGGTGAGCGGGAAGTCGAGATTTCCGTTCAACTCGGGATCGTAATCCTTCAGGATGTCGCTCTTGGCAACAACCAGCGGGTTGGTGATCGTACCGTAAACGCGCAGGTTCTGGATGCCGATCTTCTTGCAAACCTTCGAGGGCAACGTGTAACCCAGCGTGATGTTCTTGATCTTGAAGAACGAACCATCTACATAGGCCAAGCTCGAGAAACCGGTGTAATCGGCCAGCTTGTTCGAGATGTTAGCATCGAGTGCCGGGAAGTCGTTCGACGGATTGGTCGGCGACCATACGTTGAAGTGAGCCGGATAGTTGTTTGCACCCGTCGGATCGTAGTCCGTAGCCAGGTTGTACTTGAACATCGAGCCCCAACGCAGATACATGTAGATCGACAGGTCGAAGTTCTTGTAGGTGAAGGTGTTGTTGATACCCATCGTCCAATCGGGCGAGTTGTGACCAATGATCTGAGCGTCGGCATCCGAGATAGCATACGGATTCTGAGCATCGTAACGGTGCTCAACGCCGTCAGCGTCAACCTTCGTGTAGTAAACCGAACCACCCTCGCTGTGGCGTACCAGACCCGGAACATCAATCTTGATGTGACCGGCATCCTGACCAAAGATAGCAGCCTCGGCAGCCTCATTGGTCTGCCAGATGCCAACCTTCTTCAGGGCGCGATACGAGTTTACAGCCTCACCGATAGCCAGTGCATAGTCACCGTTGATCACAACATCGTTCGTCGTGCCGGCCAACTTCGTGATCTCCTCCTTGTTGTAGGCGAAGGTGAGGGTGGTGTTCCACGTGAAGTCTTTCTTGACGATGTTGCGCGTGTTCAAGAGAATCTCGATACCCTTGTTCTTCGTCTCAGCGATGTTTACGTTGGTGTTGAAGGGCTTGTTGTAAGCATAACCACCGTTGATGATCGGCAGATTCTTTTTCCAGATGACACCCTCGGTCTTCGTGTTATAGTAGTCCATCGTCAGGTCGATGCGACCGCCAAAGAACGAAGCATCCACACCGAAGTTCCAGCTCTTCGAGCGCTCCCAACCCAGCGACTTGTTAGCAACCGTCTGCGTGAAGTTGTAGGTCGGCTGAATCAGTTGGTCACCAATCGTGATCATCGTCTGCTCAAGCGACGAAACCGAGCTGTAGGGGTCGATCGAGGCGGTACCCGTCTCACCATAACCTACGCGGAGTTTCAAGTTGTCCATCCAATCCTTCGTGTTCTCCATAAAGGCCTCGTCCGAAATACGCCAACCAGCCGAAACAGCGGGGAAGGTATCCCAACGATAATCCTTGGCAAGACGCGAGCTACCATCGTGACGAATCGAAGCCGAGAAGAGGTAGCGACCCTTGTACGAGTAGTTCAAACGACCGATGTAAGCCATACCCTTCGACATGGTATACGAGGTCGAGTTGTTCGACGTAACGGCGTTGGCCAAATCATACCACAGCGTCTTGTTGTTCTTGATACCCGTACCGGTCATCGAAGCATTGTCCGACTGATTGTGGTTGTACGACGTAACACCCGTGATGGTGAAGTCGTGATCATCTGCAATCTGGAAGTTGTAGGTGATGATGTTCTCCCACTTGTAGTTGTAAGTCTCGTTCTTGTTTACCGTAGCCGAGGTGTCGGTCTCCCAGTTACCACCGGCGCGAACATACTGGAACGAGCCCTGACCTACGAACGAGTTCGAGCGCGAGAAGCCCAGCGAACCATTCAGGCGGCTCTCGATCGTCAGACCCTTCAGCGGCGTGATGCGCACGTAGGGATTGACATACAGACGCGTACCCTGGCTGTGGTTGCGGTAGTTGTCCTCGTTCGTGTTGAGCAGCAAGTTGTACTCGCCGCCCGGCAATACGGGATTCAACTCGCCGTTCTCGTCATACAACTCACCGAAGGGAACGGCCGTCAAACCATCCTCGAGTTTCGCCCATGCGCTGTCGCGATAGGTGAACGAACCCTGCATATTGACACCGGCAGCCAACCACTTGTTTACCTGATGATCAACGCGAATGTTGGTCGAGTAGACCTTGTTGCGGTCGTTGGCATACTGACCCTTCTCGTCCGAGAAGTTGAACGACATGTAGGCCTTCGTCTTATCGTTACCACCCGAAACCGACAACGAATAGTTCTGCGTCATACCCGTCTTAAGAATCTCGTCAGCCCAATTCACATTCTGACCAGCCTTATAGGCTGCGTAGAGCGTCGGATCGGTGAAGAGAGCCTCATCATTTACATAAGTACCTGCATTGCGAGCAGCCTGGCGACGATTCTCCATATAGGCCTCACCCTGCAGTACGTCGGGCATCGTGGACCAGCCGTTTACACCGATGTAGGCATTGAAGTTTACATTGACCTTACCGGCCTTACCCTGCTTGGTGGTGATCAAGATCACACCGTTGGCACCGCTCGAACCATAGATAGCCGTCGACGAAGCGTCCTTCAGGACCTCGATCGACTCGATGTCGTTCGGGTTGAGCGTCGAGTAGTCACCCGGCATACCGTCGATGATGAAGGTCGGCGTACCGCTGGCCGTGAACGAACGGTTACCACGCAGCTGCATGTTGACACCTGCACCAGCCTGACCGCTGGTCTTCGTGATATCAAGACCTGCTACACGACCCTGCAGAGCCTCCATCGGGTTCGAAGTCGGGGTCATCGTGATGGTCTCGCTCTTGACCGATGCTACAGCACCCGTCAAATCACGCTTTTTGACCGTACCATAACCGATAACGACAACGTCATCGAGCATGGCGGCATCCTCCGTAAGCTGTACATCGACAGCCGTCTTGCCGCCTACGGCTACCGTCTGCGACTTGTAGCCGATATACGAGATGGTCAGCTTGCCGTCGGCCGGAACCTCGAGCTGATAGCTACCATCTACACCCGTAGTTGTACCAATCATCGTACCCTCGACGAGTACATTGGCGCCGATTACGGGCTGACCTGCAGCATCCGTCACCTTACCGGTCACACGTTGCTGCGCATACGCGAATGCGGTGAGACCCACAAAAGCTATCAGTAAGCATAGCTTGCGAGCCAGAGCCGAAACGCGAATCGTGGAATTTTGTTTCATTTTTCTCTGTATTTAAGTTAGACAATTGGGTTATAACTTTTTTGTCTGTTCCCAAACAACAACCTGAAAAAGTATTTCATTTGTTTGGGTTCTTGGTTGCCGCGCATAGCATTCGCTTTTGGTGCAACCTTTTTATTTTTTTATAATACGGAGTCATCTGTCCTTCGGCAGATGACTCCATGATTATAGTCATGCTTACTGAGCGGTGTTCGCAGCCAGCGGGTCAAACGTACCCCACGAGCCATCGGTCTTGTCCCAACCGATCGTCTGCTCGAACTTCTCCAGCGACTCCGGCTTGCGGAAACCGACAAAGTAGTAGTGAGGACGCCACGTGATGGTATAGTCGATACCCGTTTCCTCGTTGTATGCGTCACCCGAGTAGACCTTGCAAGCCAGATACTGACCATACCAAGCCTTCAAAGCGTCGAACTGAGCCGTCAAAGCCTCACCCTCCTGACGGAAGTCGATAGCTGCCGGACGTGCGATGCCTGCAACGTTGGTCAACGGGTCACCATTCGTCAGATCCTCACCGATACCGGCACCCATACCGGCATCATAGGTGATGTGGAACTCATAGTTCTCACGACGTTTGCCATTGAGCGGAGCAATGCCGAGCCACGTGCAGGTGTTGCCACCCCAGCCCGATACGTTCCACGTCGAGGGAGCACCTTTGGGGAGTTCAGCACCACCATCGAAGAGCATCCAACGGCGAGCATCCTCGAAACGCTTACCCTCGAAAGCAAGCTCGATCATACGCTCGTAGAGCACGGCAGCCATCGTCTGACCTTGGCTCATACCATTTGCAATACCACAGTCACCGGTGTAACCCACGCGGCTACGGATCTGACGCAGCTGATCAACAGCTACATCGAGCTTGTTGGCACCGGCAGCAGCCTCGGCCAAGTTGAGAAGCACCTCCGTGTAGCGGATCTCTAGATAGGGAGCTGCCGAACGACGGAACGAGCCCGTATAGAGGTAGTTGGCGCCCGAAACATCGTTGTCGCACGTACGCTTACGTACGTAGAAACCCTTGGCCGAACCATTCAGACCGTCGGGACCATGGTTTGACGACGAACGGAACTCATTGATCTTCGAAGCATCATCCTTCAGATACCATACATAGCTCCAGCACTCATATTCGCTACCTTTCCAGTTGTTTGTGCTGTACGACGAGGGGTCGCCGTTCATAGCCCAACGTACACCGGGGAAGGCAAACGTGCGGTAGAAACGCGGGTCGCGATTCATCCACGGGCAAGCCTCATCGTACTCGATCTCCGAAACACCCAGCGAGGTGTAGTTCGAAGCTGCCGAGGGAAGCTTACCATCGGCCATCGGGAAGAGGTCGATGATCATCTGCGAAGGCTGCAGACCACCGTTACCACCCGTGTTCTTCGGGCGGATCGAGTGCTCCCAACCGCTGTTCAATACGATCGTCTCATCGGCGCTATCGTTGGTCTCACCATCGAAGGTGTTGAACAACTGTACCATAACAGCCTCGGGGTTGCGGTCGGTGCGAGCGAAGATATCAGCCCAACCGGCAGCCGTCTTGGTCGAACCATCCACCAAGCCGTGGCCGCAAGCCTGAATCTTGGGGAGCGACTCGCTGATGAACTGATAAGCAGCCTCCCAACGCGAGATGTCATTCTGACGGTTGAACATCGGGCTTGCCCAGAGGTTCATCAGACGGCCCTTCAGAGCCAATGCCGAAGCGGTCGTTACGCGACCCCAGTCCGAAGACTCAGCCCAACCACCTTGACCCGTAGCAGCCTCCAAGAGTTGAGCCGAAAGATCCAACTCGTCGAAGATAAACTGGAAGCACTCCTCAGCCGACGAACGGGGCGTTCCGGGGCCCTCGATCGGATCGAGCACATCGGTTACGATAGGCACACCACCATGCCACTTAACGAGCTGGTAGTAAGCCCAAGCACGCCAGAAGTGTACCTGACCGAGCAGCAAATCCTTCTCCTCCTGCGAGAGCGAACCCTCGCTGATACCGCGGATCATATCGTTGAAGTTACGAATACGGCCGTAGGGGCTCTGCGTAACATTACCCGAAGCACCCTGGAAGTAGTCGTAAGGCATCTTCTTACCCTCGTAGTTTACATTGTTCATGTTGTACTCCGGGTTTACCCAGTCCGACAAACCGACAAACTCCTCGGTTGTCTGCGAGAGGTAATCCGAACCACCAAAGGTCATACCCTTGCTTTGAATAGCCTGGTTGTCGTACGACTTAGCACCCAGCAACGACCACGAGTAGCAGTCGTTTACACGGCCCTCAGCTCCCTCGAAGTCATCGTAAATGATCGGACTTACACGATCGAGGTCCTTCTTCTCCTCGAGGAAGGCATCGCTACAAGCAGCCAAACCGAGCGAAGCTACGGCAAGGCCCATAGCGAGCGATTTGAAATTCATTATCTTTTTCATCATCATATTCGATTGTTAGAATGATACATTTACACCGATCGTCCAGTTACGCAGGTTGGGGTATTTGCCATACGAGCCTGCCAGCGTGCTCATGAAATTATCGGGATAGGGGTTATAGAAATCGAAGAGGTTGGTACCCGTTACGTTTACACGTACCGACGAGATGCCGATCGGCTGCAGCCACTTCTTGGGCAGCGAGTAGGCCAACGTCAGACGGCGCAGAGCCACGCGCGTACCGCTTACACGCCAGAACGACGATTGACGAGCATTCACATCCGAGAACTCGGGGTTCGGAAGACCTGCGTCGCGGTTCTCAGCGATCAGCAGATTGCCGTTTACGTCATAGATGTCCTGGTAAGCAAATACGTTGTCGGGATTCCAGAACGAAGGCATGCTGTAAACCTCCATGTTCTCACTCTGCAGAGCAGCGTTCGGAACGAACGAATAACCGCCCCACGAAGCCGAAATCTGTGCGTTGAGCGAGATACCCTTCCACTCGGCGCCGAGGTTGGTCGTCAAGCTGTAGGGGTTCGAGCGGTTCGACAGACGTACCTGATCGTAGTCATCGCTGATCTTACCATCGGGACCTGCGTAGGTCATCGTCTCCTCGTCAAAGGCCTCACCACGAACATCCTTGTAGATCAACATACCCGGACGGATATCCTCAACGGGCAGACCCATATACGAGGTGATACCGTAACGCTCTACGTACTCGTTGATGTCCTGATACGAACGGAACATACCGAGGCACTGCATACCCCACGTACCAACATCCGTGCGGCCTCCCTGCTTCATCGACTTGTAGTACTTGTCGGCCGAGGTCTCAAAGTCGGCTACGAGCACCTTGTTGTCGCCATAACCGGTCTGGATACCGATCTTGTACTTGAAGTCCTTACCGATGCGGTCGCTCCAGTTAGCCGAGAACTCCAGACCCCACGAGTTCATCTCGCCGAGGTTCACAGCAGCCGACTCGGTACCTACGGTGTGAGGCACATCCTGCGAGAGGATCATCAACATCTCGCGGTTCCACTCCTTGTAACCCTCGAATACCAGACCCAAGCGGTTGTTCAAGAGGTTTACATCCAAACCGATGTTCATCTTGTACGACTTATCCCAGTGTACGTCGCGGTTCATAGCGGCCATCGTCTTCGACCACGAAAGGTGGCTGCTCGTTTGGTTGGTCGTACCCGTACCGAATACCGGACCATCCTCCGTACCCGATACCGAGTAGCTCTGCATCCACTGCCACGGCGAGCAGTTGTCACGACCCGTCAGACCGAACGATGCGCGGAGTTTCAAGAAATCAACCCACGCTACGTTGTCGGCAAACCAATTCTCCTTCGATACTACCCAACCGGCCGATACCGAGGGGAAGTAACCCCAGTAGTTCTCGGGAGCAAACTTCGTCGACGAATCGACACGCAGCAGGGCCTCCAACAGATACTTGTCATCGTACGAGTAGTTGATACGACCCAGATACGACAGCGTACCCGACATCGAACCCTTGAACTCGGCCAACATCGTACCCGTAGCGGTGTTCGACGAACCGGTCGTGAACGAATACGGATCATCCTTAGCGGCACGGCTCCACTCGGCCTCAGCCTCCGACTTCTCGATGTTGAACATCGCGCCTACGGTGTGCTTACCGAACGAACGGTTGTAGTTTACCTGGAAGTTGAGCTGATAGTTGTCCGCACGGCTCATATCGCGCAGCAGCGTAGCGCTACCCGTACCACCGTTCGAGTTGGCCAAATTACGCTCGTTGAAGTTCTCGGGAGCCATCAAACGCTCGAAATCCTCCTGCGTGGTCTGTGCGGTCGGCGTGTAGAGGTGCTGACCCGAACCAAAACGCTCAATCATCTCGTAGAGCGTAAAGCGCGAGGTTGCCTGGTTGGTCTTGCTCGTCGAGATCGACTTGCCATAGCTCAAACGAGCCTGCAAACCCTGCAGCGGAGCCCACATCTGACCGAAATCAACCGAAACGTTACCCTGAATGCTGATATTCGAGGTCATCGTGCGGGTCTTGTCACCCTGGCTCTGCAGCAGACCATAGTTGTAGAGCTGGTCGTTGTCTTTCTGCTCGTTCGATACACCGTACTGCACGATCGGCAGACCGTTTACCGTCTCGGGAATGTAGCGCGGGTGCATCAACAGCATGTTATAGTCGTTCATAGCACTCGATCCGGCCACCTTGATGTTGGCCTTCTTCTGCTCACCATAGTCACCCGTGATCGAAAGACCAGCCTTCAACCACTTGTTCACCTGTACATCGACACCGGCGCGGTAGTTCCAGCGCTCGTCGGCATAGCTACCCAAGTTACCATCCTGGTTGAAGTACGAAATACCGGCAAAGTAGTTGGCCTTCTCCGAGGCGCCCGTGATGTTGAGCGAGTGCTTCTGCTTTACGGCAGCCTCCCAATACTCATCGAGCAGGTCGTAGTTCAGGCGCTTCATAGCCTCCAACTCATCGAGCTGGAAGAGGTCGGTCGTGTTGTTCAGGTTGGTCGAGATCGACTGATCGTCGGCCGTCTTCATGATGTTGTAGAGGCGACCATACTGGTGAGCATTCAACATCTTCGGAGCACCTTGATCAGCAATACCGATCGATGCGCTATACGAGATCTGCGGAGTGCCTACCTTACCTTTCTTCGTCGTTACCAAGATGACACCGTTGGCGGCGCGAGCACCATAGATGGCAGCCGATGCGTCCTTCAACACCGAGATCGACTCGATCATCGTCGGATCGAGGTTCGAGAACACCTCAGCACCGTAGTTCTGCGTGTCGTTACCTACCACGATGTCGTTCGGGTAAGCATAACCGTCGATCACGTAGAGCGGCTCCTGCGAGAACACCTGCGTACCCGAGTTACCCGACGTGGTCAGGGCGCTCAGCGACGAAGCGTCACGCACGTAGATGTGCGAACGCTCACCGGGCTGTGCGTTACCACCCGATACCGATACACCGGGCATCAAGCCCTGCAGCGTCGTACCGAGGTCACCGGCCACGATGTCCTGAATATCATCCACATCGACCGTAGCGACCGAACCGGTCAGCGTAGCCTTCTTCTGCGAGCCGTAACCCACTACGACAACCTCCTCGATGTTCTGACGGTCCTCGACCATCGTAATCTTCGGATTCTTCAAATCTTTAACATCCTGCGAGATGTAGCCCAAATACGAGACTGTGAGCTCTCCGCCCGCGGGAACGAGCAGGTGGAACTTACCGTCGATACCCGTGGTCGTTCCCTGTGCCGAACCCTTTACAATGACCGTAGCACCGATTACGGGCTGGCCGGCCTCATCTACAACGGTACCTGTGACCGTCTGCTGTGCCATAGCCGACAGGGTCATAAAGATCGCTGCCAAGCTCAGACAAAAGCTATATATGAAATTCTTCTTCATCTCTTCCTATATTTTAATATATGTATGAGAATTACAACCAGCGCGGGTCGCCAATCGTCGGAGCCAAAGCTCCCGATTTTGCCTTAAGATTCAGACCACCGTTGGGAGCATTAAGATCCAACTCAACAAAGTCGGTCTCCGAAAAGCCCGGATCCTCGTTGATCGTGTAGGTATTACCCAACTTGTCCTTCTTAACTGCGTCGTTGCTGTTGTAGCTGGCGTTAGCCGAGCAGAACAACACATTGTTGGGGGTCGTCATATACCACTGCGATTGGATATATTTCTCCAAGCGGCAAATATCGAAGAAGAGTACATTCTCGATGTGGCACCACAGACGCTGACCATTCTGCGTGTTGGGCATATTGTTGGCAAAATCCTTCTTGGGGAAGGTGCGGGCGATCGTACAATCCTTGATCGTGTGCTCCAGGAAGTTGTTGTTGTTACCAAACACCTTCTTGGGCTGTGCGTTCGACGAGTTCGAGAAGCGGATGAAATAGACACCACCACCGTTCTGTACCGAGTTGTAGATCGTCGAACCGGTGATCGTCATCTTCTGAATCAGGTAGCCACCCTTGTCGAATTTGATGAAACCATTCGAGCCGCTGTTTTTGAGCTGAATGATCGAGTTCGTGATGCGGAAATCAGCCAGAGCGTACTTCTGCTGGTTGTCATCCAAGAAAGCATTGGGCAGGTTCTTCACCCAGCAATTGTCGAAAATCACCGGTTTAACAACCACAAAGCAGTTTTGGTTAGCACCGGCAGCCTTGTAACCCAGCGATTCGGTCGAAATCGAGTTGTCGGGCGTGCTGTGCATCAACAACAGACCGCGAGCCGTTTGAGCCGTACAGTCGAATTTGATATTCATCACCTTCAGACCGGCCTGCAACATCAGAGCACCATCACCGTTTACGGTTACCGTAGCGGGATTTGAGGCATCCGAACGGAGCATCACCTTGTCGAGTCTGAAATCGGCAGGAGCATCGAGTGTGTATTGACCACCAGCTACCAATTCATACACCAAACCGAAGATCTCCTTCTCGGGAGCGGCATAGTTGGTTTCGATCCAGCTTGCGATCTCGCTACCATCCGGAATCTGCTGCAGCGTACCAAACGTGCTGAAGGTGTAGGCACCGGCCTCCGACGGCTTATTGTTGAGGCGATCGTTACCCAACGTCGTTACCGAGATGTTGAAGTTGGTATCCTCCACCATCGGGAAGGTGATGGTCTGACCATCAACATCTTCGTCAACAAGTGCCGTTTCGGGATTCGCCTCCTCGTAAACGGTGACATGGTATCCACCAGCACCATAAACCACGGGCCACGTGAGCTGGATTACGTCTCCACTTGAAGTCGAAACAACCTCGAAGCACGAATCATCAATCGTAGGAGCCTTCAACTGGGTGTTGGTGACGCCTGCCGACCACGACTCATCGTCGGCTCCCTGAGCACACGATGCGGCAAACGCCACCATCGCTGCGCAGCAAAGACCTCCGAAGAGCTTTCTGAAAGTCATCTTTTTCATAGGCTAAATAATGTTTAGTTAGTTAAATTGGTTTATAAAGTTTTTGTTGTCGTTTTCACCGTCTTTATATTCGCCTCAACGCATCGTAACCACTCGCTTTGCGCTTTTTTGACCAAGGTTGACAGTTCACTTTTCTTCAAAAAAAGCGTAGTGAATCCAAAATGTACGTTAAAAGGTTGATTGTCAACAGAATGCGAATATCGTATAGTTTAACCAGAATGGAGTCTGTAACGGCTTGAATATCAACAGAAACGCCCGCGCATTGGAGTCTTACGCTATGTGTCTTCGGCAGCCTTATTTTTTTAATAGAACGCTGATAAGCAAATGGTTACAACCTTTGCAAAAGGCAAACTTGCAACCATTTGATAAGGCAGGTTGCTAAATTGAACCTTTTGAAGAAAGGTTTATCCCCCGCTTATGGCCCATTAGCTCACTCTTTGTTTGGTTACAGCTTTTATTCAAAAAGGAAAATGCAAGAGGTAAAGAAACTCACAATGTCGGTTTATAAAATTTTTACAAAATGTGAGGCTTACATGGATGATTCTCCCACCGGCCGCTCAAGCAAGATGAGATGTTGATCGGGCTTAAATGTCCCGAAAAGCCCCTAATCAGTTCGAGCATATAAGCATGAGCGTGATGACTATCCAATCAGGATAGGAATAGGGTCAAAAATGGTTTTGATTTGTAATTTTTTTAATAACGCCCCTCTTTTTTTCAATTTTTGACTTAATCATTACTTTTTTTGTGGTTTTACCTCCTTTTTTTTGCAAAAACGTTTTTCTGTGATCGAACTTTTATTATCTTTGTATAACTGAATATGTGCATAATTACGCCCAAATTTGGTCAAAAGGAGAGATAAACAACTGATTAACAGAGGATAAGAAACGATTAAACGCAAATAATCCGCCTGTCGATTTTCTGCGCGCCAAAAAACCGAAAAAATGGGCTCACTACGCTTTTTTTGAAGAAAAGGGTAGCGGATTGAACGAAAAGAACAAGCAATAGCTCGAAAATAGAATACACACTATTTATAAACCTTTTTAATTAACTTAACATTATTAGCCTATGAAAAAGATGACTTTCAGAAAGCTCTTCGGAGGCATTTGCTGCGCAGCTATGGCGATGTTCGTCGTATCGTGTGCACAGGGTGTCGATGATGAGACGTGGAGCGCCGGTATTAGCGGTGTTCAGTTGGAGTCGCCTGCCGCTGAGTCGATCGTATTCAGCCTGGCCACTGATGCAAGTGGTAATGAGCAGGTGAAGGTGGAGTGGCCCGTTGAGATGGGTGCCGGTGGCTATGAGGTCACGGTGATCAATCAGAACGATCCCTCGAATCCTGTTGTGGTGGTAGACCACCAAACGGTGGACGGCTGTTCGTTGCTCTTCCCCTTGGAGGAGGATACGAACTACGCTGTTAGCGTGCTGACGCTGGGCAACGAGCGTTACAACAACTCCGGTGCTGCTGAGGCAACGACGGTGAGCTACTCGTCGGTGATTGGCGGTCAGACGATCCCCGCAGGTACGGAGATCGGTCAGTACATTACCGATTGGATGACGGCTCATGCTGAGGAGTATGCAGCTGCTGTGGCTGCCGATGCTAACTTCGAGTGGGCATTCGACCTCGAGGCCGGTGCTGCTTATACGCTCAACGTGGCTGCAAAATCGGGTCTGGTTCCTATTCGTCTGCGTGGTGTATTGGGCAATCGCCCGATCGTTACGGTAGGAGAGAATGGTTCGTTGTCGCCTGCCAGCGGTCTGAAGATCAAGAACGTGAACTTCGATTGTACGGCTATGACGTCGCTGGGTCTGATCCTGCTGGATGACTCGCGTACGGATGTCCCCGTGAACTCGAACAAGGTGATGCAGTGCTCGAAGCCGATTCGTATCGAGTCGTGCTGGGTGAAGGAACTTCCCACGTCGATCTTCAATATGGGTAAAAGCGCTTGGGGTGTGGCCGAGTTCCGTCTATCGGACTGCTTGGTGCAGCTCAACTGTAAGAATGGTGACCAGTGGCATACGTTCATCAACGGTTGGCAGAACACGGGTATCAGTAATGGTGCTTCGGTTAGTTGTTGGTATGGTGCTATCTTGAATACCTATGTCGTGAACTCGACGATCTGGAACCGCTATCCTTCGGCTTCGGTAGGTAACAAAAACTACTTCATCCGCTTTACCAACCAGTCGATCGACAAGGCTGTAGGTTCGTACAACGGTGTATTCGAGATCAAGAACTCGACGCTGATTCGTATGATGCCGAATAAGGACTTCGGTAACAACATCGCCAACAAGCCTGCCTATGTGATCACGTTCGAGGATTCGTGCTTCCACGACTGCTATCGTCTGCAGAAGGTAAAGCGTGGTGGTACGCTCGTGATGTCGGGTAACACGATTCAGGGTGTTCGCAACTCGGTTGACAGTACCGATAAGAAGGAGTTCGCTACCGAGTCGAATCACGGTTTCGACGAGAGCTACATCGACAACGCAATTCTGGATCTGACGGCCGCAAACGGTGGTGTGAACTTCACACCTGCAACTGGCAATGGTGACCCGCGTTGGTTGAACTAATTTAGAGTGCTAACAACAAGAAACTGAAAAGATTATGAAAAAAGTATTGGGTATTTGCCTGAGTTTCGTGATGGCACTCTTCGTGCTGTCGGCCTCGGCGCAGACGCAGTATAAAGGAAAGATCGTGGACGAGGCCGGTCAGCCGGTAATCGGTGCTACGGTCATCGTATCGGGTACGACGAACGGTACGACGTCGGGTATCGACGGTTCGTTCGTCCTGGCAGTTCCGGCCGGTGCCGAGCTGCAAATCTCTTACATTGGTTACATCACCGAGAAGGTGTCGGATCTGACCAAAACCGAGATCGTGCTCAAGGAGGACCGTCAGAACATTGAGGAGGTAGTCGTTGTCGGTTACGGTACGCAGAAGAAGGCTACCTTGACCGGTTCGGTGGCTACGGTTCCGATGGATGACATCCAGGATTTGGCTTCGGGTAACCTGGCTTCGACCCTGTCGGGTCTTATGACCGGTGTCTCGGTTTCGGGTGGTGAGAGCCGTCCGGGTGAGAATGCCAAGATCTACATCCGTAATGCTAACGATCTGAGCACGGTGGGTGTAACGGCACAGGAGCCGCTCTATGTAATTGATGGTTACATCTACCCGAACGACGTGAAGGTAGGTAACTCGTATCAGAACCTCGGTGCAGAGGCCTTCAACAACATCGACCCGTCGATGATCGAGAATATCTCGGTGCTGAAGGATGCCTCGGCTGCCGTGTATGGTTCGCGTGCTGCTAACGGTGTTATCCTCGTAACCACGAAGCGTGGTAAGGTGGGTGCCCCCTCGATTTCGTACAGCGGTTCGATCGGTATCGCAGATACCTTCTCGCACCCCGACATGTTGAATGCTTATCAGTATGGTAAACTCTACAACGCTGTGGCTGGTGCTGACCCGATGAATACGAACCTCAACAAGCGTTATGACATCTTCCAGGCTGACGAGTTGGAGGCTATGAAGGGCTTGGATTACAACCTGATCGACAAGTATTGGGAGTCGGCTGTAACGCACAAGCACTCGCTCAACATGAGTGGTGCAACGGAGAAGGCTAACTACTTCGCCGGTGTATCGTACTTCAACCAAGGTGGTAACCTCGGTAAGCTCGATTACGATCGTTGGTCGTATCGTGCCGGTATCGACGTGAAGATCGGTAAGGGTCTGTCGGCCGGTATGCAGCTGTCGGGTGACTACGGTGAGAAGACCACGCCGTTCATCAAGGTCGGTGGCTCGGGTGGTGAGAAGGATTACAACCTCCTGCTGACCCATCCGCGTTATATTCCTGAGTATGTAGGTGACAAGGCTATCTCGGCCTATGGTATCTCGAACGAGCAGAAGAATGCCAACCAGGAGTATCACTTTGCTGAGTTGCAGAATAATGGTGACTACTCGAACACCATGTCGCAGAACTTCAACATCGGTCTGAACCTGTCGTATGACTTCTCGGCTCTGTGGAAGCCGCTGCAGGGTTTGACGGCTCGCGTATCGTACTCGAAGTCGATCTCGACCGATAAGACCAACCAGGTAGGTTCGTCGTACAATGTTTATCAGATGAAGACCCGCTTCGGTTCGGGTGAGCACCTCTACACGCCGACGGCTCTGACCGACGAGGCTACGTATGCCGCTTTGATGGGTGACAGCAACTTCGTGCTGGGTAACAAGGGTGTTGTCGTTTCGAACGGTAACGGTTACAAGTATGTCGTGGATGACAATGGCGATCTGACCACGGAGGAGACTCCCGGTTTCTTGGGTCGTACGATGACGCGCACGGACAACTACCAGATGAACTTCCAGCTCAACTATGCTCGCACGTTCGGCAAGCACTCGGTAGGTGCTATGTTCTCGATCGAGAAGTCGGAGGCTGAGTCGGAGTACTCGTATGTGGCTGTTTCGGATCCCTATCCGTTCGGTACGGGCCAGTCGAACTCGACGGCTTCGACCGTGGCTACGGAGGGTGAGTTTAAGCGTTATGAGTCGGGTTCGTTGTCGTACCTGGGTCGTGTAAACTACTCGTATGATGACAAGTATCTGTTCGAGTTCCTGCTCCGTACCGATGCATCGACGAAGTTTGCTCCGGATAACTACTGGGGTTATTTCCCCTCGGCTTCGATCGGTTGGGTAGTATCGAAGGAGAATTGGTTTGCTGACAACGTAACGTGGGTTGACTTCTTGAAGGTTCGTGCTTCGGTCGGTCTGACGGGTCGTGATAACCTGACGGCATGGCAGTGGCAGCGTACCTACGCTATGGATAAGGATAAGGGTGGTATCTTCGGCGACCAGCCCGGTAGCGAGGCAGGTAACCGTCTGGCTCTGAATAAGAACAACGCCGGTGTGAACCCCGACGCTCACTGGGATAAGTCGTACAAGGCCAATGTCGGTATCGACTTCAACATCCTGAACAACCGCTTGGGCTTCGTGATCGAGGGTTACAAGCAGTGGGATCGCGAGATGCTGATGCCTTACAAGGCTTCGATTCCGGGTACTGTAGGTAACCAGTCGGCTTATCAGAACATGGCAGAGATGAACTCGTGGGGTATTGAGTTCTCGGCTAACTGGCGTGACCAGATTGGTAAGGACTTCAAGTACCGCATCGGTATCAACACGGGTTACTCGGATAACAAGGTGCTCTTGATGGACTGGGCTACGGACCACACTTACCGCACGGTACAGTATGGTGATCGCACCGACATCGGTACGTGGGGTATGCACTGCATTGGTATGTTCCGCTCGTTCCAGGATATTGAGGAGTACTTCGAGTTGAACGGTATCACGTCGTATATGGGTATGGCAAAAGAGGACGTTCGTCCGGGTATGTTGATCTACAAGGATGTGCGCGGTGCACAGCAGGAGGATGGCACCTATGCCGGTCCCGATGGTAAGGTAGATGGCGAGGAGGACCAGGTACGTCTCTCGCAGCGTTCGAATCCCTACGGTCTGACGGCAAACCTGTCGGCTGAGTGGAAGGGTCTGTCGCTGACGGCTCAGATCTCGGCTTCGTGGGGTGGTTATTCGTTCGTTCCCTCGGCTGCTCTGAAGCCTTCGGGCAACTTGGAGTACTGCAACATGCCGTCGTTCTGGAATCCGGACAATATGTTCGTATATCAGGACATCGTTGATGGTGATGGTAATGTTGTCGTAGAGGAGAACCGCAATGGTCACTATCCGAACCTGGCTTACACGAATGTCAATGCAGTGAACTCGTCGTTCTGGCGCATCAGCGGCACGCGCGTTCGTCTGAACCGCTTGACGCTGGCTTACTCGCTGCCCAAGAAGTGGCTGCAGCCCATTGGTATCTCGGCTGTTCGCGTAAATGTAACGGGTCAGAATATTTGCGACTTCTACAACCCCTATCCGGATAAGTTCATTGATCCGATGTCGGGTTCGTATGGCGCATATCCTACGCTGCGTAAGTTTACGATCGGTCTTAATGTAACCTTCTAAATTATAGCATACAATGAAAAGATTCAATTTGAAATATGCGGGTCTTGCACTGCTTGCTTCGGCCTCTTTGGCGTCGTGTAGCACGGACTTCCTGGAGGAGAAGATCAACTACGACTATGCAGACCCCAGCATCTACAACTATTATGATGGTTGTGCTGCTCGTGTGAGCGATTGCTATCGTTACAACCTGCCCGACCCGAATGGTAATCCCGGATGGCAATATACCTCGACGGGTAAGGCTGATGATTGGTCGAAGTGTACTGAGGAGTTCGCAGGCTTCGGTATCTTTGTGGATCCGAAGGGTGAGCTGAACACGGTGACGGGTGTAAAACAGGTTCCCGACTATTTCCAGGGTCAGGACGCTGCAAACATCCAGAACAACGTTTGGGGTTTCATTCGTAACATCAACGATGCTATTATCGGTATCGAGGGTGGTACGCTGACGCGTGAGGAGAAGGATGAGTTGGTAGGTCAGCTCTACTTCCTGCGTGCATGGCGTTATTTCAATCTGGTGAAGTGGTATGGTGGTGTGCCCATCATCACCGACCTGCCGGAGATTGCAGCTGGTTCGGTTACGCCGCGTTCGAGCCTGAAGGAGTGCGTTGATTTCATCATCGACGATCTGGATAAGGCTGCTACGATGCTGGAGGCTGCTACGGGTGCCGGTCAGTGGCTTTCGGGTAGCAACTATGGTCGTGCAACGGTCGGTTCGGCTTTGGCTCTGAAGGGTCGTGTGCTGACTTGGTGGTGCTCGCCGATCTTCAACCGTACGGGTGATCAAACTCGCTATACGGAGGCTTACGCCGCTATGAAGGCTGATCTGGAGAAGATCAATGCTGCCGGTTATGCGCTGATGCGTCCCGATGGTGAGGGTAACACGATCCGCGACTGGTCGGATATGTTCCAGGCTATCGGTGGTAACACCGAGGGCGTCTTCATCGCTCGCTTCAACAACATTCCCTCGGGTGGTCGTCCGGACTATTCGCGCAACAACCCCTGGGAGCATCTGGTACGTCCCTCGAATACGATGGGTGGTGGCGGTATCGAGCCGTCGGCTATGTTGGTTGACCTCTTCCCGATGAAGGATGGTCGCGTGCCCAACAACAACCACTACACGAAGCTGCCCAAGTCGGGTATTGACTATGATGCCAACCACCCCTTCATCGATCGTGACAACCGTTTCTACCGCACGTTCGGTTTTCCGGGTCTGCAGTGGCAGTTCAACGGTACGGTCGTTGAGGCCGCTGAGGGTGACACGCGTTATCCCTTCGGTACGGGTTCGAACTATGAGTTGTGGAACTACGTATGGTACATCGACGCTGATAAGGTAGGTGACGAGAATGCTACGGGTACCTATGGTGCTGACGGTCTGGCCTCGAATGCCAAGGGTATGTACGTCACGAAGCGTTCGACGGGTGATTCGGGTAAGTTGGCTGTTGCCTTCAACACGAATCAGGGCTTCCGTCTCTCGTATGCTTCGTATCTGGAGCTTCGCTATGCAGAGGTATTGCTCAACCTGGCTGAGGTTGCTTGCGGTGCCGGTGATATGGAGTATGCTGCCGAGCAGCTGAAGGCCATTCGCCAGCGTGCAGGTTACAAGGAGACGGCTGAGGCTTACCAGGGTGGCGTAGGTAACTTCGGTCTGCCCGAGGATGTTGCTACGGATGCTGCTGTATGTATGGCTTCGATTCTCTATGAGCGTCAGGTTGAGTTCGCTTATGAGGGCAAGCGTTTCGACGATATGCGTCGTTGGCTGCTCTTCGACGGCGGTGCAGACTTTGATAAGATCTCGGGTGCTCCGGCATCGTGGAAGCTGACCGGTTGGGGTGGTAACACCTGCGAGTGGTTGGGTTACACGCCGCTGAATGGTCAGCGTCGTGAGAAGTTGGAGTTCCAGGTGAAGCCGACGATCAGCGATGGTCTGGGTGGCAACAAGTGGAACAATATGACCGATGCCATGCCCGACCCGATTGCTCAGAAGCTGGTTGCTGACGGTGTGATTTCGACCGATGGTAAGACCATGTGGGAGGCTTACAAGAGCTGGCGTAGCGGCAACTTGGTGAAACTGAACAGCATCAAGCGTTCGAACAATAAGCTTGATCCGGCTTTGGAGAAGCTGCGTGATAACTTCTATGAGCCCTATCTGCAGCGTAAGCTCAAGCGTGGTGACGCGTCGAACAACGATCAGACGATTGACGGAATGGTGGTTACCTTCCTGCCGCGTTACTATCTGCTGGGTCTGAACAACAGTGCTCAGACGAAGAACCCGACGCTCGAGCAGACGATCGGTTGGGAGGATTACAACAACGGCGGTCAGGGTACGTTCGACCCGCTGGCTGAGTAATCAGAAATAGAAAAGAGCCGATTTTCGGCTACAACGAGAGCCGCTTCCGATTCGGGAGCGGCTCTTTTGTCTGCAGAGGGGTGAAATTTCACCCTCGCAGGTGGGCGATTCACCGCGTCAAAAGGTCGTTTTACCGCTCGATGGAGTTTGTTCTCCGGAAATAGTTGTTATCTTTGTAAAGTGAAATAATGCTATTTTTTTGATCGAGAAAAACTACTTAATCAAAGATTTTATGAATAAAAAACTTTATCTATTGGCTATTGCGCTGTTTGCCGTGATGGGTGTGCAGGCGCAGTATCCTTCGCTGACCGCAGAGGCTTCGGCTGAAAAGCGTGCTAAGGATCGCAAGATGCAACAGCAGACCGATGAGGCTTGGCAAAAGGCACTTCCGGTGGTGAAAAAAGAGGCTGCGGAGGGTCGTCCCTATGTGCCCTGGGCTCATCGTCCTTACGATCTGCCACAGGCGCTGATTCCTGCCTTCCCGGGTGCCGAGGGTGGCGGTATGTACACGGCTGGTGGTCGTGGTGGTAAAGTGATTACGGTGACCAATCTCAATGACCGTGGTCCGGGTTCATTCCGTGAGGCTTGCGAGACGGGTGGTGCGCGTATTGTGGTGTTCAATGTGTCGGGAATTATCCGTTTGGAGACCCCGATCGTGGTACGTGCTCCTTATATTACGATTGCCGGTCAGACGGCACCGGGTGATGGTGTTTGTATTGCTGGCGATTCATTCCAAGTGGATACGCACGATGTGATCATTCGTCACATGCGCTTCCGTCGCGGTGAGACGAAGGTGACGCACCGTGAGGATTCGTTTGGTGGCAATCCGGTGGGTAACATCATGATCGACCACTGCTCGTGCACGTGGGGTTTGGATGAGAATATCTCGTTCTATCGCCACATGTATGACCCGAGTGAGGGTTTCTATCAGGCTCGTCAAGAGAAGTATCCGACGGTCAATGTAACGATCCAGAACACCCTCTCGGCCAAGGCTTTGGATACCTACAACCATGCCTTTGGCTCGACGCTGGGTGGCGAGAATGCCTCGTTCATGCGTAACTTGTGGGCCTCGAATGCCGGACGTAACCCGTCGGTGGGTTGGAATGGTGTCTTCAACTTCGTGAACAACGTGCTCTTCAACTGGCACAACCGTTCGGTCGATGGTGGTGACTACTCGGCCATGTTCAACATGATCAACAACTACTACAAACCCGGTCCGGTGACCCCGAAGAACAGTCCTGTGGCTCACCGTATTCTGAAGCCCGAGTCGGGTCGTAGCAAGCACCCCTACAAGCAGTATTCGCGTGTTTATGCACACGGTAATTTTGTGGAGGGCTTCCCCGAGGTTTCGGCCGACAACTGGAACGGTGGTATTCAGATCGAGGGCCAGCGCAATACGGAGGGCTTCACCGAGCAGATGCGTGTGAATAGCCCCTTCCCGATGCCCTATCTGCGTGTCATGTCGGCACAGGCTGCCTATGATTTCGTGTTGGAGAATGTAGGTGCCAATATTCCTTGCCGTGACAAGGTGGATCAGATCATCATCGATGAGGTGCGTACGGGCGAGATTTACTACGCCAAGGATGCTGCGAAGTATCGTGGTGATGTCTCGGGTCTTGCACGCCAGTCACAGGCTGCTGACGGTTCGTTCCGCTACCGTCGTATTGGTCCCGACTCGTACAAGATGGGTATCATCACCGATCCGCGTCAGATGGGTGGCTATCCGGAGTATAAGGGCGAGAAGTATGTCGATACGGATAACGACGGTATGCCCGATGCCTGGGAGAAAGCGAATGGCCTGAATCCGAACGATGCTTCGGATGCCAACGGCGACTGCACGGGCGACGGCTATACGAATATCGAGAAGTATATCAATGCCATCCCAACCACGACGAAGATCGACTGGCGCAACCTGAACAACAACTACGATACGTTGGCCGAGAAGGGTAAGCTGATGTAATTTTCCACTAAAAGTGTATCTTTGTAAAAAAAGAAAACCAATCAAAAAAGAGACCATGAAACGAATCCTGTTGAGTATTGTGCTGCTGATGGCAGCTGTGATGACGGCCTCGGCCATTGAATTGAAGAGCGAAGGACGCGATCCGGAGTATGTGAAAAAGATTGTAGCTCGCTCGGAGAAGGTGGTCAATAAGCTAGCTTTGACCGACGAGGCGGTCAAGCAGGAGGTTGTAAAGATCGTTGCTAACCGTTATTTTGAACTCAACGACATTTACGAGGCCCGCGATCAGCGTCTGGCTGCCGTCAAAGAGCAGGGGCTGACGGGCGAGGCAAAGCAGATGGCTCAGGATTTTGCCAAATATGAGTGTGACAGCAAGCTCTACCGTTCGCACTTCGCCTTCCCGGCTACCTTGTCGCTCTATCTGAATGATGAGCAGATCGAGGCGGTGATGGATGGAATTACCTTCGGTGTGGTGAAGGTGACCTATGACTCACACCTGGATATGATCCCGACGCTGACTGATGAGGAGAAGGAGCAGATCCGCATTTGGCTGGAGGAGGCGCGTGAGTTGGCTGTCGATGCCGAGAGCTCGAACAAAAAACACGAGGTCTTTGGCAAATATAAGGGGCGCATCAACAACTACCTCTCCAAGCGTGGTTATGACCTGAAGGCTGAGCGCGAAGCGTGGTATAAGCGTATCGAGGAGCGCAAAAAGCAGGAGAGCAAATAATCCTCGGGCGGGGTAAAATCCCGTTTTTACATGCACAAGAGGCTGTCCAACAGAATGGGTTGGACAGCCTCTTTTTGTGGAGGGTGGGTAATTAGGAGTGATAGAGTCGCCAGCCGGCCTCTACGTCGGCTCGGGATGCCGGAACGCCATTTTCGACCTGCGAGATGGCCATCGCTAGCGGGATCATCGTCTGCTCGTCGTCGGTGCAGATCGTCTCGTTGAGCGGGATGCCGGTCATGCGTTGAACGGCCTGAATGTAGGCCGAGGTGTGGTTTTCGGAGGGAGGGGCCCAGCGGGCAATCATCTCGGGCAAGGTGCGCAGCCCATGTTTTTTGCGGTAGGTGTTCAGTACGACAAAGATAGCACGATAGCCCCATGCCAGCGAGGAGAACTCTTTGAATGCAGCATCGCGTGAGGGTCGCACCTCACCCCGAAAGCGGGCGATGGAGTGGCGAATATTGCCCGGATTGCAGTTCCGAAGCCCTCTACTCATGCGTAACCTCCTTTCGGATGCGGCGGCGGACAAATTGGCGTAACCAGCGAAAGAGTGGCGCATCGCTCAATTGGGCGGCATTCTCGAGGAACGACCACAGTTCGATACCGCAGGTGAATCCGGCGAAGAGTTGGGCCAGGTTCAGATGCAGGAACTGCAGGATGCAACTGTCGATGAGCCAAGACATGCCCAACGCGACAATCGCAAGGCCGGCTTTGAGGATGGTATGCCAGGCACGGCCACTCTCGAAAAACCACTGTCGGCCCTCGTTGCGAGCCATTTTGCGGTCGGCCAGAATGCCCGAGATAAAGTCGATGGCGATGAAGAGCAAGGTGCAGATAATCAACGGTGCGATCGGCGCAAAGAGAGCTACAAGGGCAGCTACGCAGCCGCTAATGAATTTGTAGGTAATTTCCATGGATGGTACAACGGTTTAAGATGTTTTGATGGGGATCATATTCGGGGAATTCGGAGGCGTGGGCCTCTAGATAATTGGTTGCGCGGCGTAGCAGCATCGAGGCTTCGCTGCGCAGGCTCTGTTGCAAGCGGTTGAGCGAGGTCGTTTTGGCGGCCGAGCCTTGGTCAGTCGAGGGTTCCAACGTCCCGATGCGCGTGGTGAGCAGCTGTAGACGTGGCTGGATGAGCAGGCGGGTGAAGAGGGCCAGCGGGGCTGCCAGGTAGTCTGCTACGAAGCTCGTATCGTTGCCTTGCAGCAATCGGGCGTGGAGCGCAGGGCCGATTGTCGGAATCAAGTATCGCTCTTCTGCGGCTAGGATGTCGTCCGAGGTGATCATCTCGGGAGAGAGGGGTGCGATGCCGGCAAAGCCGCGCAAGAGAACCTCTTGTGGGGTGATAAGCGTCGTCATTAGTTGATGGATTTGAGGTTGTATTTCGTGATCTCGGAGAGATAGAGTTGTTGGCGTTCGTCCTCGGGGTCGTATTCCAAGCCGTCGGCTTTGCGAGCCTCCCAAACCTTCATGTAGATCGGTTTGGAGCGGGTCGGCGGATGATTGATGATCTCAAGCGACGAGCAATCCAGTGCGAGTGTTGCCGTTATCACCTCCCGAATTGGTTCGAGCAGATCGGCCTGTTCGGCCAAGATGACCGTGTTGAGGGCTACCTCATACTCTTGCAGAATACGCTCGGAGTTGAATCCGGAGCTGTAATCCAGCCCGCTGAGCGTGCGAAACCAGGAGTGTGCCACGACGATGTCGGCCAGCGCCTGCTCATGCAGGGCGCGCCAATCTCCGTCGTTCTGGGAGGTGATTGGGATGAAGTGGGAGTTGTCCGCTTCGCTACCATCGCGCAAGACAAACATCACCTGGCCGGGCTTACCGCCAAATTTCTCCTCGGCCAAGCGGATGAGACGCTCGGCCTCTGCCTCGTTATCGACCGCCGAGTCGAGCATCATGACGCCTGAGAGTTGGAACGAGTTGTCGAGGCGCGAGATGTTCCACCGATCGGTTTTGTAGGCGATGGCCGAGACATTCATGCCGGCGATGTAGGAGGGGACGCCATAATGATCGAAGGTAGGCTCGTAGTCCTTGTAGTGGATCATCGAACGGAGTGAACCATCGGGCTGCTCCTCAAAATGGGGATACAGCGGGAGTGATTGAGCCTCCGATGCTTTGAACTGACTCCAATCGTGGTGTAGCAAGACATGTTGAGAGTCGCGGGCGAGTCGGCAACGCGAGGCATCTTGGTGATAGAGAGCCAGGAACGAGTGGTGGGCATCAGTCACAACCTCTAGAAAAGCGTTGCCGAAGAGAGCCTTGTCGAAGGCGAGTTTGCTGACTACTTGGCGGAGCGTTTCGTTGTGTCCGTTGGCGCAACGGATAAACGAGGCGAGCTCGGGAACGGTCGATTCGTCGCAGATGAAGCCTTTGCCGGCAATGTAGTCCGATTTGTCGTTGATGATGCGGCGATGGGTGGTCGAGCGACGGGCCATCAGTGCAAGAGCCTGGGGAAAGAGGTTATCATCGCCCCAACGCCAGCAATGGCGATTATCGACAGGCATGGGGGAGAGGATGTAGGGGTCGGAGGTGTTGTGTACACCGACCGCCGTGGATCGAATCTTTTTAGTCATAGCAAGGGTTGGGTTGATGTGGGGGCACGCTGTGGGGCGTGCCCCCTGGGTGGATTACTCGATGTAGGCGTAGGAGAAGAGGTGCTCGTCAAGGATCGCCGTGCCGGCCATGAAGGTGGCGCGCTGACGATTCTCCATTTCGTCGGGGTTATACCACATACGCACCTCGTTGCCGGGCATATCGGCTGTGTTGACGGCCAAGATTAGGTTACGACGATCGGTCAAGAGTGCAAACGACTGATCGAAGGTGGTCTCCATCAGATAACGACTCAGGCGGGTGTCGATGACAGGAATGCCGTGATACATCAGTTCGGTGCGACCCTCGACGGTGCCCGTGTAGGCTGCATCAACCCCCATCGAATCGAGGTATTTCTCGTAGAGGTTGTAGATGTCGCTCGTGACGAAGAAGGCGAGCTGGCCCTCATGTTTGGCCGATTGGGCATCCACATGCAGCTGATTCCACAGGTCATCGAAGAGTTTCGGGATGAACGAGGGATCCTGCTTGTCCTGAGCCGAATAGATGACCGGCTCGAAAACCTCATCCTCCTTGAACACTTTGATGTGCGAGAGCAGACCATTGAAGGTGTTGTAGCCCTGCGTGTTCTGGGTGTCGCCGATCCACATGGTGACACGCAGGTTCTCGGCTATGTTCTGCTTGAAGATGGCTGTCTCGGCCTGCTCGATGATCGTACCGGTCAGGTCCTCGAAATTGACATCAGGCTGTGCCGTGATCGTCTCATAGACCATCGAATAGTAGTCGGCTGCCGAGAAGGCCAATTCGGCCTTCACACGCTCCATCGGGATCGTCTTCTGGAGTTTGCTGGCACCCTTGCCGCCATTCCAACCAGAACCATCGAGCGGTTGCAAAATATTACGATAGGGGGTCCAATATTGGACCGTGGTCGGTGCCGGCAGGTTGTACAGTACGCGGATGCCGAGATCAGCGGCTGAAGGGCCCGTCAGCATGGGGCGGAAAAAGATCTTCTCAACGTCGTTTCCTTTGTAGGTCTTTGCAGTTTCTAAGTAAGGCATAATAAATGGGTTTTAATAGGTGAATGAATGGTTGTTGTAGGTTGTTTTAATAGCGTTTGAGTTGTTTGAGATCCTCGGCGTAGGCTTTTGCGTTGGCCGAAAGTGTGGCCTCTTGATAAGAGGGATCTTCGACCGGCTTTGTGTGTGTCGGCTCATACTGTTTTTGTGCGGACATGGAGCTGATGATGCGCCGACGCTGGGTGTTGAAGACCTCTTGAAAATGCAGGATGTTGTGATCCTCGGGCAGCTCCGCTTGTGTGGCTGCAGGCTCTACACCAATGGCTCGAAGCAGGCGATGGATGCCGTTGCGCAGGGCTGAGGGTTGCTCCGTGGAGGCCGGTTGGGCGGGAGAGGTCTCGACTGACGCTTCGCCTCCGATGATGTGGTCGGCCAATCCGGCCGCGATGACCTCGTCTGGCGAGAGCCAACGACCGTTGCCGTTGTTTTCGCTCATCAGGGCCTGAAACTCCTCCTGCGGACGACCTGAACGGGCAGCATAGAGGGCGCCGAGACGCTCGTCGGTCGTGCGAAGCAGGTCGAGTTGCTCGCTCAGCTGGGTGGCGTTACCTTCGGTCGAGCAGGTTGCCTGATGAATCAGGTAGAGGGCGTTGGCCGAGATCTCGCGACAACCCTCGGAGGCTGCCTGCGCAATGATCGTGGCGGCCGAGGCCGTGTAGCCGTAGCAGCGTGTGGTGATGCGGCCGTTGAGCTGGCGTAGTGCGTCGTGGATGAGCAGCGCGTCGTTTACATCGCCGCCGGTCGAGCGGATCGAAACGATGATCTCCGGGGCCTCGATTTGGGCAATGCGGGCGACCGATTCGCGGAAGCGTTCGTAGGTGGCTACGCGACTGTCGGGGTCGTCAAACTGCCACTCTTCGGGCACGCCGATCGTCCCTTCGATCTCGATCAGGCAGCACGAGGCTTCGTTGTTGATGTTGATTTTTGTGGGTTTGATCATGGATGGTTGTGTTTTGGTTTGTAATAGATGTTTCGCGCCTTCTCGTAGGAGCAACAGAAGTGTTGAGCCGTTTCGATCAGCGCACCACCGGTCGAGAGCCCCCGGCCGATGAGGTACTCGATGTGGCGGCGGATGGCCAGCTCTTCGATGGCCTTGTAGGAGAATAACCCCAGAGTGAACAGATGGGGTATGATCTGTTCGCGACGTACCCCTTTAAGCTCCTGCTCAATCCGCTGGCAGAGCTGCTGCTCGAGGTGGGTCAGTTTCATCGATCGACGCGGATAAAGTGGCAACGAATGATGCCGGTGGCGGGGTCAAAGTCCTCGATTTGCTCCAAGATGGCGGATAGGTCACCCTCCGGTGTGCTCAGGTGGAAGATGGCGCGCCGATCGCCTCCGGCATCGTTGATCCTCAGCAACGAGGCGAGGCGATGGGGTGGAAGGTGGAGCGAGAGGGTGATGCAGCCCCCATAGACTTGATCATGCAGCGCACGATCGTAGTAACGATGTAGCCCTGAGATCTCCTCCCGATCCTCAAAGCCGAGGTTCAGCCCCTCGGTCGTCTCATCCCCTGCAAAATGAAACGCTACGAGCGGGTAGGCCCCTTCGTTGGCCGGATGCCCCCACCACTCCTCTGCAGCAAGCGGGTGCATACCTAAATAGCTGACAATGCGCGGCGAAAAGTTCGTGGCATCCTCGGTTGGGTCGTCACGGTCGCCCACCTGCAGCAGCCGCGCCGAGGGGGCATTGGTATAGTGTCCAACGCTGCTGACCGAGGCTCGAAAGAGCGGATTGCGTAGCACCTGCCTCCCTCGGAGTGTGGCGTAGCTGTTCGTTGTGTAGGTCCAACTGCCGAGGGTGGTTCCGGCTTGTGCCTCGAATCGTTTGACAGCCCCGTCCCCCGCTTCGTAACACCAGGTGCGTGTGGTGTGCAGTTGTGGAGTGAGGTCGGTGAAGCGGATCGGCTCCTCCCAATCCACCTTGTCGCGCCAATCCACCTCGTGGTTGCCATAGAAGTCGTCGTATGGCTCGATGTAAACCGTTTTGATTGCCTCGTCGGTGGCAAAACGCAGGTTGAAGAGGTGTGCTACGGCCTCCAAAAGTTCGATTTGACGAATTTGCAATTGTGCCACATCTTGAAAGGTGATCGAGGAACCAAAGCCCGGCGTGGAGAGGAAGTGGGCCTCGATCGAGCACTCCGGGTGCAGCGTGAGCTTCATTCCTTCGTCTGCTCCGAAAAAGTAGATCGTATCGAAACTCTTGGGGGTGGAGGGCGTGAGCAACTCCGAGGCGGTGCGAATGCGCAATTCGACAATAGTCTGGCCATACTCCTCGATATGGCCATCGTACATCGCCCAATCGCCGGTGTAGGGCTCCCATGTGGTGCCGTGAAGGATCTCTAACTGCGGATTGGAGGGGCTCCCCGAGGCGGGCAGGATCACCGAGGCGGATCGTTCGGCGAAGGTGGTGGACCATTGATCGGATACCCCGTCGAGGCTGACCGAGAGACGGTAGGAGGCTCCGGCGGTGTGGTCAAAGACCAAGACGCGATAGCGTTGCTCGGGGTTGAGGGCCTCGCGGCGATCCTCGTAGCGGTTGGTCAGGGTGAAGTGCAACTCGTTGCCCGGTCCGAGGTAGAGCGAATCGAATCCGGCCAGACGGTGACGTGTCAAGATGCGGTGCGAGGTCGTGTACTTGAGGTGGTAGGCGAAGGCTACGCTGGCCGTGGTCAGCGGTCGGTAGCAGATCGCACCATCTTCGGTCAGGCTGAAACAATTTCCGTGGTTGTAGAGCCCTGTGACCACCTTCCCTTCGGCATCGACACTTTGGGGCGTTGCGCTTTCGACCAGGTTGCCCACCGAGTAATCTGCCTTCACGAAGGGGTCGGCCACCACTCGCCCGTGGGCATTGGCTACGGCCGTAACCGATCCGAGGCGTTTGGCCAAAAAGCCCATATGGGAGGCCGCTGCTGTGGTGTCGCGCGTGGAGTAGGCTCCGCTGATGTAGAGGGATCGGAAGAATGTACTTTGCAGAAATTGGCTCTTGAGCGTGTAGCCACTTTCGCGAAAGAGTTGCTCGAGGAGCGAGGCCAGATGCAGGAACGGGTGGTAATCATCGACCGAGAGGATGCGCTCGGAGGGGAGCAGGTCGAGCGAATTGTAACTTGGCTCATAGTCGTCGCGGTGGATCGGGAAAAAGCGCACAGGACTATCGTCGCGCCAACTCTCACAGATGGTCTGCGGGGTGAGTTGTTTTTTGTAGTCGAAATGCAACTCATGCAGCTGTTGCAGGGCAGCCTGGGAGGCCCAACCGCTTCCCGGTTCGTGGATCTCGAGCGTGTAGCCCTCGTCGGAGGCCGTCAGCAGGTGGATCGAGCCTTGCAGCAGCGGGGTCCCCTCCACCTCGATGCGGGCACGGTGGTCTGTGGCATTGAATCGGATGGCCGTTTGGGGGTCGCACGGACGACCGATGAGGCGGTCGTTGGTGGCCGTGCGTGGGAGGGTGATGCGCAGCGTTCGCCCCTCGCGGAGGGCATTGAGGTCGCCGGTTTGGGAAAAATCGAAACCGGGGAGGATCAGTCTTTTGCACGGAAGATCGCAGGGCTGATTGTCGATGATCAGTTCCATAGTGTGTCCTTGTTGCGGGTGGAACGAATCTCGATCGAGAGCCGGCGCAGTGTGCCGTGGCGGTGCAACTCGGCCGCGAGGGTGACCACATCGACCGCCTCATACTCCTCCCCTCGGAGCAACCACACCTGTTCGGAGGTCAGCACCTCGCCCAGGGCGCGCATCATGGCCGGGGTCTCGTAGTTCGAGCAGAGCTGCATGCGCTCCTCGATGGCGGTGCAGTGGGCGTGACGAGCCGTTGGCGAGCGGTGATAGCGTTTCGTCGTTTCGAGGTTTACGCGCTCGGTGGTTGGGAAGGTGTAGTGCTCGATCGAACCGGCCGAACTGCGCCAGGCTACGTGTTGCATCCCCTCGATGGCGGGGACGACCGTGTACTCGATCGTGGAGATCGATCCGACCTCGACCACGATTCGCTCGGCTCGTGGGAAGTCGGAGGCGTGCAGGCAGAAGAGTTGCATGCCGCCCGTAGGCGATGTGAACGACTCGACGGCCGTGTGGTGACCTACCGAACTGGTGACAATGGCCTCTAAAGGCTCCTCGGCAACAAAGGTCAATTCGTCGTACCCGTCGGGGGTAATCAGCCTCTTCGTAGGCAGGGTTGTCAGGAGCGAGGACCGTTGTATCGGCTCGGTCGTAGCCGTGAAGGTACGTCGTTCGGAGAGGATCGTCAACTCGTCGTTCGAGGCCTCGACCTCGACCGTGAGGCAGCGTTGCGCTCCGCTATAAAATCCCGAATCGAAGGCCAAAGGGGTCATCTCGAGCGAGTGGCGCAGCATGGGGGCGATGTCGATCTCGCTGGTGGTGGCAGCGATCAGTCGTTTAGTACCGAGTAGTGTTCCGTCGTCTCGACGTACGGCAATTTCTAGGTTGGAGCCCGAAGGGTTGGAGAGGGAGTAGCGTAGCGCGGCTCCAAAGGGCGCATACGCCTCCGGTAGCGAGGTGAAATGCATAAAAAAGGAAGAAAAAAGGTGAATGACAGGGCGCAGGCGGGAAACCTGAAAAGGGCTGTCAATAAAACGGTTGATAAGGTGTTAATACCTGTTGATAAGCGTTGATAACCTGCCGTTGGGATACTGATAACCAGCCGTTTGATAGATGTTGAAAAGTGGCCGGGGCAGGAACGTTTGGTGTTGAACCACGGTGCAAATATACACTCGGCAGACCCCCCTTGTCAAGACCTTTTTGCATTTTTTCTATATTTTTTAGAAAATTTTTACGATTTTTGTGTACCTTTGTGCAACTGTATCAATCATTTTTGAATTTTTGTATGGATGATGGCCTTAGTATCGCTGATAGTAACTACATCGTGTGGCTGCACGATGTTGGGTCGCTATGGCTTACTGCACGGAGCGGAGCTTCGTGCCGCCTCGCTATTGTCCGCGCGTAATCAATACTGTCGTTCGCTTCAAAAAACATGGGATGCGGGCATCAAGATCGAACCGACTCCCAATCCCGGCTGAAGAGGTTAGCGAGCCTACGTAGCTCGCCATAGGTAAACGAAAACCCATTCGCCCACTTTTTTAAGCGACCTATGTCATGATTACAATCTACCTCAAGCAATACAACAAGATTATCCGCAATGCCGATACCAAGCTCTTCGACGAGCTCGGCTATGACGATATTCTCTGGATCGACATGATGGAGCCCACGATCAAGGAGCAGCGCGCTGTCGAGAGCTTCATCGAAATCAGCCTCCAGACCCGTCAGCAGGTCGAGGAGATCGAGTCCACCTCGAAATACTCCGAGACCGAGAATGCGATCATCTCGAACTCGAACTTCTTTATCCCGACGGGCGACTCGTTTGTTGTCGAGCCGGTTTCGTTCATCATCTCCAACGAGGGTGTGCTGGTCTCGGTGCGCAATGCCGAGTCGCGTACCTTCCGCGAGACGGAGAAACGTCTCCAGATGAACTACCGTAGCTATTCGACCGGCTACCACATCTTCATCTCGCTGCTCGAGGTGCGCATCGACTACGATGCCGACCTGGTGGAGTTGATCGCCAAGCAGGTGGCCTCGCTTTCCAAGGATATTGCGGCCGAGGATTCGATCGACCGCGAGGTGCTCTACCGCATCAGTGCCCTGCAGGAGAGCTCGATGTTGCTGCGTGAGAACCTCTTCGACCGTCAGCGCGTCTTGTCGAGTATCTTGCGCTCGGAGCGTTTCCCGAACGATATCTATCCGCGTCTGCAGCTGATGATCAAGGACGTCAATTCGCTGATCAACCATGCCGACTTCAGCTTCCAGCGTCTGGACTATATCCAGGATGCCGCCCTGGGTCTGATCAACATCGAGCAGAACGATGTGGTCAAGATCTTCTCGGTGGCTGCCGTGATCTTCATGCCCGCGACGCTCATCGCTTCGATCTATGGCATGAACTTCAAGGTCATGCCCGAGCTCGATTGGCAGATCAAGATCGGCGAGAGCTTCACCCTGCCTGCCGGATACCTCTTTGCCATTGGCCTGATGATTCTCTGCTCGGCCTTGACGATTTGGTATTTCAAGTATAAGAAATGGTTATAACCCAACTTTCATGAAGACATCGAACACTGAATTGCCGATTGGCACCACGCTGCGTGGTGCGGCCTACACCTACACCATCGAACGGGTGTTGGGGCAGGGCACCTTCGGCATCACCTACCTGGCCACGACCAAGGTGAAGGCCGACGGCGCATTGGGGGCCCTGGAGGCTACCCTGCACGTGGCTATCAAGGAGTTCTTCATGCACGACCTGAACGGCCGTCACGGTGCCGAGGTTACCTGCAGCTCCAAGAGCGGCATCTATGAGCATTATCGCCATAAGTTTGCCCGCGAGGCGCAGAATTTGAGCAAGTTGCACCATGCGAACATCGTCCGCGTGCTCGAATCGTTCGAGGCCAACAACACGGCCTATTATGCCATGGAGTTCTGCGAGGGCGGCTCGTTGGATGCACTGATCGGGGGCGACGGCCTGGCCGAGGGTCAGGCGGTGGCCTATGCCGAGCAGATCGGTGCGGCGTTGGTCGCCATGCACGGTGAGCGCGTGCTGCACCTCGACCTGAAGCCCGGCAATGTGATGCTGCGCAAGGATGGGTCGGTTGCCCTGATCGACTTTGGCCTCTCGAAACAATATGACGAGTCGGGCGAGCCCGAATCGAGCACTACGGTCGGTGGCGGCACACCGGGCTATGCCCCCTTGGAGCAGGCGCACTACCGCGAGGGGAAGGATTTCCCCGTCCAGATGGATGTTTATGCGTTGGGTGCTACGCTCTTCAAGATGCTCACGGGCGAACGCCCGGCCGAGGCAGCTATGCTGCTTAACGAGGGCTTCCCGACCGAGAAACTTGCGGCCAAAGGGGTGAGTGAACTTACGATTGCCGTGATCGCAAAGGCCATGTCGCCCATGAAACGCGACCGCTACGGCTCGGTGGCCGAGTTTTTGGCCGCGCTGAAGGGTGTTACCGATAAGCAGCCTATCGCTCCCGCCCCCGGGGAGCAGACCTCGTACGACGACCCTGCGGCCGAGGCCACGGTCGTGGACGAGGAGCCGCAACAACCAACTCCGCAACCGACACCCGCGCCACAGCCTAAACCGCAACCCGCGCCACAATCGGCTGCAGTCAAGGAGAATCCCATCACCCCTACCCCCAAGAAAAAGGGATCCAAAAAATGGTTATGGACGGTGGTGATTCTGCTGTTGGTAGCCGGTGGTTTCTGGGGCGGCCGTACCGCCATGACCCACCTCCGCGAGCAACAAGCCATTGCCGACAGCATTGCTTTGGCGGAGGCCGAGCGTGTCGCCTTTGTTCAGGATAGCACCGAGAAAGCCAATGCTGCGGCTCAAAAGGCTGAAGCGGATCGGTTGGCGAAAGAGAAAGAGGCCGAGGAGAAACGGTTAGCCGAGGAGAAAGCCGCCCAAGAGCAAGCCGAACAGGAGCGTCGTAAGCGCGAAGCGCGCGAGGCAGCCGAGCAAGCAGAAAGATTGTCAGGTAAAGGGCGTAATGGCGTTTACAAAGTCGGCGACTACTACAATGTCAATGGTAAAGAGGGCGTAGTATTCTATGTGGATGCCTCGGGCCGACATGGCAAAATTGTCAGCATGACCCAATCGCTTAAACAATGGTCATCTAATAAGAGCGAACAAAAACAGCTGATCGGAGCCTCCAGCAAGACAAATGGCGCAGCCAATATGCAAGCCGTCCAGCAACGCCCGAATTGGCGTGCGGACTATCCTGCCTTTGCCTGGTGTGTTCGGCTGGGTGCAGGATGGTATCTGCCCGCTATCGAGGAGTTAGAGCTGTTTACGCTGAACGACAGCGTACACGACGCTGTAAATCATACTTTAGCGGCCAAAGGGGGTACGAGATTATACAACAAGGAAGATTTCGGTAAATGGTATTGGTCTTCGACGGAGAAGAATCGTCAATACTCCGATGGTGAGTTCTGCGCGTGGTATGTCTATATGAACAATGGCAGTACCGACGACTACAGTAAGCGCAACTACAGCTATGTCCGAGCCGTGTCCGCTTTTTAATCTTTAGGCTTTTCGCTTTGGGCTTTATGCTTTCAGCGCGACCTTTCGGGTCGCGCTGATTTTTTGGAGGCGGCGGCTCTTGTCAGTCGTCCGATTGTACTCTTTTTGCGTCTAAAAGCGTATTTTTGAACGGCGGGTTTGGTGTTTTCTGATTTTTTCGGGAACTTTACGCCGAAAAAATAGGTTAGTACACTCTTTTGCGATGCTTCGTTGGCTTACCATATTGTTTGCGCTGCTTTCGTGCACCACGCTGCTGGCTCAACCCACCCGCGTGCGTGGTCGCGTGACCGACAGCGAGGGCGTGCCCCTGCAATTTGCCAGCGTGGCCTTTGTCGGCACGACGGTCGGCATGGTGACCGACGAGGAGGGGCTCTACTCGCTCGAGACGCGCGATAGCGTGCGGGTGCTCCAAGCCTCGATGATGGGCTATGTGACCGCCGAGCAGACGGTGGAGCAAGGACACTATGCCGAGATCAATTTCCGCCTGAAGACGGCCGATATTTCGATCGATCAGGTGGTGATCACCCCGGGAGAGAACCCCGCCTTCCCGATCCTCGACAGCATGATCCGCCGCAAACCGCTCAACGATCCGGATCACTACGCGAGCTACCACACCGAGACCTACACGAAGATGGAGGTCGGCCTGACCAACATCAAAGAGGGCTTCCGCAACAAGCGGCTGCAACGCAACTTTGGGTTTATCTTCGACTATGTCGATACGTCGGCCCTGACCGGCCAACGCTATCTGCCGGCCATGATCTCCGAGACGAAGGCCGACTACTACCACCGTCGGCAACCCTCGCTCGATCGGGAGGTGATTCGGGCCAATCGCGTTTCGGGTGTCGAGGATACCTTCTCGATCGCCCAATTCACGGGTCAGATGCCCGGAAATGTCAATTTCTACCACAACTTCATCGACATTTTCAATATCCGCTTTGCCTCCCCGGCGGCCGATGGCGGACGGCTGTTCTACCGCTATTTCTTGGTCGATAGTCTGCTCATTGATGGACGCAAGAGCTATAAAATCAACTTCCACCCCCGCGGATCGGCCACCCCGACCCTCGATGGCGAGATGTATATCGACTCGGCCGACTATGCGCTGCGCTCGGTGCGTGCGCGGCTGCCCCGTCGTGCAAATGTGAACTGGATCAAGCACCTGCTGCTCGAAAACGAAAACCGGCCGGTGGACTCGGTGCGTTGGTTTCGTGAGCGCGACCGCGTGATGGCCGAATTTACGATTGCCCTGACCGACTCGTCGAAGATCACCTCGATTATCGGGTCGCGGGAGATCGCCTACCGCAATACACGCTTCGATGTGGAGATGCCCTCCGAGGTGGAACGCATGGACAACAACGTCTATTTGAGCACGATCGATTCGTTGGCGCGGGACGAGGCCTATTGGGACGAGGCGCGCCCCTATGCCTTGAGCGAACGCGAGCGGGGCATCTACCAGATGGTCGATTCGATCCAGCAGACACCCCTCTACCGCAACATCTATACGATCATCAACACGGTGCTGGTGGGGTATTACAACACGAAGTATATCGGCATCGGCCCCTATTATAAGCTCTTGAGTTTTAATAAGCTGGAGGGTGTGCGTCCCCAGATAGGCGGTCGTACGACGGCCGACTTTAGCCGCAAGGTGCGTCTGTCGGCCTATGCGGCCTATGGTACGGACGACGAGGTGTGGAAATATGGCGGAGGCGTCGAGCTGATGTTGGGCAAACGACTGACGCGCAAACTGACGCTCAAGGCCTCGCACGATGTCAAACAGCTCGGCATGGGGCAGAATGCACTCACCGAGGCCAACCTCTTCTCGTCGGTCTTTTCGCGGGGTGACCAGCGACTCTCGATGGTCAATCAAGGGGAACTGCTTTACGAACACGAGTGGCGGCATGGCATCAGTGGCTTTGTCGGGGCGATGGGTCGCCGCGTCTATGCCAACCGGTATGTCCCGATGCTCAAGCCCAACCCTGCGGGCGATCCGACAGCCTCGTGGTGGGTCGATGATGCCTCGGTGACGCTGGGCGTGCGCCTCTCGAAGGATGAGAAGATCTATCGCCAGGTCTTCGATAAAACCTCGCTCGGCTCGCGTTATCCGATCCTGACGTTGAGCGGTACGGCCGGCTTGAAGGGCTTCCTGCCCGATAGTCCCGAGTATTATCGAGCCGATGTGTCGATGCGCTACCGTCCCGAGATTCCGCCGATGGGCTACTCCGAAATCACGCTCCATGCGGGCCAGATCTGGGGCCGTGTGCCCTATCCGTTGCTGAAGTTGCATGAGGGTAATGGTACCTATTTCTATGATCCCTACGCCTTCTCATGCATGAACTACTACGAGTTTGCCTCCGATCGCTGGGTAAGTTGTTTCTACGAACACCACTTCAACGGCTTCTTCCTGGGACGCATTCCGCTACTCAAACGGCTGAAACTACGTGAGGTGTTGGTTGTCAAGGGGGTATATGGCTCGTTGAGCGAGCGGAACAATGGCGCAAACCTGGCAACCGAGGCGCCGATGCTCTTCCCCGTGGGGATGTCCTCGGTGCGTAAACCCTATGTCGAGGCGGGCTTTGGCATTGAGAATATCGTGCACATGATCCGGGTCGATTTTATGTGGCGTCTGACCCATCGCGAGCAGATTCCCGGGGCCGAGAAACCAACCAATTTTGCTGTTAACGCAAGTTTCCACTTCGACTTTTAGCCCTTGTGGAGTAGTTGATGGGGATTTTGAGGAGCGAATTTTGAATTTTGAACAACAAATGCCTATCTTTGCGCCATGAATCTGAAGAAAAAGACACTATGGCTTGTTTTGCTGATCGTCCTGCTGCTCGTGGCCGATCAGGTGCTCAAGATTTGGGTAAAAACCCATTTTACGTTGGGTGAGTCGCTGACGATTATCCCCGACTGGTTCCAACTGCGCTTTATTGAGAATCCGGGCTTTGCCTTTGGCCTGCGGATCGGTTCGGGCGACGGCTTCGATTGGGGTAAATTGGGTTTGGGCATCTTCCGCATTGTGCTCTCGGTGGGGATTGGTTGGCTCATGGTGCGCTTTGCACGTCGCGCCTCGACCCCGACGGGCGTGCTTGTCGGGTTGGCACTGATTCTGGCCGGTGCGGTGGGAAATATCATTGACTCGGCTTGCTACGGCTGGCTCTTTTCGGAGTCTACGCCCCAGACGGTAGCCGAGTTCGGCGGCAGCTATGCCGCCCCCATGATGGGTAAGGTGGTCGATATGTGTTATTTCCCCCTCTTCCGTTGGGAGTCGGCCCCTTCGTGGTTGAGTTTCCTGTTCGATCGTGAGGGGTACTTCTTTGGCCCAATCTTCAATTTGGCCGATGCTTATATTTCGGTAGCGGTGGTCTATTTGTTGATTTTCCACCATAAATTTTTGAGTAAATAGCATTTTTTTTGAAAAACGTTTGCAGGTTGCTTTTTTTTGACTACCTTTGCACCTGCAAAACCGAAATGCCCAGGTGGCGGAATAGGTAGACGCGCACGTTTCAGGTGCGTGTGCCGCAAGGCGTGCAGGTTCGATTCCTGTCCTGGGCACAAGAGGGCTGCGTTGGAAATCCAACGCGGCCCTTTGCTTTTTTTGTGCCTTTTCGTTTTAGCCTCTTAGACTTTCGTTGAATAGCTGCTAAAAAGTTTGCATTTTCCTATAAAATAGATTATATTTGTTATGAAAAAACTGTAATAAGGGGCTTTGAAGCGTTATTCAAGGATCTGCTTATTGCAAAAAACGACTTATTAACTTAAATTTAAGTGTTTATGAAAAAACTTTTACTTTCGATGGCACTTGTATGCTTCGGCGTAAGTGCATTTGCACAGCAGGAGACTGCAAAGGCAGTGAACCAGTATGGTCAGGAGGTTTCGTCGCTCCCGATTGAGACGACGGTGCAGGATGGTATCCTGGTCTTCCAGAACAAGAATGCAAACTACAAGATGTGGTTTGACGTACGTCTGCAGGCTGATGCAGCCGTATTCTTCGACGAGCCGGGTTATGCTGACGCAATCGGTAACGGTATGAGCATCCGTCGCGCTCGTTTTGCCGTAAAGGCACAGCTCGACAAGAACTGGTATGGTGAGTTTGATACCGACTGGACGAGCGGTACGCCCGAGATCAAGGACGCTATCATCGCCTACACGGGTCTGAAGAACTTCGAGTTCAAGGTGGGTAACTTCAAGGAGAACTTCTCGATCCAGCGTAACACCACGTCGCGCTATTTGGTATTCATGGAGCGTCCGATGGTTACCTCGCTGGCTCCTTCGCGCCACCTGGGTTTGAATGTTCGCTATGCTAACAAGCTGATCTGGGCTTCGGCTGGTATCTTCGGTCCCGCGCTGAAGGATTCGGAGGCTATGGGCTTCATGCAGGACTACAACAAGGATTACGGTATGGACGAGGGTCTGTCGTACACCGGTAAGGTTGTTCTCCGTCCGATCAATACGCCCGACGCATCGTTGCACATTGGTGCTGCTTTCTCGTATCGCAAGCCCAAGACGACGGAGTTCAAGGTGAAGGATTTCGAGGAGCTGATCGAGGAGGATGAGGCTATCGTTGAGGCTATCGAGGCCGGTAAGTTCAGCGAGCTGGATGTCTTTGGTACGGCTATGGATTCGCGCAACTCGACCGACATCAACCGCAAGAAGTATGTAAACTCGGGCGACCTGATTGGTGTTGATTATGAGACGGCTTGGACCTTCGAGTTGGCTGGTCACTACAAGGGTCTGCGTTATGAGGGTGCTTACATCGCTCGTACGGCTCACATGAAGGAGGCTGTGAACGAGGTGGTTTACGGCGACGAGGGCTTCAAGCGTTTCACCGGCGACGGTTGGTATGCACAGGCTTCGTATATGCTCTTCGGTGGTTCGCAGGCTTACGACTCGAATGGTGCTAAGTACACCCGTACGACGGCTGGTCGCAACTGGGGTGACCTGGAGTTGGCTGCTCGTTACCAGGTGATGGACCTGAACGACGCGAAGTTCGACGCAAATGGTGACTTCCTGAGCGGTATCACCGGTGGTAAGGCCGAGATGTTCGAGCTTGGTCTGAACTACTATCCCATCAAGAACGTGAAGATCGTTCTGAACTGGGCTTACATCAACCAGGACAAGTACGCCAATGGTAAGGGCGGCGACAAGGGTAAGTTCTATGTAGGTTACGACAAGAACGGTGAGCCCACGAAGAAGTCGTCGGCTGTTGTCGGCAAGGGTGGTGTTGACTACCAGATGCTGGCTATGCGCTTCCAGGTTGCATTCTAATTTTGCGAGTTTAGACTATGGCAAAAGAGAAAATGGAGATTGGCGCCATCTCGAAACCGCGTTTCGAGTTCCGCTCGTTTGGTCAGTGCTTCTGCGAGGCACACAAACGTATGGCACGTCTGTCGGTTCCCGTACCTGAAAAGGTATGGGAGCGTCAGAGCGACGAAATTTATATCATCTCGCGCACGAACGATATCAACAACACGAAGATTCGTGACGGCAAGATGGATATCAAGACCTATGTGCAGACGGTCGAGGGTCTGGAGCAGTGGAATCCGCTCATGAAGGGCGAGTTCCCGATTGCAGCCCAGGTGCTCAAGGAGGAGGTATTCCCCGCATTCATGGTGGAGATGCCCGAGCTCACGAAGGAGACCTACACCTACGAGGAGTTTATCTCGATGGTGGAGCAGCACCCCGATCTTGCCGCTGTCCGCGTTCACAAGCAGCGCTTCGGCTACATGGTCAATGATACGATCTGCGAGGTGGGTAATGTACTGATCAACGGTGCGAAGGTGGTGACCATCAACTCCGAATCGACCGAGATCGAGGATATCAAGAAGACCATCGCGGACGTTGGTTTGGAGGGCGTTGAGAACATCAACTACCTGCAGGCTATCAAGCGTGTGATCGGTATGTCGAACAAACCTTTGGCAAACGAATAAGCTATGGCACAGGAGATTGAAAGAAAATTCCTGGTGGCAGGTGATTTCAAGCCCGAGGCTTGCAAGGCGACCCGCATCATTCAGGGTTATTTGAGTTCGGTGCCCGAGCGTACGGTACGTGTACGTGTAAAGGGCGACAAGGGCTTTATCACGATCAAAGGTATCGGCAGCGCAAGCGGTGCCAGCCGTTTCGAGTGGGAGAAGGAGATCCCGACCGAGGAGGCCGAGCAGCTGTTGGCGATCTGCGAGCCGGGTGTGATCGACAAGACCCGTTATTTGGTTAAGTCGGGCGAGCACACCTTTGAGGTCGATGAGTTCTATGGCGACAACGACGGCCTGACGGTTGCCGAAGTCGAGCTTGCATCCGAGGAGGAGGCCTTCGTGAAGCCGGCATGGCTTGGCGAGGAGGTCACCGGAGATGTAAAGTATTACAACTCGATGTTGATGAAGAATCCTTACAAGAATTGGAAATAAGCTTCCAATAACCACGCGGAGGGGAGCGCAGTCTCCCCTCCGTTTTTTTAATCATACTTTCGACGCCTTATGAAAGAGCAAGCGCAACAACAGACAGCGACGTTCGATCCGCTGGATATGAACAACTATAAAATCGAAAAACTGCCCAAAATGAAAAAATCCACTTTCGAGAAGTGGATGGCTCGTTTGGGAGGACCTTTGGCAATCATAGCCTTTATATTGGTCTATTGGGTTGTGGATATTCCCTTTATCGACAACTTAAAAGAGAGCGATTTTATTCCGGCCGAGGTGGTCGTGGAACAGGCTGACGGCACAAGTGTTACGATGCAGCCTGCACCCGATAAAAGCCTCAAGAAGGCGGTGAAATTCATCGAAGAGAACGGTTTTGAGGACTTTACAAGGGCCAATTATGCCATGCTCGCCATCTTCTTGGCGGCCATCATTTTGTGGATCACCGAGGCGATCCCGAACTACCTGACGGCCCTGCTCGTCATCTTGGGCTTGGTGCTGACCGAAGTGACCTCCCAAAAGGAGGCCTTTGCGCAGTTGGGTCACCCGGTCATGTGGCTCAATATCCTCTCCTTTGTGCTCGCATCGATGTTGGTCAAAACTCGGGCAGCTCGACGTCTTGCCTTGTGGTTTGTGTTGCGTTTTGGCCACTCGGCAAGCGGTGTATTCTTGAGTTTTTTGATCATCAATGTCATACTCTCGGCCTTCATTTCGGCTACGACGGTGAAAGCGGCTATTCTGTTGCCGATCTTTATGGTGGTTGCAGCCGTGTATGGTGCGTCGAATGGCAAGCGCAATAATTTTGGCCGAAACATTGTGTTGCAAAACCTCTTTCAGGTGAATATCGGTGCCAGTGGTTTCCTGACTGGCTCAGGTGCCAATCTGCTGGCAGCCTCGTTGATCGGAGGAGCATTGGGTATTACTTCGATTAGTTACTCGGATTGGTTTGTTGCAGCCTTCCCGCTTGCGTTGTTGTTGCTTTTCATCGGCTGGTGGGTTGGTACGAAAATCATCTTCCCGATTCCGAAGGAGGAGCGTATCCCGCAAATCGAAGGAGGTCTGGCCAAATTGCGCCTCGAGTTGGAGTCGATGGGCAAGATGAACTTCGAGGAGGTAAAGTCGATTGCCATCTTTGTTGGTGTGCTGGCCCTGTGGGCTACCGATAAACTGCATGGGATAGATGCGACTACGGTTGCTTTTATCGGTGCCGTCATCGCGCTGTTGCCGGGCGTGGGTGTTGTTAAATGGAATGATGTAGATATTCCCTGGCACTTGATGCTCTTCTCGGCTGGTGCCTATGCGATTGGTGCTGGGTTGGACGCTACAGCTCTGCCGAAGAGCATGGTCGATGTGTTGTTCAATAGCTTGGGTGTGACGGAGAATACCCCCTTCTGGGTATTGTATTTGCTCTTGACTGCCATGATGTTGTTCTCGGCATTGCTCTTCCAATCGAAGACGATGCGTGCCTTGATCTTCATCCCGATTGCGATTGGTGTGGCGCAGAAGTTTGGCTATCCGATCATGAGTTTGGCCTTCCCCGTAGCGTTGCTCATCGAGCATGTCTATGTGTTGCCTTTCAACTCCAAACCGGCAGCATTGCTCTACACGACCAACCATTACAGTTGGAGCGATACCTTCCGCTTCGGTATCACGATGATGTTGATCGGTTGGGCAATGATTATTCTTTGGGGTGAGACTGTCCTGCGTTGGCTGGGCTATACCGAGGGTCTGTTCTTCTAATCGAATATAACCATATTGGATACGATGATCGACATTACGACCAAAATACACGATCAATTCTCGATCGAATTCAAAGTGGGCTTTGTGACCCGTCGCAAGATGCGTCACAACGACTTCTCGGTCTATATGTGGATCTTCGTACCCAACTCATTGGATATTAATCCATCGACTTACTCCAAGGCGGATTTCTATCGCGATGTAAAATCGAATGTGCGATTGATCACGCCGCGCTATCTAATGCGTGATATTGCTTGCGGAGAGAACTCTCCGGCCGAACGATTGCGTCGGGCTATGGAGCGCATGGCCAGCGACCCGACACGCACGGCGATTGCCGAGTATGAAAACCAGATCAAGATCTTTGCCGCCATCGTGAAGAGCGCATTGCGCGAGGAGGTGGTTCATATCAGCTCGGGTGATCAGCGTGTGGACGATGTGCGGGAGCTTTGTCGGGCCTATTGCCACAATGCCCAGCAGATTCTTGAGACCTTCCGCCGCATGCGGCAGATTATCAATACACCGACCATCACGGCCGAGACGCGCGGATCGTTCCATTATGGCGACGAATTTATGAGCTATACGCTCAATCAATCGACCTATCGGCTGATCAAATGGTTGGCACAAGACCGGGCGCAATATACGGAACAGATCGAGCAACTATCCGACCTGTTGCGTCGGGAGGGCGACTACCGCAAGCAGATGAACTACCTGATGGTTGATAAGGAAGATCGGTTGGAGAATCGCAACCTGATCTATACGCACGGGGTCTTGAAGAAGTATGTCGAGAGTGCCCTCTATCTGCGTGTTCCCAAGAAACGCGATGGTGTGATGATCGAGCAGATCTATTTGAGTATTGCAGCCGGCCTGTCGATGATCTTTGCGACGATCATTAGCTTCTATTTTCAACAACGCTACGGCAATTTTACCTGGCCATTCTTTGTGGTGCTGGTCATCAGCTATATGGGCAAGGATCGCATCAAGGAGTTAGCGCGATACTATTTTGCCCACCGCAAGGGGAGCAAATATTACGATAATAAGGCTCGCATTTCGATTGGTGAGCGCACGATTGGTTGGATCAAGGAGGGTGTGGATTTTCTGCAACGGCACAAGATTCCGCAGGAAGTGATGCGCCTGCGTGAGCAGCAACCTATTGCACCGGCCGAGCGTTTGATCATGGATGACAAGGTGTTGCTCTACCGTAAATGGGTGCATATCGACCGCGAGCAACTTGTAGCACATAATGTCTATCACACCGATGGCATCAACGATATTATCCGCCTGAATGTGAATAGTTTGATTCACAAGATGGATAATCCGTACATTTCGTTGCCACAAGTCGATGAGTCAAATAATCTCTATCGTGTGAATTGTAAGAAGGTCTATTTCCTGAATATCGTCATGCAGTACCAATATGATGGTAAGACGGACTATAAACGATTCCGCGTCTCGTTGTCACGTGCCGGCATCGAATCGATCAAAGAGATCAAATAACCCGCTCCTCAAAAAAACACACCTATTGAGTGTGTTCTGGATTTTACAGAATATTGGAAATTACAGAAATGAATTGTAACTTTGTGAGGTGATGAGGGGGGGGGTAGTACACCTTGAGCCTATTAATCACTATTAATGTAAGTATCCCTTTACGTATGTGTGTTGTCAAGAAAATTATGGGCGTGTGCCTGCTTTTGCTTGTAGCTGTCTCGAGTGTTCAGGCGCAGAGTTTTGAATCAATGGTGAAGCGTTTCGAAGAGTATCAGAAGGCCGAATGTTTCCATGTCGGTCCCTTTATGATGCGAATTGCCAAAGCCTTCGTGTCGAAAAAGGAGATGGATGAGATGGATCCCATGGGTAGAGCGATGCTCGAACATGTGAAACATCTGACGTTGCTTGATCTTTCTGATTGCTCCGAGGAGGATAAGGAAACCTTCCGCAAGGCGGTCGAGATGTGGGTTCCGGAGGGCTATGAAGCGGTCGATTTGAACTCGGATGATTCTGGTGCCGCTCAAGAACTCGATTTGATGCGATGCTTTTTGCGCATAACAGACAAGCGTACTTACGAATTGATTATACTGGATTTGCAAGCGTATCAATGTACCCAAATGAAGGGAACGTTTAGCGAAGAAATTATCCAGCAGATTATTGATCAGAAGAAGAGCGAGCCAAAGTCTTAGTATTGTTGCTGTGAGTCGGTTTGCCGAGGACTCGATAGATATAAATGTGTACTGCATCTTTCCTTGTCGCAAGGGGATGATTCTGCACAACAGCGATTTTACTATGATTCGAGAAGTGGCTTGCGGATCCGCCTAAAACGAAAAAAGCAGTCAATTTGACTGCTTTTTTTCGTTTGTGGGAGCTGAGGGATTCGAAGTGCGAAGCACTCGCGCAATCACCATTGAAAATAAAACACCTTTGATTGCGCAACCCCCTTCCTGGTTCCAAACTCGCTTTGTGGACACATAGAAACGAACGGCGGCAACTTGTTGCCGAGGGTTTTTGTTGTGGGCGGGTGAAAGCTCGCTTGCAAACCCGTCCAAAACAAAAAAAAGCAGTCAATCTGACTGCTTTCGTTTGGTTTGTGGGAGCTGAGGGATTCGAACCCCCGACCCTCTGCTTGTAAGGCAGACGCTCTGAACCAGCTGAGCTAAGCTCCCTTAAAAATGGCTTGGGACTGCAAAGGTAACTCTTTTTTCACAAACTCCAAATTTTTTAGCAACTTTTTTTCATTGCCCTCCGATTTGGCATTCCGTTCGCACGGCATCTTTTCCCGTACCGATACCTTTACACTTTGTAAAGAACCTTACGCAACCCTCGCGCATCTGCGCCTGAACAAGGACTTGAACCTAGGACCCCATGATTAACAGTCATGTGCTCTAACCAACTGAGCTATTCAGGCATTCGCAATCGGTTTAACCGGTTTTGCGACTGCAAATATACGGCATTTTTTGTTTCTCGCAAAAAAAATGCATGTTTTTTTTACAAAAAATGTAACTTTGCAATATCCTCTTGTTAAAATAAATGGCCATGAAACAGCTTATTATATTGGTAATCATTGCTTTATCGGCAAATTCGCTGTTTGCGCAACTTCGCTTCGAAAAAGCCGATTACGATTTTGGCTCGCTCACCGAAGAGGGTGGAAAGCAAACTTGCAGCTTTGTGGGGGTCAATGTGGGCGACAAACCGATTGTAATTCTTGATGTGGTGACTAGTTGCGGATGCACCGTTCCTGAATTTTCGCGCAAACCGATTCGACCGGGTGAGCAGAGCCTCATTACGGTGACCTACGATCCTTATGGGCGTCCCGGAAGTTTCGATCGTAAACTTTATCTCTACGGCCCTTCGCAAGAACGGTTGGCGACGCTGACGATTCGGGGCGAGGTGACACCCCGCGAGCGTTCAATCGAAGAGCGATACCCGATCGAAGCTGGGGATGGGCTGCGGTTGGCCTCCACGATGCAAACCTTTACATATATATATATAGGAACGTCGATTCGATCGGCCATCTCGATGATCAACAACTCCGAGCAACCGATCATCCTTGAGTTAATCCCCTCGGTCGAGAGTGGTCTGTTAGCGGTGGAATACCCCCAGCAATTGGCTCCGGGTGAGCAGGCGGCCATCAACTTCTGCTATGAAGTGCCGGTCTCAACACCTCGCTACGGGACTATCCGCGATGCTTTGCGTCTCAAAATTAACGGCCGGATGAGCGAAAAGGTGGTCGTTACGCACGGTATCGGAGTCGATCGGCCCACAAAAACGATCAAAGAGTCGCCTCCGAAGATGGAATTGAGCGAAAATATGCTTAAATTTGGCGCGGTAAAACAGCAGTCTGCTCCAGTGAAAAAGCAGATCACCATCCGCAATAGCGGAAAAAGTGAGTTGATCATCCGAGCCGTTTCGTGCGAGGAGCCGCTATCGACCGACCTGCAGCCCGATCTTAGGATCGCACCCGGTGCCGAGGCCACCTGTCAAGTTGTTCTCGACCCGTCAAAGGCCGATTATGGGTTTATGACCGAGTGGCTCACGCTGATCACCAACGAGCCGGATCGCCCGATGCGACGTGTGCGTATCATGGCAACCATTGAAGGATAAACAAGGGCTCCTGATCGTGTTTTTGGTAAGCCCTGAATAGAAGATAGAAAGATGTATAAGATTCTTGAGAAGAAACTGTTGGCTGAGAATATCTACGCCATGCGAATCGAAGCACCACGCGTAGCACATGCAGCACTGCCCGGGCAGTTTGTCATCGTGCGTGCCGATGCTACGGGCGAGCGTGTGCCCTTGACGATTGCAGACTTTGATCCCAACGAGGGCAGTGTTACCATCGTCATCCAAACGTTGGGCGTCTCGACGCGCAAGATCTGTGCGCTCGAGGCTGGGGAGTATCTGTCGGATTTTGCCGGTCCGCTGGGTCGCCCGTCGGAGTTCGTACACGAGCCGATCGAGGAGCTCCAAAAGCGCCGCTTTGTCTTTATTGGCGGTGGTGTCGGAACAGCTCCGGTCTATCCGCAGGTGAAGTGGCTACACGAGCATGGCGTGGCTGTCGATGTGATCATCGGTGCGAAGAACCGCGATATGCTGATCTACACCGAGGAGATGGCGCGTGTCTGCGATACGCTCCACATCACGACCGACGATGGTTCGGCCGGTTCCAAAGGACTTGTGACGGCCAAGCTCGAGGAGTTGATCACCGCAGGCAACCACTACGACGAGTGTGTGGCCATTGGTCCGATGATCATGATGAAGTTTGTCGCGCTGACCACCTTGAAATATACCCTGAAGACGACCGTTTCGCTCAATGCCCTGATGGTCGATGGCACGGGTATGTGTGGCGCTTGTCGCGTTACGGTCGATGGCAAGACGCGCTTTACGTGTGTTGAGGGTCCCGAGTTTGATGCCCACAAGGTCGATTTCGACGAGGCAATGCGTCGTCAAGGCATGTATCGCACTCAAGAGCAGCGTGCCGCAGCCATAGAGGCCGAGCGCGAGGCGGGGCACAAATGTAGAATCGGTTTGGATAAATAGCGAGAGAGTTATGGCAAATAAGATACCGCGCGTGCCGGTGCGCGAGCAAGATCCGGCCATTCGTGCCACCAATTTCGAGGAGGTCTGCTATGGATATAACCTCGAGGAGGCTCGGTTAGAGGCGTCGCGTTGCCTCGATTGTAAAAATCCGCGTTGTGTAGCCGCCTGCCCGGTGGGGTTGCAGATTCCACGTTTTATTGCCGCGCTACATGCCGGGGATCTGCCTTTGGCTGCCGAGGTGATTGCTGCCGACAGCTCGCTGCCGTCGATCTGCGGTCGCGTCTGTCCGCAAGAGAGCCAATGCGAGGGGGCTTGCATCCTAGGTATTAAGGGCGAGCCGGTGGCCATCGGCAAGATCGAGCGATTCATCGGCGATTGGAAGTTGGAGAATCCGACTGCAGAGGTTGCTGCAACCACGCCGCACAATGGACATAGGGTAGCTGTTGTAGGCAGTGGCCCTGCCGGTCTGGCCTGTGCCAGCGATTTGGCCAAATGGGGCTACGAGGTGACGATCTTCGAGGCGCTGCATCAGGTGGGCGGCGTGCTGGTCTATGGTATTCCGGAGTTCCGTCTGCCTAAAGAGCGCATCGTGGCTCGAGAGATTGGCAACGTGGAGCGTCTAGGAGTGAAATTTGAGACAAACGTGATCGTCGGTCGTACCGTAACGATCGACTCCCTGCTCGACGAGGAGGGTTTCGAGGCGGTCTTTGTCGGTTCGGGTGCCGGTTTGCCTCGTTTTATGGGGATTGAGGGCGAGAACCTCAATGGAGTGGTTTCGGCCAACGAGTTCCTGACGCGCGCCAATCTGATGCACGCTTATGATGCAAATTACGACACGCCGATCTATGTTGGCAAACGTGTGGTCGTTGTCGGAGGTGGTAACGTTGCCATGGATGCTGTACGTACGGCAAAACGCTTGGGTGCTGAGGCTACGATCGTCTATCGTCGTAGCGAGAAGGAGCTTCCGGCTCGTGTCGAGGAGGTGCATCATGCCAAAGAGGAGGGCATAGAGTTTCGTATGCTGACCAATCCGGTAGCTATTTTGGGCAACGAGCAGGGCTGGGTAACTGGTATCCGTTGTGTAGAGATGGAGCTGGGTGAGCCAGACGAGAGCGGACGTCGTTCGCCTGTGGTCAAGACCGGTTCGGAGTTTGAGATCGAGGCCGATGTGGTCATCATGGCACTGGGAACCTCGCCTAATCCGCTGATTGCTTCGACCACGGCTGGTTTGGAGACCAATCGTCGTGGTTGCATCACGGCCGACGAAGCGGGGCAAACCACCCGTGAGGGGGTCTTTGCCGGCGGCGATGCTGTGACGGGTGCAGCTACGGTTATCTTAGCTATGGGGGCGGGACGCAAGGCTGCCAAAGCCATCGACGCCTATCTGAAGAGTAAGGAGTAAAGATCGACCGATCTGCCTACGAAAAGGGGCTGCTCAACCGATGTTGAGCAGCCCCTTTTTTTGTATAAAACTCCGTACTATACGGTCATGATCTCCTTCTCCTTCTTGACCAGCACCTCATCGAGCTGCTTCGTGAATTTATCCAGGAGCTTTTGCACTTGCGTCTCGCCATCCTTCGCCTCATCCTCGGGCATACCCTCCTTTTGTGCCTTCTTGAAGGCCTCGATAGCATCACGACGGGCATTGCGCAGGCTGACACGAGCCGTCTCGGCTTCGCCACGCGAACGCTTGACCAGCTCCTTACGACGCTCCTCGGTCAGCGGCGGCATCGTCAGACGAATCTGCTCACCGTTGTTCGAGGGAGTCAGACCGATGTTCGAGTCAATGATCGCCTTCTCGATTACGCGAATCAAATTCTTATCCCACGGCTGAATGAGCACAGTCTTGGCATCAGGTACGGTCACCGATGCAGCTCCCGAAACGGGTACCTGCGAGCCGTAATATTCAACCATCACACCATTGAGTACATTGACCGAAGCCTTGCCGGCGCGAATATTGAGCAACTCCTCCTCGAGGTGGTCCACAGCCTTCTGCATGCGAGCAGAAGCATCATTAAGAATCGTTTTGGTATCCATAGATCTTTTTTTATTGTTTATTGACATCTTGTTGAGCCTGCAGCAGCGACTCGATCTTGGCAATCAGCGTGTCAAACTCCTCGGCCGTATAGCCGATCGAGGTCATGACCACCTTACCCTCCTCGTTGATCAAGAAGTTGCGCGGGATGTAGTTCGAAGCATACAGATCATAAATCTTCCGATCGGGGTCCAATCCCATCGGAAAGGTGTAGCCCATCTGCGAACGGAAATCGGCTACAGCCTCACGTTCCTCGCCACGTGAGATGGGGAGGAAGAGGAATTTTTGTCCCTTGAAACGCTCGATCAGATCGCTCTCGACACGTGTAAGTTCCTCGCGGCAAGGCGGACACCAAGTAGCCCAAAAATTAACCAATACGACCTTGCCTCGCTCGTTGCTGAGTGTGATCTGTTTTCCATCGAACATCTGCACCGTGAAATCGGGCGCTAACATGCCCTCCTTGACAAGCGTCGTGGCAGCATAGATGTCTGCCGGTTCTTCGCTTTGCTCGGAAGATTGCTCTTTCGGCTGCTCATTCTGCTGCTCGCCTTGCTGCTCCCCAAAGGGAAGAGCTAGGACGACCAGAATGGCCACAATGAGTGCTAGCATGATCCATAACTGAAAAGCACTCTTACGCTTTTTACGTGTTTGAATAGCCATACTATTAAAGTTTTACAAGTGTACCTACCGTCTCGCCCGAAAGCACCTTCTCAAGATTACCCGGTGTATCCATATCGAAGACGATAATCTCTAATTTATTTTCACGACACAGGGTAAAGGCGGTTTGATCCATCACCTTGAGACGGCGATCAATTACCTCATCAAAAGTAATCTCGTTGAACTTCACCGCCGTGGGGTCTTTCTCCGGATCTGCCGTATAGACACCATCGACACGCGTACCCTTGAGCATCACCTCGGCTTCGATCTCGATACCACGCAAAGCCGATGCCGTATCGGTCGTAAAGTAGGGATTTGACGTTCCGCCACCGATGATGACTACATAGCCCTGCTCGAGGTATTCAATGGCTCGCGCCTTGGAAAAATATTCGCCGATCGGCTCCATGCGGATCGAGGTGAGGACCTTGGCCTTCACGCCATTATCCTCCAAGGCCGACTGTAAAGCTAGCGAATTGATGATCGTAGCGAGCATGCCCATCTGGTCGCCCTTGACGCGATCAAATCCGCGTTTGGCGCCGCTCATGCCTCGGAAAATATTGCCGCCGCCGATCACGATACCGACCTGCACGCCGGCCTCGGCCACCGTCTTGATCTGCTCGGCATAGGATTGGAGCATCGTGGGATCAATACCATACTTCTGTGCTCCTTGGAGCGATTCGCCGCTCAATTTAAGTAATATGCGATTGTATTTCATCGTTCAAAAAGTTGGATTCGTTGCTTCGTTATGCGAAGATAGCAAAATTCTTTGAAAAAACACGCATAAATATGTATCTTTGTGCAATTATGAGCCAACAGCAGCCGAAATATCTGGAAAAGATCAACTCTCCGAAGGAGCTGAAAGCACTCTCGGAGGCTCAATTGCGTCTCTACTGCGACGAGTTGCGCCAATACATCATTGCCTGCTGTTCGGACAATCCGGGACATCTCGGATCGAGCCTCGGCGCCATTGAGTTGACGGCTGCTCTGCACTATGTGTATGACACGCCCAAGGATAAATTGGTGTGGGACGTCGGTCATCAAACCTACGCTCACAAAGTGATTACGGGCCGACGCGAAGCCTTCCTCTCACAACGTAAAGCAGGAGGCATCAGTGGCTTCCCGCGGATGAGCGAGAGCGAATATGATGCCTTTGGCGGAGGACATGCATCGGTTTCGATATCAGCTGCTTTCGGAATGGCAAAGGCGGCCGAACTGACGGGTCGGGACGAGAAAATAGTGGCTATCATTGGCGACGGGTCGATGACAGGAGGTCTTTCGTTCGAGGGGTTGAATAATGCTGGGGCCGATCGCAAGAGCGACTTGCTGGTGATTCTCAATGACAACAACATGGCCATCGACCAAGCAACCGGTGCTTTGAAGAGTTATCTGGTGAAGATCACCTCTTCGAAACGATACAACCGTTTCAAACGTCGCCTGTGGAATCTGCTCTCCCATACGCCACGACTGTTGCGTCTCTGCCAAAAAACGGGCAACGCTATCAAACAGGTGTTGTTACACCAAAGTAACCTGTTCGAGAGTCTGAATTTTCGCTATTTTGGCCCGATTGACGGCCATAATCTCACCGAGTTGGTGCGTACGCTGCGTGCTCTGCGCGATATTCCAGGACCCAAATTGCTCCATGTTATGACTCGCAAGGGCAAGGGGTATGCGCCGGCCGAGCAGGATCCCACCACCTGGCATGCGCCAGGTCGTTTTGAGGTCGAGACCGGCCAACGAGCCTCCTCGCCCAAGAAGGTGGCTCGCTACCAGGATGTCTTTGGGCAGACGCTCGTTGATCTGGCACAACAGGACGAGCGTGTGGTCGGCATTACGGCCGCCATGCCTTCAGGATGCGGCATGACCCGCATGATGGAACAGATGCCCGAGCGAACCTTCGATGTCGGCATTGCCGAGGGACATGCTGTGACCTTTGCAGCCGGATTGGCCGCTGGGGGGAAAGTACCCTTCTGTGCTATCTATTCGACCTTCATGCAACGCGCCTACGACAACGTGATTCACGACGTGGCGATTCAAAATCTGCCGGTGGTCTTCTGCCTCGATCGGAGCGGTCTGGTGGGCGAAGATGGCGTAACGCACCACGGGGTGTTCGATCTGGCCTCCTATGGAGCAGTTCCCTCGTTGACTATTGCAGCTCCGGCCAACGAGCGCGAATTGCGCAATATGATGTATACCGCTCTGCAAAGCGGTAAGCCCTGGATGATCCGCTATCCGCGCGGCGAAGGGGCCGGTGCGGCCTGGGCAAACGAGCCTTTCGAGTTGCTGCCGGAGGGTCGGGGACGGATGTTGCGTGCCGGCGGCGAAATTGCCGTGCTGACGTTGGGAACAACCGCCCAAGCGGCAACTAAAGCCATTGAGCAGGCTGCTGCCAAGGGTATCGAAGTGGCTCACTACGACCTGCGCTTTGCCAAACCACTCGATCAGGAGCTGATCGCCACTGTGGGACGCGCCTATCGCCGTATTATTACGGTCGAGGATGGCGTCTTGCGCGGAGGTGTCGGTGAGGCGGTTGTGGCCTGCTTGAGCGATCGGGGTCTACACCCCGAGGTGATCCGCCTTGGTATTGGCGATCAATGGGTGGAACACGGAACACCGGCTCAACTGCATGCCGCCTGCGGGTATGACAGTGCAGCCATCTTGGCGGCAATTCGACAATAATCCCGTCTTCATCAAAGAGGCCTTTCGCGAGCTCTGGCACGATCTGTGCGGAGGATGGCTCGCTATGAAATATATCCTGATTACTTTGACTGTTGTGCTGCTCGTGAGTTGTGTGCTATCTGCATCGGCAGCCCCCACGCTCGATCGTCAGACTGTTCCGACGCTCGACCTGAACCGTTTTTTGGGCCATTGGTATGAGATTGCCCGCTATGACCACTCCTTTGAGCGGAATTTAGAGTCGGTCGAGACCGATTACACGTTACTTCCCGATGGGAAGATCGAGGTGGTCAATCGTGGCATCGACCGCCGTACAGGCAAGGAGAAGGTAGCGCATGGAAAGGCCAAGCTGACCGACCAGCCGGGGCGGCTGCGGGTGTCGTTTTTCCTCTTCTTCTACTCCGATTATAACATCTTAGAGTTGGATGAGAACTATGAGTGGGCCTTAATCGGCAGTAAATCGCCCAACTATCTTTGGATTCTGTCGCGTACGCCGCACCTTGACATGCAGACGCTCAATTACATCTTGCGATTGGCACAGCAGCGGGGTTATTCGACCTCGAAACTGATCTGGAACCGACCGATACCGACCCATTAGGCGACCGAACAAGCGATGCCCAGAGCTTCAACCTGCGCAGCGATCTGTTGCAACTTTTCACGCGAGATGCGCTCCAGGGTTTGGCATGGCGTATCCCGATCAATCGAATAGACCATCACCTGTCGTGGGCGCAGTTTGGCGACAATATCGAGCCAAGCTGCCACTTCGGCAGGTGTTGTATTGTCAATCTGCTCTCCCTCGCAATGGCCACGCAGGAACATTGTCTGGAGGATGAAAGCCCCCTCGAATTGGCCGAATTGCTCGACAAGGTGGGTAACCGAATAGGAGGCTTGCTGCGGACGATTGATCCGGCGCACCGTCTCATCAAAGGCAGAATCGAGTTTCAGGATGTTGTTATCAACACGTCGCAGGGCACGCACCACCTCGGTGCGATGGAGTTGTGTGGCGTTGGACAGCACCGAGATCTTGGCTGAGGGGGCAAAGCGGTCGCGCAAGGCGATCGTATCCTCGATCACCGCCTCAAAATCGGGGTGGAGCGTCGGTTCGCCGTTGCCGGCAAAGGTGATCACGTCCGGCAACATGCCTTCGGCTTGCATTTGCATCAGCTTGGCAGCCAACGCTTCGCGGACCTCTTCGCGGCGGTTGAAACGCATCTGACCGCGCCGCTCGGCATTCCAGCCGCACTCGCAGTAGATGCAGTCGAACGAACAGAGTTTGGCGTGAATCGGGAGCAGATTAACTCCCAACGAAACACCCAAACGGCGCGAGCGCACGGGACCAAAAATCACCTCTTCAAACAGGGCTGTCATGGATTCTCTTTTTTTAGCGGTTTTCTGCCCCAAAGGTAGTGTTTCGATCCGAGATTTCCAACGCCTGTCGCCCCTCGAGAAGTGCCGAAAAAGCCTAAAAGCGTTCACCTGAGCCAAATTAGCTGAAAAAAGGTGGGAAGAAATAAATTTCTTCTTATCTTTGCATAGAGAATCGCGTTGCAGGGCTCCTTTCGACGATCCGCTCACGGAATCGAAAGGAGGATGTGATGTTGTTTCTTGCGACCTTTAACCCTCTGAAAAAAGCATGGAGACCTTAAAAAATCAAACCATTCTGATCGGAAAAGATCCTAAAAACGGGCGTTTGCAGATTGCCATGAAGTTGGCCGGACAATATAAGTCGGGCTTTCTCGGTGAGGTGCAGTCCGTACCCGGTAGTGTAAGCCGTTGCCTGCCGGCCGAGGAGATTGCCCACTGCAAAATCGAGATTGATGGGGCTGGTGTGATGAAAATTACCAACATCAAACCGCAGAATGTCACTTGGGTCAATGGCGTGGAGATTCAATCCAAAGTGATCAACCCGACGAGCCACATTGCCCTCTCGCGCGATAAATATCCGCTCAACCTGACGCAGGTCTTGGAGGCCTCCAAAAAGTTGGTCGGCACGCTGCCTCCCCCGCCGCAGGAGTTTTCGATCAAACCGTTAGAGAAGGTGTGGGACGATTACCACAAAAAGGAGTTGGAGATTCAGTATCGACAGCGTAACACTGGTTTGCTGGCTCGCTTAACGATGGTTCCCACCTTGGTTGGTGGTTTGATAACAACGCTTGGTGGCGACACGATCCGCCCCTATGCCGTGATCTTCACCGTGCTTAGCTTGGCCGTTATGCTCTATGGCTTTTATAAGACCAAATCGGACGATAGCATTGCCGAGCGCGAGCGCATCAAGGAGGATTTCGAGCGTCGGTACATCTGCCCGAACCCCACATGCGGACGATTTAAGGGGTATCAGTCCTATCGCCTGATGGCTCAAGCCGACGCCTGCCCTTATTGCAAATGTAAGTACAACGAGAAATAGTCTGCGCCATTTTAGGCGGAGACATTCTTACACAGCACCTTTGAGCGCGACCTTTTCGGGTCGTGCTTATGTTTTTATAGGGGTGCGCCCACGCGCGTACGCGTACGTAGGGAAGGGGGGAAACAAAGATCCTTTGCTGACGAGCAATTTCATACATTAATCCGGGGGGTTTGTGTAAAATGGCCAAAAATGTTAGGAAAACGGAGATTTCCCCCCTATCTTTGCTTTCGGAAACAGAAAATAAACACAATTTAATAACCTTAAAATTTTACAACTATGAAAACTGAAGAGACGATTTACGACAACGAGCGCATGGAGAACCAGGCAGTCAATGAGGCCCCCGAGCAGCTGCAGGAGCAGGCCGCCGAAGAGGTAAAAGAGGAGCCCAAGAAGGGCGGTGTAGCCGGTAAGGTAGCCCTTGGCGTAGGTGCCGGTATTTTGATCGGTGGTTTGACCTCGTTTGGTACGACGGCCATGATCGATGAGCTGACCGAGGAGGCCGAGGAGATGATCGATGAGGTAGTTCCGGAGTGGGCACAGGAGGCAATGGCTGTTGCTACGGGCGTAACGGACGAGATGTCGTTCGGCGAGGCCTTTGCTACGGCTCGCGAAGAGGTAGGCCCGGGTGGTGCATTCGAGTGGCGCGGCGGTGTCTATGGCACCTATACGGCTGACGAGTGGGCCAATATGACCGCCGAGGAGCGCGAGGCTTATCAGGACAATTTCAATTGGAATAACCGCGCAGAGGCTGATGTACAGCCCGTAGATGGCGAGGGTGAGGTAGTTGAGCCCGCTGCTGAGGAGCCCGCTGCTGAGGAGCCCGCCGCCGAGGAACCTGCCGTTGAGGAGCCCGCCGCTGAGGAGCCTGCCGTTGAGGAGCCTGCCGCAGAGGAACCCGTGGTTGAAGTTGACCCCGAAGTAGAGGAGCCTGTTGTTGAGGAGCCCACTATTGAGGAGCCCGTAGCTGAGGTTGATCCCGAGGTGGAGATCCTGGGTGTAGTTCACGACGAGGAGCTGGGCACGGTAGGCGCTGTGACGGTGGACGGTGAGGAGGTACTGCTCATCGATGTGGATACCGACGGTACGTTCGACGCCATGGTGGCCGACGCCAACCACGACGGTGAGATCAGCGACAACGAAATCGTGGATATCACGGAGGAGAACCTGTCGGTAGCCGATGTAGCTGCGGCAGCCGGTGTGGAGGATCCTACCTATGCCTCCTACGAGGGTGAGCCCGACTATGTAAACGATGCCGATACGGGTTATGACATGGTATAATCGCCGTCTGATACTGTTACTCATTATCCTGCTGATACCGGTGTACACCTTTTCGAAGGTGTACCTGGTATCAGTCGGTATAGCCGATTACCCGGGCAAAAAAAACGACCTACGACTGCCGGCCCGTGATGCACAAACCATCACGCAGCTCTACAACCGCAACACCGGAGTCGAGTCGATCCAGCTGCTCAATCAGCGCGCCACGGTAGCAGCCACGCGTGCGGCGATGAACCGCCTGTATGCGGTGGCCGGACCCAACGACATCGTCGTATTCTTCTTCAGTGGCCACGGCTATCAAGGGGGCTTTGCCCTCTACGATGGCGGATTGAGCTACCAGGAGATTCGCAAAGCGATGGCGCGCAGTAAATCGCGCAACAAGATGGTCTTTGCCGATGCCTGCTTCTCGGGTAGGATTCGCCAACAGCAACACTCGTCACAGAGCGAGGTGAATGCCGCCAAACAGGCCAATGTGATGCTCTTTCTCTCGTCGCGGAGCAACGAGTACTCCCTCGAAAATCGCGTCATGAAGAATGGCTTCTTCACGACCTATCTGGAGCGAGGATTGCGTGGCCGTGCCGACAAAAATCAAAATCGCATCATCACGGCCCGCGAGTTGTTCGACTATGTACACAACCAGGTCGTACGGATCACGGATGATCAACAACATCCGGTCATGTGGGGCAACTTTCCCCACACGATGACGGTTATGCAGTGGTAATTTTAACAAACGAAAACCATGGAAGAATCAATCATAAAGATCAAATGTCCCCATTGCGGTGTGACGCTCAAGCTCAACAGCAACATCCCGGGGCTTGAGCAAAAGTCGATCACCTGCCCTGTCTGCAAGGAGAAGTCGCCCTTCACGGCCTACAAACGCATACGCGAAGAGGCCGAGTCGGGAACGCAGTATGATGGCGCAGGTGACACTGATTATCGATACACGAAAAACACCCAATTGGGCTATCTTCTGACCCTGACGGCTGCGGCCGAGCGCTATCCGTTGCAGATGGGTCGCAACGTTGTCGGGCGCAAAGCCGAGGGTTCGTCGGCGACCGTCCAGGTGGTCTCGAGCAACCGCTTGAGCCGCGAACATCTGGTCATCGAGGCCAAAGAGGTACCGGGCAAGGGGTTGGTGCACTACGCCTCGCTCTACAAGGAGCGTTGCAATGCCACCTTTGTCAATGACGTGCGCCTCGAATTTGGCGATTGCGTCATCTTGCGCTCGGGCGACCTCCTGCGTCTGCCCGATACGGTGCTACGGTTCGAGATTAACGACGAGCCACATACCGGTTTGTAACCATTCACAAAAATTGCAACTACCATGAAATTCAAATTACAGGCCTGCAACATCTGGGAACTGGGGCAGCGTGCCCGCCAGGAGGATTCGATCTTCCCGCCCTATGGCAAGATCACGGCCGAGGACCGTCTCTTTGTCCTCTGCGACGGCATGGGCGGCCACGATGCGGGCGATATAGCCAGCAGCACCGTAGCCGAGGCGATGGGACACGCCATCTTGGCCCATGTGCCCAACGCCGAGGGCCCCTTTACGGACGATCAGTTCCGCGAAGCCCTCTCCGAGGCATTCGATGCCCTCGACAGCAAGGATAATGGCGCAGCCAAGAAGATGGGCACGACGATGACCTTCCTGAAGTTCCACAGCGAAGGTTGCACCATCGCCCATATCGGCGACAGTCGCGTCTATCATATCCGCTCGGGTGCTACGGCTGCCGAGACCCGCATCCTGTTCCAGACCACCGACCACTCGTTGGTCAATGACCTGGTGCGCGTCGGGGAGCTTACACCCGAGGAGGCCAAGACCTCTCCCCATAAGAATGTCATCACGCGAGCCATGCAGCCCAATATGGAGCGTCGCCCGAAGGCTGACATCTACCACACGAGCGACCTGGCTGCCGGCGACTATTTCCTGATGTGCTCGGATGGTATTTTGGAGCAGATGGAGGATGAGAACCTGCAATATATCTTCTCCGAAAAGACGGGCGACCTGGCGCAGAAGGCCGACATGTTGATCCGCGTCACGGAGCAGAACCACGACAACCATACGGCCGTCTTGGTGCGCATCGACGAGGTGATTGGCACGCCCGAGGTGCTCGAGCTGGCCACGCCCCAACCGGAGCGTATTGCGGTGATGTATGGTGCGCCCTCGCCCCGTCCGGCCGCACGTCCGACCGCCCGTCCGAAGGCTGCCCCGACGAAGACTGCCCCGACGAAGCAGCCCACGAAGCCCGCGAAGTCGCAGTCCAATCCGATGATCTGGCTCTTGATTCTGCTTATGGCCTTGCTGTGTGGCGGAGGCGGTTTCTACCTCTATACCCGCTTGAGTAAATCCGAGACCAAGAAGGAGTTCACCGGCACACAACCACGAGGCCAGAGCAAATCGGTCAAAGGCACTCCGAAAGCCATGGAGGGCACTACCGAAGAGGAGAAGCCGGCCTTGGCGGATGCCCAGCAAACGGTGGAGCAAGCCGTTACGAACGCCTCGGAGGCTGCGTCGGAGGCTGCGTCGGAGGCCGAACAGGCTCTCCAAAATGCCGAGCAGGCCGTTCAGCAGACCGCCCAGAACACCGAGCAGGCTGTGCAAAAAGCCGAGCAGGCTGCCCAAAACGCAGCTCAACAGGCTAAACAAGCGGCAAAACAGGCCGAGCAGCAAGCCAAAGAGACGGCCAATAAGCTCAAGCAAAAGCAGGAGGCAGCCGCTGCTGCTCTCGCTGCCGACGAGCCCGACGACGAAGATGATGAGGACGAGGAGGAGGAATAATCCCCTGCCGCAAAACCGACTAACCCTACTTATACCATGAGTACGCTTGCTATTGGAAAGACCCTCCTGGGTGGCAAATACCGCATCGAACGCGTCTTGGGACAAGGTGGCTTCGGCATCACCTACCTGGCCTGCCACACCATGCTCGACAAGCGGGTGGCCATCAAGGAGTTCTTCCCCCAAAGCTTCTGCAACCGCGATAGTTCCACCAGCCGCGTCGTACTGGGCACGCTCAGTGCAGCCGAGCTGGTCGAGCGATTCCGCCTCAAATTCATCAAGGAGGCCCGCAATATCTCGCGCCTCTCACACTCGGCCATTGTGCAGATTCACGACATCTTCGAGGAGAACGATACGGCCTACTACGTCATGGACTACATCGAGGGCGAGTCACTCTCGGCGCTTGTCCGTCGTGAAGGTCCCTTGGCTTCAGCGCGTGCCCTGCACCTGGTGCGGTGCGTGGGCGATGCCTTGAGTTACATCCACGGCCTGAAGATGAACCACCTCGATGTGAAGCCGGCCAACATCATGCTCTCGCAGGCAACCGGTCAGCCGACACTCATCGACTTTGGATTGGCAAAGCAGTATGACGAGGGAGGTCACCAAACCACCTCGACCCCCGTGGGCATTTCGCACGGCTACGCCCCGATGGAGCAATACAACATCGGCGGTGTCAGCCTCTTCAGCCCCGAGACCGACATCTATGCCCTCGGAGCTACGCTCTACTACCTGCTCTCGGGCGAGACCCCGACCGAAGCCCCGAAACTGATCAACGAGGAACTGACCTTCCCCGCCACGATCCCCGCGAACTTGGTTGCCCCCATTCGCCGTGCCATGTCGCCCGCCAAGCGCGACCGCTACAGCTCGGTGGAGGACTTTTTGCAGGCCCTGGAGACCCCTGCCGCCTCGGCGGAGGAGCCGGAGACCTCGTTCGATGAGCCTGCGGTCGAGGATACAGTCTTGGACGAGGCTACGGTTGTGGACGAGGCTACGGTTGTGGACGAGGAGGAGCAGAAACGACGGACTGATCCTATATCCATCTCGAAGACAGAGCAAAAAGAGACTATATGGAGTCTGACATGGTGTATTACCGTAGGTTTCTTGTGGTCTATTATTTGGCTCCTACTAAATTTGATCATAGATCTCGTATGTCCGACAAGCATACAAAATACGGTGCGAAAAATCTGCACGACTATTTTGCGTATTGCTGTGGGATGTGGAATAGGCTTTTCTGTATTCTATTGTCTCGGTGTGATTTGTTATGGTATTTCTTCAGGGTGGTGTTCTTGGATACTACTACTTGGTGGCTTATTAGCGATTGCCTATTTTGTATTTGCTTGTAAGAAGAATCTTTTCAACCTAATCAAAAAACCAACATTAATGTCTGATTGAAAAACTGTCAAATAGGATGATTAAAATAGGGGCGGCGTCAGTGTGCAATGTTTGATTTGATAGAAGTGGATATGTACTGATTTGTTGATGGCAGAGCTTTGGGTTTCTCGGAAAAAAGTTGTATCTTTATCGAACAAAAACCCGAAAACGGATGAAAAACATCTACCTTCACCTCAATTCGCGCGATGAGTATCTGCGTATCGATGTCTCGAAAATTGTCTATTTCGAGTCGGACGGCAACTACACGAATATTGTGTTGAAAAACCAACTCAAAGGGGTCATTTGCATGAATCTGACCCACATGCAGCAGGTGCTCAGCGAGCGTCTGAAGGATCAGGCCTCGATCTTTGCCCGTGTAGGCAAGAAGTATATCGTGAATCTGGCGTACCTCTACCAGATCCAGGTGCAGCGACAAAAACTGATTCTGAGCGACGGTGAGCAATTTGCCTTCACGCTCGATATCTCGAAGGATGCACTGAAGAATCTGAAGGAGCTCTATATCGGTCAGTCACGATAGGCCGAGGCCATCCGGCGGCGTTTTCGTCTAAAAACAAGAGACCATGAAACGTGAAATCGAAAAGATGCGATCGGAGGAGTTGTATGACTTCTCGGACCCCGAAATTGACGCCTCGCTGCGCCATGCCAAACAGTTGTGTGCACGGCTGCAGACGGTGAGCCCCTATGATGCGAGTTCGGACTACAGCGATTGTGGAGTGCGGGAAGCGGCTTTTATTGCCCGAAAATAGCCTTGAACCCTCTAAACCGCCCGGACGAGGTGTAAAATAGGAGTTATAGACGAATTTTTATTGTGCTAAAAAACAGATGGTTGGCGAATTTCGGCATGATTTTTTCAAAAAAAATGCTGAAATAGTTTGCAGGAACGAAAAACTTGCCTTATCTTTGCATCGTCAAACCAATGGTGGATTCATCTAAGGGCTAGGATACGTGCCTCTCACGCACGACATAGGGGTTCGAATCCCCTATCCACTACGAAAGAACAAAAAAATATAAGGAGGTCAATCGACCTCCTTTATTTTTTATATTCATTTTGAAGCAGTTAGGGCGATTCACCCCCAATCAAAAACCGTAAAAAATCGGGCGAAATACCGTCCAATCCTCGAAAAATTCTCTGAGAAGGGGATGGGGATGAACAGGTTTACTTAGCGAGAGCCGTATGATGCCCCACGGAACACGATTATAGCCCCTGAAATGATACTACTTATGCTTGCCCCACTTTGGAGTGATACCTATAAATATCTCGAAGTTGATGCCCGGCATTGGGCGGGAGAGCACCGAGAGATACTCCTCGTTGAAGAGGTTGTTAATTGTACCTTTCAGCGAGAGATCGGCCCACTTGAACGCCAGCACCTTTTCGAGCGAGATATTGCTCATATAGTATTTAGGCAGTTTGCCCGTAAGCGAAATATCGTTCGAGGACATGGTGAATCGCTCGGAGTAGTAGCACCATTTATACATAAATGTCCATCTGCGCCACGCGAGGCGACCCGTGACCGAAGACGAGTACTCGGGAACATAGGGCAACTGCTTGCCTACCGATTGGTCGGCCGGGGTACGAGGCTCTCCGCAGTTTATCGAGGGGGTCCACGAGAAGGTGCCATTCAGCCCCAACTGCCACTCTTTGGCAAGGACAACATCCAAATCTGCCTTCATCTCGACTCCGTAGGCGTGTACATCCTTTATGTTGTCGGGCGAGAAGAATCCTTTTGTGGTAGGCAACCATATAATCCAATCCTTGATAAAGGACTCAAACCAGTTTGCCGAGCCGCTAAGCGAATAGACTCCCTTCTTGCCCACAGCGAATGACAATCCTGCATCGTAGGTCCAGCCACTCTCTTTTCGTAGGTCGGGATTTCCACCCGGGAGGAAGTAGAGGTCGTTGAGTGTCGGGAAGCGATAGTTGCGTGAAACAGAGGCTTTGGCTGTTATATTGCCAACTTTCGAA